>JBFLWE010000013.1:0-79182 GCA_040758375.1 Pseudomonadota bacterium
CCGCGTAATGCTGCGAGTCGACGACCACCGGTAAGCCGTGTGCGGGAAATCCGCACGCACGGTTTGAACGGGGGCGTTGGCTCCGAACCCGGCCTTCAGGCCGACTAAGAACCAACGTCTACCAATGACCGCGTCCCGCGCCGCGCCGCACGCCACGCCCTCCGAACGCCTCGCGGCGGCACACCGGCTGGTCGCCGTCACGGTGCTGGGCTTCGCTTCGGGCCTGCCGCTGGCGTTGACCGGCCAGGCCATGCAGGCGTGGCTCACCCAGGAAGGCGTGGACCTGGCCACCATCGGCTTCCTCAGCCTGGTGGGCCTGCCCTATACCTTCAAGTTCCTCTGGGCCCCCCTGATGGACCGCTTCGAGCTGCCCTGGCTCGGGCGGCGCCGCGGCTGGCTGGTGCTGACGCAGCTGGCGCTGGCCGGCGCACTGCTGCTGATGTCGGTGACCTCACCCACCGCCGCGATGCGCAGCTTCGCGCTGCTGGCGCTGCTGGTGGCTTTTTTCTCCGCCACGCAGGACGTGGTGTACGACGCCTACCGCACCGACTTGCTGCCTGCCGCGCAGCGCGGCGTGGGCTCCTCGCTCAACGTGCTGGGCTACCGCCTCGCGATGATCCTCTCAGGCGGCATCGCGTTCATCTGGACCGACCCCGCGCAGGGCGGCGGCTGGAACTGGCCCCAGGTGTACCGGCTGATGGCAGGCCTGATGGTGGGGGCGGCGCTGTTTTCCGCGCTGCTGGTGCCGCCGTTGAAGCAGGCCCGCCCACCGGCCAGCGCCGCGCGGCATGACGTGCTGGGCTTCCTGGCGGTGCTGGCGGCCGTGGGCGTGGGCGTGGTGGTCACCGACCGCGTCGCGCAGCCCGTGGCGCGCCTGCTGCTGCAGCCGCTGTGGGAAGGCAGCGCACTGGCGCCCGCGCTGCAGGCCAAGTGGGGCGAACTGCTGGCGCTGCTCATCGGCATTGGTGCCACGCTGCCGCTGGCCGCCTGGGCCGCGCGCAAGGCCCGTTTCGAGACGCTGATCAACGGCCTGCGCAGCTACTTCTCGCTGCCGGGCGCGGGCGCCTTCCTGGCCTTGATCGTGCTGTACAAGCTGGGCGACGCCTTCGCCGCCTCGTTGATGACGCCCTTCCTGCTCAAGGCCATGGCCTTCAGCGCGGCCGAGATCGGCGTGGTCAACAAGGTGCTGGGCCTGTGGCTCACGATCCTGGGCGCGCTGGCCGGTGGCACGCTGATGGTGAAGCTGGGGCTGTGGCGCTCGCTGCTGCTGTTCGGCCTGCTGCAGGCGGCCAGCAACCTGGGCTTCTGGTGGCTGGCCGTGGCCGGCAAGGGCATGATCCCCGGCGTGACGATTCCCGCCTTCGACTGGGGCTTCGTCAAGCTGGCCACCGACACGCCGATGGACGGCGGGCTGCTGATGGTGGTGGCCTTCGAGAACCTCTCCGGTGGCATGGGCACCGCGGCCTTCGTGGCCTTCCTGATGAGCCTGTGCAACCAGCGCTTCACCGCCACGCAGTACGCGCTGCTGTCGGCGTTTGCCTCGGTGGGCCGGGTATGGGTGGGGCCGCTGGCCGGGGTGCTTGCAGAATCGATCGGCTGGCCCATCTTCTTCGTCGTGTCGACCATCATGGCGCTGCCCGCGTTGGGCATGCTGTGGTGGTTGCGCCGCCCCGTGAAGGCGCTCGAGGTCGACCCCGGCGCGCCGGCGGCGGACGACTGAACCCTTTTTGCCAGGTGCGCGCTTTGCCCTTGTGAGCCTGAAATGAACGACCGCTTCATCACCGATGCCGAGATCGCCGCCCCCTTGCACGGCTTCGGCTGCGCCTGCCACGGCCGGCGCCTGTTCACCGGCGCGCTGCTCGGCGCGGGCGTGCTGGCCACCGTGCCGGCTGTCGCACGCGACGGGGTCGAGGTCGACAAACAGTCGTCGTTCTCGAAGCTGGTGCCGGCCGAGCAGATCGAGCAGGCCGCCGACCAGCAGTACCGCCAGATGGTGCAGCAGGCCGCGCAGAAGCGGGCGCTCGCGCCGCCTGATCATCCGCAGGTGCAGCGTCTGCGTGCGATCGCGCAGCGCATCATTCCCTACACCAACGACTGGAACGAGCGCGCACGCCGCTGGAACTGGGAGGTCAACCTCATCGGCTCGAAGGACCTCAACGCCTTCTGCATGCCGGGCGGCAAGATCGCGTTCTTCTACGGCCTGCTGCAGAACCTGCAGCTCAGCGACGACGAAGTGGCCATGGTGATGGGCCACGAAATGGCGCATGCGCTGCGCGAACACGCGCGCGAGCGCATGGGCAAGACGGCGGCCACGCGCATCGGCGCCAGCCTCATCAGCTCGCTGTTCGGGCTGGGCAATGCGGGCGACGCGCTGCTCAACATGGGCAGCCAGCTGCTCACGCTGCGCTTCAGCCGCGAAGACGAATCCGAGGCCGACCTGGTGGGCATGGAGCTCGCCGCGCGCGCCGGCTACGACCCCAAGGCCGGCGTGTCGCTGTGGACCAAGATGCTGGGCGCGAACAAGAACGCGCCGCCGCAGTTCCTCTCCACCCACCCTTCGGGCCCCACCCGCATCCGCGACATCGAGGCCAACCTGCCGCGCGTGGAGCCGCTGTACGCGCGGGCGCAGAAGCCGCCGCGTCAGTTCGGGCCGCCGCCGCAGAAGGCGGGTTGAGAATCCGCTCAGCGGCCTCCCACAAACGGATTCGTCAACCGCTCCGTCCCGAACGAACCCTCCGGCCCATGGCCGGGAATGAACACCGTTTCATCCCCCATCGGCCAGAGCTTCTTGGTGATCGACTCCACCAACGTGTCGAAATCCCCGCCCGGAAAGTCCGTGCGCCCGATGCTGCCGGCGAACAGCACGTCGCCCACGAAGCAGCGCTGCGCCTCGGCTGAATGAAACACCACATGCCCCGGCGTGTGCCCCGGGCAGTGCCGCACCGCCAGCTCGCAGCGCCCCACCCGCACCGTGTCGCCGTCTTCCAGCCAGCGCGCCGGCGTGAAGCCTTCCGCGGGCGGGAAGCCGAACATCCGGCTCTGCTGCGGCAGCCCGTCGATCCAGAACTGGTCGCCGCGGTGCGGGCCGATGATCGGCAGCCCGGCCTCGCGCGCCAGCTGCCCCGCGCCGCCGGCATGGTCGATGTGGGCGTGGGTGAGCCAGATCGCCTCCAGCCGCACCCCCAGCCGTGTCGCTTCGGCGCGCAGCCGCGGCAGCTCGCCGCCGGGGTCGATCACCGCGCCGGCCATCGTCTCGTCGCACCACACGATCGAGCAGTTCTGCTGGAAGGCCGTCACCGGCACCGTGCGGTAGCGCAGCATCTCGAGCAACCTACAGCGTGAAGTCGTAGTCGATGATCAGCGGCGCATGGTCCGAGAAGCGCTGCTCCAGGTAGATGGCTTCCTTGCGCGCGTGCTCGGCCAGCGCCGGCGTGGCCAGGTGGTAGTCAAGCCGCCAGCCCACGTTCTTGGCCCAGGCCTGGCCGCGGTTGCTCCACCAGGTGTATTGCTCGGGGTGCGGGTTGAGCTTGCGGAACACGTCCACCAGGCCCAGCTGGTCCAGGGCCTTGGTCATCCAGGCCCGCTCCTCGGGCAGGAAGCCGGAGTTCTTCTGGTTGCTGCGCCAGTTCTTCAGGTCGATCTCCTTGTGCGCGATGTTGATGTCGCCCACCAGGATGTAGTCGCGCTCGGCCTTCAGGCGTTGCAGGTGCGGGTACACCACCTCGAGGAAGCGGAACTTGGCCGCCTGCCGCTCCTCGCCGCTGGAGCCGCTGGGAAAGTAGCAGCTGATGATCGAGAGGCGCCGGTGCGGGGTGTCAAAACGCGTCTCCACATAACGCCCTTCGTCGTCAAATTCCGGCACCCCGAAGCCGATGACCACGTCGCTGGGCTCCTTCCTGGCATAGACGGCCACGCCCGAGTAGCCTTTTTTCTGCGCGTAGTGGAAATGCCCCTTCAGCCCCGCGATGTGCTCGAAGCGGCCGTGCACGTCGGTGGCCTGGGCCTTGATCTCTTGCACGCCCATACAATCGGCGCGCACGCTTTCCACCCAGGGCAGCAGCCCCTTGTTCACGGCCGAGCGGATACCGTTCAAGTTGAGCGTGACGAGCCGGAACACAGCCTCGGAACCTTTCGCAAATGAGCACGACCACCGACACGCTGGCCCAGGAGTTCGTCAAGTTCTCCGTGGAATCCGGCGTGCTGCGCTTCGGGGAATTCAAGACCAAGGCCGGGCGGCTTTCGCCCTACTTCTTCAACGCCGGCCTGTTCGACGACGGCGCCAAGCTGCAGCGCCTGGCGGAATTCTATGCACGGCGCCTGCTGGCTTCGGGCCTGCCGTTCGACATGCTGTTCGGCCCGGCCTACAAGGGCATCACGCTGGCCGCCGCGGTGGCCATCGAGCTGGCGCGCCTGGGGCGCAACGTGCCCTACGCCTACAACCGCAAGGAGGCCAAGGACCACGGCGAGGGCGGCACGCTGGTGGGCGCCCCGGTCCAGGGCCGGGTGCTGATCGTCGACGACGTCATCAGCGCCGGCACCTCGGTGCGCGAGTCCATCGCCATGATCCAGGCCGCCGGCGCCACGCCCTGCGGCGTGGCGATTGCGCTCGACCGCCAGGAGAAGGCCACTGAAAACGGGGCCGACGCACCCTGGTCGGCCGTGCAATACGTAACCCGCACGCTCGGCTTAAACGTCGTCGCCATCGCCACCCTGGCAGATTTGTTGCAGTATCTGCGTTCCAACAGCGACCCGGCCTTGCTCGCGCACGCCGCCGGCGTCGCCGCCTACCGGGAACGTTACGGAGTCTGAATGCGCACACCGCGCAGGCGTGATCGTCTTATTGTTGCAGTGCAAGGCGGCGCCTTGGGCCTGCTGGCGGCTGGCGCGGTGCTCGCGGCGCAGCCCGGCGCTTCGGTGGGCGGCATCTACACCTGCGTCACGCCCGACGGCCGCAAGGTCACGTCTGACCGTCCCATTCCCGAGTGCACCGCGCGCGAGCAGCGCCTGCTCAACCGCGACGGTTCGCTCAAGCAGGTGATCCCCCCGGTGCTCACCGCCGACGAGCGCGCCGAGAAGGAGGCACGCGAGCGCAAGGCCGAGCTGGACCGCCTGGCGCAGCTGGACGCCGTGCGGCGCGACCGCCACCTCGTGGCGCGCTACCCGGACGAGTCTTCGCACACCAAGGCGCGCGAGGCGGCGCTCGACACGGTGCGCCTGGCGATGAAAGCCTCCGAAAAGCGCATGGAGGAGCTGGCGGCGGAGCGCAAGCCGCTGCTGCAGGAGGCCGAGTTCTACAAGGGCAAGGCCTTGCCGCCCAAGCTGAAGCAACAGCTCGATGCCAACGACGCCGCGGTGGACGCCCAGCGTTCGGCCATCCAGAACCAGCAGGCCGAGCTGGAGCGCATCAACCGGCTGTACGACGCCGAGCTCTCGCGGCTGAAGAAGCTGTGGGCCGGCGCGGCGCCGGGCACGGTGGCCGACGGCACGGCTCGCGGCGGCGCCAGGACCGGCAAGCCTTAACCCAGCTTCTTCTTCAGCAGCTCGCTGGCCTGGGCCGGGTTGGCCTTGCCCTTGCTGGCCTTCATGACCTGGCCCACCAGCGCGTTGAAGGCCTTGTCCTTGCCCGCGCGGAACTCGTCCACCGACTTCTGGTTGGCGGCGAGCACCTCGTCGACGATGGCTTCGAGGGCGCCGGTGTCGTTCATCTGCTTCAGGCCCTTGGCCTCGATGACCGCATCGACGTCCGTGCCTTCGCCGCTCCACAGGGCATCGAACACCTGCTTGGCGCCGTTGTTGGACACCGTGCCGTCGACGATGCGGCCGATCAGCGCGGCCAGCGTCGTGGGCTGGACGGGGCCGTCTCCGATCTCACGCCCCTCGGCATTGAGCCGCCGCGACACCTCGCCCATCAACCAGTTGGCCGCCAGCTTGGCCGGCGCGCCGGCGGCCTTGACCGCCTCGTAGAAGCGCGCGAAGCCCAGGCTTTGCGTCATCATCGCCGCGTCGTAGGCCGGCAGCCCGTCGTCGCGCTGGAAGCGCTCGGCCATCACGCGCGGCAGTTCCGGCATTTCAGCCTTCACCCGCTCCACCCATTCGGGCGCGATCACCAGCGGCGGCAGGTCGGGGTCGGGGAAGTAGCGGTAGTCGTGCGCGTCTTCCTTGCTGCGCATGGCCCGCGTCTCGCCGGTGTCGGGGCTGAACAGCACCGTGGCCTGCTCGATCGCGAGGCCGTCCTCGATCTGGTCGATCTGCCACTGCACCTCGAAGTCGATCGCCTGCTGCAGGAAGCGGAAGCTGTTGAGGTTCTTGATCTCGCGCCGCGTGCCGAAGGGCTGGCCCGGCTTGCGCACCGACACGTTGGCGTCGCAGCGGAAGCTGCCCTCCTGCATGTTGCCGTCGCAGATGCCCAGCCACACCACCAGCGCATGCAGCGCCTTCGCGTACTCCACGGCTTCCGCCGAGGAGCGCATGTCGGGCTCGGACACGATCTCCAGCAGCGGCGTGCCGGCGCGGTTGAGGTCGATGCCGGTCAGGCCGTGGTAGTCCTCATGCAGCGACTTGCCGGCGTCTTCTTCCAGGTGGGCGCGCGTGAGGCGCACGCTGCGCGGCTGGCCGTCGAGCAGGAACTCGATCGTGCCGCCTTGCACCACCGGGATCTCGTACTGGCTGATCTGGTAGCCCTTGGGCAGGTCGGGGTAGAAGTAGTTCTTGCGCGCGAAGATCGACTGGCGAGCCACCTTGGCGCCCACGGCCAGGCCGAAGCGGATGGCGCGCTCCACCGCGCCGCGGTTGAGCACCGGCAGCGTGCCGGGCAGCGCCAGGTCCACGGGCGAAGCCTGGGTGTTGGGCGCGGCGCCGAAGGCGGTGGCCGCGCCGCTGAAGATCTTGCTTTGGGTCGAAAGCTGCGCGTGCGTCTCGAAGCCGATCACGACCTCGTAGCCGCGCACCAGGGGAGAAGGTGTGCTCATAGGCTGGCGGGTGCTCGTTGGTGCCAGTCGGTGGCTTGCTGGAAGGCGTGGGCCGCGCGCAGCAGCTCGGCTTCCTGGAAGTAGTTGCCCAGCAGCTGCAGGCCCACCGGCATGCCGCCTTCGCCGAAACCGGCGGGAATGCTCATGCCGGGCAGGCCGGCCAGGCTGCCGGGCAGCGTGAAGATGTCGGCGAGGTAGGCCTTCACCGGGTCGTCGCCCTGTTCGCCCAGCTTCCACGCCACCGAGGGCGCCACCGGTCCGGCGATCAAGTCGCACTGCCGGAAGCAGGCCTGGAAGTCGTCGGCGATCATGCGGCGCAGCTTTTGCGCCTGCAGGTAGTAGGCGTCGTAGTAGCCGTGGCTCAACACGTAGGTGCCGATCATGATGCGGCGCTTCACCTCGGGGCCGAAGCCTTCGGCGCGCGTCTTCTTGTACATGTCCAGCAGGTCGGTGTATTTCGCCGCGCGATGCCCGTAGCGCACGCCGTCGAAGCGGCTCAGGTTCGAGCTGGCCTCGGCCGGGGCGATGATGTAGTACACCGGGATCGACAGCTCGGTGCGCGGCAGGCTCAGGTCCACCAGCGTCGCGCCCAGCTTTTCAAGCTCCGTCAGCGCGGCGCGCAGCGCGCCGTGCACGTCGGCCGCCAGCGCAGCAGGGAAAAATTCCTTCGGCAGGCCGATGCGCAGCCCTTGCAGCGGCCGGGCGGCGCTGGCGCCTGCACGCGGCTGCAGCATCTGCTGGTGAAAGTCCTGCGGCGGCCGCTCGGCGCTGGTGGCGTCGCGTTCGTCGAAGCCGCTCATCGCCGACAGCAGCAGTGCGCAGTCTTCGGCGCTGCGCGCCATCGGTCCGGCCTGGTCCAGGCTGGAGGCGAAGGCGATCATCCCGTAGCGCGAGCACACGCCGTAGGTGGGCTTGATGCCGGTGATGCCGCAAAAGCTGGCCGGCTGGCGGATCGAGCCGCCGGTGTCGGTGCCGGTGGCCGCGGGCAGCAGGCGGGCCGCCACGGCGGCGGCCGAGCCGCCGGAGGAGCCGCCGGGCACCCGGCCGGTGTCCCAGGGGTTGCGCACCGGGCCGTAGGCCGAGTTCTCGTTGGTCGAGCCCATCGCGAACTCGTCGCAATTGAGCTTGCCCAGCGACACCGTGCCGGCGGCGGCCAGCCGTTGCACCACGGTGGCGTCGAAGGGGCTGAGGTAGCCGGCCAGCATCTTCGAGCCGGCGGTGGTGGGCTGGTCGCGGGTGACGAAGATGTCCTTGTGCGCCAGCGGCACGCCCAGCAGCGCGGCGGCATCGCTGCTGGCGCGGCGTGTGTCGGCCGCGCGGGCCGCGTCCATCGCGCGATCGGCGTCCACGGCGAGGAAGGCGCCAAGGTGTTCGTGCTTCGCAATCCGTGCAAGCAGGTGTTGCGTGAGTTCGGCGCTCGAAACGGCCTTGGCCGCGAGCGCGCGGGCGAGCTCGGCCACGCCCAGGTCGTGCAGCGCGCGGCTCATTCGATCACCTTCGGCACGAGGAACAGCCCGTCTTCGACGGCGGGCGCGCTGCGCTGGTTCAGCTCGCGCTCGTTGGCCTCGGTGACCGCGTCCTCGCGCAGCCGCAAGACGACTTCCTGCACGGCCGACAGCGGGGTGTACAGCGGCTCCACGCCGCTGGTGTCCACCGCGCGCATGCGCTCGACGATGCCGAAGAAGCCGTTGAGCTGCTGCAGCATCACGGCTTGTTCCTCGGGTTGCAGTTCGAGCCGCGCCAAGTGGGCGATGCGGCTCACGTCTTCGGAGCTCAGAGCCATCTGGAAATGGGGCCGAAAGGCCCGGAATTCGCGGGTTTCAAGGGTTCCCGAAGAGGGTGGGAACCGGGGGTGATCGGGTATTATCTCTGGTTATCCACAACCCTCCGGTGGGCTGCGCGGTGTGCGTTGCACGAGCAGCCCCAAGCCGGAGGATTTTTGTGCCCGCTCGAACACAAACTCCGGCGCGCGTTGCCCCCTGAAGACGAGCGCCTCGCCCAACACAACACCATGTTCGGATCCCTGCGTCGCTACTTCTCGACCGATCTCGCGATCGACCTGGGCACCGCCAACACGCTGATCTACGTGCGTGGCAAAGGCATCGTGCTCGACGAGCCTTCGGTCGTGGCCATCCGCCACGAAGGCGGGCCCAACGGCAAGAAGGTCATCCAGGCCGTCGGCGCCGAAGCCAAGGCCATGCTCGGCAAGGTGCCGGGCAACATCGAAGCCATCCGCCCGATGAAAGACGGCGTGATCGCCGACTTCGTGATCACCGAGCAGATGATCAAGCAGTTCATCAAGATGGTGCACCCGCGCAGCCTGCTCACCCCGAGCCCGCGCATCATCATCTGCGTGCCCTGCGGCTCCACCCAGGTGGAGCGCCGCGCCATCAAGGACGCAGCCGAGGCTGCGGGCGCATCCGCCGTCTACCTGATCGAGGAACCGATGGCCGCGGCCATCGGCGCCGGCCTGCCGGTGAGCGAGGCCTCGGGCTCGATGGTGGTCGACATCGGCGGCGGCACCACCGAGGTGGGCGTCGTGTCGCTCGGCGGCATGGTCTACAAGGGCAGCGTGCGCGTGGGCGGCGACAAGTTCGACGAGGCCATCATCAACTACATCCGCCGCAACTACGGCATGCTGATCGGCGAGCAGACCGCCGAGGCCATCAAGGTCGGCATCGGCAGCGCCTTCCCGGGCAGCGAGGTGCGCGAGATGGAGGTCAAGGGCCGCAACCTCAGCGAAGGCGTGCCGCGTGCGTTCACCATCTCCAGCAACGAGGTGCTGGAGGCGCTGACCGATCCGCTGAACCAGATCGTCTCCGCCGTGAAAAATGCCCTGGAGCAGACGCCCCCGGAACTGGGCGCCGACATCGCCGAGCGTGGGATGATGCTCACCGGCGGTGGTGGCCTGTTGCGCGACCTCGACCGCTTGCTGGCCGAGGAAACCGGCCTTCCGGTGCTGGTCGCCGAAGACCCGCTGACCTGCGTGGTGCGCGGCTGCGGCATGGCGCTGGAGCGCATGGAACGCCTCGGTTCCATTTTCACGTCCGAATGACCGAATGAGTCCTGCGCAGAGCCGGCCCCTGAACCAGGCGCCGGCTCGTTGTCCTTGAAGCCGCCGCCCCATGCCGCTCGGCACCCTCGACCGCAACCCGCCGCCATTCTTCCGCCAGGGCCCTTCGGCCTTCAGCAAGCTCGTGTTCTTCTCGGCGCTGGCGGTGTTCCTGATGGTGGCCGACACCCGCTTCAAGCTGGCGGTGCCGCTGCGCGCGGCCATCGCCACCGTGCTCCATCCGGTGGAGCGCACGCTGCGCGTGCCGCTGGAGATGTGGTCCGGCGGCGCCGGCTACCTGCAAGGCTTGTCGCGCGCGCTGGCGTCGGAAGACGAGGCCCGGCGCCAGCTGGCCGCGCAGGCCGAGCGTTCGGCCCGCGTGGACCAGCTGACCAGCGAGAACGCCCGTCTGCGCGCGCTGCTCGAACTGCGGCCCGCGTTGCAGGTGCGCTCGGTCAGCGCCGAAGTGCTCTACGAAGCCCCGGACCCGTTCTCGCGCAAGGTGGTGCTGGACCGCGGCGCGCTGCACGGCGTGGCGCTGGGTTCGCCGGTGGTCAACGAAGCCGGAGTGCTGGGGCAGGTGACGCGGGTGTTCCCGATGAACGCCGAGGTGTCGCTGCTCACCGACAAGGACGCCGCGATTCCGGTGCTCAACAGCCGCACGCAGCAGCGCAGCGTGGCCTTCGGCACGGCGCTGGGCGGCGGGCTGGAGCTGCGTTTCGTGGCCAGCAATGCCGACGTGCAGCCCGGTGACCTGCTCACCACCTCGGGCGTGGATGCGGTGTACCCGGCCGGCCTGCCGGTGGCCAGGGTGAGCCTGGTGGACCGCAAGGCTGATTCGGGCTTTGCGCGCATCCGGCTGCAGCCCACCGCCAACCCGGACGCCGTGCGCCATGTGTTGGTGCTGGAGCCGCTGAACCTGCAGATGCCCCAGCGGCCCGAAAGCGAGGCCGCTGCGTCGCCGCAAGCGGCGGGCTCAGCGCCGCGCAAGGCGGCGGCGCGGCCCGCGACGGGAGCGTCGCGATGATCATGCCGCGCGGCACCGGGCAGCTGCTGCTGCCGCTGAACCCGGTGTACATGTGGTTCACGCTGCTCGTGGCCTTCATGCTCAACCTGGTGCCGTTCGGCCGGGTGCCGGCGATGCCCGACTTCCTGGCGGTGGCGCTGGTGTTCTGGAGCGTGCACCAGCCGCTGCGCGTGGGCGTGGGCGCGGCCTTCGTGTTCGGGCTGCTGATGGACGTGCACCACAGCGCGTTGCTGGGCCAGCATGCGCTGAGCTACACGCTGCTGGTGTTCCTGTCGATCACCCTGCACCGCCGGCTGCTCTGGTTCAGCGTGCCCTCGCAGGCGTTGCAGCTGCTGCCGCTGTTCGCCGGCGCACACCTGGTCGCCACGCTGGTGCGCCTGCTGGCGGGCGACATGTTCCCCGGCTGGAGCCTGCTGCTGGCGCCGCTGTTCGAGGCGCTGCTGTGGCCGGTGGCCAACTGGCTGCTGCTGGCGCCGCAGCGCCGCCCGCCCGACCGCGACGAACAACGCCCGCTGTAGATGACCGAGCTGAAAAATGTCGAGCGGGAACTGTCGCGGTTCAGGCTGCGCCTGTTCGCGGCCGCGGCTTTCGTGCTGTTTGCCTTCGGCCTGCTGACGCTGCGGCTGGTGCACCTGCAGATCCTGAAGCACGACGAGTTTTCGGTGCGCGCCGAGAACAACCGCATTTCGGTGGTGCCCATCGTGCCCAACCGTGGTCTGATCGTCGACCGCAACGGCGTGGTGCTCGCCAACAACTATTCGGCCTACACGCTGGAGATCACGCCGTCCAAGCTCGACCGCCCGATCGAGGCCGTGGTCGACGACCTGGCCGGCATCGTGAGCATCGAGTTGCGCGACCGCCGGCGCTTCCGCAAGCTGCTGGAGGAGTCCAAGAGCTTCGAGTCGCTGCCCATCCGCACCAAGCTGTCCGACGAGGAGGTGGCGCGCTTCACCGCGCAGCGCTTCCGTTTTCCGGGCGTGGAGATCAAGGCGCGGCTGTTCCGCCACTACCCCTTCGGAGAGCTGGCCAGCCACGTGCTGGGCTACATCGGCCGCATCAATGCCAAGGAGGAGGAGGCGCTGGAGGAAGAGTCCGACGAGGTGCGGGCCAACTACCGCGGCACCGACTACATCGGCAAGCTGGGCATCGAGCAGAACTACGAGCGCGACCTGCACGGCATCACCGGCTTCGAGGAGGTGGAGACCAGCGCCGGCGGCCGCGCGGTGCGGCGCCTGAAGTCCAGTCCGGCCACGCCGGGCAACACCGTGCGCCTGTCCATCGACATCCAGCTGCAGCGCATGGTCGAGCAGCTCTATGGCGAGCGGCGCGGCGCGCTGGTGGCCATGGACCCGCGCACCGGCGAGGTGCTGGCCTTCGTGAGCAAGCCCACCTTCGACCCCAACCTGTTCGTCGACGGCATCGACGTCGAGTCGTGGAAGGAGCTCAACGAGTCGATCGACAAGCCGCTGCTCAACCGCGCGCTCAACGGCCTGTACCCGCCGGGCTCGACCTACAAGCCCTTCATGGCGCTGGCCGCGCTGAACACCGGCAAGCGCACTCCGCAGCAGGCCATCTCGGACCCCGGCTACTTCTGGTTCGGCAACCACAAGTTCCGCGACGACAAGGAGGGCGGCCACGGCGTGGTGGACATGTACCGCTCGATCGTGCATTCCTGCGACACCTACTACTACATCCTCGCCAACGACATGGGCGTGGACCTGATGGCGCAGCAGATGGCGCCCTTCGGCTTCGGCCAGATCACCGGCATCGACATCCGCGGCGAGTCGCGCGGCATCCTGCCGTCCACCGAATGGAAGCGGCGCGCCTACCGCAAGCCCGAGCAGCAGCGCTGGTATGCCGGCGAGACCATCTCGCTGGGCATCGGCCAGGGTTACAACAGCTTCACCGTGCTGCAGATGGCGCTGGCCACCGCCACGCTGGCCTCCGGCGGCACGCGTTGGAAGCCCCACCTGGTGAAGGAGGTGGTCGACGTGATCGACGGCAGCGCGCGCAAGATCGCCGCCACGCCGCTGGAGCCGGTGAAGCTCAAGCCTGAGCATGTGGCCGTGGTCACCAACGCGCTGGTGGGCGTGAACAAGGAAGGCACCTCCGCGCGCGCCTTCATGGGCGCCGGCTACGTGTCGGCGGGCAAGACCGGCACGGCGCAGGTGGTGGGCATCAAGGCGAACGAAAAGTACGACGCGAGCAAGCTCGCGGAGCACCTGCGCGACCACGCCCTCTACATGGCCTATGCCCCCGCCGAGAACCCGCGCATCGCGCTCGCGCTGATCGTCGAGAACGCCGGCTTCGGTGCGCAATCGGCCGCCCCGATCGCGCGCCGCGTGTTCGACTACTGGCTGATGGGGCTGTACCCGACGCCGGAAGACATCGCCGCAGTGCAAGCCGGCAAGGCCACCGCGCCGGTGAAACCGCCTGTGCCCGCAGCGCAGGCAGCGTCGGCCGCGCTGGCGGCCTCCGCACCCGAAGTGGCGGCCAGCCGTGTCTTGCCGTAGGAGGCGTCGATGAGCACCGTGGTCAACAAGCCGACGCTGTGGCAGCGCGTGAAGCCGGTGTTCAGCGGCTTCGACCCGGTGCTGGGGCTGGCCGTGCTGCTGCTGTGCGGCATGGGCCTGGTCACCATGTACTCGGCCGGCTACGACTCGGGCACGCGCTTTCCCGATCACTTGCGCAACATGCTGCTGGCCGCCGGCGTGATGTTTCTCGTGGCGCAGGTGCCGCCGCAGCGCCTGATGGCCTTGGCCGTGCCGCTGTACACGCTGGGGGTGGCGCTGCTGATCGCCACCGCGCTGTTCGGCATCACCAAGAAGGGCGCCACCCGCTGGCTCAACGTGGGCGTGGTGATCCAGCCTTCCGAGATCCTGAAGATCGCGATGCCGTTGATGCTGGCCTGGTGGTTCCAGCGCCGCGAAGGACAGTTGCGCGGGCCGGATTTCACCGTGGCGGGCCTGCTGCTGGCGCTGCCGGTCGGGCTGATCGTCAAGCAGCCCGACCTGGGCACGGCGATCCTCGTGTTCTCGGGCGGCTTCTACGTCATCTTCTTCGCCGGGCTGTCGTGGCGGCTCATCCTGCCGGTGCTGCTGGTCGGCGCAGTGGGCATCGGCGCGCTGGTGGCGGCCGGCTCCAGCATCTGCCAGCCCGACGTGCAGTGGCCCTTGCTGCGCGAATACCAGAAGCACCGCGTGTGCACGCTGCTCGACCCCACGACCGACCCGCTGGGCAAGGGCTTCCACATCATCCAGGGCATGATCGCCATCGGCTCGGGCGGCTTCACCGGCAAGGGCTTCATGAAGGGCACGCAGACCCACCTGGAGTTCATTCCCGAGCGCACCACCGACTTCATCTTCGCCGCCTTCTCCGAGGAGTTCGGCTTCGTCGGCGTGCTGGCGCTGCTGTTCGCTTTCGTCTTCCTGATCTTCCGCGGGCTGGCCATCGCCGCCGAAGCGCCGATGCTGTTCTCGCGCCTGCTGGCCGGTGCCATCACGCTGAGCTTCTTCACCTATGCCTTCGTCAACATGGGCATGGTCAGCGGCATCCTGCCGGTGGTGGGCATCCCGCTGCCGTTCATCAGCTATGGCGGCACGGCCATGGTGACGCTGGGGCTGGGGCTGGGCATGCTGATGTCGATCGCGCGCAGCCGCAGGTTGATGCAGACATGAGCACGGGCCCACGCCGCATCGGCATCGTCGGCATCGGCAACATGGGGCTGCCCATCGCACGGCGGCTGCTCGATGCGGGCTACGAGGTGTGCGTGCGCGACCTCGATGCCGGGCGCGAGGCGCTGGCGCTGCAGCACGGGGCACGCACCGCACCCACGCCGGCGCAGCTGGCCGCCGTGAGCGAGTGCGTGATCGTCGCCGTGGTCGATGGCGCCCAGACCGAAGCCGTGCTGTTCGGCGCCGACGGCGTGGCGGCCGCGGCCCGCGTGGGGCTGGCGGTGGTGCTGTGCCCCACCATCGCGCCGAGCGATACCGAGCGCTTTGCCGAGCGCCTGGCGCAGCAGGGCGTGGCCACGCTCGATGCGCCGATGTCCGGCGGACCGGTCCGTGCGCGCGACGGCAGCATGAGCCTCATGGTGGCCTGCGACGACGCGGTGTTCGCGCGGCACGAGGCGCTGCTGCGCACGCTGTCGTCGCGCCTGGTCCGGCTCGGCCCGCGCATCGGCGACGGCGCGCGCACCAAGCTGGTCAACAACCTGCTGGCGGCCGTCCAGCTGGCAGGGGCCGCCGAAGCGCTGGCGCTGGCCGCGCGGCTGGGCCTGGACCCCGCCCGCACGCTGGAGGTGATCGAAGCCTCCAGCGGCCAGAGCTGGATCGCCTCCGACCGCCTGCGCCGGGCGCTGCAAGGCGACCCCACGCCGCATGCGCACGCTGCCCTGCTCGCCAAGGACAGCGCACTGGCCTGCGACATGGCCGCGGCGGCGGGGATCGCGCTGACCCTGGGCGAGCCGGCGCGGCAGCGCTTCGCGGCGTTTTGCGCGGCCGGCCATGCGCTGGAGGACGACTCGGCGCTGTACCGCTGGCTGCTCGAAGGCGGCGGCGCATAGCGCGCTCGCCGTGGGCGCGCGCTATGCGCCCGACGTGCCGTCGGTGCGGAAACGCACGATGACGCGGGTGCCGGGCTGGCCGTTGGCGGCGCGCGGCTGCGCATCCTCCACCACGATCTCCGCGCCGTGGCGCTGCGCGATCTCGCGCACGATCGCCAGCCCGAGGCCGCTGCCGTCCACGTTGGTGCCCAGCGCGCGGTAGAAGGGCTGGAACACCAGCTCGCGCTCGGCCTCGGGGATGCCGGGGCCCGAGTCTTCGACCTGCAGCACGATCACCTGGCCGAACGGATCGGGCAGCACGCGCACCGTGACCGTGCCGCCCGAGGGCGTGTACTGCAGCGCGTTGTCCACCAGGTTGCGCACCAGCTCGCGCACCAGCACCGGCTGGCCGAACAGGTGCAGCCGCGGGTCGTCGCGCTCCGGGCCTTCGTAGCCGAGGTCGATGCGCTTGTCCAGCGCGCGCGGCACGAAGTCGCGCACCGTCTCGGTGGCCAAGCGCACCAGCGGCACCTCCTGGCGGCGTCGCGCCTGTTCGTTGTCTTCGGCGCGCGCCAGCGCCAGCAACTGGTTGACCATGTGCGCGGCGCGCTGGCTCGAGCGCGCGATCTGCTGCAGCGAGCGCTTGAGCGCCTGCGGGTCCTGCCGGCCGGCGTCGATCTCCTGCTGCGCCAGCTCGGCCTGGGTGCGCAGGCCGGCCAGCGGCGTCTTCAGCTGGTGGGCCGCATCGGCCAGGAAGTACTTCTGCTGCGCCATCGACTGGTCCAGCCGCGCCAGCAGGTCGTTGATGGCGCGCACCAGCGGCGCCACCTCCTCCGGCGCATTGCGCTCGTCGATCGGGCTCAGGTCGTGGCTCTGGCGCTGGCGGATGCGGTGCTGCAGCTCATTGAGCGGCGCGATGCCGCGCGCCAGCGCCAGCCACACCAGCAGCACCGCCAGCGGCAGGATCACGAACTGCGGCAGGATCACGCCCTTGATGATCTCGGTGGCCAGGCGCGAGCGCCGGTCCAGCGTCTCGGCCACCTGCACCAGCGGCGGCGTCTCGCCCGGCGCGGCGCTTTGCGGCAGCCACAGGTAGGCCACGCGCACCGACTCGCCATGCACCGTGTCGTCGCGAAAGCGCAGCTCGCTGCCCGCCGCGGGGCGCTCGTCCTCCGGCACCGGCAGCTGGCGCTCGCCGCTGACCAGCTCGCCGCGCAGGCCCAGCACCTGGTAGTGCAGCTGGTCGGTGTCATCCGAGCGCAGCAGGTCGGTCACCAGCTCCGGCGTGCGCACGTTCACCACGCGCCGCACCGAAGGCCCCGCCGGCTGCTCGACCACCACCACGCGGCGCGCGACGGCACGCGCCATCTCGCCCAGCTCGCGGTCATAGGGCCTGCTGGCGATGCCCTGTGCCACCAGCCAGGTGAGCGCCACGCTCATCGGCCATAGCAGCAGCAGCGGCGCCAGCATCCAGTCCAGGATCTCGCCGAACAGCGAGCGCTGCTCGCGCGGGGTCAACGGAGCCGACGGCTTCCCAGCGAACACGGCGGACCCGGCTTTGCCGGTCCGCTCGTGTTGCCCCCTCGAGGGGGCCACCGAAGGCGGTAGGGGCGGGGCCTTCTCAGGCAGGGGCGCAGCCCTATCCACTCGGGACCTTCTCCAGGCAGTAGCCCAGCCCGCGCACGGTCGCGATGCGGATCGGGCCCTGCTCGATCTTCTTGCGCAGGCGGTGGATGTAGACCTCGATCGCGTTGTTGCTCACCTCTTCGCCCCACTCGCACAGGCGCTCGACCAGCTGGTCCTTGCTCACCAGCCGGCCCGCGCGCTGCAGCAACACCTCGAGCAGGCTGAGCTCGCGCGCCGAAAGGTCGATCATCTGGTCGTTGATGTAGGCCACGCGCCCGGTGGCGTCGAAGGTCAGCGGCCCGTGGCGGATGATGCTGGAGGCGGTGCCGAGGCCGCGCCGCGTGAGGGCGCGCACCCGCGCCTCCAGTTCCTGCAGCGAGAACGGCTTGGCCATGTAGTCGTCGGCGCCCAGGTCCAGGCCCTTGACGCGCTGTTCCACGCTGTCGGCCGCCGTGAGGATCAGCACCGGCACCGCCGAACCGCGCGCGCGCAGCTTGCGCAGCACCTCCAGCCCGTGCAGCTTGGGCAGCCCCAGGTCGAGGATCACGAGGTCGAATTCATGCGAGGACAGCGCGGCGTCCGCCTCGCTGCCGCTGCCGACCTGGTCCACCGCGTAGCCGGCATTGCGCAGCGAGCGCAGCAGGCCGTCGGCCAGCACCTGGTCATCTTCGGCAATGAGGATGCGCATGCCCTTGTCTCCTTCTTGAACTCTGCGGTTCGGCCAGCGTTTCGATTCTAGGGATTCGGGTCCGGCAGCCCCGGCAAAATCACTGTACGAATATCCAGCCACTCTGCCATAATGCGCGCCAAGTCACCCGGAGATATCGCAAATGGACGCACCCGTCAAAGCCCTGAACACCGAAAAGGCCAAGGCCCTGCAGGCCGCGCTGGCCCAGATCGAAAAGCAGTTCGGCAAGGGCTCGATCATGCGCCTGGGCGAGGGCGAGAAGATCGAGGACATCCAGGTCGTCTCCACCGGCTCGCTGGGGCTGGACATCGCGCTGGGCGTCGGCGGCCTGCCGCGCGGCCGCGTGATCGAGATCTTCGGCCCCGAGTCGTCCGGCAAGACCACCCTCACGCTGCAGGTCATCGCCGAAATGCAGAAGCAGCAGGGCGTGTGCGCCTTCATCGACGCCGAGCACGCGCTCGACGTGCAATACGCGCAGAAGCTGGGCGTCAACCTGCAAGACCTGCTGATCTCCCAGCCCGACACCGGCGAACAGGCGCTGGAGATCGTCGATGCGCTGGTGCGCTCCGGCTCGGTCGACCTGATCGTCATCGACTCCGTGGCCGCGCTCACCCCCAAGGCCGAGCTCGAGGGCGAAATGGGCGATTCCCTGCCCGGCCTGCAGGCGCGGCTCATGAGCCAGGCCCTGCGCAAGCTCACCGCCACCATCAAGAAGACCAACTGCACGGTCATCTTCATCAACCAGATCCGCATGAAGATCGGCGTGATGTTCGGCAACCCCGAAACCACCACCGGCGGCAACGCGCTGAAGTTCTACGCCTCGGTGCGTCTGGACATCCGCCGCACCGGCAGCATCAAGAAGGGCGAAGAAGTCATCGGCAGCGAGACCAAGGTCAAGGTGGTCAAGAACAAGGTCAGCCCCCCGTTCAAGACGGCGGAGTTCGACATCCTCTACGGCGAGGGCATCAGCCGCGAGGGCGAGATCATCGACATGGGCGTGGCCAACAAGATCCTTGAGAAGTCCGGCGCCTGGTACGCCTACAACGGCGAGAAGATCGGCCAGGGCAAGGACAACGCCCGCGAGTTCTTGCGCGAGAACCCCGAGGTGGCGGTGGAAATCGAAAACAAGGTCCGCGAGGCCGTGGGCATCCCGGCGCTGCCCGGCGGCGCCGCGGCGTCCGAATAAGCCAGCGTCCTGCAGGAGGCGGCACGTTGCCGCCCCGGCCCCGCCGTCATGCCTCGCGAGCGGCTTTCTCTGAAGGCGCGTGCGCTGCAGTGGCTGGCGCAGCGCGAGCACAGCCGCGCCGAGTTACGGCGCAAGCTGCTGCGGGTGGCGCGCGCCGAAGCCGCGCAGCGGCTGGCCGCCGTCGATGCCGCGGCCCAGCAACCCGATACGCCCGCCGGCTGCGCGGACGCCGAGCGCTGCGTCGAGCAACTGCTCGACTGGCTGCAGCAGCATCGCTATCTTTCCGAGGCCCGGTTCGTCGAAAGCCGGGTGCAGGCGCGTGCCGCCCGGTACGGCAACCAGCGCATCCGGCAGGAGCTGGCGCAGCACGGACTTGCGCCCGACGAATCCACGGCCCGGCAACTGCGCGAGTCCGAGCTGGCCCGGGCCCGCGCCGTGTGGCAGCGCAAGTTCGGGGCACCCGCCGCCGACGCGCAGGAGCGGGCACGCCAGATGCGCTTTCTGGCGCAGCGCGGCTTCTCGTCCGACGTGGTGCGCAAGGTGGTGAACGCCTGTGACGCGGACGATTGAGTTTCATTGCGTGCACGAGGCGCCGGCCGCGCGACAGCCGGCAGACAGCGCGCTGTCAGGCTTGCGGCGGTGCAGCATGCTAAAGTCCGCCGTTCCCGAAACCGGCTGAAACCGCCCAGGCGCCAGCCGCCTTTCACGGCCTGCCATGCCCCTCCATCCCGCCGCTCAACAGCGACTGCTGCGGGCACGTCCGTTTCGCGACGTGCGGGGCGGCGCCTCTGCGGCCTCTTCTTCCTCGCCTACGCAATCTCCACTGCGCCGGCCGGCGTGGGCCGGTGCACCATGCGCGCCGTGCGTGGCGGGCGCTGCCTGACCGTTCCCTTTTCTTCTCACACTGTCCGACCCATGAAGATTCACGAGTACCAAGGCAAGGAAATCCTGCGCCAGTTCGGCGTGCCGGTGCCGCGCGGTTATCCGGCCTTCACCGTCCAGGAGGCGGTGGAAGCCGCGCAAAAGCTGGGCGGCAGCGTCTGGGTCGTCAAGGCACAGATCCACGCAGGGGGCCGCGGCAAGGGCGGCGGCGTGAAGCTGGCGCGCTCGATCGACGAGGTGAAGTCGCTGGCCGGTCAGATCCTCGGCATGCAGCTCAAAACCCACCAGACCGGCCCTGAAGGCCAGAAGGTGCGCCGCCTGCTGATCGAAGAAGGGGCCGACATCAAGAAGGAGTACTACGTCGCCGCGCTCACCGACCGCGCGACGCAGAAGGTGGCGATGATGGCCAGCTCCGAAGGCGGCATGGACATCGAGGAAGTGGCGCACGCCACGCCAGAGAAAATCATCAAGGTCTTCGTCGATCCGCTGACCGGTCTTACCGATGAGCAAGCCCATCAGTTGGCCGCCGGCATCGGCGTGCCCGCCGCCAGCCAGGCGCAGGCGACCGACGTGTTCAAGAAGCTCTACAAGACCTACATGGACACCGACGCCAGCCTCGCGGAGATCAACCCACTGATCCTCGAAGGCAACGGCAACATCAAGGCGCTGGACGCGAAGTTCAACTTCGACTCCAACGCGCTGTTCCGCCACCCCGAGATCGTGGCCCTGCGCGATCTCGACGAAGAAGACCCCGCCGAGATCGAAGCCAGCAAGTTCGACCTGAGCTACATCAGCCTCGACGGCAACATCGGCTGCCTGGTCAACGGCGCGGGCCTGGCGATGGCGACGATGGACACCATCAAGCTGTTCGGCGGCGAGCCTGCGAACTTCCTCGACGTGGGCGGCGGCGCCACGGCCGAGAAGGTGACCGAGGCGTTCAAGATCATGCTGAAGAACAAGAACGTCAAGGGCATCCTGGTCAACATCTTCGGCGGCATCATGCGTTGCGACACCATCGCCGAGGGCGTGATCGCGGCTTGCAAGGCGGTGCACCTGTCGGTGCCGCTGGTCGTGCGAATGAAGGGCACGAACGAAGACCTCGGCAAGAAGATGCTGGCCGAAAGCGGCCTGCCCATCATCAGCGCCGACACCATGGCCGAAGCCGCCACGAAGATCGTGGCCGCTGTCAAGTAAGAAGCACGCCGCAGGAACCCCGACCCATGAGCATCCTGATCAACAAGGACACCCGCGTCATCACGCAGGGCATCACCGGCAAGACCGGCCAGTTCCACACCCGCATGTGCCGTGACTACGCCAACGGCAAGAACTGCTTCGTGGCCGGCGTGAACCCCAAGAAGGCCGGCGAAGACTTCGAAGGCATTCCCATCTACGCCAGCGTGCACGACGCCAAGGCGCACACCGGTGCCACCGTCAGCGTGATCTACGTGCCGCCGGCGGGCGCCGCCGCCGCCATCTGGGAAGCGGTGCAAGCCGACCTCGACCTGGTGGTGTGCATCACCGAAGGCATCCCCATCCGCGACATGCTCGAGGTGCGCAACAAGATGAAGGCCAAGGAGGCCGCCGGCGGCAAGCGCACGCTGCTGCTGGGCCCCAACTGCCCCGGCACCATCACGCCCGACGAGATCAAGATCGGCATCATGCCGGGCCACATCCACAAGAAGGGCCGCATCGGCGTGGTCTCGCGCTCCGGCACGCTGACCTACGAAGCCGTGGCCCAGCTCACCGAGATCGGCCTGGGCCAGAGCAGCGCCGTGGGCATCGGCGGCGATCCGATCAACGGCTTGAAGCACATCGACGTGATGCGCATGTTCAACGACGACCCCGACACCGACGCCGTGATCATGATCGGCGAGATCGGCGGGCCCGACGAGGCCGATGCCGCGCGTTGGTGCAAGGACAACATGAAGAAGCCGGTGGTCGGCTTCATCGCCGGCGTGACCGCGCCCCCGGGCAAGCGCATGGGCCATGCGGGCGCACTGATCTCCGGCGGTGCCGACACGGCCGACGCCAAGCTGGCGATCATGGAAGAGTGCGGTTTCAAGGTCACGCGCAACCCGTCC
Organism: Pseudomonadota bacterium; assembly: GCA_040758375.1. Taxonomy (GTDB): domain Bacteria; phylum Pseudomonadota; class Gammaproteobacteria; order Burkholderiales; family Burkholderiaceae_C; genus CAMLIZ01. The sequence continues at coordinate 22,054 of JBFLWE010000013.1, forward strand.
GAGATGGGCAAGCTGCTCAAGAGCCTGATCTGAACCGGCAGCCGCGCGCTGCCGAACGAAAGGCCGCTGCCTCGGCGCGGCCTTTTTCATTGAAGCGCACGTAATTCCACGCACGCACAGCGGGGAAACCCGCCCCTACACTGTCCCGCGCACACGAAGAAGGACCTCAAGCAGATGGAACAGTTCATGACCCCCGAGTTCTGGGTTGCGGTCGGCCAGATCATCATGATCGACATCCTGCTCGGTGGCGACAACGCCGTGGTCATCGCGCTGGCCTGCCGGCAGCTGCCGCCCAAGCAGCGCACGCAGGGCATCATCTGGGGTACCGCCGGCGCGATCGTGCTGCGCGTGATCCTCATCTTCTTCGCGCTCACGCTGCTGGCGATTCCCTATCTCAAGCTGGTGGGCGCCGCGCTGCTGCTGTGGATCGGCATCAAGCTGCTGCTGCCCGAGCACGACGAGGGACACGGCAACATCCAGGCCAGCGACAAGCTCTGGGCGGCGGTGAAGACGGTGATCGTGGCCGACTTCGTGATGAGCCTGGACAACGTGATCGCCATCGCCGGCGCGGCGCAGGGCGCGGGCGGCGACCACCAGATGCCGCTGGTCATCTTCGGCCTGCTGGTGAGCATTCCCATCATCGTGTGGGGCAGCCAGCTGGTGATCAAGCTGATGGACCGCTTCCCGGTCATCATCACCCTCGGCGGCATGCTGCTGGGCTGGATTGCCGGCACCATGGCGGTGAGCGACCCGGCCATCGTGCATCACCTGCCGCTGGCAGAGGCGGCCAACGCCAGCGCTCCCGCGGAGCCGGTGGCCTGGGTGCGCTATGCGGCCGGGGTGGCCGGTGCGCTGGCCGTGCTGGTGGTGGGCAAGTGGCTGGCGCTGCGGCAGGCCAGGAGGCCGGAGAGCGCCGAAGCCTGAGCACAGGCCCCCTTCGCACCACCGCGAAAGCCCCAAGCCGCGGTGGTGGCAGCGCCCCTTCGGCGCATGCTAACGTGGCCCCACCATGACGGCGCGGGCAGCATCCTCTTCATACGGTGACCTCGCACCGGGCGCGGCGTTTGCCGGCTTCCGCATCGAGCGCCTGGTGGCGCGCGGCACCATCGGGGCCCTGTATGCGGCCACCGACCCGCGCGACGGACTGGCCGTGGCGCTGAAGGTGCTGCCGCTGGCCGGCGAATACGAAGGCGCCGACCTCGACGAGGCGCGCGAACGCTTCCTGCAGGAAGCCAAGACCGCGTCGGGCCTGCACCATCCGGACATCGTGGCGGTGCACGGCGCCGGCGAGGCACAGGGCCGGGTGTTCATCGTGATGGAGCTGCTGACAGGATGCGATCTCACGCGCTACACGCGCCCCGCGCGCCTGCTGCCGGAGCCGGTGGCCTTGCGCATCGCCGCGCGCGTGGCCGAGGCGCTGGCGTATGCACATGGTCTGGGCGTGGTGCACCGCGACGTGAAGCCGGCCAACGTGATGGTCGATCTGGCGCGGCACCAGATGAAGCTCACCGACTTCGGCATCGCCCGCCTCGACGACGGCCTGCGCTCGCGCAGCGGCGTGATGATGGGCACCCCCTCGTTCATGGCGCCCGAACAACTGGCCGGCGGGCGCGTCGACGGCCGCGCCGACCTGTACGCCCTCGGTGTGATGCTGTTCCAGCTGCTCACCGGCCGCCTGCCTTACGAGGCTGCGTCGATGGGGCAGCTGCTGATGCAGATTGCGCGTGCCGCGCCCCTGGCCCTGGACAGCCTGCGGCCCGATCTGCCGGCGCGGTTGTCCGGGTTGGTGGCGGCCCTGCTGCAGAAGCACCCGGCGGAGCGACCGGGTGACGGCCGGACGGTGGGCGAGACGCTGCGCGACATCGCCGACGGCTGGCCCGGGCCGGCCCCCCTTGTCTCAGGGAGCCAAGCCCAGCCTGTCGCTCCCGATGCCGCCGGTGTTCCGGGGCACAATGCCACACGCCCATAGCTGCGGACCGCGCGAACAACAACACCTGCCATGAGCTTCGAGTTCTTCAGTGCCGTGGACACGGGCCGAGCGCGCAGCAACAACGAAGACTCGGTGGCAGTGGACGAGGCGGCGCGCCTTGCGGTGCTGGCCGACGGCATGGGCGGCTACAACGCCGGCGAAGTGGCCAGCGGCATGCTCACCTCGTTCATCAAGGCCGAGCTCGGCCGCTGGCTGCAGGAGGCCAGCGCCAGCGCCACCGACGCCGAGGTGCGCCGCGCGATGGACATCTGCGTGGACAACGCCAACCGCGCGATCTTCAACGCCGCCAACTCCAACCCGCAGTACGCCGGCATGGGCACGACGCTGGTGCTGGCCGTGTTCCGCGACAACCGTCTGCTGGTGGGCCACGTGGGTGACTCCCGCGCCTACCGCCTGCGCGGTGGCAAGCTCGCGCAGATCACGCGCGACCATTCGCTGTTGCAGGAACAGATCGACGCCGGCCTCATCACCCCCGAGCAGGCGGCGTTCTCGGCCAACAAGAACCTGGTCACCCGCGCGGTGGGAGTGGAAGACACCGTGCTGCTCGAGACGCACCTGCACGAGATCCAGCCGGGCGACTTGTACCTGCTGTGCTCGGACGGGCTGTCCGACATGCTGGACGATGAAGCCATCGCCCAGGTGTTGCAGATGCACGACTCGGTGGCCGAGGCCGGCACCGCATTGATCGATGCAGCCAATGACGCAGGCGGAAAGGATAATATTGCGGTCGTTCTGGTGCGCGTGCAGGGAGGCCCCACGCCCGTGTCGCGCTCGTGGTGGCCTTTCCGGCGCTGACGCCCCCGACCGTCAGCGGCAGGCAAAGAGGCGGAGACTTCAAGAGGTCAACTGATGGGCAAACTTGTGGTGTCGCTCGATGGCGTGGTGATCAAGGAAGTGCAGATCACCAAGGACCGCACGACCCTGGGCCGTCGCCCTTACAACGACATCGTGATCGACAACCTCGCCGTCAGCGGCGAGCACGCGGTGCTGCAGATGGTGGGCAACGACGTCTTCATCGAAGACCTGAACAGCACCAACGGCACCTACATCAACGGCAAGGCCGTCAAGAAACAACTCCTGGCCCACGACGACACGATCGAGATCGGCAAGTACAAGATCAAGTACTTCGCCGACGATGGCCACGAGTACGAAAAGACCATGATCATGAAGCCCGGCGCCCAGGCGCCGACCTTCATGCACACCGCGCCGCAACCGGCCAACTCCGGCTTCGGCAACCTGGCGCCGGTACAGCCGGCGTCGATCAAGGTGCTCAACGGCGCGGCCGCCGGCCGCGAAGTGGCCCTGACCAAGGTGGTCACCACTGTCGGCAAGCCCGGCGTGCAGGTGGCCTCGATCACCAAGCGCCCGGGCGGCTATGTGTTCGCTCACGTCGAAGGCGCCACGCGGCCCACGGTGAACGGCACCACCGTCACCGCCGAATCCGTGCCGCTGAAAAACGGTGACGTGATCGAGCTGGCCGGCACGCAGATGCAGTTCATCCAGGGCTGACAAAACGCGGCGCCTATCGGCAGCAGAGCGCCTGTCTTAAGGGCCGGGTCCCTCCCTCAACCGTGACCCATTTCACGCCCGCGCGAAGCACGTGAGACAGCCGTGCGCGTGCCATCGCAAACCGCGACTTTGAGCCCTTGCCGAGCGGGGCAACGGTTTGCAACATCGAGGCCTGACACCACGGCGCTCGAAAGCGGCGCTGCCGCCTCCACCGAACAGCGCTGGCCAGGGCGCTGCCCACACCACTCATGAACATCCGCGTCCTCGGTTGCTCCGGGTCCATCGCCGCAGGCAGCCGGACCACGGCCTTCTTGCTGGGCGATGACGTGCTCATCGACGCCGGCAGCGGCGTCGGCGACCTGACGCTGCAGGAGATGGCCAGGATCGACCACATCCTGATCAGCCACTCGCATCTGGACCATGTGCTGTCGATCGGCCTGCTGGCCGACAGCGTGCTGCGGCTGCGCAAGGCGTCGGGCAGGCCGCCGATCAAGGTGCATGCGCTCGGGGCGACCATCGAGGCGCTCAAGGCGCACATCTTCAACAACGTCATCTGGCCCGACTTCACGCGCCTGCCCAGCGCGGAACAGCCGGTGCTGGCCTTCGAGCGCTTCGATGTCGGGGATGTGCTCACACTGGGCGCGCACCGCATCGAGGTGCTGCCGGCGCTGCACACCGTGCCCGCGGTCGGCTTCGCGGTGCTGCCGCCCGGGGCAGGCGCCTGGGTCTACACCGGCGACACCGGCCCCAACCCGGCCCTGTGGGAGCGCCTGCGCGGCATGGACGTGGCGACGCTGGTCATCGAGACCGCGTTCAGCGACGACGAATATGCAGTGGCCGAACTGAGCCGGCACCTGTGTCCCGCCACCCTGGCGCGCGAACTGCGCCATCTGACCCAGGACGGCGTGCAGGTCTACATCACCCACATCAAGCCGGGAGAAGTGCAGGCGGTGATGGAGGAAATCGGCGCTGCGGGCAACGCGGTTTCCATCCAGGCGCTGGGCACCGGCCAACACCTGGACCTGGATACGCGCCGTCACCCAAGGTGACAAATCCGGGCAGGCGCAAACCGGCATTCGCGCCTTTCGGCAACCAAGAGTGACACATCGTGTCGCCCCGCGTGCGAAAGCTCACGGGCCAGATCAGGGGAACGACTGGCATGGGCCCTGCAATCCAGGGAGCACCTCAGCCCCGTTTCCTTCAACCCAAGGAGTTCCTCCATGAAACGCGTTCAACAAGGCTTCACGCTGATCGAACTGATGATCGTCGTGGCCATCATCGGCATCCTGGCGGCGGTGGCGCTGCCGGCGTATCAGACCTACACGATCAAGGCCAAGGTCTCGGAGGCCATCCTTGCGACCAGCCAGTGCCGTACGACGGTCGCAGAGGTATACCAGACGGGCAGCGCCGCCGCCGCACCTGGCGCTGGCAACTGGGGTTGCGAGTCCACCAACCCCTCCAAGTACGTCGCATCCGTTGCTACGGACGCGAACGGCGTCATCACGGTCACGACCTCGGCCGCCACGGACCTGGGCGCTGCAGCTGGGCAGACGATTACACTCACCCCCCAGACCTCAGCTGGGGCAGCGCTTACCGCTGCTTCGATTGGCGGCACGCAGGTAGGTCAGTTCCGTTGTCAGGGCAACGCAACTATCGCCAAGTACCTCCCGGGTTCCTGCCGCTGATTCTAATTCGAGCTTGAGAAAGTGCGCCGTTAGGCGCACTTTTTCTTTTCCCAAGTATCGACTATGCGCCCGCTCTTGCCGCTGGGTGGTGTGCTGCTTGCGGCCAGCTACCTGTTGCCTTCCACCGAACGGCCGTGGCCGTCGTTCTGGCGTGAGTGGGTGGCCGGATGTGCCTTGATTGTGCTCTTCGCTTGGACTTTCGGCGGTCAGCCGGGACCCCAGCGCTACCGGGTGCCGGCGGCCGCGTTGCTGTCGGTGTCACTGGCAGTTTCAGCCTGGGCGCAGTTGGCCGCGGGCAGCCTCAACTTTCTCTCTGACGCGGTGCTCGTAAGCGGTTACCTGCTGGGATTTGCAGCAGCGATTGTCGGCGCATCCAACGTCGAGGCAGAGGGACGAAGGGCCCTTATTCGCACGCTTTGCCTCGTTTGGCTTGCGGCTGCCGTGGTATCGACGCCGATTGCCCTGCTTCAGTGGCTTCGAGTGCTGCCCTGGGAGGGTGTCCTCTCGACGGATCTACCGCACTACGGAGGGCGGCCCGTAGCTCAATTGGGCCAGTCGAACATGCTGTGCCTGCTCATGTTGCTCGGGCTTGCATCATTGCTTCGTCTTTATGAGGAAGATGCGCTTCCTGCGGGCAAGCTTCTCCTTCTGGTCCCGCTGCTGACGGCGGGCGCGGCGTTGACTCAATCCCGTCTGGCATGGGTGGCATACGGAACTGCGCCCTGCTTTTGGTGGCTACTCTCGAGACGCGCGGCGCCCAGGATTCGGACGGGCTGGTTTGTGGCGGCGGCAGCGCTCTTTGCCGCCCTGTCTGCCTTGGTATTGTCTGGTAACTACGAGCTCGGACTTGGTGGTACGGCTCTAGCCGAGCGGATGTCGGGGGGGCGCCGCCCTGACGCGTGGAGGCTGTTTCTGAATGCGGTCTTCGAGCGGCCTTGGACGGGATGGGGGTGGCTACAAACCGGGAATGCCCAGATTTCCGTTGCTCTTCAGCACCCGCCACTCGCTTGGTACTTTTCGAGCTCGCATAATCAGTTCCTAGATCTAGCCCTTTGGTGTGGCATTCCGATTGCAATCGGCGTCGCTGGATTCATCGTCGTGGGGGGGGCTCGGCTTTGCACCTCAACTTCCGGCGGGACAGAAGCTTCTTCGCTGCTTGCCATCGTGTTCGTCCTCCTACACGCGATGGTGGAGTTTCCGCTCTTGTATGGTAATATCCTTTGGCCGCTAGGTTTCTGGCTGGGTATACACCTTGGTAAACGAGGAAGCGCGTCCTCCGTCGTGCACTTGCCGGGAGTTCCTTTCCGTATCGGATCGTGGTTAATTCTTCCTGTGGGCGCGGCCTTACTAGGGGTGCTGGCGCGCGATGTCCGAATAGCGCAAGAAATCTGGCCGACAACGCGGATTGCGCATGTGGCGGAGCGACCGATTCTGTATGCCGAGCCGTCTTCTCCACAGATTTTGCTGATGGATTCGTTGCAGGCTTTTCACGATTTTGCTGCGCAAAGCCAGAACGCTGCTTTGAGTCCGGAGACATACGCGAGGATGCACTCGGTGCGAAACCGCTATCCATATCCGGAAGTTCTTGAGCACTACGCCTGGGTGCTTTCCCGCAATGGAGGCGAGACCGAAGCAATTCATGAGCTGCAGCTTGCATGCCGCTTCCAGTCGGCCACGTCTTGCGCGGAGTTGCTTGCTGCATGGAGCTTTTGGCGTGGTTCAGGCAACAGAGTGCCGGCCTTGCCGTAAGAAGAACGCCGACACGGCAATTGCGCCGGTCTTCCTAGATGTGATGAGAAACTCTCGAAGGTGACCGCTCCAAACCAAGATTCCGTCAACCCTTCCGGCCTTTTCGCTTGGCCGCTGTTCACGGGTGCGATCGCACTCCCCACCTTGCTCGCCTTCAGCATGTCGCCATCAGCGACGGTTGGAAACCAACTGGCTTCAATGGGGCTTTGGGGGTTGGCGCTCCTCGCTATTCCGCCGACAGGTCGCCTGGTTCAGGCGGTTAAGGCGTCCTCCGTGCTCGCTGGTAGCCTGATCTGTCTGCTCGCAGTGTCGACGTGGGATCTCGCGGTGTCTTCCTCCCCGTTGTCCACCACGCTCTCCATACAAGCCTTTCTATTGGCTGCGCTTGCAGTGCTTCTGCACGGCGCTGCCACGCGGTGCGGCTATGGTGAAGGCTATTTCACCGCCTGGCTCATTACCGGCTTTGTCAGTTCGGCCATCGCGTTGATCCAAGTCTTCCTTCCCGAGTGGGCTGACGGGCACTTGGTTGCGCGGTCTGGTCTTGCCGGACGTGCGGTAGGGAATGTGCGTCAACCTAACCATCTGAGTGGGTTGTTATTGTGGTCTGCGGTGGCGATCGTCCCAATCCTCGAACGCCGACGACTCCCGTGGTCGTTGGGAGCGATTCTGTTCGCCTTGGTTGTTTTCGCGGTCGAGTTGTCGGCATCCCGCACTGGCTTCCTTGGGGTGATAGGGTTGGCGGTGTGGGGTCTGGCTGACAGGCGGCTATCTCTTGGCGCAAGACTGCTCTTGTGTACTGCTCCGGTCGTGTATGCCGCGGGCTGGTACGCGATGACGTTTTGGGCCACAGAGGGACATCATACTTTCGGCGCAGCAACGCGGCTTGCAGAAAAAGATGTTTCTGGCTCCCGCTTCGGTATCTGGTCCAACGCTCTCGCGCTGATCTGCATGGTTCCATGGAGCGGCGTAGGTTTCGGAGAATTCAACTACGCGTGGTCGCTCACGGCGTTTGATGGGCGTCCCACAGCTTTTTTTGACCATACACACAACCTCGGCCTGCACCTGCTCGTCGAACTTGGGATTCCGCTCGGCTCTCTTGTGATCGCGCTGCTACTTCTGGCCCTGTGGCAGGCATTTAGGCGCACCTGGGAAAGTGGAGGAGCGGAAGGCGCCTCGCTGCGGGCGGCCTTCGTGGGCGTGCTTCTGGCGTCCATTCACAGCGCGCTGGAGTACCCGCTGTGGTACGGCTACTTCCTGCTGCCCACGGCTTGGGCTTGGGGCTATGCACTTGGCGGCCGTGCGGCGCCAGCGCAAGGTTCGGCGGGGGAGGCGGCCCGTTCGTCGCTCGGGCCGCTGCTGCGCATCGCCGGCGTGCTCATGGTGGCCGGCAGCGTGTTCGCGATGAAGGACTACCTGCGCGTGGCCGCGATCTTCGACCCGGCCGAAGACGCCAGGCCGCTGGAGCAGCGCATCGCCGAGGGCCAGCGCAGCGTGTTCTTCGCCCACCATGCCGACTATGCCGCCGCCACGGTGGCGGAGCATCCTTCCGAGGCCTGGTCCGCCTTCGGCCGCGCACCCTACTACCTGCTCGACACGCGCTTGATGATGGCCTGGGCCAAGGCCTTCGCGGAGCGGGGCGACCTCGACCGCGCACGCCACATCGCCGCCCGGCTGCGCGAGTTCCGCAACCCGCAGGCGGAGGAGTTCTTCGCGCCGTGCAAGCACGAGGCCGTGCAACCGCGGCCCTGGCAATGCGAGCCGCCCTCTCGCACCATGGACTGGCGCGACTTCGAGTCGCTGAAGTACAGCGACTGAAGCCGAGATCAATAGTGGTAGCGCAGTTGAGCGATCAACAGCGCATCTTTCTCCGGCTTGTAGACCATGCGATGCTCATCGGTGATGCGGCGCGACCAGAAGCCGGCCAAGGCATGCTTCAACGGTTCGGGCTTGCCAATGCCGCTGAACGGCTCGCGCAGGGTGTTCTCAATGAGCTCAATGATTCGCTTGACGATGCGCTTGTCCTGTTGCTGCCAGTAAACGTAGTCCTCCCAGGCCTGCTCGGCGAACACGAGCTTCACTTCGCAAGTTTCCGCTCTTTGCCTTTGCCCGCCTGCAGCGCTTCGATCGCTGCCAGCAGTCGCCTGGCATTCGCCGGGCTGCGCAACAAGTAGGCGGTTTCCTCGAGGGCCTTGAAGTCGTCCAGCGAGAGCATCACCACCGACTGCTCACCATTGCGGGTGATGATCAGCGGCTCGTGGTCGTTGCATACGCGGTCCATCGTCTTGGCCAAGTTGGCCCGCGCAGCGGTGTAGGTGATGGCATCCATGATGCGAGCTCCATTATGTACGTTTTATTGTACATATAGCCCTCGACGCTACGCCGCCACCCAGTCCCCCGACTTCCCGCCGCGCTTTTCGAGCAGCCGCACACTGTCGATCACCATGCCGCGGTCGGCGGCCTTGCACATGTCGTAGATCGTGAGCAAGCCCACCTGCACGGCGGTGAGCGCCTCCATCTCCACGCCGGTGCGGCCCACGGTTTCGGCCTGCACCGTGCAGCGCACCAGCGACTGCGCCTCGTCGAGCTCGAACTCCACCGCCACACGTGTCAGCGGCAGCGGGTGGCACAGCGGCACGAGGTCGGCGGTGCGCTTGGCGCCCTGGATCGCGGCGATGCGCGCGATGCCGATCACGTCGCCCTTCTTGGCGTCGCCGCGGGCGATCAGCGCCAGCGTCTCGGGCTGCATGCGGATCACGCCGGTGGCGCGGGCCATGCGGTGCGTCTCGGCCTTGGCGCCCACGCCCACCATGTGGGCCTGGCCGTGGGGATCGAAGTGCGTCAGCGGCGTGTTCATGCAGAAATAACCCAGCAATCTGTGCGGTGTCATCATAGCGACCGCATGAAGATGTCCCGTCTGTCCGCGGCGCTGGCCGCCGCCCTTGCGCTGTCGGCCACGCCGCTCGCGCCGCAGGCCCAGGTGCGCCTGCCGGCGCTGGGCGAATCGGTCTCCGAAGACTTCAGCGTGGGCGCCGAAAAGCGCCTGGGCGAGCAGATCATGCGCGAGGTGCGGCGCGACCCCGACTACCTCGACGACCCGCAGCTGCTCGACTACCTGCAGACGATCTGGCAGCCGCTGGTGCAGGCGGCGCGCGCGCGCGGCGAGATCACCGCCGAGACCGAGTCGCTGTTCGCTTGGGAGTCGTTCCTGGTGCGTGACCGCAGCATCAACGCCTTTGCGCTTCCGGGCGGCTATGTGGGGGTGCACCTGGGCCTGATGGCGGCCACCACCTCGCGCGACGAGCTCGCCGCCGTGCTGGCGCACGAGCTGTCCCACGTGAGCCAGCGCCACATCGCGCGCAGCATGGTCAATGCCTCGCGCCAGTCGCTGGTGGGCATGGCGGCCATCATCCTGGGCGCCATCGCGGCCAGCCGGGCCAGCAGCGCCGACGCCACGCAGGCGGTGGTGGTGGGCGGCCAGGCCGCCTTGCAGCAAGGGCAGCTGAACTTCTCGCGCGACATGGAGCGCGAGGCCGACCGCGTGGGCTACGGCGTGCTGTCGTCTGCCGGCTTCTCGCCGGCCGGCGTGGCGACCATGTTCGAGAAGCTCGAGAGCGCCTACCGTCTCAACGACAGCGGCGCCTACCCGTACCTGCGCAGCCACCCGCTGACCGGCGAACGCATCGGCGATGCGCGCTCGCGCGCCTCGCTCGGCCAGGCGGCGCCGCAGAGCAGCCCGTTGCGTCACGTGATGATGCAGGCGCGCGCCCGCGTGCTGGCCGACGCGCGCGAGCCTTCGCTGCGCCGGGCGCAAGGCGCCGACGCGGTGGCGCCGAGCGCCACGCCGGCGGAGCGGCTGGGTGCCTTTTATGCCAGCGCGCTGGCCTCCACGCAGTTGCGCGACTGGGCGCGTGCCGATGCCGCGCTGCAAAAGGCCGAGGCGCTGCTGCGCGCCAGCCCGCAGGCCGAGGCCTCGGCGCTGCGCGCGCTGCAGTGGCTGCGTGCACAGTCGCTGGCCGCACGCGGCGAAGGGCTGCGCGCCTTGGCCGTGCTGGACGAGGCGGACGACGATGGGTCGCGCAGCGCCTTGCTGCTGCGCGCCCAGGCCGCGACCGTGGCGGCCCAGCGCAGCGGCCCGCCGGGGCAAGACCAGGCCCCGGCCGCGCTGCGCCAGAGCGTGGAGGCCTTGCAGACCTGGGTGTCGCTGCACCGCCACGACGCCACGGCCTGGAGCCAGCTGGCGCAGTCGGCCGGGCAGGCAGGCCTGCCCCTGCGTGCGGTGCGCGCCGAAGCCGAGGCGCGGGCCGCGGTGGGGGACTTCAACGGAGCCATCGACCGTTTGCGCGCGGCGCAGCGCCTGGCGCGCAACCCGACGCGCGGCGACTTCATCGACGCCTCGATCATCGACGCGCGCCTGCGCGACCTGGAAACCGCACGGCGCGAACTGGCCGCCGAGCTGCGCGCAGACCGGCGCGGCTCGCAAGGGCCGGACCAGTAAGAAGTACCGGCTATTGGGCCGTGACGCCCGGCTTCGCAGCGCTGCTTCGTGCTGAATCCTGGCCGTTGACGGGGCCCTGGCGGCCGTTGCCGGTGTCCTGCGGCGCCTCGGGTCCGGGCTGTGGCAGGGTGGAATCCAGGGCTTCGAGCTGGGCGCGCCAGCGTGCGACGTGCCAGGCCGTGACACGCTGGGCGGCTTGCCGGATGCTGGGGTCGAGGGTTTTCATGCGGTCTTGTCCGTGGAAGTGACGTGCATGGCCTCGTGATGGGACGCTGTAGAGCATCCCACGGCCATGCTGATGACGTTTGCGTTGTGGCAAACGGCGTGCGCGCTTCCCGGCGCCGTTGTTACAAACCCAGCGCTTCGTCCACCACCTCGATCCAGTGCCGCACCGGTGTGGCGGTGCCGCTTTGCAGGTGCTGGATGCAGCCGATGTTGGCCGACACGATGGTTTGCGGCTGCGTGGCCGACAGGTGGCCCAGCTTGCGGTCGCGCAAGGCTTTCGACAGCTCGGGCTGCAGCACCGAGTAGGTGCCCGCCGAGCCGCAGCACAAGTGGCTTTCGGCGGCGGCCAGCGTGACCTCGAAGCCCAGCGCGCGCAGCCCTTCTTCGACGCCGCCGCGCAACTGCTGTCCGTGCTGCAGGGTGCAAGGCGGGTGGAACGCCAGCCGCGTGGCCGGCGGCGTGCGGGCTCTGCGGCGCTTGAGCGCGGGCAGCAGCTCGGGCAGCAGCTCCGAAGCATCCTTGGTCAGCGCCGCAATGCGTGCCGCGCGCTCGGCGTAGGCCGGGTCATGCGCGAGCGCGTGGCCGTATTCCTTGACCGTCACGCCGCAGCCGGAGGCGTTCATCACGATCGCCTCCACCTCGCCGCGCTCGACCAGCGGCCACCAGGCGTCGATGTTGCGGCGCATGTCGTTCAGCCCGCCCTCGCGGTCGTTGAGATGGGTGCGGATCGCACCGCAGCAGCCGGCCTCGTCGGCCACCAGGGTCTGGATGCCGGCCGCGTCGAGCAGGCGCGCGGTGGCGCTGTTGATGTTGGGCGCCATCGCCGGCTGCACGCAGCCCAGCAGCATCAGCACCTTGCGCTTGTGGTGACGCGCCGGCCAGCGGTGGGCGCGCGCATCGGCCTTGGCTGGCACCTTGTCCTTCAAGGCCGCGGGCAGCAAGGGCCGCACCATCTGGCCGAGTTTCATCGCCGGCTTGAACAGCGGCGAGGTCAAGCCCTCCTTGAGCAGCCAACGCACCGCGCGTTCCCCGGCCGGGCGCTGCACGCGCTGCTCCACCACCTGCCGGCCGATGTCGACCAGGTGGCCGTACTGCACGCCCGATGGGCAGGTGGATTCGCAGTTGCGGCAGGTCAGGCAGCGGTCGAGGTGGAGCTGCGTGGCGCGCGTGGGCGCGGCGCCTTCGAGCACCTGCTTCATCAGGTAGATGCGCCCGCGCGGGCCGTCGAGCTCGTCGCCCAGCAGCTGGTAGGTGGGGCAGGTGGCGGTGCAGAAGCCGCAGTGCACGCACTTGCGCAGGATCGCTTCAGCTTCGTCGCCTTCGGGGGTGCCGCGGAATTCGGGCGCCAGGTGGGTTTGCATGAGGAGGAGTGGAGATCAGAGCCCCGGGTACAGCCGGCCGGGGTTGAAGATGCGGTCGGGGTCGAAAGCCTGCTTCAGCTCGCGGTGGATGCGCTCCAGCGGCGCACTCAGCGGCGCGAACACGCCGCCGGACTTGTCGCGCGCCATGAACAGCGTGGCGTGGCCCCCGGCCTGGGCGGCGGCCGCCCGCACCGCGGCGGCCGGCGTGCTGGTGCACAGCCAGCGCTGCGCGCCGCCCCATTCGACGAGCGACTCGCCCGAAAGGTTCAGCGGCGCGGCGGTGGAAGGCAGCGACAGGCGCCACAGCGCGGCACCGGCCTCCACCGCCTTGCGCGCGCCGACGAAGAATTCGTCGGTCTGGTCGCGCAGCCCCTGCCAGAAGGCGGCGGCCATGGCCGGCTCGATCACTTCGCCGCCCAGCTGCGCGGCGGCGGCGTCCACCGCGGCCGCCGCGCCGGCCAGGCGCACGACCAGCATGCCTTCCCACCAGGCGCTGGCCTGCAGCGGCAGCGGTTGGCCGGACCAGGTGTTCACCGCCTGCAGCGCCGCCGCCTGGTCGAACTCGAAGCGCAGCGTGGCCTGGGCCGGCGGCAGCGGCATCACCTTCAGCGACACCTCGCAGATCACGCCCAGCGTGCCCAGCGAGCCGGCCACCAGGCGCGACAGGTCGTAGCCCGCCACGTTCTTCATCACCTGCCCGCCGAAGCCGAGCAGCTCGCCCTTGCCGTTGAGCATCGACAAGCCCAGCACATGGTCGCGCAGCGAGCCGCAGGCCGCGCGCGCGGGGCCGCTCAGGCCGCTGGCCACCATGCCGCCCACGGTGCCGCCGGGGGCGAAGCGCGGCGGCTCGAAGGGCAGCCACTGGCCGCGCTCGGCCAGCACGGCCTCCAGCTCGGCCAGGGGCGTGCCGGCGCGCGCCGTGACCACCAGCTCGGTGGGCTCGTAGCTGGAGATGCCGGCCAGCGGCCGCAGGTCCAGCGGCTCGCCTTGCACCGGCTCGCCGTAGAAGGCCTTGGTGTTGCCGCCATGGATCGCCAGCGGCGTCTTGTCGTGCCGCGCCTGGGCGATGCGGTCGATCAGCGCTTGCAGCGCGGGGTCGTGCGCCGCCATGCTCAGAACCGCTCCAGCTCAGGAAACGCGAGCAGCCCCTTGCGAACCACCATCTTGCCGCCCTCGGCGCAGCGGTGCAGCGTGGGGATCACCTTGCCGGGGTTGAGCAGGCCGGCGGGGTCGAACGCACGCTTCACGCTTTCCATCTGCTGCAGTTCCTCGGGGCTGAACTGCACGCACATCGAGGCCAGCTTCTCGATGCCCACGCCGTGCTCGCCGGTGACGGTGCCGCCCAGCGCCACGCTGGTCTCCAGGATGTCGGCGCCGAACTCCTCGGCGCGGCGCAGCTGGTCTTCGTCGTTGGCGTCGAACAGGATCAACGGGTGCAGGTTGCCGTCGCCGGCGTGGAACACGTTCACGCAGCGCAACTGGTACTTCTGTTCCATCTGCTGGATGGCCAGCAGGATGTCGGCCAGCCGTTTGCGCGGGATGGTGGAGTCCATGCACATGTAGTCGGGGCTGATGCGGCCGCTGGCCGGAAACGCGTTCTTGCGGCCGCTCCAGAACTTCAGGCGCTGCGCCTCGTCGCGGCTTACCTCAAGACGGGTCGCGCCGCAGCCGGTGAGCACGTCCAGCATGCGCTGGATCTCCTCGTTCACTTCTTCCGGCGTGCCGTCGCTTTCGCACAGCAGGATCGCCGCGGCGTTCAGGTCATAGCCGGCGTGCACGAAGTCCTCCACCGCGGCGGTCATCGGCTTGTCCATCATCTCCAGGCCCGCGGGGATGATGCCGGCGGCGATGATGCTGGCCACCGCGTGGCCGGCATGCGCGATGTCGTCGAAGCTGGCCATGATGCAGCGCGCGAGCTGCGGCTTGGGCACCAGCTTCACGGTCACCTCGGTGGTCACGGCCAGCATGCCCTCGCTGCCCACCACCGCGGCCAGCAGGTCCAGGCCCGGCGCATCGAGCGCATGCGAACCGAACACCACCGGCTCGCCCTCGATGGTGAAGCCCTTGACCTGCATCACGTTGTGCAGCGTCAGGCCGTACTTCAGGCAGTGCACGCCGCCGGAGTTCTCGGCCACGTTGCCGCCGATGGTGCAGGCGATCTGGCTGCTCGGGTCGGGGGCGTAGTACAGGCCGTGCGGCGCAGCCGCCTCGCTGATCGCGAGGTTGCGCACGCCGCATTGCACGGTGGCCGTGCGCGCCAGCGGGTTCACCTCCAGGATGCGGTTGAACTTGGCCAGGCTCAGCACCACGCCCATGGCATGCGGCATGGCCCCGCCCGACAGCCCCGTGCCAGCGCCGCGCGCCACCACCGGCAGCTGGCGTTCATGGCACACGCGCAGCACCGCCGCCACCTGCGCCTCGGTCTCGGGCAGGGCCACCGCCAGCGGCTGCTGCCGGTAGGCCGTGAGGCCGTCGCACTCGTAAGGCGTGGTGTCCTCGCTGCGCCAGAGCAGGGCATGGGCAGGCAGCACGGCCGACAGCGCGCTCACCGCTTCGCGTTGCCGGCGCCGGCGTTCCTCGGCCGACACCGCGGCCGCTTCGGTGGACATGGGGGCGTTCATCGCGCCGCCACTGTAGCGCGCGCGGCCTGAAAGCCGGCTGAGAAACGCACGGCGCCAGGCTTGAGGGGGGTCAAAGCTGTTTTGACCGGCGACGCGCGCAGGCGCCGCTTTAGTCGTTGACGAAGACGGTGAGCACCCCGGTGTAGCCGTAGAGGTGGCGGTGTGCGATCTCGCCCGCCGCGAAAAAGCCCACCAGCGGCACGTCGCCGAGCGCGTGGCGCACGATCTGCAGCTCGGCCGAGGGGCCGCCGAAATGCGGGCCGCCGCGGCCGGCACAGCTGATGTACAGCGCGCCGGCGATGCGGCGCGCCGTCTCGGGGGGGTGTCGCGGGCTGCCGGGGCTGCCGCTGGCATCGCCCGGCAGCTCGGCCACCAGCGCCGCCTGCGGCTCCAGCTCCTCGCGGATCTCGCTGCAGATGCGCACCAGGTCGCGCCGCGCGGCCTCGACGTTGCGTTGGCAGAACGCCAGGTGCATGCCCGCTTCCACCTGGTCGGCCACCGCGATGGCCTCGCGCGAGGGCTCCAGGCCGATCAGGTGCCGCACGCGGGTCTCGACGCCAAAGGCGCCGGGCCGTGCGCCGGCGCCTTCGTGCTCGTCGCTCAGGCCCACCATCGTGTGGCGCAGCCGGGCGAAGGCTTGCTGCGGCCGCTGCAGGCTGATGCCGGTGTCGGCCAGCAGCACCTGCATCGCCGGCTGGCCGTCGAGCGTGAGCACCAGGTTGCCTTCGGCCGCGGTGATGCGGTGCGGCGCGGCCATCGGCTGCGAGCCCTGGGTGACGCGCGACACCAGGTGCACCGCCTCGCCGAAGGCCACGCCCGACAGCCCGCCGCGGAACACGCCGTCGGCGATGTGCGAGGCGCCGCCGCTGGAAGCGCAGGTGAGGCCGCCGAACAGATAGCCGCCGGCCATGCGCTCGCTCATCTCGGCGATCAGCTCCGACAGCTCGGGCGTGGCGGGGTCGGCGTGCACGAGGGCGGCATGGGCCGCGAACGTGCCCAGCGGCTGCGTGCCCGAAAACACGCGCCATTGCCCGCGCGGCAGCGGCGCCAGCATCAGCGCCAGGGCCGGCGTGCCGAAGTACTCGACGCCGCTGGCGGCGATGCCAACGCCCACTGCGCCGGCCCACGCCACCCCGGGCCAGCGGCGGCGCAACGCGGCCAGGATCGCCTGCGCATCGGGCTCGTAGGCCTGGGTGAGGTACACGAAACCCAGCGTCGGCACGCCCTGCGCCGGCGCGGCACGTTGCTGCGCTTCGATCTGCGCGGCGGCCTGGCGCAGCGCCACGTGCCAGTCGGCGGCCGCGGCGTGGGCATGCAGGAAGGCCGGCATGGCAGCTGGAGTCCGGATCAGGCCGCGCCGCTGCGCTTGCGCGGCGCCGGGCGGCTGTTGGCCGCGCGCTTGACCGCGCCGCCTGCCACCTTGGCGGCGGCCTTGGCCGGCGCGGTGACCGCGGACTTCAGGGTCTGGCCGGCGGCGTCGAAAGACTGCTTGACCATCGCCGTGGCCAGGTTGCGCGCCGCATCGGTGGCGCTGTCCTTCATGGCGGTGCTGGCGAGCTGGGCGAACTGCTTGGTCAGCGCACCCCACCATTGCACCGGGTCCACCACCGGCGGCGTGGCGGCTGCCGGGGCCGCGGCGGCCTTCTTGGCCGCGCCTTTGCGGGCCGGCGCCTTGGTGGCGGGCGCGGCAGCGGCGGTGGACGCTTCGGCGCCAGGTGCCGCGGAGGCGGCCGGCGGCATCTTGATCTTCAGCGATTCGCGCAGGTCTTCCACCTGTACGTTCATCGTCTGCAAGGTCGACAGCGTCATGCGCTGCACTTCGAGCGCCTGGATGGTGGCCGCCAGCATGCGGGCGTTCTGCTCCAGCCAGAACTGCACCGTGCGCAGCTCCTCGATGCGCTTTTCCAGCTCTTCAGGGTTCAGCGTGGGGGCGATCCACTGGCCGATGCTGGGCAGCGCCGCGCCGGCATTCTTGACCAGCCCCTGCAGGAACTCGAAACCGGGGACGAGCTTGGTGAACGAAGGCGTCTCGGCCATGCGCGGATGCTCCTGGGCTCATGAGGGATCGGGCCATTGTGCATCCGCGATGCTCATTGCGATACCGGGGGCGCCACCTTCTGTTCGATCGCACCGAACACGCTCTGTCCGTCGCGGCCCTTCATCTCGATGCGGATGGTGTCGCCGTACTGCATGAACCCGGTCTTCGGCGCGCCTTCCTCGATGGTCTCGATGGCGCGCTTCTCCGCGATGCAGGAGTAGCCGTGCGACCAGTCCTTGTTGCTCACGGTGCCCGAGCCCACGATCGAGCCGGCGCGCACGTTGCGCGTCTTGCAGATGTGGGCGATCAGCTGTCCGAAGTGAAACGTCATCTCGGGGCCGGCTTCGCACATGCCCACCTTCTTGCCGTTCCAGGTGCTTTGCAGCGTCAGGTGCACGCGGCCGCCGTCCCAGGCCTCGCCCAGTTCGTCGGGCGTGACCGCGACGGGGCTGAAGGCGGTGGCAGGCTTGCTCTGGAAGAAGCCGAAGCCCTTGGACAGCTCGGCCGGGATCAGGTTGCGCAGGCTCACGTCGTTGGCCAGCATCAGCAGGCGAACGCCTTCCAGCGCCTGCTCGGGCGAGCTGCCCATCGGCACGTCGCCCGTGATCACCGCGACCTCGGC
Organism: Pseudomonadota bacterium; assembly: GCA_040758375.1. Lineage (GTDB taxonomy): Bacteria > Pseudomonadota > Gammaproteobacteria > Burkholderiales > Burkholderiaceae_C > CAMLIZ01. The sequence continues at coordinate 40,349 of JBFLWE010000013.1, forward strand.
TTCGAAGTCGATGCCCCAGTCCTCGCTCGGGCACACGATGTCCTCGCAGGGGCCGAGGAAGTCGTCGCTGCCGCCCTGGTACATCAGCGGATCGGTGTAGAAGCTCTCGGGCACCTCGGCGCCGCGCGCCTTGCGCACCAGCTCCACGTGGTTGAGGTAGGCCGAGCCGTCGGCCCACTGGTAGGCGCGCGGCAGCGGCGCCATGCACTTGGCGGGGTCGAACGGGAAGGCATGGCGTGCCCGGCCCTGGTTGAGCGTGGTGTACAGGTCCTGCAACTGCGGCGAAAGGAAGTTCCAGTCGTCCAGCACCTGCTGCAGCCGGGTCGCGATGCCGCTCGCATAATGGGCCGAAGCGAGGTCGCGCGAGACGACCACGAGCTGCCCGTCACGGGAACCGTCTTCGTAGGTGGCGAGTTTCATGACCGCATCAGAGGGAGGAAAGCCGCATATTGTGATCGGCCGGCCCGGCGCCGGCCGAGCCGGGCCGCTGGCCGGCCTGGTGCTGGGCGTCGTGCTGGGGCACCTGTGGCTGCTGCAGCAGGCGCCGCCGCTGCGGACGGCGCGGCCACCGGCGCCGGTGATGCTGGTGCGCGGGGTGGTCGCGCCGCTTGCGCTGGCGCAGCCACAGCCTCAAGCGCACGGGCCGGGCGCGCCGAAGCGGCCGCCGCGGGCCCAGCGCGCGGCGGCGACGGCCCGCCAGATGCCGGCTCCCGGTCGCGCTGCGCCCGCTGCGCAGCCGGCCGTGGCGGCGCCGCCGGCCCCGGCCTCCTCGCCCTCGGGACCGCACGGTCAAGCGCTGCCCGTGTACGCAACGCGCCTGCCGCCCCCGTTGCAGTGGGCCTACCGCTTCACGCGCGGCGCCGCGGTGGGCACGGCCGTGTTGCACTGGCGGCCCGACGGTCAGCATTACGGCGCGAGCTTCGCAGGCGAAGCCGGTGGCGTGCCGGTGTTCGAGTGGTCCAGCAGCGGCGCGTTCGACGCCGCCGGCGTGGCACCGGAGCGCTTCGTCGATCGCCGCGGTGGCCGCGGGGCGCAGGCGGCGAATTTCCGGCGCGAGACCGGCCGCATCAGCTACTCCGGGCCCAGCGTGGAATGGCCCTTGGTGGCCGGCGCGCAGGACCGGCTGAGCTGGATGCCCCAGCTCGCCGGCATCGTGGCCGCCGCGCCCGAGCGCTGGGGCGCGGGCCAGGAGATCGCGCTGTTCGTCAGCGGTGCGCGCGGTGACGCCGATGTCTGGCGCTTCCGCGTCGAAGGCCCCGAGACGCTGGACGGGATGCCGGGTGCGCCGGTGGCAGCGCTCAAGCTGCAGCGCGACCCACCCCGGCCCTACGACATCCGTGCGGAGGTGTGGCTCGACCCGGCCCGGCACCACATGCCAGTGCGCGCACGCTTGCGCAACGGGGCGGTGGTGTGGGTGTTCGAGCTCCAGCACGAATAGGCCACGGGCGCATCTTTGTCTGACAGGCAAAGCCGTCAGGGGAGGCCTGGCTTGAATTTTGCGTTTGCGTGCATAGATGCCCTGCAAGGAGAACCTCCATGCTCATGCTCTACAACTCCGACAACTTCGCGATCGTGCAGATCGACGTGCCCGAGGACATGGCCGCCCGGGGCGACGGGCCCATGCTGGGCGGCGGCTACGAGATCGTGGACAAGTTCGCGCGCAAGGAAATCTTTCTGCAAGGCGTGATGGCCCAGAGCTTCAAGGACGGCGTGGAAGCGCTGATCAAGACCGAGCCCTCGGAGGAAGAGATGGACGACTTCATCGGCCGCTTCACCACGCTGGCGCAGCATCCGGTGGTGCTGCACTGAGCGCTCTTGCGGGGCCTGCAAAGCCGCCTTCGGGCGGCTTTTTTCATGCCAGCAGGGGTATTGCCCGCCTCGGCGCCGTGCGCCAAGATCGGTCGCACCTCTTTTCCCGGCGCTGTCGTATTCCGATGCCGATGTCCCGCGCTACCGCCGACGCGCGCGTGCTGCTGTCCCCCGGGCTGCTGCAGGCGCCGGTGCTGGACCGCATGTGCTCGCACTTCGTGCTGGCGCTGACGATGCAGCACGCTGGCCGCTTCAACCTGCGCCGTGACTGGAACAGCCTGCTGTCGCTGACCGGGCGACACCTGGTGTGGCCGGCCTCGGTGCTGGGCCGGCTGCGCGGCTTCCTCAACCGCCGCTGCAAGGGGCTGGAGCCGTGGAAGGGCCACGAAGCCCTGAGCGACAAGGCCTTCATGGAGCGCTACGGCGCCTGGCGCGGGCCCTACGAGGAAGGCACGCTGTTCTTCTACATCGACGAATACATCAAGGACGCGCCCAAGGACCTGCTCGCGGTGCTGGGCGCCACGGCCGAGTGGCTGGCGCGCAGCCTGAAGAAGGAATCCACGCTGGTCGAGAAGAACATCGACGCGCTGGCCGGCCTGCTGCAGCTCAATCCCGCGGAGCGCGCGCTGCTGCTGTACGGCACGCTGGCGCGCTACCAGCGCGACCTGCGCGGCCTGCTGGTCGAGTTCAAGGTCTCCAACGCGCAGGAGGCCTACGCCGCCATTGCCGCGGTGGCCGGCGTGGACGAGCGCGAGGTGGCCGAGGCGCTGCGCGCCGGCTCGCGGCTCGAGCGCATCGGCATGGTCGAGAACCTGATCTCCGAGCACAACATCACCGACCTGGCCGACCTCATGAAAGTCAGCGAGCAACTGCCGCCGGTGCTGATGCGCGAGTACCAGGGGCCGGCCGACCTGATGGCGGTGTTCACACGGCCGGTGGGCTGCAGCGAGCTGGCGCCGTCGGACTTCCAGTTCATCGCCGACGACCTGCAGGTGCTCACCGCCTTGCTGCGCCATGCGGCCGAGCGCAAGGAGGCGGGCGTCAACGTGCTGCTGTACGGGCCGCCGGGCACGGGCAAGACCGAGCTGGCCAAGGTGGCGGCGCAAGAGGCCGGTCTGCAGCTGTACGAGGTGGAATACGCCGACCGCGACGGCAACTCGCTGTCGGGCCGCGACCGCTACCGCTCGCTGCAGATCAGCCAGGTGTTCCTCAAGGGCGGGCAGCATGTGGCGCTGCTGTTCGACGAGGTGGAAGACGTGTTCCCGCCGCTGTCCACCGACACCGCGCAGCTGATGGCGCGGCTGGACGCCGGAGACCCGCAGCCTTCGGGCAGCGTGAGCGGCAAGGCCTGGGTGAACCAGATCCTCGAGACCAACCCGGTGCCGGTGATCTGGGTCACCAACCGCATCGACCAGATCGACCCGGCGTTCCGGCGCCGCTTCCAGTACCACCTGGAGCTGAAGTCGCCGCCGCCCGGCGCGCGCGAGGCGCTGGTGATGCGCGCGCTGGCCGGCGTGCCGGTGCCCGAGGGCTTCGCCGCGCGGCTGGCCGAGCGGCGCGGGCTGACGCCGGCGCAGATCCGCACCGCGGTGCGCTTTGCCACGCTGGCGGCCGGCGCCGACGCGACGCAGGTTGAGACGCTGATCGAGCGCCAGCTCGCCAACGCCGACAAGGCGCTGGGCAGCAGCGGCGCACGCGGTGCGCGGCCGGTGGTCACGGCCTATCACCTCGACCTGCTGAATGTCGAGACGCGGTTTCCGGTGCCGACCATCATCGAGGCGCTCAAGCGCCGCAGCCATGGCGCGCTGTGCTTCTTCGGCCCGCCGGGCACCGGCAAGAGCGCGCTGGCCGAGCACTTGGCGGCCTCGCTCGGCCGGCCGCTGCTGGTGCGCCAGGCGAGCGACCTGATCAGCAAGTTCGTCGGCGAGACCGAGGCCAACATGGCGCGCATGTTCGACGAAGCTCAGGCCGAGAACGCGGTGCTGCTGCTCGACGAGGCCGACAGCTTCCTGCGCAGCCGCCGCATGGCCGAGCGCCACTACGAGGTGAGCGAGGTCAACGAGATGCTGCAGGGCATGGAGCGCTTCGGCGGCGTGTTCATCTGCACGACCAACCTGTTCGACGACCTGGACGAGGCCGCGCTGCGCCGCTTCACCTTCAAGATCCGCTTCAAGCCGCTCACCGCGGAGCAGCGTGAGCGCATGTTCGTGGCCGAGGCGCTGGGCGGCGAGCCGGCGCGGCTCACGCCCGAGCAGCGGCAGCGCCTGGCCCAGCTCGACCAGCTGGCGCCGGGCGACTTTGCGGCGGTGCAGCGCCAGGTGCAGGTGCTGGGCCAGGCCTTCGAGCCCGACGAGTTCCTGTCCCAGCTGGAGAGCGAGCACCGCGTGAAGCCCGAGGTGCGGCAGCGGCGCGGCATCGGTTTCCTCTAGGTGTAACCCTCTCCCCCAACAGGGGGGGCAGCGCGCGCGAGCGCGACCCCGACAATCGGGGCCGCCTCCCCCTTGCCCGCCGTGATCGAACCCCTCTGGCGCTCGTTGTCCGCCTTCGCGCCCCCCGGCCTCGCGGGCGCGGTGCTCGTGGCTGCGCTGGCGGCGTTTGCACTCGCCTACACGCTGCGCAAGCTGCAGTCCGACGACCGGGTGGTGGCTGCCGGCTGGGGCCTGGGCGGTGCCGTGGCCGTGGGCAGCGGCTGGTGGTCCGCGCAGACCCTCGCGCTCATGGCCACCGGCATCGCGGCCAGCTACCGCGGCGACGCGCTGTTCGCCTGCTGGCTGCTGGCCATTGCGGCCGCCGGCCTGGTGCTCGCGACGGCCGCGCTGCTGCCCGCCGGCTGGACGCGCGGCGTGGCGGTGGGCCTGGTGCTGACGCTGGCGCTTGCCCTGGTGCTGCGCACCACGGTGGCCGCCCCGGCACTCAAGCCGCTGCCGATGCTGGACGACGAGGACCTGTTCATCGCGGCGGTGTGGGCGGCAGGTCCGTGCCTGCTGGCCGCGCTGCTGATGACCGCGCGCCGCGCGCCCGATGCGGGGCCGGTGTTCGCGCGCGGCATCCTGGGGGCCGCGGTGCTGACCGCCGGCTTCGTGCTGATCCAGCTCACCGGGCTGTCGGAGGTGGACACCGAGCCGGGCCGCTACGGCGATGCGCAGGCGCTGGTGCACGAGCAGAACCTGCTGCGCCTGGCAGCGGCCGGCGCACTCGCGGTGGGCCTGGTGCTGATGAGCGCGCTGGTGGACGTGCGCTCGCGCCACCGCACGCAGGAGCTGGCCGCCTCCCTGCGCGATGCCAACCAGCAGCTGCGCGAGCTGGCCTTCCGCGACCCGTTGACCCGCCTGCCCAACCGGCTGCACTTCGAAGAGCGGCTGCAGCAGGCGCTGGAGCAGGTGGGCCGCGCGCCTTCGGGGCTGGCGGTGCTGTTCATCGACCTGGACGGCTTCAAGCCGATCAACGACTCGTTCGGCCATGCCGCCGGCGACGAGGTGCTGCGCCAGGTGGGCCAGCGCCTGCACACGCTGGCCGGCGAGCACGACACCGTGGCGCGCGCCGGCGGCGACGAGTTCCTGATGCTGCTGCAGCAGCCCGACCACCCCTGGGCTGCCTCGGCGCTGGCGCAGCGCGTGCTGCGCGCCTTGAGCCGCACCTACACGCTGCCCAATGCGGTGGAGGTGAGCCTGTCGTGCTCGATCGGCATTGCCCTGTTCCCGCAGCACGGGCCGGTGGGCAAGCTGATCGCCAACGCCGATGCGGCGATGTATGCCGCCAAGAGCGTGGGCGGCTCCACCTTCGCCGTCTTCGAGCCGCGCATGGACGTGGACGTGCGCGACCAGGTGGAGCTGCAGCGCGACCTGCGCCTGGCCATGGAGCGCGGCGAGCTGCAGCTGTACTACCAGCCCAAGGTGGACGCGCGCAATGCCCAGGTCACCGGCGCCGAGGCGCTGGTGCGCTGGCAGCATCCCACGCGCGGCACGGTCACGCCGCAGATGTTCATCCCGGTGGCCGAGCGCTTCGGCATGATCGGCGCGCTGGGCGCCTGGGTCATCGACGAGGCCTGCCGCCAGGTGCGCGCCTGGCTCGACGAAGGCCTGCGCATCCGCGTGGCGGTCAACCTGTCGGTGCACCAGCTGCGCCAGGAAGACCTGGTGCCGCGCGTCGAGCGCGCGCTGCGCGAGCATCGTGTCGAGGCCCGGCTGCTGAGCTTCGAGATCACCGAGTCGGTGGCCATGGAGGACACGCAGGCCACGATGCGCACCTTCAGCGAGCTGGCGCAGGTGGGCGTGCTGCTGGCCATCGACGACTTCGGCACCGGCCACTCCAGCCTGGCCTACCTGCGCAAGCTGCCCGCACGCCAGCTGAAGATCGACCGCAGCTTCGTCGCCGACCTGGAGCACAGCGCCGACGCGCTGGCGGTGGTGGATGCGGTGGTGAGCCTGGCCCATGCGCTGGGCCTGCGCGTGGTGGCCGAAGGCGTGGAAAACGAGGCTCAGCGCGACCTGCTGCTGGGCCTGGGCTGCGACGAGCTGCAGGGTTTCCTGATCGCCCGGCCGATGGCACCCGCCTCGCTGGCGCTGTGGGTGATGGAAGACCTGGGGCCGATGAAGCTCGATTTCGACGGGCGGCTGTTCGCCGACACCGTGCGCTCGGCGCTGGGCTGATTCAGTCGGGGCAGCGTGCGGGCTGCCCTTGTTCGAGACGCCGCACCGCGGCCGCGATCGCTTCGGCAAGCTGCGAGACCGCGCGCCGGTGCGCCGCCGCCACCGTCGCCACGTCGGCGCCTGCCGGCTCGCTCGCGTGGGTGAGGCAGGCCAGCGCCGGTGCGGTGTCGGCGGGCCGGCGCAGGCTCCACTGCACTTGTTGCAGCACCTGCCCGCCCGGCACGCTGTCGAAGCGCTGCAGTTCGAGCTGCAACACGTAGGGCGCGGGCCCCGGGGGCGCGCCGACGCGCGAAACGTCGAGCGCGCCGAGCGTGCGCGCCAGCCGCTGCGCCAGCGCGTCGCGCCATTCGTCGGCCAGTGGCGCCACCCAGCGCTGCTGCTCCAGCACCTGCAGGCTGCCGTCGGGCCGGCGCAGCACGATCTGCGGCTGGTCCACCTGCGGCGGCACGCGCACCGGGCTTTCGATGCGAAAGCGCAGTGCCTGCGGCGCCGCGGACGCCGGCGGCGCTCCGCCGAGCAGGGTGTGGAAGCGCACCGGCTCCTGGGCGGCGCAGCCGGCCAGCAGCAACACCACGGCGGCGGTCGGCGGGAAGGGCGTCTTCATCATCGTGAGGGCGGGTGGTAGGGCTCGGCCAGCGGCAGGTCGCCGGGCTTGCCGCGCAGCAGGGCTTCGGGGTGGCGCTGCAGGTAGTCGGCCAGCACGCGCAAGGCGCGCGAGGCGCGCTGCAACTCGTCCATGGTCTGTTGCGCGTTGCGCTGTAGCGGCGCGTCGGCGCCGGCGATGTTGCGGTCGATGTTGTGCAGCGAGCTCTCGGCGGCGCTCAGGGCCCGCTCGGCCTGCTGCAGGGTGCGCTGCACCTCGGCCAGCGCCTTCTGCGCCTCGGGCGTGAGCTGGCGGATCGCGCTGTCGGCGGCGCGCAGTGTCTGCTGCAGGCCCTGGCCAATCTCGTCGAAGCGCACGTCCGACAGGCGCTGCACGATGCGCAGCAGCTGCGGCTGCAGCGCGCCGAAGGCGCTGGGCACCGTGGGCATCGTGGGCAGGGCCGCCTGCGCGTCGAAGCTCGCCGGCTCGACCTTGCGGCGCGGGAAGTCGAGCACCACCACCATCTGGCCGGTGAGCAGGTTGGCCGTGCGCAGCTGCGCGCGCAGGCCGCGCTCGACCAGCAGCTTCATCAGCTGCCGGTCGTCGGCCGGGATGCCGGGCTGGCCGTGGATGCCGAGCCGGCGCGGGTACAGATCGGCGGTGACTTCCACCGCAAAGCGCTGGCGCGCCGGCTCGTGCTGCAGCCGCACCGAGCTGATGTGGCCCACCTGCACGCCCAGCACGTCCACCGGCGCGCCGGGCGCCAGCCCGCGGATGTTTTGCGGGAACACCATGCGCACCGCCAGCGGCGGGCCGTCGGGCGGCGCCATCGCGCTGGCGCGGTCGTCGTGGAGGGTAAAGCGCGTCCCTTCGTCGGCCGGAGCAGGGCAGCCCGGGCGCCGAGCCGCCTCGGGCTCGGGCTGCGCCCCAAGGCGCCCGGCAGGGGCCGCTGCGCGATCCCGCGGAGGCGGCTGTGGTATCCCGCAGCCGGGGGCAGCCACGTTCGCGAAGGCCACGCCGCCGGCCACGACGCTGGCCAGCGACTGCGTGTCCAGCTTCAGCCCGGCCGCGCCGAGCGAGAGATCGACGCCGCTGGCATTCCAGAAGCGCGACTGCGTGGTCACCAGCCGCTCGTGGGGCGACTCCACGAACACCTGGATGCGCAGCCGGTCCGAGGCGGGGTCGAGCGCATAGCCCACGACGCGGCCCACGCGGGCGCGCCGGTAGTACACCGGCGAGCCGATGTCCAGCGAGCCCAGCTCCTCGGCCTCGAGCGCGAAGTGGCGCCCCGGCTCGTTGCGCAGCACGAACGGCGGCACCTCCAGTCCCACGAAACGACGCCGCGGCTGCTGCGACACGCCGGCGTCGACGCCGATGTAGGCGCCCGACAGCAAGGTGGAAAGCCCGGACACGCCGGCGGTGCCCACGCGCGGCCGCACGACCCAGAAGCGCGTGTCCTGCACCGCCATGTTGGCCGCGCTCTTGTCCAGCGCCACGGTGGCCAGCACGCGCTGCCGGTCCGGCGACAGCTGCACCTGCACGAGCCGGCCCACCGGCACTTCCTTGTAGCGCACCTCGGTCTTGCCGGCCTCCAGCCCTTCGGCGGTGCGGAACTCGATCACGATCTCCGGCCCGGCCTGCAGCCAGCTGCGCAGCACCAGCGCCAGCCCCACCAGCACCGCCACCAGCGGCACCAGCCACACCAGCGACAGGCGCAGGCGGTTGCGCTTTTCAACGGTGGGGGGCGTGGGGTCGGTCGTCATGGTCGTCATCGGGGTCGCGGTCCCAGATCAGGCGCGGGTCGAAGGCCTCGGAGGCCAGCATCGTCAGCACCACCACCGCGCCGAAGGCCAGCAGCCCTGGCTCGGGGTGCACGCTGGCCAGCGCGCCGAAGCGCACCATGGCCACCAGCAGCACCACCACCAGCACGTCCAGCATCGACCAGTGACCCACCGCCTCGACCAGGCGGTACAGCCGGGTGCGCTCCGCCGGCGCCCAGGTGGAGCCGCGCTGCGCGGTGGCCGCCAGCAGCGTGAGCGCGCCCATCTTCAGCAGCGGCACCACGATGCTCGCCACGAACACGATGGCGGCCAGCAGCCATTCGCCGGCCTTCCACAGCTCGGCGATGCCGCCCAGGATGGTGTGGCGCTGGTTGCCGTGCAGCACGTCGGCCGCCGACATCACCGGCAGCAGGTTGGCCGGCAGGTACAGCACGGCCGCCGCCCCCAGCCAGGCCCAGCAGCGCTGCAGGCGCAGGCCGGCGTGCAGGTGCAGCGGCGCACGGCAGCGCGGGCAGCGGGTCCCCAGCAGCGGGCCGTGCACCTCGCTGACCAGGCCGCACACATGGCAGCCGTGCAGGCCGAGGGCGCGTGCGCTGGGCGTCGTGCCGCTCATGCCGGCCTTGTCTCGGCCAATCGCCAGAGCCGGTGCACCCCGGCCGACTCCAGCGCCGCGAGCAGCACCACGAGCACGCCGAAGGCGAACAAACCCGGCCCGGGCTGCACCGTGGCCATGGCCGCGATGCGCACCGTGGCCACCAGCGCCGACAGCAGCAACACCTCGACCATGCTCCAGCGCAAGGCAAAGCGCAGCGCGCGCAAGGCGGCGTGCCAGCCGCGCGGCAGGCGGCCCAGCAGCAGCGGCGACAGCGCGTACAGCCGCAGCAGGATCACTGCCGCCGGGAACACGAAGGCCACCGCCGCCGCCAGCAGCGCCACGCCGTGTTCGCCGGCGGCCCAGGTCTGCCACAGCGCCGCCGGCAGGCTGGCGGTGTTGGGCACGCCGCGCAGGTTGAGCACCACGATGGGCTGCAGGTTGGCGATGACGAACACCACCAGCGCCGCGACATTGAGCGCCGCCATCGCCTGCAGGTCGAGCCGGTGCCCGCGGCCGAGCAGGCTGCCGCAACGCCGGCAGCGCGCCTGCTCGCTGGGGGCCAGCCGCACGCGGCGGTACAGGGCATCGCAGACCTCGCAGGCCAGCAGCTGCGGCCGCGGCACGACTGCCGGCGCTGCGAAGTCGGGCTGCAAGGGCATGCGGCGGTGCGGTCCGGTCGGCGCGGTCGGGTCGAGGTGCGACATATTTGGCAAAGCATGTGCCAGCTTCCCCGGCCATCACCCGGGTCGGGGGGACGATTCGACGGGGGGCGCTGGTAACCTTCCCCGCTCGGCGCTGAGATGCTTCGCGCCCCCATTCTCTATTCTTTGCGGCCAGTTGGAGGAGCCGTCGCGCGGCGCAGCATGTCGTCGAAGTACATGGTCCGGCAGGTTGAAATCGGCGCGCAGGCGGATGTGATCACCGCGCTCTGGTCCCGCTGCCTCGAATCCCTCACGCCGCAGGCGGCCGCGAGCCGGCTGCAGCACCGCTACCTGCGCAACCCGGCCGGCGTGGGTGCGACGCTGCTGCTGGAGCAGGCGCAGCCGCCCGAGGTGGCCGGCGTGCAATGCCTGTACTCGCGCGTGTTCCACCAGCATGGCCGCACCTGGCGGGTGGCCGGCATGGCCGACTATGCGGTGGCCGAGTCGCACCGCACGCTGGGGCCCGCGCTACAACTCATGAAGCAGGGCCTGGCCGTGGCGCGCGACACCCACGACTGGGTGTACGGCCTGGCGAACCCGAAGTCCGAGGCGGTGTGCAAGCGCTCGGGCCTGCGGCTGTTTGGCAATCTGGGCCGCTGGACGCGGCTGCTGCGCAGCGGGCGTGCCTTGCGCGAGCGGCTGCCCGGCCTGGTGGCTGGCCTGGCGGCGCCGGTGCTCGACTTGGCGCTGTTCGTGCGCGATGCCTTGATGCTGGGCAAGGCCGGCGCGCTGCGTTGGCAGGACGGCCGCGCGTTCGATCCGGCGCTCGACGAGGTCTGGCAGCGCCACGATTCTGCGCTGCTGCTGTCGGAGCGCTCGCGCTGCGTGCTCGAATGGCGCTTCGACGAAGAGGAGCACGGCCGCTGGACGGTGTCGCTCGCGCGCCGCGCCGATGGCACGGCCCTGGGCTATGTGGTGTGGCAGGCACAGGACGACACGGCCGCGATCGCCGATTTCCTGTGCACCGACCCGCTGCACGGAACGGCGCTGCTGATGCGCAGCTTCGCCTGGCACATGCGCGGGCACGGCGTGCAGCGCCTGTCGCTCGAGTTCTTCGGCGCCCCCGGTGTCGAGGAAGGCCTGCGCCGCGCCGGCTACATCCGCCGGCCCGACGAGCGGCCGGTGTACCTGGCCGACGGGGCCCAGGCCACCCCGGCCCCCGAACACTGGTATTTCACCGGCTTCGACCGGGACGGAGACTGATCCTCATCATGTGCGGCATCGCCGGCATCCACCGCCTGGCCCATGGCAGGCCGCCGCAGCACCATGAGCTGCAGGCGATGATCCGCGCCCTGCACCACCGCGGCCCCGACGGCACCGGCATCGAGGTGCACGACGTGGTGGGCCTGGCCCACGCGCGGCTGTCCATCATCGACCTCGAAGGCGGTGCCCAGCCGATCGCCAACGAAGACGGCTCGGTGCGCGTGGTGTTCAACGGCGAGATCTTCAACTACGTCGAGCTGCGCCAGGCCTTGCTGCAGCGCGGACACGTGTTCCGCACCCATTCCGACACCGAGGTGCTGGTGCACCTGTACGAAGAGCATGGCGACGACTTCGTGCACCAGCTCAACGGCCAGTTCGCGATTGCGCTGTGGGACGAGCGGCTCAACCGCCTGCTGCTGGCGCGCGACCGCACCGGCATCCGGCCGCTGTACTACACCGAGGCTGCGGGACGGCTGCTCTTTGCCTCGGAGGCGAAGGCGCTGTTCGTGCTGCCGGAGGTGCAGCGCCGCATCGACCCGCAGGCGCTGGCCCAGGTGTTCAGCTATTGGGCGCCGCTGGAAGGCGGCAGCGTGTTCCAGGGCGTGAAGTCGCTGCCGCCGGGTCACCGCATGGCGGTCGAGCGCGGGCATTTGCGCATCGAGCGCTACTGGGACTGGTCGTTCCCCGACACCATCGTGCAGCCGCGCGCCGAGGCCGAGTGCGCCGACGAGCTGCGTGCGCTGCTGCTCGATGCGGTGCGCCTGCAGCTGCGCGCCGACGTGCCGGTGGGCGCCTACCTGAGCGGCGGGCTCGATTCGTCCATCGTCAGCGCGCTGATCCGGCGCCACAGCGACACGCCGCTGCGCACCTTCTCGATCACCTTCGAGGACGCCGAGTTCGACGAGACCGAGCACCAGCAGGCCATGGTGCGCCACCTCGGCACCGACCACACCGCATTGCGCGTGAACAAGCACGACATCGGCCGCGCCTTCGCCCGCACGGTGTGGCATGCCGAGACGGCGATGGTGCGCACCGCGCCGACGCCGCTGATGCTGCTGGCCGAACAGGTGCGCGCCGCGGGTTTCAAGGTGGTGCTCACCGGCGAAGGCGCGGACGAGGTGTTCGGCGGCTACGACCTCTTCAAGGAAGCCAAGATCCGCCGCTTCCTGGCGCGCCAGCCGCAGTCGGCCTGGCGCGGCCGCATCCTCGAGAAGCTCTATCCCTACCTGACGCATTCGCCGGCCTCGGCGCGCGCCTTCACGCAGCGCTTCTTCAGCGAAGGTCTGGAGCACCTGCACGAGCCGTGGTTCGCGCATGCCACCCGCATCGCCAGCACGCGCCGCGTGCTGCAGTTTCTGCGGCCCGAGGTCGCCGAGCAGGTGGAGGCGGCCGACCCCCATCTTGCGCTGGCCCGCACCCTGCCCGAGGACATCGGCCGCTGGCTGCCGATGGGCCGCGACCAGTACGTCGAGGCGCACACGCTGCTGTCGGGCTACCTGCTGTCGGCGCAGGGCGACCGCGTGGCGATGGCGCACTCGATCGAGGGCCGCGTGCCCTTCCTCGACCACCGCGTGATCGAGTTCGCCAACCGCCTGCCGCCGCAGTACAAGCTGCGCGGCCTGACCGAGAAATACCTGCTGAAGCAGGCGGTCAAGGCCGACCTGCCCGAAAGCATCCGCAGCCGCACCAAGCAGCCCTACCGCGCACCCGACAGCGCCAGCTTCTTCCGCGACGGCAAGCCCGACGAGGACGTGGCCGAGCTGCTCAGCCCGATGTCGATCGACGCGGCCGGAATCTTCGACGCCGACGCGGTGCAGCGCCTGGTGCGCAAATGCGCCAGCGGACGCGCGATCGGCTTCCCCGACAACATGGCCTTCGTCGGCGTGCTGTCCGCGATGCACCTGCACCGCCAGTTCGTACAGCCCGCCCGGTTCACCGCCGAGTTCACCGCCTAGAGCCTGCCCGCATGCTGCTGCACCATTTCTTCGACGACACGCTGGCCGAGCGGCCGCAACACCTGGCGCTCGTGTGCGGTGACCAGCGCCACAGTTACCGCGATGTGAACCGCCGCGCCAACGCGCTGGCGCAGGCGCTGCAGCAGCGCGGCGTGGTGCGCGGCGACCGGGTGGCACTGTTCCTCGAAAACGGTGTCGAGTTCGTGGCCGGCCTGCTGGCCGTGCTGCGCGTGGGCGCGGTGTTCATGCCCATCAACGCGCTCACCAAGGACGACAAGCTGGCCTACATGCTGCGCGACGCCCGCGCGAGCACGTTGCTCACGCAGGCCAGCCTGAGCCCGGTGTGGCGTGCTTCCATCGGCGAGGCGCCCAGCGTGCACACGGTGGTGGTGGCCGGCGAGGACGACGGCCCCGCCGACACGCGCCTGCACCCGTGGCCCGCGCCGTCGGACGCCGCGCCGCCGGCCGACCCCGGCACCATCGACTGCGACCTGGCCAGCATCATCTACACCTCGGGCTCCACCGGCTTCCCCAAGGGCGTGATGCTGTCGCACCTGAACATGGTGAGCGCGTGCCGCTCGGTGAGCACCTACCTGGGGCTGAAGGACAGCGACATCGTCCTGTGCGCGCTGCCGCTGGCCTTCGACTACGGCCTGTACCAGGTGCTGATGGCCTGGCGCGTGGGCTGCACCGTGGTGCTGGAGCGCGGCTTCACCTTCCCGGTGCCGGTGCTCGAGACCATGGTGCGCGAACAGGTCACGGTGTTCCCCGGCGTGCCGACCATGTTCGCGATGCTGCTGGGGTTGAAGAACCTGTCGCGCTTCGACCTGAAGGCGCTGCGCATGATCACCAACACGGCGGCGGCCTTGTCCGAAGAACACATCAGGCAGCTGCGCGGCCTGTTCCCGCAGGCAACGCTGTTCTCGATGTACGGCCTCACCGAGTGCAAGCGCGTCACCTACCTGCCGCCCGAGCAGCTCGACATCCGCCCCACCAGCGTGGGCCGCGGCATGCCCAACGAAGAGGTCTGGCTGGTCGACGATGCCGGCAACCGGCTGCCCAACGGCTCCACCGGCGAGCTGGTGATCCGCGGCAGCAACGTGATGCTGGGCTACTGGGAAAAGCCGGAAGAAACCGCCAAGCGCCTGAAGCCCGGGCCGCTGCCCTACGAGCGCGTGCTGTACTCGGGCGACCTGTTCCGCACCGATGAAGAGGGCTGGCTGTATTTCGTCGCGCGTCGCGACGACATCATCAAGAGCCGCGGCGAGAAGGTGAGCCCGCGCGAGGTGGAAAACGCGATCCAGTCGCTGGAGGGCGTGTACGAGGTGGCGGTGGTCGGCGTGCCCGACCCCGTGCTGGGCCAAGCCGTGAAGGCCTTCGTGACCTTGAAGCCCGGGGCCCGGCTGGGCGAGCGCGACGTGATCCGCCACTGCCTGGAAAGAATGGAGAGCTTCATGGCGCCCAAGCACGTGGAGTTCGTCGAATCCCTGCCCAAGACCGACACCGGCAAGATCCGGAAAGTGGGGCTGTCATGACGCCCCCACGCTCCCTTCGGTCGCTCCCCCCCAAGGGGCCAACTTGGCTGGGCGTGCTTTCGACGTATTGATTCGATGGAGGAAACACAAGCATGAGTGACATCAAGACCCAGGTGCGCCAGTTCATCGAGGAGAACTTCCTGATGGGCGCCAAGCGTGCCAACTATGCCGACGGCGACTCTTTCATGACCCACCACCTGGTCGATTCCACCGGCTTCCTGGAGCTGGTGATGTTCCTGGAAGAGACCTACGGCATCCAGGTGGACGACGAGGAGATGGTGCCCGAGAACCTCGACAGCCTGAACGCCATCGAGGCCTACGTGGGCCGCAAGACCGGCCGCGCCGCGGCGGCCGCATGATGGGCGCTGGCGCCAAGCTCGGCCCCCAGGTGCTGGCCCTCGACGAGGCCGCCGAGGTCGAGCGCATCTGCAGCTGGATGGTCGACACGGTGGCCAGCCAGCGCCGCCGCGGCGTGATCATCGCCATTTCCGGGGGCGTGGACAGTGGCGTGTGCGCGGCGCTGGCCGCGCGCGCCTTCGGTCCCAAGAAGGTCTACGGCCTGCTGCTGCCCGAGCAGGATTCGAGCAGCAGCAGCGAAGACCGCGGCCGCGACGTGGCCGAGCACCTGGGACTTCCCTACGAGCGGGTCAACATCACGCCCGCGCTCAAGGGCCTGGGCTGCTACGAGCAGCGCGACGAAGCCATCCGCGCGGTGTTTCCCGAGTACGGCGAGGGCTGGCGCTGCAAGATCGCGATCGCCTCGGGTGTGCCCGGCGGCATCCACTTCTTCAACCTGATCGTGCAGTCGCCGCAAGGCGAGCAGAAGCAGGCACGCCTGCCGCTGAAGCAGTACCTGCAGATCGTGGCGGCCACCAACCACAAGCAGCGGGTGCGCAAGACCATCGAGTACTACCACGCCGACCGGCTGAACTACGCGGTGATCGGCACGCCCAACCGGCTGGAGTACGACCAGGGTTTTTTCGTCAAGAACGGCGACGGCTCGGCCGACCTGAAGCCGATCGCCCACCTGTACAAGACGCAGGTCTATGCGCTGGCGCGCCACCTCGGCCTGCCCGAGGCCGTGTGCAACGCGCAGCCCACCACCGACACCTACAGCCTGGCGCAGGGGCAGGACGAGTTCTACTTCTCGCTGCCCTATGCGCAGATGGACATCGCGCTGTGGGCGCGCAACCACGAGGTGCCGGTGGCCGAGCTGGCCGAGGCGCTCAACCTCACGGCCACCCAGGCGCAGGCGGTGTACGACGACATCGAGACCAAGCGGCGCACGACCGCGCCGCTGCATGCCGCCCCGGCGCTGATCGAGCCGGTGCTGCCATGACCGGCTTGCTGAGCGACGCGGAAGCCATGCAGCTGGGCGCCGAAGGCGTGGCGCGGCTGCAGGCCGCGCGCCAGGCGCTGGCCGGCATTGCCACGCTGCCCGACAAGCCGGAAGACACGCCGGTGGCGGCCGCAAGGGCGCTGTGGTGGCTGGCCGCCGGCCTGCCGGTGTCGGCGGTGGCAGCGGTCGAGCGCGAGCTGCCGGCCTTGGACGATGCGCAGCTCGTGCGCTTCCAGGCGCTGGTGCAGCAGCGCGTGGCCGGCGTGCCGCTGGCACACCTGACCGGCCGCCAGCGCTTCATGGAACTGGAGCTGCTGGCAGGCCCCGAGGCCCTGATCCCGCGTCACGAGACCGAGCTGCTGGCCGCGGCCGCGTCGGCGCTGCTCGAAGAAGCCGCGCACCAGCGCGGCCGCGTGCTGGCGATCGACGTGTGCACCGGCAGCGGCAACGTCGCGCTGGCGATGGCCTCCCGCGTGCCCTCGGCCCGTGTGCATGCAGCCGACCTGTCGGCCGACGCCGTCGTGCTGGCGCGGCGCAATGCCGCCCACCTGGGCCTGTCGGAGCGCGTGCAGGTGCACGAAGGCGACCTGCTCGCGCCCTTCGAGCGCGACGAGTTCATCGGCGCGGTGGACGTGCTCACCTGCAACCCGCCTTACATCTCCAGCGCGCGCGTGCCGGAGATGGCGGCCGAGATCGCCGCCTACGAACCGTCGCTGGCCTTCGACGGCGGGCCGCTGGGCATCCGCATCCTGCAGCGGCTGCTGCGCGAAGGTCCGGCGTTCGTGCGGCCGGGCGGCTGGCTGGCCTTTGAAGTCGGGCTGGGGCAGGGCGCCGGCGTGATGCGGCGCCTGCAGGCCGACAAGGGCTTCAGCGAGCTGCGCGGCGTGAGCGATGCCGCCGGCGAAGTGCGCGCCGTGCTGGCGCGCAAGAGCGCGGGCTGAGCCCTTACTTTGCCAGCCGCAGGATGCGCCCTTCCGGGGCATTCACGACCAGGTAGATCCATCCGTCCGGCCCGAGCTTGAGATCGCGCACCCGCTCATTGCCGGCGAGATAGATCGCCTCGGTTTCCACCGCCTTGCGGCCGTCGAGCTTGACGCGCGTGAACGCGCCGTTGCGGAAGGTGGCCACGAGCAGCTGGCCCTGCCACTCGGGGTAGCGGTCGCCGGTGACGAACAGCAGCGCGCTGGGCGGCGTGGACTCCGGCGCCCACCACAGCACGGGTTGTTCCATGCCGGGCTTGGCGCTGCCTTCGCCGATCTTGGCCAAGCTGCTGTATTCGCGGCCGTAGGTGATGACCGGCCAGCCATAGTTGCGCCCGCGCTCGATCAGGTTGAGCTCGTCGCCGCCGCTGGGGCCGTGCTCGCTGGCCCACAGCGCGCCGGTCTGCGGCTGCCAGGCCAGGCCCTGCACGTTGCGGTGGCCATAGCTCCAGATCTCGGCCAACGCGCCGGGGCGGCCGGCAAACGGGTTGTCGGGCGGCGCGCTGCCATCGGGCTGCAGCCGAAGGATCTTGCCGTGCGCCGAGGACAGTGCCTGCGCCTCGTCGCGCAGCATGCGGTCGCCCAGCCCGACGAACAGGCTGCCGTCGGGCGCGAACAGCAGGCGCGAGCCGAAGTGGCGCACGTCGCCGGTCTTCTGCGGCTGGCGGTAGATCACCTGCACGTCGGCCAGGCGCGTGCCTTCGAGCCGGCCGCGCGCGATGGCGGTGCTGGCGCCGGGGCCGCCGGCCGGATCGGGCTCGGCGTAGCTCCAGTAGACGCGCTGGTTCTGCGCGAACTGCGGGTCCAGCGCCACATCGAGCAGGCCGCCTTCACCCTGGGCCCACACCGGCGGCACCCCGTCCAGCGGCGGGCCCACGCGGCCATCGCGCTCGATGATGCGCATGCGGCCGGGCCGTTCGGTCACCAGCATGCGGCCGTCGGGCAGGAAGGCCAGCGCCCAGGGCGTTTCGAGGCCGCGGGCCACCGTGACCACGTTCAGGCCGTGGGTGTAGAAGCGGCGCTTCAGCTTGGGCGCCACCCAGGCGAGGGCGGCCGCGCCAATGGCAAGCACCAGCAGGAGGAGCAGCAGTCGAACGGATCGCTTCTTCACGTCAAGGCGGGGGTCGTGCAGGGACAAGACCGCGATCATGCCGTGTCCGGCAGGGGCGCTCCTTACAATCCGCGCATGCAAGCCACGCCCGCCTACACCCGCGCCCAGGCGCTGCCGCAGATCCTCGCGCAGCGCATCGCCATCATCGACGGGGCGATGGGCACCATGATCCAGCGCTACAAGCTGGGCGAAGCCGACTACCGCGGCGAGCGCTTCAAGGACCACCCCAAGGACCTGAAGGGCAACAACGACCTGCTCGTGCTCACGCGGCCGGACGTGATCCGCGAGATCCACGAGAGCTATCTGAAGGCCGGCGCCGACATCATCGAGACCAACACCTTCGGCGCCACCTCGGTGGCGCAGGAAGACTACGCGCTCGGCTCCCTGGCGCGCGAGATGAACGTGGCTGCGGCGCGCATCGCCAAGGAGGTGGCGGCGCGGCACGGCACGCCCGACAAGCCGCGCTTCGTGGCCGGCGCCCTGGGCCCCACGCCGCGCACGGCCAGCATCAGCCCGGACGTCAACGATCCCGGCGCCCGCAACATCGACTTCGACACCCTGCGCGCGGCCTACCACGAACAAGCCGCCGGCCTGCTCGAAGGCGGCTGCGACCTGTTCCTGGTGGAGACGATCTTCGACACGCTCAATGCCAAGGCCGCGATCTTCGCGCTGGACGAGCTGATGGAGCAGACCGGCGAGCGCCTGCCGGTGATCATTTCCGGCACCGTGACCGACGCCTCCGGCCGCATCCTCTCGGGCCAGACGGTCACCGCGTTCTGGCACTCGGTGCGCCATGCCCGGCCGATCGCCGTGGGCCTGAACTGCGCCCTGGGCGCGGCGCTGATGCGGCCCTACATCGAAGAGCTGTCGAAGGTGGCGGCCGAGACCTGGATCAGCTGCTACCCCAACGCCGGCCTGCCCAACCCGATGAGCGAGACGGGCTTCGACGAGACGCCCGAGGTCACCGGCGCGCTGCTGGAAGAGTTTGCCAAGGCCGGCTTCCTCAACATCGCCGGCGGCTGCTGCGGCACCACGCCGGAGCACATTGCCGCGATCGCGCAGCGCGTGTCGGCCTACCGACCGCGCCACAAGCAGGACCCGCTGTTCAGCGGCCTGCTGCAGGCGGCCTGAAGCGCCGGGGCGCTACAGCTTGCCGATCAGGATCTCGATCGCCTCGGCAGGCGCGCCGTTCACCGCAGCGAAGTGTGCCGCTGGCACGCCCTTGCCCACCAGGTAGTCGCGCGCACTTGCCGCGCGTTCGCGGGCGAGCTGGCCCGCGTTGCGCCCGTCGCCGGGGGCTGCCACCCGGGCCCTCATGCCCGGGGCTCTGGCGCTGGGCGCCAGGTAGTCCAGCACCTTGGCCAGCGGCGGCTTCACCACCGCGCGGCCCTTGTCGAACGAGAACTTCAACGGCACCTCCACCCGCATGCTGCCCTCGGAAGTCATCTCGAAGACCACCGGCGTGCCGCGGAACAGCTCGGCCAGGCGCCGCTGTTCATCGGGCAGCGACAACACGGTCACCGGCGGTGCCGAGGGCGCGGTGCCGGGCGCCTGCTGCACCGGCGGCGCCTGGGTGGAGGTGGCGCAGCCGGCCGTCAGGGCCGCCGCGGCGAGTGCAGAAAGAAGAAGCCGTCGTTCCATGCCGAGATTGCAGGCAAAGTGCATGCGAAGTTCCATCGTGAAGCCGTAAGCCCTGTCACGGGGTGTTCCCATACCCCCTGATCAAGGGCCCGCCGAGGACCGTAAAATTCCGCGGTCCCGAGGAGCGTTGCGACGGTGAGCCCTCACCGCCAGGCTCGGGCCCCGGCATCGTCCGCCGGTCGTGCAACGGCGCTCGCCTTCGAAGTTTTTCCCAGAAGCCAGCGCCATGACCTCTGATTCTCCCGCGAAGCCTTCGTCCGCCACCGAGGTGGCACCCATGCGCCTGTCGGGCCTGGAGCCGGTGACCATCGGCCAGGGCCATTTGTTCGTCAACATCGGCGAGCGCACCAACGTCACCGGCTCCAAGGCCTTCGCCCGCATGGTCCTCAACGGCCAGTTCGAGGAAGCGCTGGCCGTGGCGCGCCAGCAGGTCGAAAACGGCGCGCAGGTCATCGACGTCAACATGGACGAGGCCATGCTCGACAGCAAGGCCGCGATGGTGCGCTTCCTGAACCTGATCGCTTCCGAGCCCGAGATCGCCCGCGTGCCGATCATGGTGGACAGCTCGAAGTGGGAGGTGATCGAGGCGGGGCTGAAGTGCCTGCAGGGCAAGGGCATCGTCAACTCGATCTCGCTGAAGGAAGGCGAGGCGGAGTTCAAGCGCCAGGCGCGGCTGATCCGGCGCTACGGCGCCGCGACGGTGGTGATGGCCTTCGACGAGCAGGGCCAGGCCGACAGCTTCGCCCGCAAGACCCAGATCTGCGAGCGCGCCTACCGCATCCTGGTCGAGGAAGTGGGCTTCCCGCCCGAGGACATCATCTTCGACCCCAACATCTTCGCCATCGCCACCGGCATCGAGGAGCACAACAACTACGCGGTCGACTTCATCGAGGCCACGCGCTGGATCAAGCAGCACCTGCCCGGCGCCAAGGTCTCCGGCGGCGTGAGCAACGTGAGCTTCAGCTTCCGCGGCAACGAGCCGGTGCGCGAGGCGATCCACACCGTGTTCCTCTACCACGCCATCCAGGCCGGCATGGACATGGGCATCGTCAACGCCGGGATGATCGGTGTCTATGACGACCTGGACGCCGAGCTGCGCGAGCGGGTGGAAGACGTGGTGCTCAACCGCCGCGCCGACGCGACCGAGCGGCTGCTGGAGATCGCCGAAGCGGTGAAGGGCGCGGCCAAGGACGACAGCGCGCGGCTGGCCTGGCGCGCGCTGCCGGTGAAGGAGCGCCTGTCCCACGCGCTGGTGCACGGCATCACCGAGTTCATCGTCGACGACACCGAACAAGCCTGGCAGGCGATCAAGGCCGCCGGCGGGCGCCCGCTGCACGTGATCGAAGGCCCGCTGATGGACGGCATGAACATCGTGGGCGACCTGTTCGGCGCGGGCAAGATGTTCCTGCCCCAGGTGGTGAAGTCGGCGCGCGTGATGAAGCAGGCGGTGGCCCACCTGCTGCCCTACATCGAGGAAGAGAAGAAGCTGCTCGCCGACGCCGGCGGCGACGTGAAACCGAAGGGCAAGGTGGTGATTGCCACCGTCAAGGGCGACGTGCACGACATCGGCAAGAACATCGTCACCGTCGTGCTCCAGTGCAACAACTTCGAAGTGGTCAACATGGGCGTGATGGTCCCGTGCCAGGACATCCTCGCCAAGGCCAAGGTCGAGGGCGCCGACATCGTGGGCCTGTCGGGCCTGATCACGCCCAGCCTCGAAGAGATGCAGCACGTGGCGGCCGAGATGCAGCGCGACGAGTTCTTCCGCATGAAGAAGATCCCGCTGCTGATCGGCGGGGCCACCACCAGCCGCGTGCACACCGCGGTGAAGATCGCACCCCACTACGAAGGCCCGGTGGTGTACGTGCCCGATGCCTCGCGCTCGGTGGGCGTGTGCGCCGACCTGCTGTCCGACGAGCGCGCCGCGCGCTTCATCGACGAGCTCAAGGCCGACTATCAAAAGGTGCGCGAGCTGCATGCCAACAAGAAGCAGACGCCGCTGGTCACGCTGGCCGAGGCCCGCGCCAACAAGACGCCGCTCGACTGGCAGGGCTACGAGCCGCCGAAGCCCAGGTTCCTGGGCCGGCGCGTGTTCAGGAACTACGACCTGGCCGAGCTGGCGCAGGCCATCGACTGGGGCCCGTTCTTCCAGACCTGGGACCTGGCGGGCGGTTTCCCGCAGATCCTGAAGGACGAGCTGGTCGGCGCCGAGGCGCAGCGCGTGTTCAGCGACGGCAAGCGCATGCTGCAGCGCCTGATCGAAGGCCGCTGGCTGCAGGCCAACGGCGTGATCGGCCTGTACCCGGCCAACACCGTGGACGACGACGTGATCGAGCTCTACGCCGACGAAGGCCGCAGCGAGGTGTTGCTGCGCTGGCAGCCGTTGCGCATGCAGACCGAGCGACCGGTGGTCGACGGCGTGAAGCGGCCCAACCGCAGCCTGGCCGATTTCGTGGCGCCCAAGGGCACGCGGCCCGACTACGTGGGCCTGTTCGCGGTGACTGCGGGCCTGGGCGTGGACAGGAAGGAGCAGCAGTTCCTCGCCGACCATGACGACTACTCGGCCATCATGCTCAAGGCGCTGGCCGACCGGCTGGCCGAGGCGTTTGCCGAGCGGCTGCACCAGCGCGTGCGCACCGAGCTGTGGGCTTACGCGCCCGACGAGGCCTTGAGCAACGAGCAGCTCATCGCCGAAAAATACCGCGGCATCCGTCCGGCGCCCGGCTATCCGGCCTGCCCCGACCACACGGTCAAGCGCGCGATGTTCGGGCTGTTGCAGGCCGACGAGATCGGCATGGGCCTGACCGACAGCCTCGCGATGACGCCGGCCGCCAGCGTGAGCGGCTTCTATCTCGCGCATCCGCAGGCCACCTACTTCAACGTCGGCCGCATCGGCGACGACCAGCTGCACGACTGGGCGCAGCGCCAGCAGGTGGCGCTCGACGAGGCGAAGCGGCGGCTGGCGCCGCAGCTGTCGTAGGCGCCAAGCGCCAGCGCGGTCCTCGTCCTGCACCCCCGGCCGCGCTGGGCGGCGGCCGGGTCTCGTAGCGCCGTGTTACGCCTGATTCCACGCCGATGGCAACCAAGCCGCCCGCCGGACGTTCAATGGGCATGCGGGCTGCCCGGCGGTCCGCGGTTTCAGGAGAAAACGAATGACCGATACCACCCTGGCCCCCCGTCCCGCGTCGCGCATGTTGTCGCCGGCTGCCTTGCTCGGCGCCGGCGTGCTGCTGGCCTCCTTGGGAGCTGCAGCGGGCTGGATGATGCATGACGCGCGTCCGGCCTCCGACGCCGAGGCGGCGCGCCTGGCGCTGGCGCCCAATGAATCGATCGTGCCGCAAGCCCCGGCCGCGGTGCTCAACGAGCAGCGTACCCCTGCCACGGCCGGGCCGTCGGCCGAGACGGCGGCCCCGGCCAAGGCACCGCGCGCGGCGGCAACCCAGCGCCCGGCGCGCCCCGCGCCCCGCGCACAGGGTGCCGAAGGCTCCACCTCGGGCAGCGGCACCAGCCGCGCCGAGCCCGTCGTCACGCAGCGTGCTGCCGTGTGTGACCACTGCGGCGTGGTCGAGGGGGTGCGTGCCTTCCAGCGCAAGGGCGAGGCCAGCGGCGTCGGCGCCGTGGCCGGCGGCGTGATCGGCGGCCTGCTCGGCAACAAGGTCGGCGGCGGCAATGGCCGCAAGGCCATGACCGTGGTGGGGGCCGTGGGCGGTGGCCTGGCCGGCCACGAGATCGAAAAGCGCGTCAAGAGCGAGACGCTCTACGAAGTGCGCGTGCGCATGGACGACGGCAGCCTGCGCACGCTGACCCAGCGCAGCGCGCCCACGCCCGGCACCCGCGTGGTGGTCGAGGGCAACACCTTGCGCGCCGCATCGAGCCGCGACACCGACAACGGCGGCATGGTGCGCACCGCGGCCCAGAGCAGCTGAGGCCGCACCCGCCTACCGCATCCAAGGCAAACAGCGCAGCGCCGGCTGTGCCGGGCGGCGGCGTGTCGCCCGGTCGAAGGGGCGCGCCGCAGGCGCGCCCTCAGCCGGCGGCCAGGCCGCGCCGGTATTGCAGCGCCTCGGCCACGTGCGCGCTGCCCACGCGTGCCTCGCCGGCCAGGTCGGCGATGGTGCGCGCCACCTTCAGCGTGCGATGCAGGCTGCGCCCCGACCAGCCCAGGCGTTCGGCGGCCGATTGCAGCAGCTGCTCTGCCGGGCCGTCCAGGTGCACATGGGCGGCGAGGTCCGCGGCGCCGAGCTCTGCGTTGCACTTGCCCTGGCGCGAAAGCTGCCGCTCGCGCGCAGCGGCCGTGCGCGCCGCCACCTCGGCGCTGCTCTCGCCTTGCGGCAGCGACAGCAGCTCGCGCGGCCTGACCGCGGGCACCTCCACCTGCAGGTCGATGCGGTCGATCAGCGGCCCCGACAAGCGGCCCTGGTAGCGCGCCACCGCTTCAGGGCTGCAGCGGCAGCTGCGGCCGGTGGCGGCGAAAGCGCCCAGGTAGCCGCAAGGACAAGGGTTCATCGCGGCCACGAGCTGGAAACGCGCCGGATACGCCGCCTGCCGCCCGGCGCGCGAGATCGTGATGCGCCCTGTCTCCAGCGGTTCGCGCAGGGCCTCCAGCGCGCTGCGCGGGAACTCGGGCAGTTCATCGAGGAAGAGCACGCCGCCGTGGGCGAGCGAGATCTCGCCCGGCTTCGGCGGCGTGCCGCCACCCACGAGCGCCACCGCGGTGGCCGAGTGGTGCGGCGCACGCACCGGCCGCAGCCGCCACTGCGCCGGATCGAAGCCGCGCGGCGTGAGGCTGTGCAAGGCGGCGCAGGCGAGGGCCTCGTCTTCGGCCATTGGCGGCAGCAGGCCCGGCAGGCGCTGCGCCAGCATCGATTTGCCCGTGCCGGGCGGCCCGATCATCAGCAGCGAATGCTGGCCGGCCGCGGCAATCTCCAGCACCCGCTTGGCTGCGGCCTGGCCGCGCACGTCCCGCAGGTCGGCCGCCTCGGCCGGCGCGGTGCCTGGCAGCGGCTGGGCCAGAGGCAGCGGCTGAGCCTCGTCGCCGGGGCGCAGCGACTGCACCACGTCCAGCAAGGTGGCGGCGCTGCGCACGGCCACGCCGCCAACCCGCGCGGCTTCGGCCGCGCTGGCGGCGGGCAACACCAGCGTGCGGCCTTCGCCCTGTGCGCGCAGCGCGAGCGCCAGCGCCAGGGCACCGCGCACGGGCCGCAGTTCGCCGGCCAGCGACAACTCGCCGGCGAACTCGTGTGCCGCCAGCCGTGCCGCATCGATCTCGCCGGCCGCGGCCAGGATGCCCAGCGCGATGGGCAGGTCGAAGCGCCCCGACTCCTTGGGCAGATCGGCCGGCGCCAGGTTGACCGTCACCCGCTTGTTGTGCGGGAAGCCCAGGCCGCTGGTGGACAGCGCAGCGCGCACCCGTTCGCGCGCTTCCTTCACCTCGGTGTCGGCCAGGCCCACCAGCGTGAAGCTGGGCAGACCATTCGCCAGGTGCACCTCGACCTGCACCGGCGGCGCCTGCAAGCCCTCGAGCGCGCGGCTGAAGACGACGGCCAGCGACATGTTCTCGGCTCTCTCCCTCTTGTGATGGGGCGGGATTGTGCCGCCGGAGCAAAGCGCGCCCAGCCCCCTGTTCGCAGGCATCGAGTTGGTGCGCGATGCACCAGTTGGTGATCGCGGTGTGCGCAAGACGTGCGAAAGGAGCGGATTCGCCCAGCTTTGGGGCGGCTTTGCGGGCCACCAGGCCGGGCACAGAAGCTGCAAAAAGGCCCCGGCCTTCTGTTTCCTATCCCCATTGCGGAGCCCCTGATGAAGAAATCGACGCTTGCCCTCGCAGCCGCTGCCCTGCTGACCGTACTGCCCGGACACTCGTACGCCGATGACATGTTCTCGTTCAACGTGGGCGCGGTCACCGACTACCGCTACCGCGGCATTTCGCAATCGCGCCTGAAGCCGGCCGTGCAAGGGGGCATCGATGTGGCGCTGCCCGCGGGCTTCTATGTCGGCACCTGGGCGTCGTCGATCAAGTGGATCAAGGACGCGGGTGGCGGTGCCGACGCCGAGGTGGACCTCTACGGTGGCTGGAAGGGTGAAGTGGGTGCCGGCCTGACGCTGGACGTGGGCGTGCTGCGCTACCAGTACCCCGGCCATGACCTCGGCGTGTCGCCGAACACCACCGAGCTGTACGGTGCGCTGAGCTACGGCCCGGTGACCGCCAAGTATTCGCATGGCGTGACCAACCTGTTCGGCTTCAGCGACAGCAAGAACAGCGGCTACTTCGATCTCTCCGCCACGTTCGACGTCAGCGGCTTCGCGGTGACGCCGCATGTGGGCTACCAGCGCGTCGCTCACAACAGCGACTTCTCGTACACCGATGTCTCGCTCACCGTGGGCAAGGAAGTGGTGAAGGGCCTGACGGTGAGCCTGGCGGCCGTGGCCACCGACACCAAGAGCATCAACGGGGTGAAGGCATATGCCTCGCCGGCCAACGGCAAGAACCTGGGCCGCGCCGGGCTGGTGGCCGGCGTCAAGTACGTCTTTTAACCAAGGAGTCAGCCATGAAGATGGTGACCGCCATCGTCAAGCCGTTCAAGCTGGACGAAGTGCGCGAGGCCCTGAGCGGCATCGGCGTTCAGGGCATCACGGTGACCGAGGTCAAGGGCTTCGGCCGCCAGAAGGGCCACACCGAGCTGTACCGCGGCGCGGAGTACGTGGTCGACTTCCTGCCCAAGGTGAAGATCGAGGCGGCGGTGGACGATGCCATCGTCGACCGCGTGATCGAAGCGATCGAAGGTGCCGCGCGCACCGGCAAGATCGGCGACGGCAAGATCTTCGTCTCGGCGCTCGAGCAGGTGGTGCGCATCCGCACCGGCGAGACCGGCAAGGACGCGTTGTAAGCCCGCACACTACAGAGATAGAGAGACAGCCATCATGAGAAAACTGATCGCTTCCCTGGCCTTGGGTCTCGCGGTCGCCGGCTTCGCCGGCGCGGCCCTGGCCCAGGACGGCGCCGCTTCGGCGCCGGCCGCCGCGGCCTCCGTGGCCGCCGAAGCCGCCGCGCCGGTGGCCGCAGCGGCTGCTGCCCAGCCCGCCTCTGCCGCTGCGCCTGCAGCGCCGGTCGCCAACAAGGGCGACGTCGGCTGGATGCTGCTTTCCACGCTGCTGGTCATCATGATGACCATCCCCGGCCTGGCGCTGTTCTACGGCGGCCTGGTGCGCAGCAAGAACATGCTGTCGGTGCTGATGCAGGTGATGGTCACGTTCTCGATGATCGTGGTGCTGTGGGCCCTGTACGGC
The DNA here is from genome assembly GCA_040758375.1 of Pseudomonadota bacterium. Taxonomy (GTDB): domain Bacteria; phylum Pseudomonadota; class Gammaproteobacteria; order Burkholderiales; family Burkholderiaceae_C; genus CAMLIZ01. The sequence goes on from JBFLWE010000013.1 coordinate 67,518, forward strand.
TACAGCCTGGCCTTCACCGAGGGCAATGCCTTCATCGGGGGGCTCGACCGGCTGTTCATGAAGGGCATCTTCGACCCGGCCACGGGCACGTTTGCGATGGCGGCCACCTTCAGCAAGGGCGTCTACATCCCCGAACTGCTGTTCGCCGCGTTCCAGGCCACCTTCGCCGGCATCACCTGCTGCCTGATCGTGGGCGCCTTCGCCGAGCGCATCAAGTTCTCGGCCGTGCTGCTGTTCATGGCGCTGTGGTTCACTTTCAGCTACGCGCCGATCGCCCACATGGTGTGGTACTGGATGGGCCCCGACGCTTACGCCAGCGCCGACGTGGTGGACGCGATGAACGCCAAGGCCGGCTTCCTGTGGCAGATGGGCGCGCTCGACTTCGCCGGCGGCACCGTGGTGCACATCAATGCGGCCGTCGCCGGCCTGGTGGGCGCCTTCTTGGTGGGCAAGCGCATCGGCTATGGCAAGGAAGCCTTCACCCCGCACTCGCTGACGCTGACGATGGTGGGCGCCTCGCTGCTGTGGGTGGGCTGGTTCGGCTTCAATGCGGGCTCGGCGCTGGAAGCCGGCAACAGCGCCGTGCTGGCCTTCATGAACACCTTCACCGCCACGGCGGCCGCGGTGCTGGCCTGGTGCATCGGCGAGGCGCTGCTCAAGGGCAAGGCTTCGATGCTGGGCGCCGCCTCGGGCGCCGTCGCCGGCCTGGTGGCCATCACCCCGGCCGCCGGCAACGTGGGCCTGATGGGCGCCATCGTGATCGGCCTGGTCGCCGGCTTTGCCTGCCTGTGGGGCGTGAACGGCCTGAAGAAGCTGCTGGGCGCCGACGACTCGCTCGACGTGTTCGGCGTGCACGGCGTGGGCGGCATCGTGGGCGCGCTGCTCACCGGCGTGTTCAACACCCAGGCGCTGGGCGGCCCGGGCCTGGTCACCGACTGGGTCACCGCCACCGTGGGCTCCAACACCATCGGCACGCAGGTGTGGATCCAGCTCAAGGCGGTGCTGGTCACCGTGGTGTGGTCGGCGGTGGTGTCCTTCGTGGCCTACAAGGTGGTCGACCTGCTGATCGGCCTGCGGGTCACCGAAGAAGAAGAGCGCGAGGGCCTGGACATCAGCGCCCACGGCGAGACCGCTTATCACAAGTAAGCGCCGGCTTGCCCGGTGTGCAAGGGGCCGCCTTCGGGCGGCCCCTTGCTTTTTGAAGAGCCGATGGCATCGGCCTTGCCAAACCAGGGTTTAGGCTCCAACTCCCTACAATCTTTTTCCCCCCTCGCCGACTCACCAGACCTTCACTCAAAGGGCGATCCATGGTCCCGCACCTCATCACCGCGCTCAACGGCCCCATCAACGAGCTGGAGCAGCGCATCCTCGAGTCCATGCCGGCCATCGAGCGCTGGTTCCGGCTGGAATGGATGGAGCACACGCCGCCGTTCTACACCTCGGTGGACGTGCGCAACGCGGGCTTCAAGCTGGCGCCGGTGGACACCAACCTGTTCCCCGGCGGTTGGAACAACCTCACCGAAGACATGCTGCCGCTGGCGGTGCAGGCCGCCATGGCGGCGATCGAGAAGATCTGCCCCGAAGCCAAGAACCTGCTGCTCATCCCCGAGAAGCACACGCGCAACACCTGGTACCTCACCAACGTGCTGCGCCTGAAGCAGATCTTCATGCAGGCGGGCCTCAACGTGCGACTGGGCAGCCTGGACGACACCGTCAAGGAGCCCACGACCCTGACGCTGCCTGACGGCGAGCAGCTCACGGTGGAGCCGCTGTTGCGCACGCGCGGGCGCCTGGGGCTGAAGGACTTCGACCCCTGCACCATCCTGCTCAACAACGACCTGTCCGCAGGCATTCCCAAGGTGCTGGAAAACCTGCACGAGCAGTACCTGCTGCCGCCGCTGCACGCCGGCTGGGCGGTGCGGCGCAAGACCAACCACTTCCAGGCCTACGAAGAGGTGGCCAAGAAATTCGCCAAGCTGCTGGGCATGGACCCCTGGCTGATCAACCCGATGTTCAGCCACTGCGGGCAGGTCAATTTCCAGGAGGGCACGGGGCTGGAGTGCGTGCAGGGCAACGTGGAGACGCTGCTCGGCAAGATCCGCCGCAAGTACAAGGAGTACGGCATCAACGAGAAGCCGTTCGTCATCGTGAAGGCCGACAACGGCACCTACGGCATGGGCATCATGACCGTGCGCGATGCGAAGGAGCTCGACGAGATCGGCCGCCGCACGCGCAACAAGATGAGCGTGGCCAAGGACAACCAGGAGATCACCGAGGTGATCATCCAGGAGGGCGTGCCCACCTACGAACGCGTCAATGACGCGGTGGCCGAGCCGGTGGTCTACATGATCGACCGCTACGTCGTGGGCGGCTTCTACCGCGTGCATGCCGAGCGCGGCATCGACGAGAACCTCAACTCGCCGGGGGCGAGCTTCGTGCCGCTGGCCTTTGCCGAGAGCACGCACCTGCCGCGGCTGGGCGCAAAACCCGGTGTGAGCGCTCCCAATCGCTTCTACATGTATGGCGTGATCGCGCGCCTGGCCATGCTGGCGGCCAGCTACGAGCTGGAGGCCACCGATCCCGACGCGGAAATCTACGAATGACCGCCGCCGCCGCGTCGCTCGGCGGGCTTGACGCGGCGCAACAAGGCGGGAGCACAATAGCCGCTTTTCGGCGATCGGCCGCCCCGGCCCTGCGGGGCGGCCTTTGTTCCTCGTGAGTTCCACCGCACAACGCAGCCCGGCCGTGACGGCAGGGCTGACCCTCGGCGCCCTCGGCGTCGTGTACGGCGACATCGGCACCAGCCCGCTGTACGCCTTGAAGGAAGTCTTCCACGGCGGTCACGTCCCGGTCACGCACGACAACATCCTCGGCGTGCTGTCGCTGATCTTCTGGACCATGACGCTGGTGGTGTCGTTGAAGTACGTGCTGCTGATCCTGCGCGCCGACAACAACGGCGAAGGCGGCCTGATCGCGATGCTGGCGTTGGCCACCACGGCGGTGAAGGACAAGCCCGAGCTGCGGCGCGTGCTCATGGTCGTGGGCCTGTTCGGCACGGCCGTGTTCTACGGCGACGGTGTGATCACGCCCGCCATCTCGGTGATGGGTGCGGTCGAGGGCCTGGGCGTGATCGCGCCCACGCTGCGCGAGTTCGTGGTGCCGATCGCGCTGGTGGTGATCACGCTGCTGTTTGCGGCCCAGCGCTTTGGCACCGGCGGCATCGGCCGAGCCTTCGGCCCCATCACGCTGGTGTGGTTCGTCACCCTCGCGGTGCTGGGCCTGCCGCACATCGCGAGCAACCCCTCGGTGCTCGCGGCGCTCAACCCGCTGCATGCGCTGGGCTTCTTCACGCACCACGGCTGGGTGGCCTTCGTCGCGCTCGGCGCGGTGGTGCTGGTGGTCACCGGCGGCGAGGCGCTGTATGCCGACATGGGCCACTTCGGCAAGCTGCCGATCCGCATCGCGTGGTACGGCGTGGTCATGCCCTCGCTGGTGATCAACTACTTCGGCCAGGGCGCGATGCTGCTGGGCAACCCGGCGGCGGTGGAAAACCCGTTCTACCTGATGGCGCCGGCCTGGGCCGGCGTGCCGCTGCTGGTGCTGGCAACCATGGCGGCGGTGATCGCCTCGCAGGCGCTGATCTCGGCCGCGTTCTCGGTCACCAAGCAGGCCATCCAGCTCGGCCTGCTGCCGCGCATGCACATCAAGCACACCTCGGTGCGCGACACCGGCCAGATCTACGTGCCCTTCGTCAACTGGGGGCTGTACGTGTTCATCGTGCTGGCGGTGGTGCTGTTCGCCTCGTCGTCCAAGCTGGCCAACGCCTACGGCATCGCGGTGACGCTGGACATGACGATCACCACCGTGATGACCTTCTTCGTCATCCGCTACGGCTGGCGCTACCCGCTGGTGCTGTGCCTGCTGGCGACCGGGTTCTTCTTCGTGATCGACGTCGCCTTCTTCGCCTCCAACATGCTCAAGCTGCCGGGCGGAGGCTGGTTCCCGCTGGTGATCGGCGGCGCGATGTTCACGCTGATGCTGACCTGGAAGCAGGGCCGCGCGCTGATGAGCGAGCGCCTGCGCAGCGAGGCCATCGACCTCAAGAGCTTTCTCGACGCGGTGTTCATCAGCCCGCCGGTGCGCGTGACCGGCACGGCGGTGTTCCTGGTGGGCGAGCCCGGCCTCACGCCCAACGCGATGATGCACAACCTCAAGCACAACAAGGTGCTGCACGAGCAGAACCTGTTCGTGCACGTGAAGCACCACGAGGTGCCGTGGATCGGCTTCAACAAGCGGGTGGAGATCGAGCCGCTGGGCCGCAACTGCTGGGCGGTCACGCTGAACTTCGGGTTCAAGAACGACCCCGACGTGCCCGAGGCGCTGAAGCTGCTCGAAGGCCGCGGCATCCACCTCGAAGACATGGAGACCAGCTACTTCCTTTCGCGTGACACGGTGATCCCCACCTTCGGCGAGGGCATGTCGATGTGGCGCGAGAAGCTGTTCGCCAGCATGCACCGCAACGCGGCCGCGGCGGCGGAGTTCCTGTCGCTGCCCTCCAACCGGGTGGTGGAGTTGGGCGCCAAGGTGGAAATCTGACGGCGCGCGTAAGCTCGCGCGCCATGCGCGACATCGTCAGAGACTGGTCCCTGCCGGCCACCGTGGCCGGCTTCGTGGCGGTGCTGGTGGGTTTCACCAGTTCGGTGGTGATCGTGTTCCAGGCCGCCGCGGCGCTGGGCGCCACGCCGGGGGAAGTGAGCTCCTGGATGTGGGCGCTGGGCCTGGGCATGGGGCTCACCAGCGCGGGCCTGAGCCTGTATTACCGCCAGCCGGTGCTCACCGCCTGGTCCACGCCGGGCGCCGCGGTGCTGGCCACGGCCGGCACCGGGCTGACGATGGCCGACGGCGTGGGTGCCTTCATGCTGTGCGGCGCGCTGGTCGTGCTGGCCGGCGCCAGCGGCTGGTTCGCGCGCGTGATGGACCGCATTCCGCAAGGCTTGGCCGCGGCGCTGCTGGCGGGTGTGCTGGCGCGTTTTGCGCTCGATGCCTTTGGCGCGCTGCAGGCGCAGTTTCCCCTGGTGGCGGGCATGCTCGCGGTGTACTTGCTGGGGCGCCGCCTCTGGCCTCGCTATGCAGTGCCCGGCGTGCTGGCCGCCGGCATCGCGATCGCGGCACTGCAGGGCACGCTGCACCTCGATGCGGTCCGGTGGCAGGTGGCCGCGCCGGTGTTCACGATGCCGCGCTTCGGCTGGCAGGCGGCGGTGAGCGTTGCGCTGCCGTTGTTCGTGGTGACCATGGCCTCGCAGAACCTGCCCGGCGTGGCGGCGCAGCGCGCCAACGGCTACGACACGCCAGTGTCGCCGGTGATCGCCAGCACCGGGCTGGCCACGCTGCTGCTCGCGCCTTTCGGCGGCTATGCCTTCAATCTGGCGGCCATCACCGCGGCCATCTGCATGGGCCGCGAGGCGCACGAGGACCCCGGCCGGCGCTACATGGCGGCGGTGATGGCGGGGCTGTTCTACATCGTGCTGGGCCTGCTCGGCGGCGCGGTGGTGGGGCTGATCGCCGCCTTTCCGAAGGCGCTGGTGCTCGCGGTGGCCGGCTTTGCGCTGCTGGGCACCATTGGCGGAGGCTTGAGCCTGGCGATGAAGGACGAGCGCACGCGCGAGGCTGCGCTGATCACCTTCCTGGTCACGCTGAGCGGGCTGACGCTGTGGCGCGTGGGAAGTCCCTTCTGGGGCGTGGTGGCCGGCGCGATCGCGATGGCTGTGCAACACTTTCGCAGGAACTGACCACCCCCGTAGCGCCTCACATGGACCTGCTGTTCGTCGCCGACCCGCTGGAGGTCTTCAAGACCTACAAGGACACCACCTTCTCGATGATGCGCGAGGCCGCGCGCCGCGGGCATTCGCTCTGGGCCTGCGAGCCGTTTCATCTGCACTGGCAGCGCGGCGCGCAGGTCAATGCGCGCTGCCGCCGCATCGTGCTCACCGGCGACGAACACGACTGGTTCAGCGTGCAGGAGGAGTGCGTGCGCACGCTGGCCGGCTTTGGCGCGGTGCTGATGCGCAAGGACCCGCCCTTCGACAGCGAGTATTTCTACGCCACCCACCTGCTGGAGCAGGCCGAGCGCGAGGGCGCCAAGGTGGTGAACAAGCCGCGCGCGCTGCGAGACCACCCCGAGAAGCTCGCGATCATGGAGTTCCCGCAGTTCATCCCGCCCACGCTGGTCACGCGCGACCCGCAGGCCGTGCGCGAGTTCCATGCGCAGCACCAGGACATCATCCTGAAGCCGCTGGACGGCATGGGCGGCATGGGCATCTTCCGCGTCGGGCCCGATGGGCTGAACCTGGGCGCGATCACCGAAACGCTGAACCGCGGCGGCACCACCACCGTGATGATCCAGAAGTACCTCGCCGAGATCGTGGCCGGCGACAAGCGCATCCTGGTGATCGACGGCGAGCCGGTGCCTTATTCGCTGGCGCGCATCCCCCAGGGCAGCGAGATCCGCGGCAACCTCGCTGCCGGCGGCAAGGGCGTGGCGCAGCCGCTGTCGGCGCGCGACCGCGAGATCGCGCTCGAGGTGGGGCGCGTGCTCGCGCCGCGCGGGCTGCTGTTCGCCGGCATCGACGTGATCGGCGACTGCCTCACCGAAATCAACGTCACCAGCCCCACCTGCTTTCAAGAGATCACGCAGCAGACCGGCTTCGACGTGCCGCGCATGTTCATCGACGCGCTGGAGCGCGTGTTGTAGTTGCCGCCGCCTCCCTGGGGCTTTCCCTGGGGGCCGTGCAGCTTGTCGCGCTGCCGGGCGGGCCTGGCCCTGGGTGTGTCGCGCAGGTGACTCGGGGGCGGACGCCGCCCCGCTACGTTGCGCCTCCCGACATCCCTTGCGAGGAGACGACGCCATGCCGAGCTTTCCCGATCGCCGCAGCTGCCTGCGCGCCCTGGCGGCCCTGGCCGCCGCCCCACTGGCCGCACGCGCGCTGCCCGCCCCGGCCGAGGACATCGTCATGGGCCAGAGCGCCCACCTGAGCGGCCCGCTGGCCGGCACGATGAAGGCCGTGCTCAAGGGGCAGGATCTGGCGCTGGAGGAGTTCAACCGCAAAGGCGGCGTCGGCGGGCGCAAGGTGCGGCTGATCACGCTGGACGACGCCTACGACCCCAAGCGCTGCGTCGAGAACGTGAACACGCTGATCGAGCGCGAGCGCTGCACCGTGCTGTTCGGGCTGGCCAGCACGGCCAACGTGGCGGCGGTGCTGCCGCTGCTGGCGGAAAAGAAGGTGCCGCTGGTGGGCGTGTACACCGGCGCGCCGGCGCTGCGCGCGAAGCAGCATCCGTACTTCTTCACCGCGATGGCCAGCTACCGCGACGAGGTGGTGAAGATGGTGCGCAACCTCGCCACGGTGGGCCGCACCCGCATCGCGCTGGCCTATCACAACAGCCCCTTCGGCCAGCTGATGCTGCCGGTGGTGGAAGAGGTCTGCAAGGAGCAGGGCGCGGCGCTGGTGGCGAAGGCGCCGCTGGACATCCCGGGCCAGGAGTCGGCGGCGGCCTGCCAGCAGCTGGCCGCGGGCCAGCCGCAGGCGGTGATCTTCATGGCCTTCGGCCCGGCGCTGGTGCCTTTCGTGCGGGCCGCGCGCGCGCAGCTGGGCGTGCCCGTGTACGCGCCCTCGATCGCCAACTCGAAGCAGCTGCTCGAAGCGCTGGGCGACGATGCGCGCGGCCTGGCGTTCGCGCAGAACCTGCCCTACCCGATGCGCGCCACCACGCCCATCACGCGCGACTACTGGGCCGTGATGCAGAAGGCAGGGCTCACGGTGGACTTCGACCACTTCTTCGGCTACCTCAACATGCGCGTGCTGCTCGAGACGCTCAAGCGCGCGGGCAAGGGCGTCAGCGCGCAAAGCCTGCCCGCGGCGATCGAAGCCATGGGCAAGGTGGACCTGGGCGGCTACCAGCTGAGCTTCAGCCCGACCAACCACCACGGATCGAGCTATGTGGACCTGCTGATCGTGGGGCCGGGCGGGCGCTTCATCCATTGACGGGGCCCACGCCCGGCGGCGCCTGCGGCGTCCGCCGGGTCATGGGGTGCCGTGCCCGGTGCTGCTGCGGCCGAGGCGCTTGAGCTGCGGAAAGACGAACCACATCCAGGGCTGGTCTGGTGGCCGGCGGCCAGCTCGGCGTGCACGCGCTCGATCACCGGCGCCTGGGCTTGCACGAAGCGCCCGAGGTCGAAAGCATCATCGTCGCGGGCGTCCATGCCGTCAGTGCGGCAGCCGGTGCCAGGCACGACAATCGCACGCTCCGTCTGCCCGCACACGCTGCCCATGGCCCTCGTCACGCTCTCCAACGCCCATCTCGCCTACGGCCACGTGCCGCTGCTCGATGGCGCCGGCTTCTCGCTGGAGGCCGGCGAGCGCGTGGGCCTGATCGGGCGCAACGGCGCCGGCAAGTCTTCGCTGCTGAAGATCCTGGCCGGGTTGGAAAGGCCGGACGACGGGCTGCTGCAGCTGCAGCAGGGCCTGCGCCGCTTCTACGTGCCGCAGGAGCCGCAGTTCGAGCCGGGGCACACGGTGTTCGAGGCGGTGAGCGAGGGCGTGGCCGAGGCCAGGGATCTGCGCGCCCGCTACGAGGCCCATGCAGCCGGGGAAGATCTGGACGCATTGCAGACGCGCATCGAGGCGCTGAACGGCTGGACCTGGGAGCAGCGGGTCGAAGAGACGCTGCACCGGCTGAACCTCGACGCCGGCGCGCAGGTCGATGCGCTGTCAGGCGGCACGAAGAAGCGCGTGGCGCTCGCGCAGGCGCTGGTGGCCGCGCCCGAGGTGTTGCTGCTCGACGAGCCCACCAACCACCTGGACCTCGACGCGATCGAGTGGCTGCAGGCGCTGCTGATCGACTTCCGCGGCGCCCTCGTGCTGATCTCGCACGACCGCGCCTTCATCGACGCGGTGGCCACGCGCATCGTGGAGCTCGACCGCGGGCAGTTGCGCAGCTACCCCGGCAACTTCGCGGCGTTCGAGGCCGCCAAGCAGCGCGAGCTCGAAGCCGAGGCGCTGGCCAGCGCCCGTGCCGACAAGCTGCTGGCGCAGGAGGAGGTGTGGATCCGCAAGGGCGTGGAGGCGCGCCGCACACGCAGCGTGAGCCGCGTTGCGCGCCTGGTGAAGCTGCGCGAAGAGCGCGCGCGGCGCCGCGAGCAGCTGGGCCAGGTGCGGCTGGAGCTGGACACCGGCGCGCCCAGCGGCAAGATCGTGGCCGAGCTGAAGAACGTGACGCTGCGCTTTGGCGAACGCACGCTGGTCAAGGACTTCAGCGCCACCCTCCTGCGCGGCGACAAGGTGGGCCTGATCGGCCCCAACGGCGCGGGCAAGACGAGTCTTCTGAAGATCATCCTCGGCGAGCTCGAACCCACCAGCGGCAGCGTGCGCCGCGGCACCAACCTGCAGGTGGCCTACTTCGACCAGATGCGCGGCGCCTTGAAGCTGGATGCCTCGCTGGCCGACACCATCAGCCCCGGCAGCGAGTGGGTCGAGATCGGCGGCCAGCGCAAGCACGTGATGAGCTACCTGGGCGACTTCCTGTTCGCGCCCGAACGCGCCCACTCGCCGGTGCGCACGCTGTCCGGCGGCGAGCGCAACCGCCTGCTGCTGGCGCGCCTGTTCGCGCTGCCGGCCAACGTGCTGGTGCTGGACGAACCGACCAACGACCTCGACATCGACACGCTGGAGCTGCTGGAGGAGCTGCTGCAGTCGTATGCCGGCACCGTGTTCCTGGTCAGCCACGACCGGCGCTTCCTCGACAACGTGGTGACCAGCACGATCGCGTGGGAGGGTGATGCGAGCCCGGGCCTGTGGCGCGAGTACGAAGGCGGCTACGAGGACTGGAAGCTGCAGCGCGAGCGATCGCGCGCCGCAGTGGCGGCCGCAGCGCCAAAGGCGGCGCCCGCACTGCCGCCTGTGGCGAGGCCCGCGCCCGCCGCCACGGCCCCCGCGCGCAAGCTCAGCTACAAGGAGCAGCGCGAACTCGACGAGTTGCCCGCGCGCATCGAGGCGCTGGAGGCCGAGCAGAAGGCCATCGGCGAGCGGCTGGCCAGCACCGAGCTCTACACCGCCGAGCCGCAGCGCGTGCCCGAGCTGCAGGCTCGCTATGCCGAGATCGAAGAGGCGCTGATGGCGGCGCTGGAGCGCTGGGAGGCCTTGTCGTCGCGGTAGGGTCAGACCACAAGCAGGCGGAGGATCGAGGGTGAGCGTCGAAGACGAGCAGACCGAGCGCAAGTCGCTGCGCCTGGTCACGGGGCGCACGGCGGACTGGAGCGACATTGCACGCGCTTGCGTGGCGTTCGCCAACGGTGCCGGAGGACATGTGTTGATCGGCATCGAAGACGGGGAGTCGCAACCAGCGGCATCGCAACGAATCCCCGCCGGACTGCTGGATCAAGCGCGCAAGCGGGTGGCGGAGCTGACGGTCAACGGTCAGTCGTTGCCCAGCCTGCAGCGTGCTGACAACGGGGGTGAGTTCATCGACCTGGTGGTTGAGCGATCTGCGGGGGTGGCATCGACAGCAGACGGCCGGTACTTCGTGCGCGTCGCGGATGCTTGCATCGCCGTCGTAGGCGACGACGTCTTGCGTCTGGCCAGCGAGCGCCCTGGCCGGCCGTGGGAGACGATGCTCAGCCGTGTGGCGTGTGACGCGGCCGACGCCGACAAGAAGGTACGCTTCGTCGATGCGATCCGCGCCTCCGACCGGGTGAAGGCGTCGGTGAAGGAGAAGAGCGCAGACGAGTTGTTGAGGCACTATGCGCTCGCCGAGGGGGAATGCTTACCCACTTGGGGTGCTCCTGCTCGGCACGGCTGCAGACCGTCGGGCCCTCGGGACGGCGCCGCTTGTTCAGGCGATCAAGTACGACAACCTCGGTCAGAAGATCAACAAATGGGTTTGGGACGACGCCGAGCTGTCCCCTGTGGAGCTGGTGGAGACCGTGTGGCAGGTGCTTCCTGACTTTCGTGAAAGCTATGAGGTCGCCGAGGGGCTGTACCGCAGGCAGGTACCAGCGTACGACGAGAAAGTCGTGCGCGAGCTGCTGGTGAACGCTTTGGTTCACCGCCCCTATACACAGCGGGGCGACGTTTTCCTCAACTTGTATCCAGATCGATTGGAAGTGGTGAACCCGGGGCACCTTCCCCTGGGAGTGACCCCGCGGAACATCCTGCACGCAAGCCGCCGCCGCAACGATGGCTTGCTGCAGACACTCGATGAGCGGTACCAGCTGAGCCAGCGCGAGCGCATCGCATTGGGCGTGTTGGCGCAGTCGGAGGCGATGACTGCAAAAGATCTGGCCGCGTCGCTCGAAGTTGCCGGCACCGAAGAACTCGGGGCCTGGACAGGCCGATTGGTGGAGCTTGGCGCCGTTCAGCCGAGCGGGCGCACCTCGGGCATGAAGTACTTTGTCGCGCCCGGTCTGTTGCTCCTTGCTGTACATGGATGTTCCAAAAGACAAGCAAGAACCGATGTCCCTTATCCAGCGCAGGGCTGTCCTTTAGGAGTTATCCGCAAATAGTACACTCTCGCTCCGAGCCGCCGAAAACGCGGTGCTGGAGCGAGGTGTTGGCCACGAAGAGAAAGCGTGCACCGTCGTGGGAAGTGACCGACGAGTTCTGGGAGCGTG
>JBFLWE010000014.1:0-74877 GCA_040758375.1 Pseudomonadota bacterium
CGCCTGCGCAGCCCAGCGCCAAGGCGTCGGCCGAACTCGACGGCCAGGCCGAAGCGAAAGCCTCGCGCAACGGCACGCAGGCCCGCGCCGGCGGCCGCGCCGACGCCCACGTCAGCCGCTGACCGCCACCGCCATTCCTCTGGAGCATTCGATGAGCACCTCCCGGCATCCCATCCGCCCGATGCGGCGCACCGTGGCGGCACTGGCCCCGCTGGCCCTGCTGGCCGCCTGCGGCGGCGGCGGCAGCAGCAGCGACGGCCAGGGCACGCTGCGCATGTCCATGACCGATGCACCGGCCTGCGGCTACGACGCGGTGTACGTCACCGTCGAAAAGGTGCGCGTGCACCAGAGCGCCAATGCGGCCGAGGCCGACGCCGGCTGGCGCGAGATCGTGCTGTCGCCGGCCAAGCGGGTGGACCTGCTGAGCCTCACCAACGGTGTGCTCGAGGAGCTGGGCCAGACCGCTTTGCCGGCGGGCCACTACACCCAGCTGCGCCTGCAGCTGGCCGCCAACGGCGGCAGCGGCACGCCGGCCAACGCCGTGGTGGTGGGCGGCAACGAAATCGCGCTCGACACGCCCAGCGCGCAGCAGTCGGGCCTGAAGCTCAATGCCAACATCGAGGTCGAAGCCGACAAGGTGGCCGACTTCGTGCTCGACTTCGACGCCTGCAAGTCGGTGGTCAAGCGCGGCAACAGCGGCCGCTACAACCTCAAGCCGGTGGTCAGCATCATCCCGCGCCTCAGCGACGCGGGCATGCGCGTGGTGGGCTACGTGGCGCCGGCGCTGGCCACCACCGGCACGCAGGTGTCGGTGCAGCTCAACGGCGTGCCGGTGAAGGCCACGCCGCCCGATGCCACCGGCCGCTTCACGCTGTACCCGGTGCCGGCCGGCACCTACGACCTGGTGGTGTCGGCCGAGGGCCGAGTCACCGCCACCATCACCGGCGTGCCGGTGACCACCAGCGCCTACACCTACGTGAATGCGCAGACCGCACCGATCGACCCGCCCGCGGCGACGATGCGCAGCACCGCCGGTGTGGTGAGTACCGGCGCCACACCGGTGGACGCGATGGTGCGCGTGCTCAAGGCCTACACCGGCGGCCCGACCGTCGAGGTGGCCGCGGCCCCGGCCGATGCGGTGACCGGCGCGTTCGGCTTCAGCCTGCCTTCAGGCGCCCCGGTGAAGATGGCCTACGTGGCCAGCGCCAGCACGCTGAACTTCACGGCCGACAGCGCCACGCCCACAGGCAAGTACACGCTGGAAGCCGCCTCGGGCCTCGACGTGAAGACCCAGGCCATCGACCTGAGCACGGCCGACGCGCTGGGCCTGTCCCTGATCCTCCCCTGAGTCTTGCGACTCGGTTCGGCCGGCACACGCTGAGGTGTGCCGGCCATTTTTTTGGGAGCTCAGATCTCTTCGTACAGCGGCAGCGTCAGGAACTCGGCGAACTGCTCCTGCGTGCTCATCGTTTCGAAGATCGTGGCGGCCTTGTCGAACTCGCCCACCGCGCCGCTGGCCTTCACCTTGGGCAGCTCTTCGGCGATCAGCGACTTCACGAGTTCGGCCGTGACCTTGCGGCCGTCTTCCGTCACGCCCTTGGGCGAGCGGATCCACTGCCACACCTGCGAGCGGCTGATCTCGGCGGTGGCCGCGTCTTCCATCAGGTTGTGGATCGGCACGCAGCCGTTGCCGGCCAGCCAGGCGCCCAGGTAGTGGATGCCGACGTTGATGTTCATGCGCAGGCCGGCTTCGGTGATCGGCTGCTCGGGCTGGAAGTTCATCAGGTCCGAAGCCTTCACCTGCACGTCGTCGCGCTGTTTGCTGATCTGGTTGGGCTTGTCGCCCAGCACCGCCATGAACTCCTTCATCGCGGGCTCCACCAGGCCGGGGTGCGCCACCCAGCCGCCGTCGTAGCCGTCGGTCGCGTCGCGGCGCTTGTCGCTCACGATGCCGGCCATGGCCACCGCGTTCTTCTCCGGGTCGTTCTTGATCGGGATCAGCGCGCTCATGCCGCCGATGGCCGGCGCGTTGCGCTTGTGGCAGGTCTTCAGCAGCAGCAGCGCATAGCTGCGCATGAAAGGCACGGTCATCGTGATCTTGGCGCGGTCGGCCAGGCAGAAGTTGCGGTCGACCTTGAACTTCTTGATGCACGAGAAGATGTAGTCCCAGCGGCCGGCGTTCAGGCCCGCCGAATGCTCGCGCAGCTCGTACAGGATCTCGTCCATCTCGAACGCGGCGAGGATGGTCTCGATCAGCACGGTGGCCTTGATCGTGCCCTGCGGCAGGCCCAGCGCCTGCTGCGCCACCACGAAGATGTCGTTCCACAGCCGCGCCTCCAGGTGCGACTCCATCTTCGGCAGGTAGAAGAACGGGCCCGCGCCGCGCGCGATCTGCTCCTTCGCGTTGTGGAAGAAGAACAGCGCGAAGTCGAAGATGCCGCCCGAGACGCGCTGGCCATCGACCAGCACGTGCTTCTCGTCGAGGTGCCAGCCGCGCGGGCGCACCTGCAGCGTGGCGATCTTGTCGTTGAGCTGGTAGGTCTTGCCGCCCTGCTCGAGCTTGAGCTGGCGCCGGATCGCCTGGTACAGGTTGACCTGGCCCCGGATCTGGTTGCTCCAGTTGGGCGTGTTGCTGTCCTCGAAGTCGGTCATGTAGCTGTCCGCCCCCGAGTTGAACGCGTTGATGATCATCTTGGCCTCCACCGGGCCGGTGATCTCGACGCGGCGGCACTCCAGCGCCTTCGGAATCGGGGCGATCTTCCAGTCGCCGGCGCGCACGTGCGCGGTCTCCGGCAGGAAGTCGGGGCGCTCGCCGGCGTCGAGCCGCTTGGCGCGCTCCACGCGCGCGGCCAGCAACTGCTGGCGGCGCGGCTCGAACTGGCGGTGCAGCTGGGCCACCAGGGCCAGCGCCTCGGGCGTGAGGATGGACTCGAAGCCGGGCTCGATCGGGGCATTGATCTGCATGCCGGCGGGCAGGGTGAGGCTCATCGTGGACTCCTTGCGTTCTATTGCGGGAAAAACTGCAGCACATCGGCCAGGCTGCGGCCGATGCGGGTGGGTTCGGTGCCCAGCGCCTCCAGCGGCGCGCCGGCGCGGTTGACCCACAGCGTGGTGTAGCCGTACCAGGTGGCGCCGATCGCGTCCCAGCCGTTGCTGGAGACGAACAGGATCTGCCGGGGTGCCAGTTGCAGGGCCTCGGGCCCCAGCGCGTAGGCGGCGCGGTCGGTCTTGTAGCGCTTGACGGTGTGCACGCTCAGCACCGGGTCGACGAGCTCGGACAGCCCGGCGCTCTTCACCGCCACCTGCAGCATCTCGGGGTCGCCGTTGCTCAGGATGCCGGCGCGCACGCCGCGCTCGCGCAAGGCCTGCAGCACGCCCTTGTTCTCGGGAAAGGCCGACAGGTGCCGGTACTGGTTCATCAGCCGCTCCTCGGCCTCGGCGGCCATCGTCAGCTTCAGGCTCTGCGCGGCAAAGCGCAGGCCGGCGCGCGTGACGTCCCAGAAGGGCTGGTAGCGGCCGCTCATCGTGAGCAGGCGCGTGTATTCGATCTGCTTGTCGCGCCACAGCCTGGCCAGTGCCTCGCCCTGGCCGGGAAACAGCTGCTCGGCCAGCAGCCCGACGCTGTACACGTCGAACAGCGTGCCGTAGGCATCGAAGAGCACGGCTTTGACCGGGGGCAGCGCAGGCGTAGGCATCGTGTCGGCGACTGTATTGCGAACTTTCCCGAGCATTGAGCGCGCGAAAGGCGATTGATCTTTGCGCCGAAGTGGTGGAATCAGCCGGTCGCCGGTCTATATTGACGGGCCATGGACCGCCTCAAGCAGATCGAATCCTTCGTCGCGGTGGCCACCAAGGGCAGCCTCACCGCCGCCGCGCAGGCCGAGGGCGTGGCGCCGGCGGTGATCGGCCGGCGCATCGACGCGCTGGAGGAGCGGCTGGGCGTGAAGCTGCTGGTGCGCACCACGCGCCGCATCACGCTCACCCACGAAGGCAGCGCCTTCCTCGAGGACTGCCAGCGCCTGCTCACCGACCTGGCCAATGCCGAGGCCAGCGTCAGCGCCGGCGGCGTGAAGGCCAGCGGCTCGCTGCGCGTCACCGCGCCGGCCGGCTTCGGCCGCCGCCACGTGGCGCCGCTGGTGCCGCGCTTCCTGGCCGAGCACCCCGACGTGCACGTCTCGCTCAACCTGTCGGACCGCGTGGTGGACATCGTGCACGAGAGCTTCGACTGCGCGGTGCGCGTGGGCGACCTGGCCGATTCCAGCCTGATCAGCGTGCGCCTGGCCGACAACCGGCGCCTGTGCGTGGCCACGCCGGGCTACCTGCAGCGTGCCGGCGTGCCGCAGCATCCGTCCGAGCTGTTCAAGCACGAGTGCCTCACCCTCAGCTCCGACGCCAGCCAGACGCGCGGCTGGGCCTTCACGGTCGACGGCGAGGTGGTCCACCTGCGCCCGCATGGGCGGCTCGATTGCAGCGACGGCCAGGTGCTGCACGACTGGTGCCTCGCCGGCCTGGGGCTGGCCTGGCGCAGCACCTGGGAGGTGGAGCAGGAGATCAGCAGCGGGCAGCTGGTGACGGTGCTGGACGACTTTGCCGCGCCGCCCAACGGCATTTACGCGGTGTTCCCGCATGCCAAGCACCTGCCGCTGCGCGTGCGGCTGTGGATCGATTTCCTGAAGCACACCTACGGCGACCCGCGCTACTGGAAACAACCCGCCGCTGGGCAAGCGGCGCCGCTTTGAGCAGAATCGCGCGCCATGCTGCTCGAAGCCCTGCTCGCCTACCTGCACATCGGCGCCATCCTCGCGGTGGCGGTGTTCCTCACCAGCGAAGCGGCGCTGTGCCGCACGGAATGGATGAACGCCGCGGTGGTGCGCCGGCTGGCGCGCGTGGACTTCATCTACATGCTGTCCGCCATCGCGCTGCTGGCCACCGGGCTGGCGCGCACCTGGTGGGGCGTCAAGGGCGCCGGCTGGTACTGGCAGCAGCCGCTGCTGCACCTGAAGCTCACGCTGTTCGTCGTGATCGGGCTGATGTCGATCAAGCCCACGCTGCTGTTCGGCCGGTGGCGCAAGCGGCTCGACGCCGACGGCACGCTGCCGGCCGAGCACGAGATCCGCAGCGCGCGCCGCTGGATCATGATCGAGGCCCATTTGCTGGCGCTGGTGCCGCTGGCCGGGACCCTGCTCGCACGGGGCGTGTTCACACGTTGAGGAGATGCCGATGAAGCCGCGCTACCTGATCGCCCTGATGACCGCCAGCCTGGCCTTGGGCAGCCACGCCGCCGACCCCGCCAAGCGCAAGCCCGGGCTGTGGGAGGTGCAGAGCACCACCCAGGGCGCCGGCCTGCCGCAAGGCGGCATGCCCGACATGGGCGAGGCGATGAAGAACATGTCGCCCGAGCAGCGCGCGATGGTGGAAAAGATGATGAAGGAGCGCGGCGTGGGCATGGGCGCCAAGCCCAACAGCTTCCGCTACTGCCTGAGCAAGGAGCAGGCAGAGCGCGATTCGGTGCCCAAGCCCGACCCTGACACCGACTGCACGCACAAGATGACGCCGGTGTCCTCCAGCGAGGCGAAGTTCAGCTTCAGCTGCAAGCGCAAGGACGGCAGCACGGTCGAGGGCCAGGGCCGCGCCTACGACCTCACGCCCGAGAGCTATGCGATGGACCTGCGCATGCAGGCGCAGCACCAGGGCCAGCCGATGGACATGCAGATGAAGCAAAAGGGCCGCTGGCTGGGTGCGGACTGCCAGGGCCTGAAGCCGATGGGCCGCTGACCCGGCCGGCGCCGCCCGAGCTTGACCTCGATCAAAGGCATACGGGATCTACGTTCGCAAAATAGATGCATTCCAAATGCACCTTTAACCGAACGGAGCCTTGAGATGTCGATCCCCGCATCCGCCACTGTCGATGTGCGCAGCATCCCGCCGCGCGAGCGCCACCCGCTGATCTTCTCCACCTTCCGCAGCCTCGCCGCCGGCCAGGCCATGGAACTGGTGAACGACCACGACCCGAAGCCGCTGTACTACCAGTTCCAAGCCGAGATGCCCGGCCGCTTCGGCTGGGACTACCTGGAAGCCGGCCCCGACACCTGGCGCGTGAGCATCACCAAGGTGGCCGATCCTCACGCCGAGGGCCGCTGCTGCGGCTCCTGCGGCGGCGCCTGAAGCCGGCCTTCCTTCGCGCCTTCAACAAACTTTCGGAACTTTTCCATGGACACCAACCGCAGGTTGTGGCGGTGGCTCGCGCTCGTCTTCGTGCTGTCGTTCGGCGCTCTGGGCTACCTGGGCCTACAGATCTACCTGAGCGCACCGCCCATTCCCAAGGCCGTGGTCACCACCGACGGCGACACCCTTTTCACCGGCGACCAGATCCGCCACGGCCAGCAGGCCTGGCTGGCCGCCGGCGGCCAGCAGCTGGGCAGCGTGTGGGGCCACGGCAGCTACGTGGCGCCCGACTGGTCGGCCGACTGGCTGCACCGCGAGGCCGTGGCGCTGCAGGACATCCGCACGCGGCAGCTGAAAAAGGACGCTGCAGCGCTGAGCGCCGCCGATCGCGGCGCGCTGGCCGCCGCGTTGAAGGAGGAGATGCGCCGCAACACCTATGACGAGGCCAGCGGCGTGCTCACCGTTTCGCCCGAGCGCGCGCAGGCCATCCGCCAGGTGGCGCGCCACATCGAGGGCGTGTTCGGCAGCGAGCCTTCGCTGGCCGCGCTGCGCGAGCAGTACGCCATGACCGAGGGCAGCCTGCCCGAGGCCACCGACCGGCAAGCCGTGGCCGCCTTCTTCTTCTGGTCGTCGTGGGCCGCGGCCACCGACCGGCCGGGCGAGCAGAACCTGTCGTACACCAGCAACTGGCCGCACGAGCCGCTGGTGGGCAACACGATGACCAGCTCGGCGGCTGTGTGGTCGATGGTCAGCGTGATCCTGCTGCTGGCCGGCATTGCAGCCATGCTGTGGTTCCACGGCGGCCGCGGCCATGGCGAGGACGACGCGCAGCCGCCGCAGGCCGACCCGCTGGCCAAGCTGGCGGCCACGCCGTCGATGAAGGCCACGCGCAAGTACTTCTTCGCGGTGATCGGCCTGATCCTGCTGCAGATCGGCATGGGCATCGTGACCGCGCACTACGCGGTGGAAGGGCAGTCGTTCTTCGGCCTGCCGCTGGCCGACGTGCTGCCGTTCACGGTGAGCCGCACCGTGCACACGCAGGTAGGCGTGTTCTGGATCGCCACCGCCTGGCTGGCCACCGGCCTGTACATCGCGCCGCTGCTCGGCGGCCGCGAGCCCAAGTTGCAGAAGCTGGGCGTGGACCTGCTGTTCTGGGCGCTGATCGCCATCGTGGTGGGCTCCACCGCGACCGGCTGGCTGGGCACGTTGCAGCACCGCGGCGTGGACTTCAGCTTCTGGATCGGCAACCAGGGCCTGGAATTCACCAGCATGGGCCGCGTGTGGCAACTGCTGCTGTTCGTGGGCCTGCTGTTCTGGGTGTTCCTGCTCGGCCGCGCGCTGTGGCCCGCGCTGATGAAGCCTTCGGAAACCCGCGGTCTGATCGCGATGGTGTTCCTGTCGGCCACCTGCATCGGCGGCTTCTACGCCAGCTCGCTCACCTGGGGCCAGCACACGCACTACTCGATGATCGAGTACTGGCGCTGGTGGCTGGTGCACCTGTGGGTGGAAGGCTTCTTCGAGGTGTTCGCCACCGCGGTGATCGCGCTGATCTTCACCAAGCTCGGGCTGGTGCGCGCCACCAGCGCCAACCGGGCGATCATCGCCGAGACCATCGTGTTCCTGTTCGGCGGCATCCTGGGCACGCTGCACCACCTGTACTGGACCGGCACGCCCACCTCGGTGATCGCCGTGGGCGCGGTGTTCTCCGCGCTGGAGGTGGTGCCGCTCACGCTGATCGGCCTGGAAGCGCTGCAGACCTGGCGCAAGTCGCAGGGGCTGGCCTGGCTGGGCGCCTACAAGTGGGTGATCCTGAGCTTCGTCTCGGTGGGCTTCTGGAACACCGTGGGCGCCGGCCTGCTGGGCTTTGCGATCAACCCGCCGGCTTCGCTGTACTACGTGCAAGGCTTGAACATGACGCCGGCCCACGGCCATGCGGCACTGTTCGGCGTGTACGGCATGCTCGGCATCGGCCTGATGCTGTTCTGCCTGCGCGGCCTGTATGCACGCCACCTGCATGCCGACCGGCTGCTCAAGCCCGCCTTCTGGGGCCTGAACGGCGGCCTGGCGATGATGGTGTTCATGTCGCTGCTGCCGGCCGGCCTGTACCAGGCCTGGGCCAGCATCACGCAAGGGCTGTGGTTCGCCCGCTCGCCCGAGATGGTGCACAGCCCGGTGATGGAAGCGCTGGTGTGGCTGCGCGTGCCGGGTGACATGGTGTTCGCCGCCGGTGCGGTGCTGCTGGCGCTGTATGCGCTGAAGCTGCTGCGCCGGCCCGCCGCCGCGCAGGCGGTGGGCGCCGTGCCCGCCGCGGCTCGGTGATGATGTCGCCATGAGACTCACCGCCTTCACCGACTACAGCCTGCGCGTGCTGATCTACCTGGCCGCCCAGCCGGGACGCCGCGCGACGATCGCGGAGGTGTCCACGGCCTTCGAGGTGAAGGAGAACCATCTGTCCAAGGTGGTGCACTTCCTCGGCAAGGCGGGGCTGCTGGCCAACGTGCGCGGCAAGGGCGGCGGGCTGGAGCTCGCGCTGCCGCCAGAGCGCATCGTGGTCGGGGAGGTGGTGCGTCAGACCGAGGGCGCCTCGGTGCCGGCGGAGTGCTTCGCCGAAAACGGCACGCCCTGCCGCATCGCCCGCAGTTGCCACCTGCGCGGCGTGCTGCAGGAAGCAGTGGACGCGTTCTACGCGGTGCTTGACCGCTACACGCTGGCCGACCTGGTGCACAACCGGCAGGCGCTGGCCAAGCTGCTGTTCATCGAACGGCACACGTGAGGAAGGCAAGCCGAAAGCAAACGGGCCCCGAGGGGCCCGTTTTGCTGCGGCGTGCGGCCGTCTCACTTCTTCTTCAGGCACTCCTTCATGAACGCCCGGCGCTCAGCACCCGGCTTGCCGGTGGCCTTGAAGTCGTCGCTGCAGGTTTTCATCTTGTTTTGCTGCGTCGCCTTGGCCTTGGCGGGCGCGGAGGCGGCCTCGGCGGCCGCATCGGCGGCATGGGCTGCCAGGCTCATGCCGGCAAGGGCCAGGGTCAGGGCAGCGAACAGGGGTTTCATGTATTTCCTCTCCTTCCAGTGTGGATACCGCCGATGCTGGTGGCGGCATCGGGCACAACGCGGGCGAGGCAGCCACAGCCGACAGCTCTGCCCCCCAAACCTTCGGGAGAGACAAGCCTCAGAGGATGCGCCGCGGATGCGCCAGCGCCTCGTGCGCGGCGTGCAGCCGGCGCACCAGCACGCGGATGAAGGCGCCGTCGAACAGGTGGCGCGTGCCGGGCGACAGCTGCTGCATGGTGTCGGGCGTGAACGAGATGGTGGTGGCGGGCAGCGACACCAGCACGTCGGTGCTGTGGCGGCGCAGCTCGGGGCTGGGCGCCAGGTAGGCCATCTCGCCCACGCTGGTGCCGGCGCCGAGCTGGGCCACCTTGGTGCCGTCGCGGAACACCTCCACCTCGCCTTGGGCAATGATGTGGAAGCTGTTGCCCTCCTGGCCCTTCTTGAACAGCGCATGGCCGAACTTGAAGCGCTGCCATTTCGCGCGGTGCACCACCTCCCACAGCTCCACGTCGCCGAAGCCGGAGAAGAAGTCGAGCGTGCGCAGCAGGTTGAAGCGCTCGGAGTCCAGCACGCCCTGCAGCCGCCCGCGCGGGATCTCGCGGTTGGCCACCAGAGAAGACAGGCTTTGCGCGAACTCGTCCCACGAGGCCTGCCGCTCGTGGCGGTCTTTCGCCAGCGCCTTGCGGATGATCTCGTCCAGCCGCGGCGGCACGCCGTGGCGCAGCCCGGCCAGCGGCGGCGGCTCGGCGTTGTAGATCTGGTTCATCAACGCCGTCTGCGCCTGCGCGTCAAAAGGCGGCCGGCCCGCGATGAGGTGGTAGAGCACCGCCGCCAGCGAGTAGATGTCGGCCCGTGCATCGAGCGTGTCGCCGTCGAGCTGCTCGGGCGACATGTAGGCCAGCGAGCCCACGCGGAAGATCTGCGTGCGGTCGGAGCCCAGGTTGAGCACGCTGCCGAAGTCGGTGATCTTGATGTCCACCACCTGGTCATGCTCCACCACCGCCAGGATGTTGGCCGGCTTCACGTCCCGGTGGATCAAGCCCTGGCGCGACACGTAGCCCAGCGCCATGGCGCACTTGAAGCCGATCTCGATGATCTGCTCCAGCGACAGCAGCGCGTCGGCCCGGCAGAAGCGCCGCAGGGTCAGGCCCTTCACGTACTCCATCACCAGGTACGGCGCCACCGGGTCGGCCACGGCGTCGTAGATCTGCACGACGTTGGGATGCTGCAGCTGCCCCACCAGCGCCGCCTCGGCGGCGAAGAAACGCTCGTAGTAGTGGCCTTCGGCGCCTTCGGCGGGCTCGGCGCCGATCACGGCCGGGCGCACCCGCTTGATCGCGACCTCGCGTCCGTGGAACGGGTCGCGCGCAAGGAAAACCTCGCTGGTAGCGCCCTCGCCGAGTTTGCGGATCAGTTCGTACTTGCCGATCTGCGCAGGCTGCCCCGGCTCCAGGGGCATCGGCATCGAGTCGGTGAGCGTGGGCGGCGAGGCAGTGGGCATGCGGCTCCCGTTGACGCACCGGCCGACGCCGGCGACTGCCCTATTTCATCACGCCTGCGCCGCGTCGGGCCGGGTGGTGGCCCGCTTGGCGGCCCGGCGCAGCGCCACCACCACCTCGCCGACGCGGCCGACCAATGCGCTCGCCTCCTGCACCATGCCCAGCGCCTGCTCCATCGTGCGGCGCGCGGCCGGCGGTCGTGGCGTCGGGAACGCTCAGTGTAGGCCGGCACCTCGCCAGCCGCCGAACTCGGTGATCGCGCTGGCCATCGCTTCCAGCGGCAGCACGCGCTCGGCCGCGCCCAGCCGCATCGCCTCCTTGGGCATGCCGTAGACGACGCAGCTCGCCTCGTCCTGCGCCGCCGTGCGCGCCTGCGCCTGGCGCATCTGCAGCAGGCCGCGCGCGCCGTCGTCGCCCATTCCGGTGAGCAGCAGGCCCAGCGCATTGCGGCCCACGTGGCGCGCGACCGAGCGGAACAGCACGTCCACCGAGGGGCAGTGGCGGTTCACCGGCGGGCCGGGCGCCACCTCGACGCGGTACTGCGCGCCGCTGCGCACCAGCTGCATCTGCCGGCCGCCCGGGGCGATCAACGCCAGCCCCGGGTGCACGCGGTCACCGTCGCGCGCCTCGCGCACCTCGATCTCGCACAGGCCGTCCAGCCGCGCCGCGAAGGCCTGGGTGAACTTCTCCGGCATGTGCTGCACGATCACCAGGCCCGGCGTGGTGCGCGGCAGCGGCTTCAGCACCACCTCCAGCGCCTGCGTGCCGCCGGTGGAGGTGCCGATCGCCACCACCTTGTCGGTGGTCTCGTGCATCGCGCCGGCGGGTGCTGCCGCTGCGGGCCCGGCTGGGGCGGCGGGGGTGCAGGCCAGCCGCGCGACGTTGGCGCGCGCGGCCGCGCGCACCGCGGCCACCACCTCGGCGGCGGCGGATTCGAGGAACTGCCGCACGCCGATGCGCGGCTTGGTGACGATGCTCACCGCGCCGGCGGCCAGCGCCTGCACCGTGGTGTGCGCACCCTGCTCGGTCAGCGACGAGCAGATCACCACCGGCGTGGGCCGTTCGGCCATCAGCCGACGCAGGAAGGTGATGCCGTCCATGCGCGGCATCTCGACGTCCAGCACCAGCACGTCGGGCCAGTCGCGACCCATCTTGTCGAGCGCGAACAGCGGATCCGAAGCGGTGGCGATCACCTCGATGCCCGGCGCGGCCGACAGCAGCCCGGCCATGACCTGGCGCACGGTGGCGGAGTCGTCGACCACCATCACGCGGATCGGCTTCATGCCAGCTCCCCCGGCGCGCTGTCCAGCGGCGTGTGGCGCAGCCAGACCTCGCCGCTGCGCAGTTGGAACACCACTTGGCGGTGGCCGTCGCCACCCAGGTGCTCGCCGCACACGCGCAGACCCTGGGCGGCCACCCAGGCGCGCGCCAACGCAACGTTGCGCTGCTGCACCTCGCCGGCCGGGTCGCCGCCGGTGGCAAACATGCGCCCGCCGCCGAACAGCTTGGTCTGCACCTGCGGCGCGCGGGCGCCGATGCGCTGCAGCTGGCGCGCCAGCCAGGCCAGCGCTTCCTCGCCGTAGCGGCCGTCCGGCTCGTCCGCGGGCGCCGCCTCGCGCCGCGGCAGCAGGTAGTGGCACATGCCGCCGGTGCGCCAGCGCTCGTGCCACACGGTCACGGCCACGCAGGAGCCCAGCAGCGTGCGCAGCACCACATCGCCGCTGCCGAACCACATCTGGCCCGGCGAGAGGTAGATCTCGCGCGCAGCGCCCGTCATCGGCTCTTGCGGTAGACCGACGGCGCCTGCATCTGCAGCCCGTCGGCCAGGCCGTTGAGGCTTTCGGAATGCCCGACGAAGATCCAGCCGCCCGGGCGCAGCCGCGCGACCAGCCGCCCCACCACCTGGCGCTTGACCGGCTCGGGAAAGTAGATCATCACGTTGCGCAGGAAGATCAGGTCGAACTCGCCCAGCTCGGGCAGCGGCTCGTTGAGGTTGATCTGCGCGAAGCGCACCTGGCGCGCGAGGGCCGGGTCGATCGCGAAGGTGCCGGCCTTGTCGCCGGTGCCGCGCAGGCAGTGCGCGCGCAGCAGCGCCGGCGGGATCTCCTGCGCCAGCCGCAGGTCGTACTGCGCGCTGCAGGCCTGGCGCAGCACGCGCAGGCTCAGGTCGGAGCCCAGCACCTCCCAACCGGTGGGGCCCAGCGCGTCGGCCAGCACCATCGCGAGGCTGTACACCTCCTGCCCGCTGGAGCAGGCCGCGCTCCAGGCGCGCAAGCTGCGGCCGGGCTCGCGCTGCGGCAGCACGCGCTCGCGCACGAAGTCGAAGTGCCGCGGCTCGCGGAAAAAGTGCGTCTCGTTGGTGGTCAGCAGGTCGATCGCGGTCTGCCGTTCCTCGGCGTGCTGGTCGATCAGCTGCAGGTAGTCGCGGAAGCTGGCCAACCCATGTTGCTGCAGCCGGCGCGCCAGGCGCGAGCACACCAGCGCCTTCTTCGCCGGCGACAGGCCGATGCCGGCCACATGGCGCATCAGCTGCTGGAAGCGGCCGAACTCGGCGTCGCCCAGCGTGGTCACGGCCGCCGACGGCAGCGCGCTCACGGCGCCGCCTCCCGCAGCACCGGCCGCACCGGCCGCACGCCGCGCCGCCCTGGCGCCGGCGACGGCACGGATGCGGCCTCGGCATCGACGCGGAAGAATGCGATCAGCTGCTGCAGGTGGGCCGACTGCGAACTCATCTCCTCGGCGGTGGCCGCCAGCTCCTCGCTGGCCGAGGCGCTTTGCTGCGTGGTCTGGTTGAGCTGGCCGATCGCGGAATTGATCTGCCCGATGCCGCTGCTCTGCTCCTGGCTGGCCGCGGCGATCTCCTGCACCAGCTCCGAGGTCTTGCGGATCGCCGGCACCATCTCTTCCAGCAGCTGCCCGGCGCGCTCGGCCTGCTGCACCGAGCTGCCGGCGAGCTCGCCGATCTCCTTGGCCGCCTCCTGGCTGCGCTCGGCCAGCTTGCGCACCTCGGCGGCCACCACCGCGAAGCCCTTGCCGTGCTCGCCCGCGCGCGCCGCCTCGATCGCCGCATTCAGCGCCAGCAGGTTGGTCTGGTACGCGATGTCGTCGATGATGCCGATCTTGCCGGCGATGCTCTTCATCGCCTGCACCGTCTGCCGCACCGCCTCGCCGCCTTCGGTGGCGTCGTGCGCGGCCTTGGCCGCCATGCCGTCGGTCACCTTCGCGTTCTCGGTGTTCTGCGCCACCGACGCGCTGGCCTGCTCTGCCGTGGCCGACAGCTCCTCCACGCTGGCCGCCTGCTCGGTGGCGCCCTGCGACAGCGACTGCGCGGTCGACGACACCTGCTCGCTGGCCGAGGCGAGGTGGCTCGACGACGAGCGCACCTCCGAGATCACCTCGCGCAGCTTGCCGGCCATCGCGCCCATCGCCTGCAGCAGCCGGCCGGTCTCGTCGCGCGTGGCCTGGTCGATGCGCACCGTGAGGTCGCCGCCGGCGAGCCGGTCGGCGGCCCGCAGCGCCAGCGCCATCGAGCGCACCACCTGGCGCGCGATCGCCCAGCTCAGCACCAGCGTGGTCAGCAGGCCCAGCAATGCCAGGCCGACGGCCAGCCGCATGTCCTCGCGCGCCTCGGCCTCGCGCGTTGCGGCATGGCCGAGCAGCGTCTGCGCCAGTGCATCCTCCACATCCTTCAGCCGGTCGATGCGCACCGAGGCGGTCTTGAACCAGTCGTCCGGCGCAATGCCCAGCGCGCCCTGCGCGGCGCGCCGGATCGCCTGCGCCTTCATCTGCCCGACCTGAGCCGCCTCACCGCCGGCCAGCCGCTGCTCGAACACCTCGTGCGCGGCCTTGTCCGCATAGGCGCGGAACACCGCGAGCCAGGTGTCCTGCGCGGCAGCGTTGGCGACGAAGCGCACGAACTCCTCGCCGGCAAAGCGGTCGGCGGTGAACGCCGCGGTCAGCATCGCACGCTCGATGCCCGCGTGCTCCTTGGCCTTGAGCAGCGCAACGTAGGCGCCGGCCTCGCGCGCGACCTCGCCGTCGGGGCTGAGCGTCGGGATGCGCTCGGCCACGCCGAGCAGCGCCGCGACGAAGCCGGTGTACTGGGCCGCCGCCTCCGGCGCCGGCAGCGCCAGCGCGAGCGCCCCCTGTCGCAGCCCGCCCAGGCCGCGCAGCTGGCTGCGCGCCTGCGCGAGCCCGGCGGCGAAGCCCTCGCCGAAGCGGCGCGCATCGAACGAATCCAGGCCCGCCTCGAAGGCCTGCAGTGCGCGGTCGGTGCGGCTGCGCTGCACCGGCAGCTCGTCGGTGAAGCGACGCCCGCCGCTGCCGACGAACCCCACGGTCATGCCGCGCTCGCGCTGCAGCTCGTGCACCAGCGCGCCCACGCGCACCGACATCTCGACGAGCGAGCGCACCTCACGCAGCGACTGTGCCTGGCGCGCTCGATCCAGCACGCTATCGGCAGAGAACCACAGCAGCAGCAGCACCGGCACGCCGGCCAGCAGCGCCAGCTTCGTGCGCATGCCCAGGTTGGCGATCAGCCTCATGCCGCGGCCCTCCCGGCGCCTTCGGCCGAGGCCTGCGCATGGCCCACCACGGACAGCTCCTCGACCGACAGCACGCGCTCGACATCGAGGATCACGACGAACTTGCCGCCCACCTTGCCCATGCCATGGATGAAGTCGGTGCGGATGCGCGTGCCGAAGGCCGGTGGCGGCTCGATGCTCTCGGGCCCGATCTCCAGCACCGCGTTGACGGCATCGACCACCACACCCAGCACCAGCGGCTCGCCTTCCACGCGCAGCTCGACGATCACGATGCAGGTGCGTCGTCCCACCTGGCCTGGCTGGCCGCCGAAGCGGCTGGCCAGGTCCACCACCGGCACCACCGCCCCGCGCAGGTTGATCACGCCGCGGATGAACTCCGGCATCATCGGCACGCGCGTGACCTGGCCGTACTCGATGATCTCCTTGATCGGCGCGATCGGCATCGCCAGCATCTCGCCGGCCAGCACGAAGGTGAGGTACTGCTGGGGCTGCCCGGCGGCCGCGGCGGGCGGGCGTTCCACTTCGACCAGAGCACTCATCACGGGCCTCCGGCTAGAAGCGCACGAACTCGGCGCCCGGCGCATGCGGCTGCAGCGTGCGCACGCCGGAGCCGGTGGCCGCAGCGGGCGCAGGGGCCGGCGCGCGCACAGCCGCCGGCCGCGACACGGCCGGTGCCGCGGCCCCCTGTTCCAGCCTGAAGAACGCCATCAACTGCTGCAGTTGCTCCGACTGTGAACTCATCTCCTCGGCGGTGGCCGCCAGCTCCTCGCTGGCCGAGGCGCTTTGCTGCGTGGTCTGGTTGAGCTGGCTCATTGCAGAGTTGATCTGCCCGATGCCGCTGCTCTGCTCCTGGCTGGCCGCGGCGATCTCCTGCACCAGCTCCGAGGTCTTGCGGATCGCCGGCACCATCTCTTCCAGCAACTTGCCGGCGCGCTCGGCCTTCTCGACCGAGCTGCCGGCCAGCTCGCCGATCTCCTGCGCGGCCTCCTGGCTGCGCTCGGCCAGCTTGCGCACCTCGGCGGCCACCACCGCGAAGCCCTTGCCGTGCTCGCCCGCGCGCGCCGCCTCGATCGCCGCATTCAGCGCCAGCAGGTTGGTCTGGTACGCGATGTCGTCGATGATGCCGATCTTGCCGGCGATGCTCTTCATCGCCTGCACCGTCTGCCGCACCGCCTCGCCGCCTTCGGTGGCGTCGTGCGCGGCCTTGGCCGCCATGCCGTCGGTCACCTTCGCGTTCTCGGTGTTCTGCGCCACCGACGCGCTGGCCTGCTCTGCCGTGGCCGACAGCTCCTCCACGCTGGCCGCCTGCTCGGTGGCGCCCTGCGACAGCGACTGCGCGGTCGACGACACCTGCTCGCTGGCCGACGAGAGCTGATCCGACGCCGCGCGCACCTCGCCGATGATGCCGGAGAGCTTGTCGATCATCGCGCCCATCGCCTGCAGCAGCCGGCCGGTCTCGTCGCGTGCCGCCGATTCCACGCGCACGCTCAGGTCGCCGTCGGCGAGCCGGTTGGCGGCCTCCACCGCGCGACCCAGCGGCACGGTGACGCTGCGCGTGACCCACAGCGCGATGCCCATGGCCAGCAGCACCGCGCCGGCAGCCAGCGCGACGATGAGCCGGCGCGTGGATTCGTACAGCTCGCGCGCCTGCTCGCCGGCTTCGGCCACCAGCTCGGTCTGGCGCTTGACGAGCTGGCCCACCGCGTCGATGTAGGTGCGCTGGCGCTCGCGCACCTCGGCCAGCAGAAAGGCCTTGGCCTCCTCGGCGCGCTGCTCGGCCACCAGCTTCAGGAACTGGTCCTGCCCGCCGACGTAGCGCGCCCGCGCGTCCTTCACCGCCTGCAGCAGCTGGCGGCCCTGCTCGGTCTGCAGCCGCGCCTCCAGCTTCTGCAGCCGCTCGGCGATCTGCGCACGCGCCTGCTCGACGCGGCCCAGCTCGTCCTTCACCTTGGCCTGGTCGCTGAGCAGCAGCATGTTGCGCATCGCGCGCGCGATGACCTCGACGTTGTTGACGATCTCGTTGGCCATCACGGTGTTGGGAAAGCGCTCGGTCACGATGACCTGCACGCTGTCGTTGACCTGGCCCAGCCGCACGACGCTGACGGCCAGCGTGGCACACAGCAGCGCCAGCACCAGGGCGAAGCCCAGGCCGAGGCGCAGCCCGATCTTCATGTTGTTGAGCATGTGCAAACTCCCTCTCGATGTAGATGGGGAAGGGAAATCAGGCGGCCGCCAGGGCGGGCCGCGTGGCCGTGCCCTGCGCGCTCGCGAGCAGGGACGGGACGTCCAGGACCAGGGCCACTTCGCCCGAGCCGAGGATGGTGGAGCCGGCAATGCCGGGCAGGCCTTCGAGCACGCGCCCGAGCGGCTTGATGACGGCCTGGAACTCGCCCTTGAGCTGGTCCACGACCAAGCCGGCCTTGCGCGGCCCGCACTGGACGACGACGACGTTCTGGCGCGGCGCGCCGGGACCCGGAAGGCCGAACTTGTCGCGCAGGCGCAGCAGCGGCAGCACCTCGCCGCGCAGGTCGAACACGTCGTGCTGCGCCTCGTGGCCGGCCATCGACACGCACTCCAGCACCATCGGCAGCGGCACGACGTAGTGCTCGGCACCCACGCCCATCAGGAAGCCGTCGATGATGGCCAGCGTCAGCGGCAGCCGGATGCGGAAGGTCGTGCCCCGGCCGGGACGGCTTTCGATGTCCACCGAGCCGCGCAGCGCGGCGATGCTGCTGCGCACCACGTCCATGCCGACCCCGCGCCCCGACAGGTTGCTCACCTGCTCGGCGGTGGAGAAGCCCGGCTCGAAGATCAGCTCCCACACCTGCGCATCGTCGAGCTCGACGTCGGGTGCGACCAGCCCGCGCTCGCGCGCCTTGCGCAGGATGCGCTCGCGGTCCAGCCCGGCGCCGTCGTCCGACACCGCGATCACGATGCTGCCGTGCTCGTGCCATGCGGCCAGCTCCAGGCGGCCGCGCGGCGGCTTGCCGGCCCTCACGCGCGCTTCGGCCGGCTCGATGCCGTGGTCGATGGCATTGCGCACCAGGTGCGTCAGCGGATCGCCGATGCGCTCGACCACCGACTTGTCCAGCTCGGTGTCGGCGCCGGTGATCACCAGGTCGATCTCCTTGCCCAGCTCGTGCGCGACGTCGCGCACGACGCGGCGGAAGCGGCTGAAAGTCTCGCCGATCTCCACCGTGCGCAGCCGCATCGCGCCGTCGCGCACGTCCTCGGTCAGCCGCGCGACGGCCGACATCGCCTCGGCCAGCGTACGGTCGCGGCTGCGCCGCGCGTGCATCGTGGCCGCGGCGCCGGCGATCACCAGCTCGCCCACCAGGTTGATCAGCGCGTCCAGCTTGTCGGCGTGCACGCGGATCAGCCGCGCCTCCTGCGCCTGGCGCTGGCGGCTCTCGGTCTGCTTGGTCAGCGCCGCGTGCACCACCTCGGCCTGCGCGACCTGCTCGCGCACCAGGATCTGGCCGAGCGGCGGCCGTTCGGCGCCGGCCGCGGCCTGCTGCTGCAGCGCGTCGTCGAGCTCGCGCTGCGTGATCGCACCGCAGTGCACCAGCAGCTCGCCCAGGCGCAAGGTGCCCTCGGGCAGCGCTTCGATCAGCGCGATGTAGTCGGCCGCGCGGCTGCCCGGCGGCAGGATCGACAGCCGGCAGTCCTCGCGCACGAACTCGAACGCTGCCTCGATCTGCGCCTTGTCCGCGCCGGTGCGGAAGCGGATCTCGAAGCCGAGGTAGCAGCATTCCGGGTCCATCTCGGGCAACGGCGGCAGCGCGTCGGCCAGCGTGCTGATGTGCACGATCTCGCCGAAGCTACGCAGGTAGCGCAGGAAGCCGGCCGGGTCCATGCCGTGGCGCAGCACCTCGGGAGAAAAGCGCACCGACAGATGCCAGGTGTCGGCTTCGTCGCCGGTGGCAACGGTCCCGCGCGCCAGCGCCGCGGCGGCCGGCTCCAGCGCGCCGGTGTCACCGGCCGCGGCGGCCAGGCGCTGTTCGATCTGGCGTCCGGCCTCAAGGTCGGCCGGCTGCAGGCTGCGCAGGCCGGCAGCGGCATCGAGCAGGCCCGCGATGTGGTCGCAGCACTCCAGCAGCACGCTGGCCAGCGCCTCGTCGACCGCGATCTCGTGCTCGCGCCCACGGCCGAGCACGCTCTCGACGCGGTGCGTGAACGCGACGATGTCGTCCAGGCCGAACAGCCCGGCCGATCCCTTGATCGTGTGCGCGGCGCGGAACACCGCGTTGAGCGCGTCCTCGTCGTCGGGCGCGCCCTCCAGGCGCAGCAGCGCCTCCTCCATCTCGTCCAGCAGCCCGCGACTCTCG
Organism: Pseudomonadota bacterium; assembly: GCA_040758375.1. Classification (GTDB taxonomy): domain Bacteria; phylum Pseudomonadota; class Gammaproteobacteria; order Burkholderiales; family Burkholderiaceae_C; genus CAMLIZ01. The sequence goes on from JBFLWE010000014.1 coordinate 19,588, forward strand.
GCCAGGAAGGTCTGCAGCGCGTCGTGCAGGTTCATCGGGCGGCCTCCGCTTCCGGGGTGAGCACCAGCGGGTCGCCGAACCAGCCGGCCAGGTCGTACAGCTCGATCAGCGCGACCACCGGCGGGCTGTGCGACAGCAGCCGCAGCGCGCGGCCCCTGCGCTCGGCCGCGCGCTTGGCGGCCATCAGCACCTGGATGCCGGCGGTGTCGATGTCGGTGACACCGGCCAGGTCGGCCTCGACCTCGCCGCTGGCGGCCAGCGCGTGCGTCAGCGTGTCGCGCAGCGCATGGGCGTGGTAGATCGTCAGCTCGCCTTCGAACACGAGACGGCGCACGGCGCCGCGCTCTTCGTTGAGCACTTCCATCCGCGCCTCCGTCAGGGCAGCACCAGCTTGGACACCGCGGCCAGCAGCTGCGCGGGCTGGAAGGGCTTGACCACCCAGGCCTTCGCGCCGGCGAGCTGCCCCTCGCGCTTCTTCGCGTCGGAGCCCTCGGTGGTGAGCATGATCACCGGCGTGAAGCGGTAGGCCGGCATCGTCTTCACCTGCTTGAGCATGGAGATGCCGTCCAGCTGCGGCATGTTCACGTCGCTGACGATCAGGTGCACCTTGCGCCCGTCCAGGCGCTTGAGCGCCTCCTGGCCGTCGGCCGCCTCGATCACGTCGTAGCCGGCGCTCTTGAGCGCGATGCCGACCACCTGCCGCAAGCTCGCGGAGTCGTCGACGATCATGATGGTCTTCGTCACGGATGCTGCCCTCCCAGTTCAGAAAAAGGTGACGCCGCTGGGCGCCTGCGCGGCGGCGACCCGGCGGCCGCTGTGGGCGTCATGCTGCTCCTGCGTGGTGTAGCTGCGCTGCAGCTGCTCGAGCCAGGCTGCCACGTCCACCTCGGCAGCCTGCGCCGCGTCGTCCGCCAGTTCGGCGACCAGGCGGTCCATGTCCGCCCGCACTTGCGCGAGGATCTGGCTCACCCGGTCCTGGAACTGCAGCGCGACCAGTGCCTGCGCCACGGCCTGTCCGATGTCGCCGGCGTCGCCGTGCAGCGCCTCGGCGCGCTGCGCCAGGCCGCCGGCGGCCTGCTCGAAGCGCACCAGCACCTGGCCGATGTCGCCCTCGGCGCGGTCGGCCATCGCGCCGTCGGCGCTGGCATAGCGTTCGGTGACGCCCAGGATGTCGGCGATCGCGCCTTCGACCGCGTTCGCCTTGGCCGCGATCTCCTGCGCGGTCTGCCCCGACTGATGCGACAGGCGCCGCACCTCATCGGCGACCACCGCGAAGCCGCGGCCGTGCTCACCGGCGCGCGCAGCTTCCACGGCGGCGTTCAGTGCCAGCAGGTTCGTCTGCTGCGCGACGGCCGCCACCGCCTGCGCCATCTCCTTGAGCTCGGCGGTGAAGCCGGTCAGCCGCTGGATGCGCTGCAGCATCTGCGACTTGGCCTGCACGCTCTCGCGCAGCGACTGCACCAGTTCGCTCAGCTGACTGCGGCTGGACTGCAGCACCGTCACGACGTCGTCCCCGGCGGCCGTGCCGTCGAACACCGCCACTGCGGCCGCCAGGCGTTCGTGCAGCGCGCCGAACTGCGTGGTCAGCTCGGTGATCGCCGTCTCGGTCTGCCGGCGCGAAACGTCGATCTGCTGCGCCCAGATCGGCAGCACCTCGCGGCACAGCCGCGCCAGCGCAAGCTCGCGCGCGGCGCGGGCGGTGGCCGCGTCGGCCGCACGCAGGCGCGCGATGGTGCCGCGCTGCCAGGCGCAGGCCGCCAGCGCGGCCGGCAACATCAGCGCAGCGGCGGCTGCCTGGCCGCAGGCGGCGAGCAGCGTGGCGGCCAGCGCAGCGAGCGCGAGCACCGGCACAAAGGCCCGCAGCGGCGTGCGGCCCTCTCGGTTCGTTTCTCGCTCTTGCCTTTTTTCCATCGGGCCGATGCTAGGAAGCGGCCCACAGAAGCGAAATGAGACGTTTACCGTTCAGCGGCTCAGGCAACGCTGGTTCCGTGTCAGGCTTTCCTGACGTCGCGGCCGGCCGCCGTGAAGTCCGCCACGGCCTGCAGCAGGCGGGCCGCGTCGAACGGCTTGCGGAAGTAGGCTCGGATGCCCATCGCCAGCGCGCGCGGCTCGTCGATGCGGTCGTTGTAGCCGGTGCACAGGATCACCGGCAGCGCGGGCCGCCGCTGCAGCATCGCGCGCGCCAGCGCGTCGCCCGACAGCCGCGGCATCGTCTGGTCCGTGACGACGGCATCCGGCGCCTGGGGTTCGGCCTCGTAGGCCTGCAGCGCCTGCTGAGGATCCTCGAACGCGCGCACCGCATAGCCGTGCTGCTCGAACAGATCGCCGAGGTACAGCGACACCGCGGGTTCGTCGTCGATCACCCAGATGCACACGCCCTGCCGCTGCGCCGCGGGTGGCTGGACCGCCGGGACCAAGGGCTCCTCGTCGCCCGGCGGGCCCGCCGGCAGCAGCAGCTCGATGCAGGTGCCGCGGCCGGGCGCGCTGTGCACGCGGATGTGGCCGCCGGCTTTATGCGCGATGCCCTGCACCATCGGCAGGCCCAACCCGGTGCCTCGTCCCACATCCTTGGTCGTGAAGAACGGCTCGAACACGCGCGCCAGCACAGCTGGTGCCATGCCGCTGCCGTCGTCGCGCACCGCCAGGCACACGAACGCACCCTGCAGCGGCTGCTGGCAGCTCGCGCACGGCATGCCGTCGCCGCTGGCGCCGCGCAGCGAGACCTCGACGCGCCCGTGCTCGCCGATCGCGTCGCGCGCGTTGATCACGAGGTTCATCAGCACCTGGTGCAGCTCGGCGTCGCTCAGGGCGGCCGGTGGTGTGTCGGTCTGCAGGTCCAGAGCCAGCTCGATGCCGGCCGGCAGCGCGGGCCGCAGCACCTGCGCGATCTCGCGCACGCGCGGGGCCAGGTCGCGCGGCCTTGCCGGCATGCCGCTGTCCATGCGGCTGTAGGCAAGCATGCGCGCGACCAGCTCGCGCCCGCGTTCGGACACGCGCACGATCTCGCGCAGATAGCGTTCGAGCTTGCCGCCCGGCTCGGGCACGTGGCGGTCCAGCGCGAGCGACGCGCAGCCCATGACGCCGGCCAGCATGTTGTTGAAGTCGTGTGCGATGCCGCCGGTGAGCTGGCCCAGCGCGTCCATCTTCTGGGCCTGCATCAGCTGCCGCTGCAGCGCCTCGCGCTCCTGCTGCTCGCGTCGCCGCTCGGTGAGGTCCTGGTGCGTGCCGACCAGCCGCGTCGGGCGCCCGTGTTCGTCGCGCGCGAGGAACATGCGCGACAGCACATGCACCTCGCGACCGGCGCGGTGGCGCATGCTGAACTCGAGCTCCAGCCGCTCGGCGCCCGCCTCGCGCACGAGGTCGAACATGCGTGCAAGCACGCGGCGGCGGTCGCTGTCGCACAACTGCCGGCGGAAGCTCGCGCGACGCGATGGCAGCTCGTGGTCGGCGTAGCCGAGCATCGCCTTCCAGCCGGGTGACAGGTACAGGCGGCCGGTGGCGAGGTCGTAGTCCCACAGGCCGTCATTGGCGCCTCGCATCGCGAGCTGGAAGCGCTGCTCGCTCGCGCGCAGCGCCTGCAGCGCCTGCTGGCGCGCGGTGATGTCGCGCGCGAACACGAACATCAGGCCGTTGCCCATCGGCCAGTAGGTGGCCGTGATCTCGGCCGGCCAGACCCGGCCGTCCTTTGCCCGGTGCCGCGTTTCGAAGGTTTCGCGCCCGCTGAGCCGAATGCGCTCGATGCGGCGGGCCGTCTCCTGCGGCGTTTCGTCGGCCTGCAGGTCGGCGATGCGCATGCACAGCAGCTCGTCGCGGCTGTAGCCCGAGACCTTGGCGTAGGCGTCGTTGACGCTGAGCAGCCGGCCCTGCATGTCAGCCACCCACATGCCGTCGGCAGCCGTCTCCATCAGCGCTCGATAGCGCAGCTCACGCTCGGCCAGCGCCTCGGCCGCGCGGATGCGCTCGGTCACGTCACGCACGAAGCAGACCAGGCGCAGCCCGTCGCGCAGCCGCAGCTTGCCGACGTTGACGTCCACGTGCACCGTGCTGCCGTCCTTGCGCCGCACGACCAGGTCGCGCCCCGCGCCGGGCAGCCGCCGGCGGCCGCCGCACAGCCGCCGCAGCAGCACACGCGGCCCGTGGCGGCCGGCCTCGGCGCCCACCAGCATCGACACGTGCCGGCCCAGCACCTCCTCGGGCCGGTAGCCCAGCAACGCGTCGAACTGGGGGTTCACCAACTCGACCATGCCCCGCGGGCCGACCACGACGATCGCGTCAGGCGCCGCCTCGATGAGCGCGCGCAGGCGTTCGGCCTGCTCGCGCAGCGCCTCTTCCATCCGCATGCGCTCGGTGACGTCGTCGCCTACCGAGACGTAGCCCGTGACCATGCCGTAGTCGTTGTGCATCGGCGTGACGGTGCGGTCGTCGACGAAGAGGCTGCCGTCCTTGCGCAGGCTGTGGACGCGCCCGCGCCACACCGCGCCCTTCAGCTCGACGTTGCGCGTCCCGTGCTGGACGGGTACCGACAGCTCCTGCAGTTGCAGCTGCTGCAGCTCGTGCGCGGCGTAGCCGGTGGCTTGCAGGAAGGCCGGATTGGCCCAGCGCAAGCGGCCCTGCGCGTCGGCCACGCAGATCGGGTTGGCCGCAGTGTCCAGTGCGTCCGCAATCTCGCCCAACCGCTGCAGCGGCAGCCGCACCGACGCCAGGAAGACTGCACGGTAGATCAGCAGATAGGACGCCAGCTTCAGCACATGGCCCAGCAGGTTGAACAGGTCTGTCACGGCGCCGTAGCGCGTGAAGCACCATTCGGCCAGCGCGGCGATGCCGGCGGCCGCGAACAGCCACGTCGCGCCCTGCTCCACGCCGCCCGGCGCGCGCGAGCGCGCATGCAGGCGCCAGGCGGCCAGCGCCATCAGGCCGATGATCAACCATTCGATCGCGACCTTCGCGCCGGTCAGCCCGCTGCCGTCGACGTAGGTGCGGGGCAGCCGCTCTAGGTGGCCGATCACGGCCCAGTGCACCGCCAGCGCCACTGCAGCCATCAGCACGAGCACCAGCCACCGCTGCAGACGCGGCAGCGGCCGCGCCGGCGCGAGCAGCGCGCAGCCCAGCAGGCCCAGCGCCGTGAACAGCCGGCCCGCGAGCCAGAACCAGATCGCCTTCTCGGGTGTCGAGGGCGTCACGTACTCCGGCATGCCGGGGTACGACAGCGCGTGCGAGACGTCGAACAGCGCCGCGGTGAAAAGGCAGGCCGACAGCCAGCGCATGCCGGCGCCGCGCTCGGCCGCGCGGCCGTGCCAGATGACCCAGAACACCATCACCGCGACGACGGCCGAGCCGAACTCCAGCATCGTGTGCAGCGGCAGGTAGCCGCGCAGGTGGTGTGCGGCACTGCCCCCGGGCAGCGCCCACAGCCCGAGCACGAGCAGCGCGGCCAGCGCGACCCAGCCCTGAGCGACGCGCAGCGCGCGCGGCTCCGGCTGCTCAGTGACGACCGGCATCCACGAAGCGTTCATCCGGCGGCCCTCCCATGGGCGCCGCGCGGGCCCCCGTCGCGACCAGCACCTGCGGTGCCTTCGACGCGAGCGCGACGAAAGCCTGCACCACCTCCGGGTCGCGCCATCCTCGAGCAGCCTCCTCCTGCACGACCTGCAACGCATCGACCGGTGTCAGCGCCGGCCGGCCAGCCGGCGGGAACACGAGCTCGTCGAACAGGTCCACGACCTGGAACACGCGCGCGAGCAGTGGGATCCGCCTGCCGTCCAGCCCGTCGGGATAGCCGCCGCCGTCCCAGCGCTCGTGATGGTGGCGCACGATGGTCAGCGCCGGCTGCAGCCCGCGCAGGCCGGCGAGCATCTGCGCGCCCACCACCGGGTGCTGCTGCAGCAGCGCCGCCTCGTCGCGCGACAGCGGCCCGCGCCTGGTGAACAGCTGCGGCGGCAGCGCGATCTTGCCGATGTCGTGCAGCACCGCCCCGGCACGCAGCACTTCCAGCTGCGCCTCGGCGAGCGAGAGCTCTTGTCCGAGCAGCACCGCGTTTTGCACCAGGCGTGCGCAGTGGTCGCCCACGCCCGGATCGCGCGATTCGACCATGTGAGCCAGCGCGAACAGCACCGATTCGGCCTGGTGCAGCTCCTCGGCCATGCGCTTGTGGTGCGCCCATCCCCGCACGCGGGCCAGCAGCTCCAGCGGGTGGTAGGGCTTGCGCACGAAGTCGGTGGCGCCCGCGCGCGCGCTGCGCAGAAGCTCGGCCGCGTCGGCCGCGCCGGTGACCATCACCACGGGCAACGCTGCCAGCAGCGGGTCGGCCCGCACCCAGCTGCACAGCTCGTCGCCGCCGATGCCCGGCAGCGTGCGGTCGAGCACCAGCACGTCCCACGCCCGTTCGCGCAGCAGCGCCAGCGCCTGCCCGCCGTCCTCGGCCAGCGTGACCTCGAACGCCGGCGCCTGCAGGATGTCGTCGATCAGCAGGCGCTGCAGCGCGTCGTCGTCCACCGCCAGCACGCGAAACGGTCTTTCCGCCACCAGTCCGGGCCGGCGATGCGCAAGCGTCATCCAATCCTCCTCGCGCCGCCGCCGCCGGCCCGGCGGCCGGCGCTGCAAGCGGGTTCCGGTCGGGAGATTCGCGCATCGTGTCCCCGTACGTCTGTCGGCGGTGCTTGGCGGCGCGGGTCAGCCGATGCCCATCGCCGTTCAGAAAACCCTGACCCCGCCCACCAGCGCCTCAGCCGCTGGTCAGGCCGTGGCGCAGCGCGTACTTCAGCAGCTCGGCGTTGGTGGCGACGCCCAGCTTGTGCATCAGCCGCATCTTGTGCGTGCTGACGGTCTTGGGGCTGAGCCGCAGTTCGTCGGCGATGCTGCCCAGCGACAGGCCGGCGACGATGCGCTCGAGCACCTGCAGCTCGCGTGCGGAGAGCTGCTCGTGCGGACCGGTCTCGCGGTTCGCACCATGGAACACCACCGAGTCCACCAGCGACGGGTCGATGTAGCGGCCGCCCGAGGCCACTTTGCGCACAGCCGCCAGCAGCACTTCGGGGTCGGAGTCCTTGGTCACATACCCGGCCGCGCCGGCGCGCAGCGCGGAGGTGACGATCTGGCTCTCGTTGTGCATCGACAGCACCAGGATCGGCAGGCCCGGCCGCTCCTGCAGCACACGCCGGATCAGGTCGACACCGTTCATGCCCGGCATCGCCAGATCCAGCAACAGCAGGTCCGCCTGGCCGGCCGCCAGCAGGGACAAGGCCTCCGCGCCGCTGGCTGCTTCGCCGACGACCGCCAGGTCGTCGGCGGTGGCAAGGATGCGCCGCAGGCCGCCACGCACGATCGCGTGGTCGTCGGCGATCAGCACTCGGCGCGCGGCCATGGTCACACCACCGACATCTCGATGCGCACCATCGTGCCGCCTCGTCCGCTGTGAAGCTCGAAGCGCCCACCCATCTTGATCATCCTTTCCTCCATGCCCAACAGCCCGAAGCCGCGCCCGCGCGCGCGGGCCTGCGGCGCATCGAAGCCGACTCCATCGTCGCGCACCGCCAGCGCGATGCAGTCGTCGCGCCGCGCGAGCTCGATGCTGACCTGTGTGGCCCGTGCGTGGCGCGCCACGTTGGTCAGCGACTCCTGCACCACGCGGAACAGCGCCGTCGCGCGCGACTCCGGCAGCGCTGGGATCTCGCCTTCCACGTTGAGCTGGCAGGGGATCTCCCAGCGCAGCGCGAAGTCCTCCGCCAGCCACTCCAGCGCGGGCACCAGCCCCAGGTCCAGCGCCGCCGGTCGCAGGTTGCTCGCGACGTGGCGCACCACCATCAGCGTGTGGTCCACCATCGAGCGCATCTTGTCCACCTGCTGGCACAGCCCGGCATCGCCGGCCAGCCGGGAGCGCATCAGCGACAGGTCCATGCGCAGCGCCGTCAGCAGCTGCCCCAGCTCGTCGTGCACGTCGCGCGCAATGTGCTTGCGTTCCTCTTCCACCAGGGCGTCCACGTGCGCGGCCAGGTCGCGCAGCTGGCGCTGCGACTGCTCCAGTGCCAGCTCGGCGCGCTTGCGCTCGGTGATGTCCTGCAGCGTGCCGACGAGCCGCGCCACGCGGCCGGCGGTGTCGAACTCCGGCTCGGCCTGCTGATGCACCACCGTGGCACCACCGGCACCCATGCGGTGGTCCACCGCGACCGGGCGGCTGTCGTCGCGGGCGGCCTCCAACGCCGCCTCGAGCGCCGGGCGGTCGGCCGCATGCACGCAGCCGAGAAAGACCTCCGCCGACAGCGCCTGTGCTTGCGGCCCAAGGCCCAGCAGCCGCGAAGCCTCGGCCGAGCACTGCACGCTGCCGGCGCGCAGGTCCCACTCCCAGTCGCCCAGGCGCGCGATGCGCTGCGCGTTGGCCAGCCGGTGCTCGCTGGCGCGCAGTGCCTGCTGCACGCGCTGGCTTTCGGCTGTGTCCAGCGCCTGCACGATGAACAGCTGCCCATCGCCGGGGCCGGGCCGCAGCACGCGCACCGCCAGCGTGACGGCTGCTTCCGAACCGTCGGGCCGCAGCAAGCGCACGTCCTTCTGGCAGGCCCTCAGCTCGCCGCGCCGCAGCGCCTCCCAGCAGCTCGCATGTGCCACGCGGTCGGCCGGCGCGAGCAGCTCGATGAAGCCCACGGTGGACCACTGCGCCGCGCTGCGGCCGACCAGCGCGCCGAAGGCGGCGTTGGCGCGCTGCACGCATCCGTCGGCGCCGATCACCGCCATGCCCACCGCCGCGGCCTCGAAGGTCATTTCGAGGAAGTCCTTCGCTTGGCGCAGGGCCTGCTCGTTGCGCAGCAGCGCCTGCCGGCGCTCGACCTGGTCGGTGATGTCCTGCACGTTGACGACGCGGCACTGCACGGCCCCGCTCTCGTCACGCACCGCGCTCACGTCCACCAGCACCGGAAACTCGCTGCCGTCGCGCCGCAGGTGCAACGACTCGAACCGGTGCCGGCCTTGCCCCTGCGCGATGCGGATCTGCTCGGCCACGCCATCACGCACCGACGGCGCGAACACGTGCAGCAGCGGCGCGCCCTGCAACTCCTCGACCGTGAAGCCGTGCATGCGGGCGAACTCGGGATTCACGAGTTCGAGCCGCTGGCCGTCGGCCGAGCCCACCACGACGCCCCAGCCCGCGTCTCGGAACACCTGTTCCCAGCACAGCGCGGCGCGGCGTTGACGCGCATCGCGCTCGGTCAGCGCCACCTCGGCCGCCGGGCCCAGCCAGCCCAGCCGCCGCGCCATCAGATAGCTGCCGATCAGGGCGGCCAGCCATGCGGCCACCAGCCATGCCGTGCTCCCGCTCAAGTGCGATCCCCGTGCACGAGTCCCTCCGATGGCGGCTGTCGCCCCCCGGGGGCCGATCATAGCGGCGCATGCCCGCCTCGCCCCAGGCGCCAGGGGCCCCGGCGGCGGGCCTCCTAGAATTACTTCATGATCCAAGCCAAGCAGGACCTGCTGCACGCGCTGCGTGAAGCGGTCGCCGACCTGGCGCCCTCCTTCGGCGCCCCGCCTTCGGGTTTCATCCCCACGTTCGAGTCGCCCAAGCAGGCCTCGCATGGCGACCTGGCCGTCACCGCCGCAATGCAGCTGGCCAAGCCCGCGCGCAAGAACCCGCGCGAGCTGGCCCAGGCGCTGGTCGAGGCCTTGCAGCGCCAGCCAGCGGTGCAGCGCTGGGTGCAGGCGCTGGAGATCGCCGGCCCCGGTTTCATCAACCTGCGCCTGAGAGACGCCGCCAAGCAGGCCGTCGTGGCCGAGGTGCTGCGCGCGGGCGACGCCTTCGGCCAGCAGCCGCCCAACGGCCAGAAGATGATGGTGGAGTTCGTCTCGGCCAACCCTACCGGCCCGCTGCACGTGGGCCATGGGCGCCAGGGCGCTTTGGGCGACTCGATCTGCCACCTCTATGAAACCCAGGGCTGGCAGGTCACGCGCGAGTTCTACTACAACGACGCCGGCGTGCAGATCGCCAACCTGGCGCTGTCGACGCAATGCCGCCTCAAGGGCCTGAAGCCGGGCGATGCCGGCTGGCCCGACAGCGCCTACAACGGCGACTACATCGCCGACATCGCGGCCGACTTCCGCGCAAAGAAGACCGTGAAAGCCGACGACCGCGAGTTCACGGCCTCCGGCGACCCCGACGACCTGGACGGCATCCGCCAGTTCGCGGTGGCCTACCTGCGCCACGAACAAGACCTGGACCTGCAGGCCTTCGGCGTGCGCTTCGACCACTACTTCCTCGAATCGAGCCTGTACACCACGGGGCGGGTGGAGCAGACGGTCAAGCGCCTGGTCGAGGCCGGCAAGACCTACGAGCAGGACGGCGCGCTGTGGCTGAAGACCACCGACTACGGCGACGACAAGGACCGCGTGATGCGCAAGTCCGACGGCAGCTACACCTACTTCGTGCCGGACGTGGCCTACCACCTCAACAAGTGGGAGCGCGGCTTCACGAAGGTGATCAACGTGCAGGGCACCGACCACCACGGCACGATCGCGCGCGTGCGTGCCGGCGTGCAGGCGGCCGGCGAAGGCATCCCGCCCGGCTACCCCGACTACGTGCTGCACAAGATGGTCACGGTGATGAAAGGCGGCCAGGAGGTCAAGCTCTCCAAGCGCGCCGGCTCCTACGTGACCTTGCGCGACCTGATCGACTGGACCAGCCGCGACGCGGTGCGCTTCTTCCTCGTGAGCCGCAAGGCCGACACCGAGTTCGTGTTCGACATCGACCTGGCGCTCAAGCAGAACGACGAGAACCCTGTGTTCTACGTGCAGTACGCCCACGCACGCATCTGCTCGGTGCTCGCCGAAGCCGACAAGCGGTTCGGCTTCGGCCTCGACGAAGCGGCGCTGCAGGACGCCGACCTGTCCCTGCTCACCGCCCCCACCGAGACGGCGCTGATGCTCAGGCTCGCCGCCTACCCCGAGATGCTGAGCCGCGCCGCGGCGGACTTTGCGCCGCATGATGTGGCGTTTTACCTGCGCGACGTGTCGGCCGCCTTCCACAGCTACTACGCAGCCGAGCGCTTTCTCGTCGATGATCGGGCGCTGGCCCAGGCCCGGCTGGCGCTGCTGGCCGCGACGAGGCAGGTGCTGCGCAACGCGCTGGCGGTGCTGGGCGTGAGCGCGCCGCGCTCGATGACACGAGAAACGGAAGAGACAAGCGAATGAAGTCGCAACAGGGTGAAAAGGGAGGCTTCGTCCTCGGCCTGATCGTCGGCCTGCTGGTCGGTCTGGCGCTGGCGCTGGGCGTCGCGCTGTACGTCACCAAGGTGCCGGTGCCGTTCGTCAACAAGGTGCCGCAGCGCACGCCCGAGCAAGACGCCGCCGAGATCGAGCGCAACAAGAACTGGGACCCCAACGCGCCGCTGGGCGGCAAGCCGGTGAAGCCGCCGGCCACCGCCGCCTCCGGGACGGTGACGCCAGCGCCCGCAGTGGCGGCCCGGCCGGCCGCGCCGGCGCAGACTCCGGACGGCACGCTGCGCTCGCAGCGCGACCCGGCCGCCATCTTGTCCGGCCAGCCGGTGTCGCCCGCGGCCGCCCCCATGGTGCCGGCCCGGTCGGCCAAACCGGAGCCTGCGACGTTCACCTATTTCGTACAGGCTGGCGCCTTCGGCAAGCCCGAGGACGCCGAGGCCCAGCGCGCCAAGCTGGCAATGCTGGGGCTGGGCGCCAAGGTCACCGAGCGCGAGCAGTCGGGCCGCACGGTGTACCGTGTGCGCCTGGGCCCTTTCGAGCGCAAGGAAGACGCCGACGCGGCCCAGGAAAAGCTGCAGGCGGCCAGCGTCGAGGCCGCCCTCGTGCGGGTCGAGAACACGGCCCGCTGAACAAAACGCCCCAACGAAAGGACAGCGGATGAAACGGCGCGACTTTTCTGCGCAACTGCTCGCGGCAGCCGCGGGCCTGCCCCTGGCCGGCAACGTGCTCGCCCAAGGCCAGCCGACCGAGGGCCAACACTACGTCAAGCTGAACCAGCCGGTGCCCGTGCCCTCGAACGGCAAGATCGACATCGTGGAGTTCTTCTGGTACGGCTGCCCGCACTGCAATGCGCTGGAGCCGCACCTCGAGGCCTGGATCAAGCAGCTGCCGCCGGACGTGAACTTCCGCCGTGCGCACGTGGCCTTTGCCGCCCTGCACGAGACGCACTCGCGCATCCACTACGCGCTCGACACCATGGGGCTGCTGGAGCAGATGCATCGCAAGGTGTTCGCCGCCATCCACGTGCAGCGCAAGCGCCTGGACAAGGAAGCCGACATCGAAGCCTTCATGACCGAGCACGGCGTGGACGGCAAGAAGTTCATCGAGGTCTTCAAGTCCTTCGCGGTGCAGACCAAGGTGCGCCAGGCCAAGCAGCTGTCCGACGCCTACAAGATCGACAGCGTGCCCACCCTGGGGGTGCACGGCCGCTACTGGACCAACGTGGGCATGGCCGGCGGCCAGGAACGCGCGCTGAGGGTGGTGGACTTCCTCGCACAGAAGGTGCGCTCGGGCCGCTGAGCACGGCGGCGGCGGACCCAACACGCGTACCGCCGCCCGTCAAGCTGTTTCGCCAATCACGGCGGATATTCACGTTCTTCGGTTCGCGCGGCCAAGGCAGGCCACTAGAATGACCTGCAAGTTCCATGCCGCAATGAAACACCTCCTCACGCATCGACTGGCAGGCCGCGCGCTCGCACTCGCGCTGGCCGCGGCCCTGGCGCCGGCAGCGCACGCCGACCGGGCCGACCGCAACCAGCCGATGACCATCACCGCCGACGCGCAGAGCACGATCGACCTGCTGAAGCAGACGGTCGTGTTCAGCGGCAACGTGCTCATCAGCCAGGGCACGCTGACCATCCGCGCCGAGCGGGTGGAGGTGCGCGAGAACGCGCAGGGCTTCCGCAGCGCCACCGCGCTGGGCAGCGGCGGGCGGCAGGCCAGCTTCCGCCAGAAGCGCGAGGGGCTGGACGAATACGTCGAAGGCTTTGCCGACCGCGTGGAATACGACGGCCAGGCCGATACCGTGCACTTCATCGGCCATGCCAAGGTGCGCCGCCTGCGTGGCGGCACCGTGGCCGACGAGCTCACCGGCGACCAGATCAGCTACGACAACGTGGCCGAGCTGTTCAGCGTGCAAGGCGGCCCCAGCAACGTCTCGCCCGGCAACCCCAGCGGCCGCGTGCGCGCCGTGCTGACGCCTGCGCCCAAGGCTTCGGCGCCTGCCGCGCCAGCGTCTGCGGCGCCGTTGAAACCCTCCGGTTCGCTCGGAACCCCACGATGAGCGCCGTGACGGGTGCCGCGCAAAGCCGGCTGGAAGCCGAGGGCCTGCAAAAGGCCTATGGCTCGCGCAAGGTGGTGAAGGACGTGCACCTGGCGGTGGGCGCCGGCGAGGTGGTGGGCCTGCTGGGCCCCAACGGCGCCGGCAAGACCACCAGCTTCTACATGATCGTGGGCCTGGTGCGTGCCGACGCCGGCGAGATCCGCATCGATGGCGAGCCCGTGCAGCACAAGCCGATCCACCAGCGCTCGCGCATGGGCTTGTCGTACCTGCCGCAGGAAGCGTCCATCTTCCGCAAGCTCACCGTGGAAGAGAACATCCGCGCGGTACTGGAGCTGCAGCTGGGCGAAGACGGCCGCCCGCTCAAGGGCAAGCTGATCGACCAGATGCTGGAGTCGCTGCTCGACGACCTGAGCATCGAGAAGCTGCGCTCCAGCCCGGCGCCGGCGCTGTCGGGCGGCGAGCGCCGGCGCGTGGAGATCGCGCGCGCGCTGGCCACGCAGCCGCGCTTCATCCTGCTGGACGAACCCTTCGCCGGCGTGGACCCGATCGCGGTGATCGAGATCCAGCGCATCATCAGCTTCCTCAAGGCGCGCGGCATCGGCGTGCTGATCACCGACCACAACGTGCGCGAGACGCTGGGCATCTGCGACCGCGCCTACATCATCAGCGACGGCCGCGTGCTGGCCGAAGGCACGCCGCACGAGATCGTCGAGAACGCCGACGTCCGCAAGGTGTATCTCGGCGAGCATTTCCGCATGTGATGGCCTACCCCCGAAGCGCCTTCGGCGGTGCCCCCTCGGGCTTCGCCCGCTCCCCCTCCAGGGGGCGCCCCCAGCGGACCGGCTACAGCCGGATCCGCGGCGGCCGTGGGCTGTGTCGATGCGCAGCGTCCGCTGGCGCGCCCGGGACAGAACGGTAATAAGTGATGAAGCCGTCCCTGCAGGTCCGCCTGTCGCAGCATCTGGCGCTCACGCCCCAGCTGCAGCAGTCGATCCGCCTGCTGCAACTGTCGACGCTGGAGCTGCACCAGGAAGTCGAGCAGATGCTCGAGCAGAACCCCTTCCTCGAAGTGGACGAGGAAGCACCCACGCCCTTCGAGGCCTCGATGGAGCGCAGCGCGCCGGCCGAGCCCGCCCACGGCGCCGACGAGCCCGACACCCCGGCGGCCGAGACCGGCGGCGACGAAGCCGCCGGCATGGACAGCGCGGAGTTCGGCACCACCGAGCGCGACGACTGGGAAAACGGCACCGAGCGCGACGACTTCGACGGCATCCGCGAGACGCCCAGCGCCAGCGCGGGCGGCGCCGGGGGCGACGAGGACTTCGAGCCGCAGGAGCGCGGCGCGCCGGGCCCCACGCTGCAGGAGCACCTGCGCAACCAGATGTCGGGCATGCGCCTGTCGCCCGAGGACGCCGCCGCGCTGCACGTGCTGATCGAGTCGCTCGACGACGACGGCTACCTGGCCGACCCGATCGACGAAATCGTGCAGCGGCTGCTCGACGACGACGACGACGGCGCGGCGCGCGAGGAGCTGGTCGAGCGCCTGCAGTGCGCGCTCAAGTGGCTGCAGCACATGGACCCGCTGGGCGTGGGCGCACGCAACCTGGGCGAGTGCCTCACGCTGCAGCTGCGCGCCATGCCGCGCAGCGAAGCGCAGATGGTCGCCATCATCATCTGCAAGCAGCACCTGGACCTGCTGGCCCGGCGCGACCTGAAGAAGCTGATGGCCGCCACCGGCGCCGACGAAGAGCTGCTCAAGGCCGCACAAGGCCTGATCGTGCGCTGCGAGCCCAAGCCGGCGCGGCCCTTCGCGCGCGCCGAGTCGCACATCATCGTGCCCGACGTCATCGTGCAGAAGGCAGGGCGCAACTGGAAGGCCGTGCTCAACCCCGACGTGATGCCCAAGCTGCGCATCAACGACCTGTACGCGCAGGCCATCCGCGGCAACCGCGGCGGCGCCTCCAACCTCGGCGCGCGGCTGCAGGAGGCACGCTGGTTCATGAAGAACATCCAGCAGCGCTTCGACACCATCCTGCGCGTCAGCCAGGCCATCGTCGAGCGGCAGAAGAACTTCTTCACCCACGGCGAGATCGCGATGAAGCCGCTGGTGCTGCGCGAGATCGCCGACGAGCTGGGCCTGCACGAGAGCACCATCTCGCGCGTGACCACGGCCAAGTACATGGCCACCACCTACGGCACCTTCGAGCTGAAGTACTTCTTCGGCTCCTCGCTCAACACCGAGGCCGGCGGCAACGCCTCCAGCACCGCGGTGCGCGCGCTGATCAAGCAGCTGGTGGCCGCCGAAGACCCGAAGAAGCCGCTGTCGGACAGCCAGCTCAGCCAGATGCTGGAGGAGCAGGGCATCCAGGTGGCGCGCCGCACGGTGGCCAAGTACCGCGAGGCGCTGAAGATCGCGCCCGCGAACCTGCGCAAGGCCTTGTGATTCCCGCGCTCTTCTTACCCTGTGCCCAGGGCGTCGAGCCGCTGCTGTCCAGCGAACTGCAGCGCGTGCCCGGCCTGCAGGACACGCGCGTCGAGCCCTGGCGCGGCGGCGTGGTCGTGCACGCCCGGCATGTCGGCGACGTGCCGCTGCTGGCGATGCACTGCAATCTCGAAAGCCGGCTCGCGCAGCGGGTGCTGTGGCCGCTGGCGCACGGGCCCTACCGCGGCGAGGACGACCTGTACGCGCTGGCGCGCGGCCTCGACTGGCGCCAGTGGATGAGCACGAAGCAGACGCTCAAGGTCGACGTGACCGCCGCACGCTCGCCGCTGAAAAGCCTGAACTTCGCCGCGCTGCGCATCAAGGACGGCGTGTGCGACGCTTTCCGCGAGGCCACCGGCGAGCGGCCCAGCGTGGACACGCGCCGGCCCGACATCCCCTTGCTGCTGCACCTGGACGCCGACCTCGCCACGCTGTATGTCGACACCTCGGGCGAGGCCTTGTTCAAGCGCGGCTGGCGCGACGACAAGGGCGAGGCGCCGCTGAAGGAGACGCTGGCCGCGGCGATGCTGGCCGCGGCCGGCTGGCAGGGGCGCGCGCAAGACGGGCCGCTGCTCGACCCCTGCTGCGGCGCCGGCACCATCGCGATCGAGGCCGCGCAGCTGGCATGCGGCATCGCGCCCGGGCTGCAACGCCGCTTCGCGTTCGAGCGCATGGCGCCGTTCAAGCCGCACCTGCCGCAATGGCAGCGGCTGCAGCGCGAAGCCAGGGAACGCATCCATGCGCCGGCGGTGCAGGTGTTCGCCGGCGACGTGTCGTTCCGCATGACCGACTTCGCCACCCGCAACGCCGAGCGCGCGGGCGTGAAGCAGGCGATCGAGTTCAAGACGGCCGATGCGCTGCAGCGGCCCGCGCCGGCGGCTGCCGGCACGCTGATCCTCAACCCGCCCTATGGCGAGCGCATCGAACCCAAAGGCAAGGGCACCGGTGCGGGGCGGGCACCGCGCGAGCAGTTCGAAGGCGATGCCGGCGCCGACCAGTTCTTCGGCCAGCTCGCCTCGCACTGGAAGAAGCAGTACGCCGGCTGGACCGCCTGGGTGCTGAGCCCCGACGCCAGGCTGCCGTCGAAGATGCGGCTCAAGGAAAGCCGCCGCGTGCCGCTGTGGAACGGACCGATCGAATGCCGGCTGTTCCGCTTCGACCTGGTGGCCGGCTCCCTAGCGCGCGCCGGCGTCCGCGACGCCGGCGGCTGAGCGCCGCTTCACCGCGGCCAGCCAGCCCAGGGCTGCCGCCACCAGCGCGATCGGCACCAGGCTGCCCAGGTTCATCCAGGCCCAGCCGCCGGTGGTGACCAGTGCACCCGAGGCAAAGGCGGTGATGGTCATCGTGATGTAGATGGCGGTGTCCATCGCCGCCTGCGCCGTGGTGCGCTCCTCCGGCCGGTAGGCCTCGGTGAAGAGCGTGGTGCCGCCGATGAACAGGAAGTTCCAGCCCACGCCCAGCAGCAGCAGCGCCGCGGTGAAGTGCATCAGGTCCACGCCCGACAGCGCAATGCCCACGCAGGCCAGGTTGAGCAACACACCCAGGCCCATGATGGGCAGCGCGCCGAAGCGCTTGATCAGCGAGCCGGTGAAGAAGCTCGGCACGTACATGCCCAGCACATGCCATTCGAGCACCAGCGCAGCGCTGGCAAACGGATGCGCACACTGCGCCATCGCGATCGGCGTGGCGGCCATCAGCAGGTTCATCACGCCGTAGCCCAGCGCCGCCGCCGCAATGGCGACCAGGAACACCGGCTGTCGCGCGAGCTCGGCCAAGGGGCGCCCGCCGCCGCCGTCTTGCGCCGTCGTCAGCGGCGGAAACTCGATCATCGACACCAACGCCAGCGACAGCAGCGCCACCGCCACCAGCGCGAGGTAGGCGCCGGCAAAGGGCTGCGGCAGCGCATCGCGCATCGAGCTGGCCAGCTGCGGCCCGGCCACCGCGCCGATGATGCCGCCGGCCAGCACCCAGGAGATCGCCCGCTCCTTGAACGACGGCGGCACCAACTCCACCGCGGCAAAGCGGTACAGCGAGCCGTTGGCGTTGTAGTAGCCCGCGGCCACGGTGGCGGCCACCAGCAGCCAGAACTGGCGCGTCAGCGCTGCCAGCGCGCACACGCCGGCGGTCAGCATCGCGACCACCAGGCCGATCTGGAAGGTGCGACGCCGCCCGAAACGCCGCTGGTGCCGCGCCACCAGCGGCGCGCTGAGCGCGCTGCCCGCCACATAAGCCATCACCGGCAGCGTCGCCATCCAGGCCTTGGGCGCCAGCGCCAGCCCCACGAGGCCATTGATCGCAATGAACGTGACGTTGTTGGTGAGATACAGGCCCTGGCACAGGGTGAGCAGCAGCAGCCGGAGGTTCATCGTGGCACCTGGCAGTCGAGGCCCCGCAAACCCACGAAGGCCAGCAGCGCCAACGGGGCCGTGTCGGCACGCAGCACCCGCGAGCCCAGGCTCACCGGTGCGAAGCCCGCTTCTCGCGCAGCCTGCTCCTCCATGGAGGCCAGGCCGCCCTCGGGGCCGCTCAAGACCAGCAGCGCGGCCGCGCCATCGCAGGCAGACACCGGCTTGGCATCGGCACCCAAGCTCAGCAGCCAGCGCGCGCCTGTGTGCGGCGCCAAGCCCTGCAGCCATGCCGTCAACGGCTGCACCGGCGCGATCGCGGGCACCTGCGTGCGGCCGCTTTGTTCAGCGGCGGCCACCGCGATGCCTTGCCAGTGCTCGCGCCGCTTGTCGGCCCGCTCGCCGGCCAGGCGCAGCACCGAGCGCTCGCACACCAGCGGCTGGATCGCCGCCACGCCCAGCTCGGTGGCCTTTTCGACCAGCGCGTCCATGCGGTCGTTGGCCGGCATGCCCAGCGCCAGCGTCACGGCGCAGCCCAGCTCGCGCTCGACCGCCCGGTGGGCGCCCACCTGCACCTCGACCTCGCGCCGGCCCATGCGCAGCACCGAGGCCTCGTGCTCGCCGCCTTCGCCATTGAACAGCACGAGCGGCATGCCGGGCTGCAGGCGCAGCACCTGCACATGGCGCGCGGCCTCTTCGGGCAGCGCAAACGAAAGGCCCTCGCGGAGGGCCTGGGGTACGAAAAAGCGCGGCACGGGCATGTGCCGCAGTTTGCCAAACCTCGCTTAAGCCGCCTTCTTGTCTCTCAGCTCGCGGCGCAGGATCTTGCCCACAGGGGTCTTGGGCAGCTCGGTGCGGAACTCCACCACCTTCGGCCGCTTGTAGCCGGTGAGGTGGGCTTCGCAGTAGGCCCGCACGTCGGCTTCGGTGATGGCGGGGTTCTTCTTGACGATGACCACCTTCACCGCTTCGCCGGCCTTGGCGTCCGGCACGCCGACGGCGGCGCATTCGAGCACGCCCTCCATCTGCGTGATCACGTCTTCCACCTCGTTGGGGTACACGTTGAAGCCCGACACCAGGATCATGTCCTTCTTGCGGTCCACGATCTTGAAGTAGCCGCGCTCGTCGACCACGCCCACGTCGCCGGTGCGGAAGAAGCCGTCGGCCGTCATCACCTTGGCGGTCTCGTCGGGGCGCTGCCAGTAGCCGGCCATCACCTGCGGGCCGCGGATGCAGATCTCGCCCGGCTGGCCCGCGGGCACCTCGTGGCCGTCGTCGTCGAGCAGCTTGACCTCGGTGCTGGGCAGCGGCAGGCCGATGTTGCCGCTGTAGGCGGTGGTGTCCACCGGGTTGCAGGTGGCCGAGGGGCTGGTTTCCGACAGGCCGTAGCCCTCGCAGATGGGGCAGCCGGTCTTCTCGAGCCACAGCTTGGCCGTCGCTTGCTGCACCGCCATGCCGCCGCCCACCGAGATCTTGAGGTGGCTCCAGTCGACCGTGTTGAACTCGGGGTGGTTGGCCAGCGCGTTGAACAGCGTGTTCACCGCCGGGAAGCTGTGGAACTTCTCCTTGGCCAGCGTCTTCAGCACCGCAGGCAGGTCGCGCGGGTTGGGGATCAGGATGTTGCAGCCGCCCATGCGCATGCTGAGCATCATGTTGGCGGTGAAGCCGAAGATGTGGTACAGCGGCAGCGCGCACACGGTGACGATCTGCTCGCCCTCGGGGATCTTCTTCAGCGCCGGCTGGTACCAGGCCTCCGACTGCAGCAGGTTGGCCACCAGGTTGCGGTTGAGCAGCACCGCGCCCTTGCTCACGCCGGTGGTGCCGCCGGTGTACTGCAGCACCGCAATGTCTTCCGGCCCCACCTGTGCCGGCGTGAAGCGCTGGTTGCGCCCCTGGCTCACCGCGTCGTTGAAGCGCACCGCACCGGGCACGCTGTACGCCGGCACCAGCTTCTTCACGTTGCGCACGACGTAGTTGACGATCATGCCCTTGGGGAAGCCGAGCAGGTCGCCCATGGCGGCCAGCACCACCTTCTTGGTGGGCACCGCGCTCATCACCTGCTGCAGCACGCTGGCGAAGTTCTCGAGGATGACGATCGCCTTGGCCCCCGAGTCCTTGAGCTGGTGCTCCAGCTCGCGCGGCGTGTACAGCGGGTTGACGTTGACCACCACGAAGCCCGCGCGCAGCACGGCCGCCACCACCACAGGGTATTGCGGCACGTTGGGCAGCATGATGGCCACGCGGTCGCCGCGCTCCAGCCCTTGCGCCTGCAGCCAGGCGGCGAAGGCGCGCGACAGGTCGTCCACCTGCCCGAAGCTGAACGACTTGCCCATGAAGCGGTAGGCGGGCAGGTCACGGTACTTGCGGAAACTTTCTTCCAGCAGCGCCACCAGCGACGGATAGACGTCCGTCTTCACCTCGGCGGGCACGCCCGCGGGGTAGTGCTTCAGCCAGATCTTCTCCATTGAACCTTGTCTCCTCGGTACCGAACCCGTGATTCTGAGGGGCGCGTTTACGCCCCGTATGGGGTGTTTCGATAAGTTTTTCTAGAGAGAAACCCCAATCCCGCCTGCTACTCGACGGCTTTCACCATGTCCTCGACCACCTTCTTCGCATCGCCGAAGACCATCATCGTCTTGTCCATGTAGAACAGCTCGTTGTCCAGGCCCGCGTAGCCGGCCGCCATCGAGCGCTTGTTCACGATGATGGTCTTGGCCTTGTAGGCCTCGAGGATGGGCATGCCGTAGATCGGGCTGCCCTTGACCAGCGCCGCCGGGTTCACCACGTCGTTGGCGCCCAGCACGATGGCCACGTCGGCCTGGCCGAACTCGGCATTGATGTCCTCCATCTCGAACACCTGGTCGTACGGCACCTCCGCCTCGGCCAGCAGCACGTTCATGTGGCCCGGCATGCGGCCGGCCACCGGGTGGATGGCGTACTTGACGTTCACGCCCTTGTGGGTGAGCTTCTCGGCCAGCTCCTTCACCGCATGCTGCGCGCGCGCCACCGCCAGGCCGTAGCCCGGCACGATGATCACGCTCTCGGCGTTGCCCAGGATGAAGGCCGCGTCGTCGGCGCTGCCGCTTTTCACGCTGCGCTGCTGCGCCTGGCCCTGCACCGCGGCGCCCTCGCCGCCGAAGCCGCCCAGGATCACGTTGAAGAACGAGCGGTTCATCGCCTTGCACATGATGTAGCTCAGGATCGCGCCCGAGCTGCCCACCAGCGAGCCGGCGATGATGAGCATGCTGTTGCCCAGCGAGAAGCCGATGCCCGCGGCCGCCCAGCCCGAGTAGCTGTTGAGCATGGACACCACCACCGGCATGTCGGCGCCGCCGATCGGGATGATGATCAGCACGCCGAGCACGAAGCTCAGGGCCAGCATCAGGCCGAAGGCCATCCAGTTCTCGGTGAACACGAAGGCCAGCCCGAGCACCACGGTGGCCAGGCCCAGGAACAGGTTCAGCAGGTGCTGGCCGTTGAACACCACCGGCGCGCCCTGGAACAGGCGGAACTTGTACTTGCCCGACAGCTTGCCGAAGGCGATGACCGAGCCGCTGAAGGTGATGGCGCCGATGGCCGCGCCCAGGAACAGCTCCAGCCGGTTGCCCTTGGGGATGGGGTCGCCCTTGGGCAGGCCGGGCAGCAGGGCCGAAGGCTCGGCCACGGCCGCCACCGCGATGAACACGGCCGCCAAGCCGATCATGCTGTGCATGAAGGCCACCAGCTCCGGCATCTTGGTCATCTCGACCCGCTTGGCCATGATGGCGCCGGCGGTGCCGCCCACCAGCAGGCCCAGCAGCACGTAGCCCAGGCCGAGCGCGCTGCCGCCGGCCAACTTGACGATCAGCGCGGCGGTGGTGACCACCGCGATCGCCATGCCGACCATGCCGAACAGGTTGCCGCGGATCGAGGTGGTGGGATGCGACAGCCCCTTGAGCGCCTGGATGAAGCAGACGCTGGCGACGAGGTACAGCAGCGTGACGAGGTCCATGCTCATTGCTTGCCCTCCGCGGCGGGTGCCTTCTTCTCCTTCTTCCTG
This sequence comes from Pseudomonadota bacterium, assembly GCA_040758375.1. Taxonomy (GTDB): domain Bacteria; phylum Pseudomonadota; class Gammaproteobacteria; order Burkholderiales; family Burkholderiaceae_C; genus CAMLIZ01. The sequence goes on from JBFLWE010000014.1 coordinate 41,709, forward strand.
AACATCTCCAGCATGCGCCGGGTGACCAGGAAGCCGCCGAAGACGTTCACCGCCGCCAGCGCGACGGCCAGCACGCCCATGCTCTTGCCCAGCCAGGTTTCGGTGAGCGCGGCCGCCAGCATGGCGCCGACGATGACGATCGCCGAGATGGCGTTGGTCACCGCCATCAGCGGCGTGTGCAGCGCGGGCGTGACGTTCCACACCACGTGGTAGCCCACGTAGATGGCCAGCACGAAGATGATCAGGTTGGTGATGGTGGGACTGATGGCTTCCATGCCGGCTCCTCAGGTTTCCTTGATCTGCTGGATGCGGTTGCGCTCGCCAAGCAGCACCACGCGCGGCTTCCACTGCGCGGCCTGCGACTCGGTCATCGGCGCGTAGGTGCAGATGATGAGCAGGTCGCCCACGTGCGCCTTGCGCGCGGCGGCGCCGTTGAGCGAAATCGCGCCCGAGCCGCGCGGCGCCTTGATGATGTAGGTGGAAAAGCGCTCGCCGTTGTTGACGTTGTAGAGCTCGATCTGCTCGTATTCGCGCATGTCGGCCGCGTCGAGCAGGTCCTCGTCGATGCCGCAGCTGCCTTCGTAGTGAAGGTCGGCCTCGGTGACGGTGGCGCGGTGCAGCTTGGCGCGCAGCATCACGCGGTTCATTTGCGGGTCACCTGCCCGTCGCGCGCCACCAGGCAGGCGGCCACGATGTCGTCGTCCATCGGCACCTGCAGCGTGCCTTCCTTCGTGAGCACGAGCTTGAGGAAGTCGAGCACGTTGCGTGCATAGAGCGCGCTGGCGTCGGCCGCCACCATGGCCGGCAGGTTGGTCTCGCCGACCAGCGTGACGCCGTGGCGCACCACGGTCTCGCCCGGCACGGTGAGGGCGCAGTTGCCGCCCGCCGGCGCGGCGATGTCCACGATCACCGAGCCGGCCTTCATGCTCCTGACCATCTCTTCGGTCACCAGCTGCGGCGCAGGGCGGCCCGGGATCAGCGCGGTGGTGATCACCACGTCGGCCTGGGCCACGCGCTTGGCCACCTCGGCCTTTTGCCGCTCCAGCCACGACGGCGGCATGGGTCGCGCGTAGCCGCCCACACCCTCGGCCGCCTCTTTTTCTTCCTGCGTCTCGTAGGGCACGTCGATGAACTTCGCACCCAGCGACTCCACCTGCTCCTTCACGCTCGGGCGCACGTCGCTGGCCTCGATCACCGCGCCCAGGCGCTTGGCGGTGGCGATCGCCTGCAGCCCCGCCACGCCCACGCCCAGGATCACCACGCGCGCGGCCTTCACGGTGCCGGCGGCGGTCATCAGCATCGGGAAGAAACGCTGGTAGTGGTGGGCCGCCAGCATCACCGCCTTGTAGCCGGCGATGTTGGCCTGCGACGACAGCACGTCCATGCTCTGCGCGCGCGTGGTGCGCGGCGCGGCTTCCAGCGCAAAGGCGGTGAGGCCGGCCGCAGCCAGGCGCTGCAGGCCCTCGGCATCGAACGGGTTGAGCATGCCCACGACGGCCGCGCCCGCCTTCATCAGCCCGAGCTCGGCCGCCTGTGGCGGGCGCACCTTGAGCACCAGGTCGCAGCCCAGCGCGCCGGCGGCATCGGTGACCTCCACCCCCACCGCCTGGTAGGCCGCATCGGGCGCGCTGGCGGCCACGCCGGCGCCCGACTGCAGCCTCAGCGCGTGGCCCTGGGCCTTGAGCTTCTTGGCCGTCTCGGGGGTGACGGCCACACGGGTCTCGCCCGCCGCCGTTTCCAGCGGGATGCCGATCAGCATGAGCTTGCTCCTTCTTTTGTCGCCGCCGGCGCCGGGGATGTGCCGGGGTGTTGGCGGCGAAGCTTACACAAACCTTTTGACGCTTCCTGTCGCGCCCGTGTCTTTAGGCGGCATCCACTACCATCGCCGCCCATGTCGAACCCGCAACGTTGGAAGCCCAGCGTGACGGTGGCCGCCGTGGTGGAGCGCGGCGGCCGCTACCTGCTGGTGGAGGAGCACACGCGCGAGGGCCTGCGGCTGAACAACCCGGCCGGCCACCTCGACCCAGGCGAGTCGTTGCAGCAGGCCGTGGTGCGCGAGGTGCTGGAGGAGACCGCCTGCCGCTTCGCGCCCGACGCGCTGGTGGGCGTGTACCTCTCGCGCTTTCGCAGGACCGACGGGGAAGACGTGACCTACCTGCGCTTCGCCTTCCGCGGCACGGTGGGCGAGCCCGACCCTGCGCTGAAGCTCGACGACGGCATCGTGCGCACGCTGTGGATGACACCCGACGAGGTGTGCGCCACGCGGGACCGCCACCGCAGCCCGCTGGTGCTGCAGAGTGTGCAAGACCACCTCGCCGGGCGCCGCTACCCGCTTCAGCTGCTCACCGCCCACCCGTCGCTGTACGACCCCTGGATTCCCGGCTGAGCGCCCGCCAACGCCCGGCTGCGCGGTCCCGGGCACGGCCGGAACAACCCCAGCCGCAAGCTTCGCGCGACGCCAAGCTTGCTAAGGTGCGCGCATGAGGATCTCGGAGCTTGCCGCCCGCGCCGGCGTTTCCACCCACGCGCTGCGCCACTACGAGCGCCAGGGCCTGCTGTGCCCGGCGCGCCGGCCCAGCGGCTACCGCGAGTACCCGGCGTCGGCGCTGCGCGACGTGCAGTTCATCGTGCAAGGCCGCCGGCTCGGTTTTTCGCTGAAAGAGCTGGGCGAGGCCTTGCCCGCCTACCGCGCCGGACGGCTGACGCCGCAGTTCGGCATCGAGGCCCTCACCGAGCGCATCGCCACGCTGGACCGCGAGCTCGCGGCCCGTCGCGCCTTGCGCGCCGAACTGCTGCGCCACCTGAAGCGGCTGCAGCGCCAACTGAAGGAGAACGAGCGATGAACGCCCTGCCGATGACCGCACAGGTGCAACGCGCTGTGCTGGCGATGCCGATGGCCCGCACGCTGCAGTTGCAGTTCAACAAGGTCGCGCCCGGTGAAGTGGAGCTGGAGCTGCCCGTCAGCGACGCCTTCAGCTTCCGGCCCGGCCAGCTGCAGGCCACCGCCGTGTTCGCCGCGGCCGACTTCGCCGCGGTGGCCGCCGCCGGCACGCTGCTGCAGCCGGGCTGGACCAACGCCACCATCGACACCACGTTGAAGATCGTGGCGCCGGCGGCCGGTCGCACACTGCGCGCGCGCGGCCGCGTGGTCGACGCCGGCCGGCTGCTGACGGTATGCGCCGCCGAGGTGTACGCGGTGGATGCCGACGAGCGCGAGACGCTGTGCGCCACGCTGCTGGGCACCGCCCGCAACATCGCGCCGGCCGCCTGACGCGGCTTTCAGCCGGCGCTGGGGCGGCTGGCGCTGACCTTGCGCGCCGCGCGCGGCTGCTGGTCGCTGGCGTCGGAGGCCACGCGCTGCGCCGGCTCGCTGCCCAGCCAGCGGTGGATGTTGATCGCATCGAGCGTGCGCTTGGAGCTGTCCACCGCGCCCATCAGCACCACCAGCACCTTGCGGCCGGCGGCTTCCAGCCGCATCGACACGCAGCGGCCGGCCTCGCGCGTGAAGCCGGTCTTGGAGGCCAGCACCGACCAGCCCGGCGCGCCCACCAGGCCGTTGGTGTTGCGCGCCACGCGCGTGCGGCCGTTGACCACCACGCGGTCGCGCCGCTGGCTGGTGGCCACGGCGATCTCGGGGTAGGCCGCGGCGGCCTGCAGGATCTTGGCCATGTCGCGCGCGCTGGCACGGTTGCGCGGCGACAGGCCGGTGGGCTCCACCAGCACCGTGTCTTCCAGCTCCAGCGCCCGGATCTTGCGGTTCACCGCCGCCTGGAAGGCCGGCCGGCCGCCGGGGTAGGTGCGTGCCAGTGCGGCGGCGGCGCGGTTGTCGGACGAGATCAGCGCCAGCGTGATCAAGTCCTCGCGCGTGATCACCGAGCCCACCGGCACGCCGCTTTGCGTGTGCTTCAGCGTGTCGAGGTCGGCCCGGTCGATGCGGATCTTCTGCTCGTAGGGCAGGCGGGCGTCGAGCACGACCATCGCGGTCATCAGCTTGGTCATCGACGCGATCGGCGCCGGCGTGCCGGCGTCTTTTTCCAGCAGCACCTCGCCGGTGCTCTCGTCGAGCACCAGCACATGGGCCGATCGCAGGGAGGGTTCGCTCCAGGCAGCGGAGCAGGCGGCCAGCAACAAGGCCGCAAAGGTCTTCTTCAGCATGGACGGCAGGGCGTTGAGATACAGCAGACAGCGCGGTGCGCCAGCAACAACCCCTGCGTGCCGGCCCAGGCCGCGTCGCAGAGGCCGTGGTGCGAGTACATGCCGTCACAAAGGTTCCATGGATGCCGCGTTGACGGGGCGCTGTTACACACGGCGCATCCGCGGCCTGCGCGGTTCGTCACGCAAAGCCTGCGTTTCGTCGCAACGCCGTTTGCCTGTTGCAGCGCGCGGCCTAGAGTTCTTTCAACGCAAACAGCGTTGCATCCCCCGAAGAAGGAGCCTGCCATGTCGTACCGCCTGCAACCCCAAGCCGCCGCCCTCGGTCTGGCCGCCTTGGTCACCGCCGGCACACTCGGCTCGCTGGGCGCAATGGCCGACAGCGAGTACCGCAGCGCCACCGCCAGCCATGCCCAGGCCTTGCTGGCCCAGGCGGAGATCGACACGCCGAGCAGCTTTCACCAGGTCGTGGTGACCGGCCACCGGCTGCAGCAGGTGGTGGTGGTGGGCCGCCGTCGCGGCTGAAGGATTTGCGCGGATACTGCGGCGCATGTTCGCGCCGCACGTCTACCTTCAGCGCCGACAGGCGCTGATGCAGCGGCTGGCGTCAGCCGGCAGTGGCCTGGTGCTGCTGCCCGGGCATGACGACAGCCCGATGAATTACCCGGACAACGCCTACCCGTTCCGCCAGGACTCCAGCTTCCTCTACTACGCCGGCCTGGCCCAGCCGGGTCTGGCGCTGCTGCTCGACCTGCAGCAGGGCGAGGCCACCTTGTTCGCCGACGACGCCGACCTGGACCACCAGGTCTGGACCGGCCCCTTGCCCAGCGCGGCCGAGCGGGCCGCCAGCGCCGGCATCGAGCGGCATGCGCCACGCGATGCACTGGCCGGGCGACTGCAAGCCGCGCGCGCGGCGGGCCGGCCCGTGCACCTGCTGCCGCCTTACCGCGGCCAGACGCGGCTGGCGCTGGCGCGCTGGCTCGATGTGACCGATGCCGCACTCGACACGGCCGTGAGCGGGCCGCTGGTGCAAGCGGTGGTGGCGCAGCGCGCGCTCAAGGCGCCGGAAGAGATCGCCGAGATGGAAGACGCGCTGGCGCTCACGCGCGAGATGCACCTGCTGGCGCTGCGCGCCAGCCGTCCCGGCGTGGTGGAGCAGGAGGTGGTGGGCGCGATGGAGGCGCTGGCGCTGGCACGCGGGCGGCGCATGGCCTATCCGTCCATCTTCTCCAGCCGGGGGCAGATCCTGCACAACCACGACCACGGCGTGCGTCTGCAAGGCGGCGAGATCGTCGTCAACGACTCGGGCAGCGAGTCGGCCGAAGGCTACGCCTCGGACATCACGCGCGTGATCCCTGTGGGCGGACGCTTCGAAGGCCTGCGCGCCGAGGCCTACGAGCTGGTGCTGTCGGCGCAGGAGCAGGCCATCGCCGCCATCCGACCCGGCGTGCCCTACCGCGAGGTGCACCTGCTGGCCTGCCGCGTGCTCGCGCAGGGCATGAAGGAGCTGGGGTTCCTGCGCGGCGACGTGGACGAGGCGGTGGCCGCCGGTGCGCACGCGCTGTTCATGCCGCACGGCGTGGGCCACATGATCGGGCTGGACGTGCACGACATGGAAAGCCTGGGCGAAGACCACGTGGGCTATGGCGAGGGCTTCGCGCGCGACCCGCGCTTCGGCTTCAAGTCGCTGCGGCTGGCACGGCCGCTGCGCGCAGGCTGGGTGGTGACGGTGGAGCCGGGCCTGTACATCAACCCGCTGCTCACGCAGCGCTGGCAGGCCGAGCACCGGCACGAGGCCTTCATCGACTACGCGATGTTCGAGCGCCACGCCGGCCTGGGTGGCATCCGCATCGAGGACGACGTGCTGGTCACGGCCGAAGGCGCGCGCGTGCTGGGGCCTGCGATCCCGAAAGCACGTGCGCAAGTCGAGGCCTTGGCGTCTGCCTAAAATTTGAGCATGGCCTCCAAACAACGCGTCGTCGTCGGCCTGTCCGGCGGCGTCGATTCCGCCGTCAGCGCCTGGCTGCTCAAGCGCGCCGGTCACGAGGTGATCGGCATCTTCATGAAGAACTGGGAAGACGATGACGACGACGAGTACTGCTCGTCGCGGCAGGACTTCCTGGACGCGGCCAGCGTGGCCGACGTGCTGGGCATCGAGATCGAGCACGTGAACTTCGCTGCGGAATACAAGGACCGCGTGTTCGCCGAGTTCCTGCGCGAGTACCAGGCGGGCCGCACGCCCAACCCCGACGTGCTGTGCAACGCCGAGATCAAGTTCAAGGCCTTCCTCGACCACGCGATGCGCCTGGGCGCCGGGAAGATCGCCACCGGCCACTATGCGCGGGTGCGCGAGCACGGCGGCGCGTTCCAGCTGCTCAAGGGCCTGGACCCGGCCAAGGACCAGAGCTACTTCCTGCACCGCCTGACCCAGGCGCAGCTCTCGAAGGCCATGTTCCCGGTGGGCGAGTTGCGCAAGACCGAGGTGCGGCGCATCGCCGAGGAGATCAAGCTGCCGGTGGCGAAGAAGAAGGACTCCACCGGCATCTGCTTCATCGGCGAGCGGCCGTTCCGCGAGTTCCTCAACCGCTACCTCGCCAACCAGCCCGGCCCGATCAAGGACGACCGCGGCCGCACGCTGGGCGAACATGTGGGCCTGAGCTTCTACACGCTGGGCCAGCGCAAGGGCATCGGCCTGGGCGGCATCAAGGAAAAAGGCGCACCGCGCGGCGGCGGCGAGCACGAGCCCTGGTTCGTGGCGCGCAAGGACGTGCAGCGCAACACGCTGTATGTGGTGCAGGGGCACGACCATCCCTGGCTGCAGTCGCACACGCTGCAGGCCGATGACGTGAGCTGGATCGCCGGCCACGCGCCGGCCGCCGGGCCGCTGGCGGCGAAGACGCGCTACCGGCAGGCCGATGCGCCCTGCGTGCTGACGCACATCGCGGCCGGCTTCGAGCTGCGCTTCGGCGAGCCGCAGTGGGCCGTGACGCCGGGGCAGTCGGCCGTGCTGTACGACGGCGCGGTGTGCCTGGGCGGCGGCGTGATCGCCAGCGCTCAGCCCGACGGCAGGGCGGCCACGGCCAGCAGCGCCACCGCGAGGAACACCACCCACGAGTAGTGCCGGCCGCGCGAGCCGACGAGCGCGATCGCGAAGTGCGCGCCGAACACGGCGGCCGTCGCCCAGCCCAGCGCCGCGGTGGACAGCGGCGCCCGCGCCGCGAGCATCAGCAGCGCCGCGAAGCCCAGCCACGCCACCGAGGTGACATGCCAGGCGAAGCGCAAGGTGCGCTGCGTGTACTCGGCGCTGCCGAAGAGCTTGGGCAGTTCGCAGCGGCGGAACAGCCGCATCAGCAGGTAGCGCTCGCCGAGGTAGGAGTGCGCAACGCTGATGCCCACGAGCAGCAGCGCCGCGAGATACAGGGCCGCCTGCTGCATGGCTTCACCCCGCCTTGCGTATCGTGCCCTGCGCCGCCGCGCACAGCTTGCGCTCGCCGCCAGCCTCGACGAACACGTCGCAACGGCACACGGCCTGGGTCTTGCCGCTGCCCACCACGCCAGCCACCGCCACCAGGCGCTCGCCCTGCGCGGGGCGCAGGTAGTTGATCTTGAATTCGGCGGTGAGCACCTCGGTGCCCAGCACCGAGCCGCCGGCGTAGGTGAGCGCGTTGTCGGCCAGGTACGACAGCACGCCGCCGTGCACGAAGCCGTTTTGCTGCAGGAGCTTGGGGCCGACGGCCAGCGCCAGCTCGGCACGACCGGGTTCGAACACCTCGAGCTCGGCGCCCAGCAGCTGGCTGAAGCCCTGGGCGGCCAGCACCTGGCGGCCGCGTTCGAGCAGTTGGGTGCTCATCGTCTTCTCCTTCGCATCAAGCCTTCACCGAGGCCCAGGCCGCGTCGGCCAGCAGCGCGCGCAGCCGGGGCGGCACCGAGGGCTTTTCCTGCTGCGCCCAGCGCGGCGTGAGTTGCAGCACTGGCGCAAACACCAGCGCGACCCACACGCCGAAGGGCATGGGCTTCATCTCGCCTTGCGCCGCCTTGCGCTCGGCCCAGGCGCGCAGCGCCGCATGGGCCTGGGCATTGAGTGCGCCCCAGTCGGGCTCGGCCCCGGCGATCGCCGTGGTGCGCCGCAGCTCATGCAGCACGCGCGCGCGCGCGGGGTGCTTGACCACCCAGGCGATGTGCGCGGCGATCAGCCCGCGCACGCCCGCCTCGGCGTCTGCATCGGCGCCAATGGCCTTGAGCAGGCTGGCGTGGAAGTCGGCCAGCGCCGACTCGTACAGCGCGCGCGCCAGGTGGTTCTTGGTGGGGTAGTGGTGGTAGAGGCTGCCGTTGCTCACGCCGGCGCGCTGGCGCACCTGGTCCATGGAGGTGGCGTCGAAGCCCTGGGCGAGGAACAGCGCGGCGGCAGCTTGCAGGATCTGCTCGCGCGCAGGGGCGGCCACGGTGTTCATGACTGGAGTATCACTCCAGAGCGACACTCCAGTCAAGCACCGCGCCGCAGCCTGCGGTACAACAGCCGCTCCTTTTCGCCGCAGGGAGCAACGACGATGAACACGCAAGGCCAGGGCTGCATCCGCGTCGGCATCGGCGGCTGGAACTACGAGCCGTGGCACGAGACCTTCTATCCGCCGAAATGGCCGGCCAAGCGCGAACTCGAGTACGCCAGCCGCCAGGTGACGGCGATCGAGGTCAACGGCACCTACTACAGCACGATGAGCCCGGCCAGCTATGCGCGCTGGCACGACGAGACGCCCGAGGACTTCGTGTTCGCGCTGAAGGCGCTGCGCTACACCACCAACCGGCGCGTGCTGGCGGAGGCGGGCGACTCGGTGCGCCAGTTCCTGCACAGCGGCCCGGCGCGGCTGGGCGCCAAGCTCGGGCCGATCTTGTGGCAGTTTGCGCCCACCAAGCGCTTCGACGCACAGGACTTCGGCGCTTTCCTGAAGCTGCTGCCGCCCGAGCTGGACGGCCTGCCGCTGCGCCATGTGCTGGACGTGCGGCACGAGAGCTTCATGGTGCCCGCCTTCCTCGACCTGGCGCGCGCGCACGGCGCGGCGGTGGTGATCACCGACTCGCCGGACCACCCCTCGTTCGCCAACCTGACGGCCGACTTCGTGTACCTGCGGCTGATGCAGTGCGCCGCCGACCTGCCCACCGGCTATGCACCCGAGGTGCTGGACGCCTGGGCGGCTTGTGCGCGCGCCTGGGCCGCCGGGGGCGAGCCGGCCGGCGTGCCCAAGGTGGCTGGCGACGAAGCGGCGCTGCAGCAGCGGCCGCGCGACGTGTTCATGTTCATGATCAACGGCGCGAAAGAACGCGCGCCGGCGGCGGCGCAGCAGGTGCTGGCGCGGCTGCGGGACCGGCGATTGCCAAGCGGCCCTTGATGCCAGGCCCTGCACGCGGGGCCGGCAGACGCCCGCCTTGCCCGCGATGCTTACCTGGCTTGCCATCGCCGTCGCCACGCTGCTCGCCGTCGCGCTGTGGTCGGCCAAGAAACACCGCGACCCCAAGCTCGCGCCACTGCGTTGCGACCGCCCGTTGCCCGAACTGCTGCCCTCGCTGTGCGGGCTGACCCACAGCACGCTGGTGGAGGGCAACGCGGTCGAGCTGCTGGAAAACGAACACTACTTCGACGCCCTGGTGGGCACCATCGCGGCGGCCCGGCACACCGTGCACTTCGAGACCTTCCTGTGGAAGGCGGGCGTGCTGGGGCGGCGCGTGTCCGCGGCGCTGGCCGAGCGGGCCCGGGCCGGCGTGACGGTGCGCGTGATCCTCGACGCCCGCGGCGCCCGTGGCATCGGCGCCGACGAAGAGCGCCGCATGCGCGAGGCGGGCTGCCGCATCGTGCGCTACCACACCGTGCGGCCGCGCAACCTGGGCGTGCTGAACCGGCGCGATCACCGCAAGGTGCTGGTGGCCGACGGCCGGGTGGCGATGCTCGGCGGCCACTGCATCGTCGACTCGTGGTGGAGCGACACCGACGACGGCCCGCGCTTCCGCGACATCGGCGTGCGGCTGCAGGGGCCGATCGTGCACAGCGTGCAGTCGGCCTTCAGTGAGAACTGGATGGCCGAGACCGGCGAGCTGTTCCTCGGCGACGGCGTGTTCCCGCGGCTGGCGCGCGCCGGCGACGTGGCCGCGCATGTCGCGCGCGCGAAGCCCGAACGTGCCTCACCGGCGGTGAAGACGCTGCACCACCTGGTGCTGTGCCTCGCACAGCGCCGCCTGTGGATACAGAACCCCTACTTCCTGCCGCAGCCGGCGGCGATAAGCGCGATGACCGAATGCGTGCAGCGCGGGGTGGACGTGCGTGTGATGGTGCCCTCGGCGCAGGCTTCCGACATGCCGCTGGTGCAGCATGCGGCGCACCACAACTTCGAGCGCTTGCTGAAGGCGGGCGTGCGAGTGTACGAATACCAGCCGACGCTGATCCACCAGAAGGTGCTGAGCATCGACGGCGTGTGGTGCGCGATCGGATCGAGCAACTTCGACGACCGCTCGTTCGAGATCAACGACGAGATCACGCTCGGCCTGCACTCGCCCGCGCTGGCGCAACGCCTGGAAGCGATCTTCGAGCGCGACCTCGCGCACTGCGAAGAGCTGCGCCTGGAAACCTGGCGGCGGCGCAGCCTGTGGCACAGGCTGAAGGACCGCAGCTTCTATCTGTTCCGCGAGCAGCTGTAGGCCGCGCCCCGAAGGTACGGCGTTTGCCCGGAAGCAGGGCACCGCTGCTTGCTTCAGGCCGCTCCCGAGGGAACGGCCCGGGCCGTGCTGCACCCCGATCCGAAGAAGGAGACATCTTGAGCCTCATCACCACTGCGCCGCGCGGCGCCAACGGCCATGCCAAAGGCCGCGTCGGGCGCCCCGGCGCCGAAGGCTTCGACTATCTCATCGTGGGGGCCGGCTTCGCCGGCAGCGTGCTCGCGGAGCGCCTGGCCAGCCAGCTCGACGCGCGCGTGCTGGTCGTGGAAAAGCGCCCCCACATCGGCGGCAACGCCTACGACCGCTACGACGACGCCGGCCTGCTGGTGCATCCCTACGGCCCGCACATCTTCCACACCAACTCGGCCGACGTGTTCGAGTACCTGTCGCAATTCACCGACTGGCGACCCTACCAGCACCGGGTGCTGGCCAGCGTGGACGGCCAGCTGGTGCCGGTGCCGATCAACCTGGACACGGTAAACCGCCTCTACGGCCTGCAGCTCACCGCGCTGGAGCTGGAGGCCTTCTTCGAGAAGATGGCCGAGAAGCGCGAGCGCATCACGACCTCGGAGGACGTGGTGGTGGCCAAGGTGGGGCGTGACCTGTACCTGAAGCTGTTCCGCGGCTACACGCGCAAGCAATGGGGGCTGGACCCATCGGAGCTCGATGCCAGCGTGACCGCGCGCGTGCCCACGCGATGCAACCGTGACGACCGCTACTTCACCGACACCTACCAGGCCATGCCGCTGCAAGGCTACACGCGCATGTTCGAAAGGATGCTCGCGCACCCGAACATCAAGCTGATGCTCAACACCGACTACCGCGAGATCGCGCGCCTGGTGCCCTGGAGACACATGGTGTACACCGGCCCGATCGACGCGTTCTTCGACTTCAAATACGGCAAGCTGCCCTACCGCAGCCTGCAGTTCCAGCACGTGACCCTGCCGCAAGAGCGCTTCCAGCCGGTGGGCACCGTCAACTACCCCAACGACTACGCCTACACCCGCATCACCGAGTTCAAGCACCTGACCGGCCAGCAGCACCGGCTCACCTCCGTCGTGTACGAATACCCGCGCGCCGATGGCGACCCGTACTACCCGGTGCCGCGACCGGAGAACACCGCGCTGTACCGCAAGTACGAGAACGACGCCGAGGCGCTGGACAACGTGAGCTTCGTCGGGCGCCTGGCCACCTACAAGTACTACAACATGGACCAGGTGGTGGCGCAGGCGCTCACCGCGTTCAAGCGGCTGCGCGAGCGCTACGAGAGCCTGGGCGCGGACGAGGCGCTGGTCGCGGGCTCGGCCGCGCTGGCCGCACCGCTGCACAGCCGCGCGCCGGCGCCGGTGCGCACGCAATGACCCGCCGCGCCGCGCGCCCCGCGCTCGAGCTTTGGGCAGGCCCCGAGTGCACCGTCAACCGCGTGGGCGACCGCTACTTCGACCAGCTCGAGGCCACCGGCTTTGCCCACCGGCCGCACGACATCGACCGCCTGGCCTCGCTGGGCATTGCGCGCCTGCGCATGCCGCTGCTGTGGGAGCGCCTGGCGCCGCAAGGGCTGGACACGATCGAGTGGCGCTGGGCCGACGAGCGGCTGGAGCGCCTGCGCGCGCTGGGCGTGCAGCCCATCCTGGGCCTGCTGCACCACGGCAGCGGACCTGCGTACACCGGCCTGCTGGACCCGGGCTTTCCGGAAAAGCTGGCCGCCTATGCGGCACGAATCGCCGGACGCTACCCCTGGGCCGGGGACTACACGCCGGTCAACGAGCCGCTGACCACTGCACGCTTCTGCGGTCTGTACGGCCTGTGGCATCCGCACCGGCGCGACGACGCGAGCTTCGTGCGCGCGCTGCTGCACCAGGTGCGCGGCACGGTGCTGGCCATGCGCGCGATCCGCGCAGTCCATCCTGCGGCGCGGCTCGTGCAGACCGACGACCTGGGCCACACCGGCAGCACGCCCGAGCTGGCGTACCAGGCGCGCTTCGACAACGAGCGGCGCTGGCTGGCGTTCGACCTGCTGTTCGGCCGTGTCGATCGCCGGCACCCGCTGTGGCGCTACCTGCGCGAGGCAGGCGCCAGCGAGGCGGAGCTGATGGCGCTGGTGGACGAACCCTGCCCGCCCGACATCGTGGGCCTGAACTGCTACGTGACCAGCGAGCGCTTCCTCGACCATCGCCTCGAGCGCTACCCGTCCCACCTGCATGGCGGCAACCGCTTCGAGCGTTATGCCGACACCGAGGCGGCACGCGTGTGCGGCGCGCCGATCGGCGGCTTTGCGGCCCGCCTGCGCGAGGCGCACGCGCGCTACCAGGCGCCGCTGGCCATCACCGAGGTGCACCTGGGCTGCACGCGCGACGAGCAGCTGCGCTGGCTGCGCGACGCCTGGGCCGACGCCCGGCAGGTGCGCGGCGAAGGGGCGGACGTGCGCGCGCTCACCGTGTGGGCGGCCTTCGGCGCCTGCGACTGGGACAGCTTGCTCACAGCGCAGCGTGGCCGCTACGAGCCCGGGCTGTGGGATGTGCGCGCGCCCGAGCCGCGCCTGACGGCGCTGGGCCGGCTGGCACAGGCCCTGGGCCGCGGCGTGACTCCCGACCACCCGGCGCTCGACGGCCCGGGCTGGTGGCAACGCGCGCCGCGCCTGCTGTACCCGGTGCACGGCGAGCCGCAGCACCGGCCAGTGCAGGGCCGGCCGCTGCTGATCACCGGCGCCACCGGCACGCTGGGCCGCGCGTTCGCGCGCATCTGCGAGTCGCGCGGCCTGCCGCACCAGCTGCTGCGCCGCGACGAGATGGACATCGCCGACCCGCCTTCGGTGCGCGCGGCGCTGCAGCGCTGGCAACCCTGGGGCGTGGTCAACACCGCAGGCTACGTGCGCGTGGACGATGCAGAAGCCGACGAGCGCCAGTGGCGCGACAACGCGCTGGGGCCCGCCGTGCTGGCGGCCGAGTGCGCGGCCGCCGGCGTGCAGTTGCTCACCTTCTCGAGCGACCTGGTGTTCGGCGGCGAGCAGACCCTGCCCTACGAAGAGCACCACACCGCCCGCCCGCTCAACGCCTACGGTCGCGCCAAGCTGGCGGCCGAGCGCGGCGTGCTGCAGCACTGGCCGCAGGCGCTGGTGGTGCGAACGGCCGCCTTCTTCAGCCCCTGGGACGTGCACAACTTCGTGCACCAGGGCCTGACCTGCCTGCAGCGCGGCGAACGCTGGATCGCCGCGCACGACCAGGTGGTGTCGCCCACCTACGTGCCCGACCTGGTGCAGGCCGCGCTGGACCTGCTGGTCGATGGCGAAAGCGGGCTGTGGCACCTGGCGAACGACGGCGCCCTGAGCTGGGCGGAGTTCGCCTGCCGCGCGGCCGAAGCGGCCGGCCTGCACACCGCCGGCGTGCTCGCGCAGCCGGCGGCGGCACTGCAGCAGCGCGCGCCGCGCCCTTCGTTCAGCGCGCTGTCCAGCGCCCGGGGCCGGCTGATGCCGTCGCTCGACATGGCCATCGAGCGCTACGTGCAGGCCTGGCGCGGCGCCGCGGGCTGAAGCGGGTTCACTTGCCGGCGTCCACGGCCTTGGCCATGTCCTTGGCCATTTCGAGGTGATGCTGCAGCTTGGGCAAGGTCTTGTCGGCCCAGGCCTTCACCTCGGCGTCCTTCGAACGCCGGGACTCCTTCTGGAACAGGCTCACGGTGTCCTCGTGCGCCTTGACGCCGAAGTCGCGCGCATAACGCTTGTCGAAGTCGGCGCCTTCGGCGCCCTGCAGCAGCTTGAGCTTGGCCTTCTGCGCCATCGACGGTTCGGCGGGCAGCTCCACGCCCTTGGCCCCGGCCAGCGCCTTCAGTTCGTCGTTGGCCTTGGTGTGGTCGTCCACCATCTGCTGCGCGAAGCTCTTGACCTGCGTGTGGGTGGCCTTGGTGGCCGCGAGCTGGCTCGCCTGCACCTCGGCCAGGCCGCTCTCGGCGGCCTTCTTCATGAAGGCCGCGTCGGCATGCGCGGCGTTGTCCTTCGCCCAGGCGGCGCCGCCGGCGAACAGCAGCGCGGCCAGCGCGGGAAACCATCGGCGAGTCAGCATGGTCATGGGGTTCTCCTGTAACGAAGGCAACAACAGCGCGCGCATGCGGCCGGCGGGCCGGCGCGCACACGCTCCCGGTTCTCGGGGGCAACCGTTGTTCCCGCGCACGTGCGCCGGGCTCAGAGCAGTGCCGTGACGCCTGCGATGAGTTGTGCGAGCTCGCGCTCGTCGAGCCCATGCGCCGGGGGCGGCAGGTTGCGCGCCTCGGCCGCGCGCAGCAGGCGCTCCAGCGTCTCGGGCTGCGGCGTGATCACGCCGAGGAAGCGCAGGCTGGCGCCTTCGGCGATGAGCAAGGTGGGAAAGTTCTCGACGTCCACCGCGCCCACGGCCTCGGCCTCGTCCTCGATGTCGACGTAGACGAAGCGGTGCTGCGGATGGCGCTGGGCCACGGACTCGAAAGTGGCGCGGTAGCTGTTGCACAGCAGGCACCAGCGGGCGCACAGGCAGGCAACGAGCAGGGCAGGGGGCGGGGTGGCGTCGCTCACAGGCCCGGATCTTCCCTCATCCGCGCCGGCCCTGCCCGCGCGGCAACATTTGAAATGCCGGATGAAATCTGCCCGCGCGACCGGGTTGCTATCTTGCGCTGCCGCTCGTGAGAGCGCCGCAACCCGGAGGTGAAGCCCGTGCAAGCGCCCGCGGCCGACAGGCTGCACATCCTGGTGGTCGACGACGATCCCGACATGGTGGCCTTGCTGCAGGACCTGCTGCGCCAGGCCGGATTCGAGGCCGACGGCGCCGGCTCCGGCCGCGAGGCGTTGCGCGCACTGATGACGCGCCACCATGCGCTGGTGCTGCTGGACCTGCGCCTGAAGGGCGAGGACGGGCTCACGCTCGCACGCCGGCTGCGCAACCTGTCGCCGGTGCCGATCGTCATGCTCTCGGGCAGCAGCGACGAGACCGACCGGGTGCTGCTGCTGGAGCTGGCGGCTGACGACTTCCTGGTCAAGCCGTTCAGCCCACGCGAGCTGGTGGCACGCGTGCGCGCCGTGCTGCGGCGCTGCGGCGCTTTGCCGGAGCCCGCCGGAGAGGCCGAGCCCCGCCCCGCGCCCGGCCAACCCACGCCCGAGCGGCTGGGCTTCGACCACTGGGTGCTGGACCTGGGCGCGCGCGAGCTGCGCCGCCTGGACGGCATGACCTGCGGGCTCACGCAGGCCGAGTTCCGCCTGCTCGAAGCGTTCGTGCGCCATCCGCAACGGGTGTGGACGCGCGACGAGCTGCTGCTGCACACGCGCAGCATCGACACCGACGTATTCGACCGTACGATCGACGTGCTGATCCTGCGGCTGCGCCGCAAGATCGAGCCCGACCCGCGGCATCCGCGCTACATCCGCACCGAGCGCGGGCTGGGCTACCTGTTCGCGGCGCCGGTGCAGCGGCTGCGGTAGGAACTGCCCACACGGACCAGCAGGCTTGCAGCCCATCGTCGGTCCGCTTTCGGAAAAAAGGCCTCCTCGCGGAGGCCCTGCGACACCCTCGGTTCAGAACACGAAGCCGACTGACAGCTCGTAGGCGCGGCCGAAAAGCGGGCGGCCGAGGAAGGAGCCCCCCGCGATGCCAGTGCTGCCTGCACCGGCGCGGATGTTGCCTTCGGTGATGCCCAGTTCGTTGGTCAGGTTGGTGCCCGACAGGCGCACCTCCAGCCCATTGCTGAAGCTGGCGACGACACCGGCGTCGAACGTGTCGTACTTGGGCAGGAACTGCTGGTTCTCGGGGTCTGCGTAGCGGTCGCCGACGTGCGTCCAGGTGCCATACAGGCGAAGCTGAGCCAGCTCGGTGGACAGCCTGTAGCTCGGGGTGAAGCGGTATTGCGCCTTCGGCTGGCGCTGCACGCGCTTGCCGGAGTTCGGGCCCCCTTCGAGCTTCGCGTCCTGGAAGTTGCCGGACAGTGCCAGCTCCAGGCCCTGCAGGGGCCGCACCGCGACCTCGAACTCCAGGCCGTTGGTGCGCGAGCCGCCGCTTTGCACCAGGTTTCCGCTGCCGGTGAAACGCTGGAACTGCGAGTTGCTCAGCTTGTTGGCATAAGCGGTCAGGAAGGCCGTGTACAGGCGCGTGGCGGTGTTGAGACCAAGCTCCACCTGCTTCACGTCTTCGGCACCCTTCTTTCCGTCGCGAATGTCGTCAAAGTCGGGAAAGCGGTAGCCCTGGTTCAAGCGCACGAAGGCAGCCAGCTCGCGGCTGAAGTTGAAGTTGCCGCCCAGGGTCCATGAGGTCTTGTCGAGCTTTTCGCTGAACGAGCTGTGGCTGCCGTTGAAGTGCGCCACGTTGTTGTTGTAGATGGTCAGCGGATCCCCGTCCAGGTCGGTATAGGTCAGGTTCTCCAGCGTGCCGTCCAGCCGGCGCGATTCGTGGCGCACGCCGGCGTCGAGGCGCAGCCGGTCGGTCACCTTCCACTCGTCCACCAGGTAGAAGGCGGTCGCACGGCCGTTGTAGCTGGCATTCACGTCATAGGTCCACGGCGGAGTGACGAAGCCGTTGCGCGAGGCCTGCACCCCGTTGTCCAGCTCGATGTCGATCAGCCGTGCATGCGGCTCCACGGTGAACAGCATCGAGCGGTTCAGGTACCACAGGTCCTTGGACGAATAGTCCGCCAACCACGCGCCGACCGTGAGCGTGTTGTCCTTACCCAGATCGAAGCTCAGCCGGTTCTCGGTGCTGAACGCGCGCAAGTCCTTGTCCACCACCCACATGCCCGCCTGGATCACGTTCATGTTCATGTCGGTGATGGCGCCGCCGCCGTTGACGAACCTCGCGCTGCCGCCGGTTGCCGCGCCGCCGGCCGCAGCGACCACGGCGGCGTCGGCGTTCGCCGCCGTCACCTGGTCCGCGATGTACTCGCCCAGCGTCGTCGGGTTGGGTCCGGTGAACAGGCCGTAGGTCGGCGCATGAGACGAGGTGTAGCTGCTCTTGCTCGTGAACGTCAGGCCGCCGAACTTCTTGTCGAAGTTCAGGCCCAGATTGGTCGCCGAGGCGCCGCGGCCTTGCGCGAGGTCGCGCTCCACCGTGCTGCGCTCGATGACCGGCGTGGTGCCGCTCATGCCGACCACGCGGCCGGTCTCGAGCACGATGTGGCGCATCTCGTTGCCGTAGAAGGATGCGCGCAGCGGGTCGAAGCCGGGGAAGGCCGAATACGAACGGCCGCCAGGATCGGCGGTCAGCGGAATCGGCGTGAAGAACGCGTTCTTCTCTTCCTGGCGGCGTGCATAGAAGCTGATTTCGCCGTTGTCGAGCTTGCGCGTCAGCATGCCGCTGAACTGCCCCCCCTGGTCTGCCGGGAACTGCGTGTCGCGCACGCCGGTGGCGGTGCGGTAGAAGCCGCCGAGGCTCACGTACCAGTCGCCCATCTTGTCGAGGTAATAGCTGTCCAGCCGCCGCAGGTTGCCGGTGCCGGTGGTGATCCGCAGCCCCCCCTCGGGCACGTCGCTGCCCTTTTTCTGGATGAAGTTCACGGTCACGCCCACCTGGCCGCTGCCGTAGATAGGGCTCGGGCCACCGCGCAGCACTTCGACACGCTCGATCGTGTCGTCGAGCCGGAAGATCGACGAGTTTTCGAAGAACGACAGCTTGGCTTCCGGATACAAGGGCGATCCGTTGAGCTGCATCGTGGTGAACGGTGCATCGCCATCCATCGGGAAGCCTCGCACCCGCACATTGGCTCCGGCGTTGCCCCCGGTGGTCTCGACATACACGCCCGGCACGATCTTCAACAGGTCGGCGGTGCTCGATGGTGCGGCCTGCTTGATCTGCTCTTCATCCGCGGTGGTGATCGAGAAGCCCGCCTCCAGCTTGCGCTGGCCCTCGCGCCGCGCCGTGCCGGTGACCACCACGGTCTCCACCTGCGTGACCTGACCTTCCTGTGCCGCCTTCTTGGCTGCCTCTGCGCCCGCTGTCGCCGGATCGGCTGCGGGCGCCGAAGCGGCCGGCTGCGCCGGCGCCGCGGCCTGGGCCACCTGCTCGTCGGCCGCAACGGCACGCTGCATCGACAGCAGGGCCATCAAGGCCGCGCTCGCCAGCATCGTCCGGCGCATCGTCGTCTGTGTGTTCATCGTTTGTCGCCCCACCATCGTTGTGCTGCCAGCCGCCTGCGGCGGCGACCGGCTTTGTCCGGATGGAATGTGGTTCGCACCCTCGACGTTCCGTGGGCATTCCATCCACCGCGTGGGCAGCAAGGCGTTCGCCCGCTGCCTGGGCATCGAATGTAGGAACCGGCGGCGAACGGAAGATTTTGTTTGTCACGCCGCAGCCGAAATTCGGTTTCAAACAACACGGCACTGCAGTAACAATTGAAATCCGCGCGCCGGTCGCGCGCGACGGCGATGATCCCGCGATGACACAACTGCTGCTGGCCCGGCACGGCGAGACCGACTGGAACCGTGAGCTGCGCTTCCAGGGCCAGCTCGACGTGCCGCTGAACGAGGCGGGCCGACTGCAGGCCCAGCGCCTGGCCGAGCGCCTCGGCCTCGAAGCGGTCGATCACATCGTCAGCAGCGACCTGCTGCGCGCACGCCAGACCGCGCAGGCCTGTGCCGAACGCCTGGGCCTGGCGCTGCACAGCGATGCCGGTTTGCGGGAGCAGTCATTCGGCATGCTCGAAGGGCTGAGTGCGCAACAGGTGCGCCGGTCGCATCCCGAGGTGTGGGCCGACTGGTCACGCCACGATGCCGACTACGCCGTGCCGGGCGGCGAGAGCACGCGGGCCTTTGCCGGGCGGGTGCTGCAGGCGGTGCAGCGGCTGGCCCAGGCCCACGCCGGCCGCACGCTGCTCGTGGTCACGCACGGCGGCACGCTCGACATGCTGTGGCGCGTCGCCCGGGCGGCGCCGCTGCATGGACCACGCACCTGCGCGATCCCCAACTGCGGCATCAGCCGCATGCGTTGCATCGGCGAACGCCTGCTGATCCTGCACTGGGCCGACGAGGCACACCTGCAGGGGCTGCCGGCGCAGCCCTCCACCGTGCCGGCCAGCGTGCAGCTGGCGGCCCGGTAGCGTCCGGCCCGTCACTCCCAGCGCAGTGCCGAAAGGTCGTTGGCGAAGACCGGCATGTCCTGCCACAAGCCCTTCAAGCGGGCCTTGGCCACGGTGATCCACTGTGGCTGGTAGAGGAACACGTTGGGCGAGTCATCGGCGATGAGCTTCTGCGCCTCGCCCATCAGCCGCGCGCGCTCGTCGGCGTTGCCGGTGTTGTTGATCCGGGCCCACAGTGCGTTGAAGCGCGGCGATTCGTAGCCCCAGTAGTAGCCGGGCTTGGCGTAGTTGCCGAAGTCCAGCGGCTCGACGTGGCTGATGATGGTCATGTCGTAGTTCTTGTTGGCATACACGCCCGACAGCCACAACGCCCATTCCACGTTTTCCAGCTTGGCCTGGATGCCCACCTTGGCCAGTTGCGCCGCGATCACTTCGCCGCCTTGGCGCGCGTAGGGCGTGGGCGGCAACTTGATCGACACCTCCAGCGGCGCGCTCACGCCGGCCTCCTTGAGCAGGGCCTTCGCTTTCTCGGGGTCGTGGGGGTTCACGCCCGTGGTGTCCACGTAGCCCGGCGCGCCGGGCACGTAGTGGCTGCCGATCGGCACGCCGAAGCCGTCGGCCGCACCCTCGATCACCGCCTTGCGGTCCACCGCGGCGGCGATGGCGCGGCGCACGCGCACGTCGTCGAAGGGCTTCTTCTTGTTGTTCAGCGCGAGGATGGTCTTGGCGCGCGAGCCGCCCACGAGCACCTGGAAGCGCTTGTCGGCCTTGAACTGCTCCAGGCTGCGGCCGGCCGCCACGCGCGGGAAGGCGTCGACGTCGCCCGACAGCAGCGAGGCCACCTGCGCCGCCGGGTCGTTGATGAAGCGGAACACCGCGCGCCGGATCTTGATGCGCGGCGCATCGCGGTAGCCGTCCCAGCGCGCCAGCACGATCTGCGAGCCCTTGGCCCAGCTTTGCAGCCGGTACGGGCCGGTGCCCACCGGCTGGGTGGCGTTGGTGGCCGCGCTCTTGGGCTCGACGATCGAGGCCGTGGCCTGCCCCAGCTGGAACAGCAGGTCGGGCGCAGGATTCTTGAGCAGCAGCACCAGCGTGTGCGGGTCCTGCGCCGAGATGGCCTCGATGTTGGCGAAGGTGGCCTTGTCCTTGTTGGTGCTGCCCTGGGCAACGGCACGCTCGAAGGCGTACTTCACCGTGGCCGAGTCGAATGGTTCGCCGTTGTGGAAGCGCACGCCCTTCTTCAGCTGGAAGGTCCAGGCCTTCAGGTCGGGCGAGACGGTCCAGCGCTCGGCCAGCAGCGGGCTGACCCGGCCGTCGGGCCCGATCTTGGTCAGCGTCTCCAGCACGTTGTAGTGCACGATCTCGGCGATGGCCGAGGCAGCCCCGGCCGTGGGGTCCAAGCCCGGCGGCTCCAGCGTCATCGCCAGCGTGACCGTGTCCCTCGGCGCCTGGGCGGACGCGCCCAGCGCGGCCCCCATCATCACCACGGCCGCACCGAGCAGCCGGATCCACGTGCGTCTTCCGTCCATTCGCAGCCTCGCGCGCGGCCTCTACCGCGGGCCGCCGGGGGCGATGGTAGCGAAGCGCCGTCGGCCGGCGTTTCAGCAGCCCCGGCCCGCTTCGTCGAACAGCCGCGCCAAGTGCCGCGCGCGCTCGCGGGCCTGCAGCAGCATGAGCAGCACCTCGCGGCACTGGCGGCGCAAGGCCGCTTGCTGCGCCGCACAAGCACTCTCCGGCAGCGCCTGCACCGCTTCGTCGAGCGCGCGGCACAGGCGTCGGAAATCGGCGTTTCGCTCCATCGCGTGTCCTCAAGACGGTGCCGCCATGGTGGCCCCACGCCGCCCGGGCGTCAGTCAGCGCCCCTCGTCGGCCGCTGTAGGCCGAGGGCTACATACCGCAGGACCGCTCCGAACACCCTGCGCCAGCCCATGGCGCGCCGCTGCGTCTTTCGGTATGTTCTCGCTGCGGCCCCGAGGCCGCGTCTTTCGACTAACACAAGGGAAGGTCATGACCACTTCCACGTTGGGATTCACCGTCAGCCTGGCCTGCGACGAGGCCGACCTGGCCGATGCCAGGCACGTGCGCGTCGCCGGCTACGGCCATCACGGCATGGGCGAGGCGCTGCGCGCGCCGGACGAGGTGGACTATCTGCCGGAGTCAGCGGTGTTCATCGCCCGCGACAAGGCCACCGGCCAAGCGGTGGGCACGGTGCGCGTGCAGCGGCGCGGACGCCGGCGCTTGCTGCTGGAAGAGTGCATCGCGCTGCCGCCGGAGATCGGCGAGGACCATTGCGCCGAGATCGCGCGCCTGGCCGCGATACCGGGTGCCGATCCGCTGGTGAAGGTGACGCTGATGAAGGCCACCTTCCTCGAATGCCTGGCCGGCCAGGTGCAGTGGATGGTGATCGGCGCACGCTCGAATGCGCTGGTGCGGGTGTACAAGCGCCTGTGCTTCCACGACCTGTTCGGCGGCGAGCCGGTGCCGCTGTCCTACGCCGGCGGGCTGCCGCACCGCGTGCTGGCGTTCAACGTCCAGACGGCCGAGCGCACCTGGATGGACGCGGGCAACGGGCTGTACGACTTCATGTTCAAGACCTGGCACCCGGACCTGTGCATCCACGCGAGGCGCGGCATTCAACACCTGCCGCTGCCGATGGCGGCTTAACCGCCAGTCGCGCTGGCGCGTGCGGCCTGCAGCCGCTGCGCCAGCTCCGGCGGCCACTCCTGGCCCAGCTGCCGGCAGGCGTCGCTGAAGCGCCGGGCCACTTCTTCCGGCCCGTCGAAGCGGTGGCGGTAGGCCAGTTCGCGGTACAGCTGCTCGAAGGCGCGCAGCCGCAGCTGGGCCAGGGCGCGCTGCCAGTCGGCCGCCAGGTTCAGCTGCACCTGTGGCGACGCGGCAAAGAACGCGTCCGGCAGCTGCACCGTGCCGGCACCGGTGTCGAGGTCGCCGAACAGGCCCGCGATGGGAAGCATGAAGCTCTCGTCGCCAAGATCGGAAGGAATGGTGTGCATCAGGCAGCCTCCGCCGGCGCTTCCTGCAACAGGTAGCGCTCCACCACGGCCGACAGCTCGCTCGGCATGCAAGGCTTGAGCAGGAAGTCGTCCATGCCCGAGGCGAGCGCGGTCTGCGCGAACGCGGCGCTGGCATTGGCCGACAGCGCCACGATCGGCAACCGGGGCAGGCCGTTCAGCCGCTCGAAATCCCGGATCAGCTGCGCGGCGCGCCCGCCGTCCACCCCCGGCAGGTCCCAGTCGAGGATCACCAGGTGCGGGCGCGTCGAGCCGGTGAGCAGCCGGCGCAGTGCGGTGGCGCCGTCGCGGAATTCCTCCACCTCGCAGCCGAGCCGGCGCAGCACCGTGGTGGCCACCAGCAGCGAGGAGCTGTCGTCGTCCACCACCACAACGGTCTTGCCGCTGCCCAGCCGGCGCAGGGCCGGGCGCGACTCGAGCCCGCCCTCGGCCGGCGGCGCTGCGGCCACCGGCAGCTGCGCCGTGAACACGAAGGTGGCGCCGCGCCCCAGGTCGCTGCTGCAGGTGAGGTCGCCGCCCATCGCGCGCGCCAGCTCGCGCGAGATGGCCAGGCCCAGCCCCACGCCGTGCGGGCGCGAACCGGCGCCGTCGGACAGCTGCACGAAGGCATCGAAGATGCGTTCCACGTCCTCGGGCGCGATGCCGCGGCCGGAGTCGGCCACTTCGAAGCGCACCTGGTCGGGCGCCACGCGGCGCGCGGACAGCGCCACCTGGCCGCCCAGCGGGGTGAACTTGAAGGCGTTGCCCACCAGGTTGTTGAGCACCTGGGCCAGGCGCACCGCGTCGCCCACCACCCAGTCGCCCACGTTGGGATCCACCGAGATCAGCAGCCGCAGCCCGATTTCGTCGGCGCGCGAACGCCAGGTCTCGCGCAGCAGCGCCAGCTCGCGCGCCAGGTGCACCGGCCGGCGCTGCAGCTCGAGGCGGCCGGCCTCGATGGCCGAGATGTCGAGCAGGTCGGACACCATGCGCTCCTGGTGCCGCGCCGCCTCTTCGATCAGCTCGAGCCGGTAGTGCAGCAGCGCCTGGTCCTTGGGCACATCGTGCCGCGCGATCTGCACCAGCCCCAGGATGCCGTGCAGCGGCGTGCGCAGCTCATGGCTGACCACCGCGAGGAAGCGGTCCTTGGTGGCGCTGTGCCGCTCGGCCAGCTCCAGCGCGGCCGCGCGCTCCTGCGAGATGCGCTCGGTCGCCAGGCGCAGCTGGATCACCTCGGCCATGCGGTGCTGCCAGCGGACCGAGGTGGTCACGAGCAGCCCCAGGAACAGCGCCAGGCCGACGCCGCCGATGAAACCCACATCGTCGCCGCGCGCCAGCATCGCAAGGCACACCGGCCCCAGCATGGGCGCCACATACGCGGCCGCTGCGCTCGCGCGCACCTGGAGGCCGAAGGTCGCCACGCAGGCCACGCAGCACAACACAGCCGACACGACGGTGGCGGCTTCGCCGGAGAAACCCATCATGTAGGCGCCGCCCAGGCCCCACACCGCACCATCGACCGCCAGCAGCGGCACGGTCCAGCGATAGGGCGGCTCGCCGCCTTCGGCCTGCCGGCGCTTGCACACCACCGCGTGCACGATGCGCGGCACCACCACGGCAACCTTGAGCACCATCCAGCCCAGCACCAGCGCCGGCGGCAGCACCACGCCCAGAGCGCCGTGGCCCAGCTTGCTGGCCAGCAGGATGGCGAACAGCGTGGCCAGACCCGTGCCCACGGCGGTGTGGGCCAGGATCAGGCGGATCTGTTCGCTGTAGATGATGGCGACGGTTTCGTCGTCGAGCTGGGGCCGTCGATGGAGAGTCATCCTCACTCCCGGGGAGCAGGGGCTGAGGATGGTAGGCCATCCCCTTTTGGGAGCCTCGTGCGGAATTGACACCGGATTCACGAGTTGTTAGGCATCCGGCGTGCCGAATGCCACATCTTCGCTGGCCGGCGCCCTGCCCGCGACCCCTAGGCCGGTTGGCGGGTCCTGTAAAAAATGCACGAGGCGGCCGCCAGGGCCGCCTCGTCGTGGCGCGGGACGCCCTTGCTAGAACGGGATGTCGTCGTCCATGTCGTCGAAGCCCGTCGAAGGCTTCGAGGCTGCAGGCCGCTGGGCCGGGGCCCGCGGCGCGGCGGCCGGACGCTGCTGCGGCGCAGGGCGGCCACCGCCCTCGTCGCCGTAGCCGGTGTCATCGCCGCCGCCCATGCCCTCGCGGCCGCCCAGCATCTTCATCTCCTCGGCAATGATCTCGGTGGTGTACTTCTCCACCCCATCCTTGTCTTGCCACTTGCGGGTCTTGAGGCGGCCTTCAACGTAGATGGAACGGCCTTTCTTGAGGTACTCGCCCGCGATCTCGGCCAGGCGGTCATAGAACACCACGCGGTGCCACTCGGTCTCTTCCTGGCGCTCCCCGCTTTCCTTGTTCTTCCAGTTGCGGGTGGTGGCCACGCTGACGTTGCACACGGCTGCGCCGTTCGGGGTGTAACGCACCTCGGGGTCGCGTCCCAGGTTGCCGATGAGGATGACTTTGTTGACCGAGGCCATGACGAATTGCTCCGAGAGACGGGGAACGGGAGGGGAACGGGAAAACCGGGCCGACAGCTTACCGCACCGGCGCAACGGTGCCGCTCTCCCCGGGTGTGGGGTCGCCGCCGCGCGGTGCCGGTCCGTTTAGGATCACACCTTTGTCCGATCTGCCGCACGCCGTGCCCCTGCCCACCGACCCCACTGCCATCCTCCAGGAGGTGTTCGGCTACGCCGCCTTCCGCGGCGCTCAGCAGGCGATCGTGGAGCACGTGGGCGGCGGCGGGGATGCGCTGGTGCTCATGCCCACCGGCGGCGGCAAGAGCCTGTGCTACCAGGTGCCGGCGATCGCGCGCCACCGCGCCGGCCAGGGCGTCACGGTGGTCGTGAGCCCGCTGATCGCGCTGATGCACGACCAGGTGGGGGCGCTGGAAGAGGTGGGCGTGCACGCGGCCTTCCTCAATTCCTCGCTCAGCGGGGAGGAGGCCGCCAGCGTCAAGCGCGAGTTGATGAGCGGCCGGCTGGTGCTGCTGTACGCAGCGCCGGAGCGCATCACCAACGCCGGCTTCCTGGCGATGCTGGACTCGCTGCACGAGCGCGGGCTGTTGAGCCTGTTCGCGATCGACGAGGCGCATTGCGTGAGCCAGTGGGGCCACGACTTCCGCGAGGAATACCTGCAGCTGAGCGTGCTGCACGAGCGCTATCCGCAGGTGCCGCGCATCGCGCTCACGGCCACCGCCGACGACCACACGCGTGCCGACATCGTCGAGCGGCTGCAGCTGCAGTCGGCGCGGCTGTTCATCAGCAGCTTCGACCGGCCCAACATCCGCTACACCATCGTCGAGAAGGACAACGCGCGCACGCAGCTGCTGCGCTTCATCCGCGACGAGCACGAGGGCGAGGCCGGCATCGTCTACTGCGCCAGCCGCAAGAAGGTGGACGAAACCGCTGGCTGGCTCAACGCCGAAGGCATCGCCGCGCTGCCCTACCACGCCGGCATGGAAGCCGACGCGCGCAAGCGCCATCAAGACCGCTTCCTGCGCGAAGAAGGCATCGTGATGGTGGCCACCATCGCCTTCGGCATGGGCATCGACAAGCCCGACGTGCGCTTCGTGGCCCATCTCGACCTGCCCAAGAACATCGAAAGCTACTACCAGGAGACCGGACGCGCCGGCCGCGACGGCGAGCCGGCCGAGGCCTGGATGGCCTACGGCCTGGCCGACGTGGTGAACCAGCGCCGCATGATCGACGACAGCCCGGCCGGCGACGAGTTCAAGCGCATCCAGCGCGGCAAGCTCGAGGCGCTGCTCGCGCTGGCCGAGGCGCACGACTGCCGGCGCGTGCGGCTGCTCGCGTATTTCGGCGAAGACAGCCAGCCCTGCGGCAACTGCGACAACTGCCTGAACCCGCCCGACACTTGGGACGCCACCGAGGCCGCGCGCAAGCTGCTCTCGTGCATCTACCGCTTCCGCCAGCACGGCGGCAACGGTTTCGCGCCGCGCGCCTTTGGCGCGGGGCATCTGCTGGACGTGCTGCGCGGCAAGCGCACCGACAAGGTGGTGCAGTACGGCCACGACCAGCTCTCCACCTTCGGCGTGGGCAGCGAACTGTCCGAAGCGCAGTGGCGCGGCGTGCTGCGCCAGCTGGTCGCGCTGGGCCATGTGCGCACCGAGGGCGAGTTCAACGTGCTCACGCTCACCGACGGCGCGCGCGCGGTGCTCAAGGGCGAGGAGACCATCGTCCTGCGCGAAGCGCGCGAGCCGGTGAAGGGCCAGCGCCTGCGCGCCGGCCGCAAGGACCGCGTGCCGGCCGCCGCGGCCACGCTGGACAGCGCGGCGCAAACACGCTTCGCCGCGCTGAAGGCCTGGCGCGCCGAGGTGGCGCGCGAGCACAACCTGCCGGCCTACGTGGTGTTCCACGATGCCGCGCTGGCCGAGATGGCGCGCGACAGGCCCGGCTCGCTGGAAGCGCTGTCGCACGTGGCCGGCGTGGGCGCCAAGAAGCTCGAGGCCTACGGCCGCGAGATCCTGCGCGTGCTCGAAGCCGTGTGAGAGCGGCCAACCGAAAGGGACAAGCCATGGCACTGCTGACTGACGGCGAACTCAAGGCGCAGCTGCTCGCCGGACGCCTGCTGCAGGCGGTGGACCCGCGCCACATCAAGGGTTGCACGGTGGACCTCACCGTCGGCGGCATCTACGTGCCGGGCAGCAAGGCCGACGCGCTCGGTTCCTCCACCAAGCACCGCACCGAGCTCACGCTGCAGCAAGGCGCCACCGCCGTGGTGCGCACGGCCGAGTCGTTCTGCCTCGACGGCCATCACGCGGCGGTGGTGTTCCCCGCCAGCAGCGTGTCGCTCAAGGGCCTGCTGATGACCAACCCCGGCCACGTGGACCCCCACTACAACGGGCACATCCACGTCACCGTGATCAACATGGGCCGCGAGCCCTATCCGCTGCAGTCGGGCGACCGGCTGCTGCGCGCGATGGTCTTCCGCCTCGACCGGCCGACGGCCCTGGCGGTAGCCGCCGGCGACCCGCTGACCGAGGAGCTGCTGCAGCGCCTGTCGCCCGATTTCCTGAGCGTGAACGAACGCGTGGACACGGCGGCCAAGCGGGCCATCGACGCGTCTGACAAGCGCAACCTTCTGCGCCAGGCGGTGATGCCCCTCGTGGTGGCGGTGGTCACGGCAGTGCTCACCTACGCCGCCGGCTACTGGTCGCTGAAGGACAAGTTCGAGGCGCGCCTGGCCGAGCTGGAAGCCTCGGCCAAGGCCAGCGCCGAAGCGAAGGCACGGCTGGACCTGCTGAACGATCGGCTGGACCTGCTGTCGCGCATCGAAGCACTGGACTCGGAGGTGAAGTCGCTGAAGCAGGGCGCCAGGCCGCGCTGATGGCGGCGCCAGCGCGGGCCGACGACGGGAGAAAACGGATGCCTGCACCTCACGACACATCCTGGTACGACCGTCATCTGCTGCCCTACCTGATCGACTTCGCTTGCGGGCTGAAGCCGATCAGTGAGCAGCGGCGCAAGGTGATTCCGCAGGCGGCCGGCCGGGTGCTGGAAGTCGGAATCGGCACCGGCCTCAACCTCCCGTTCTACGACCGCAGCAAGGTGCGGGCGCTCGTCGGGATCGACTCCGCGCCCCAGATGCACCGGCTGGCCCAGCGGCGCAGCCTGCGCGCGGGCTTGCCGGTTGACTTGCGCACCCTCTCGGCCGACGCGCTGCCGCTGGAGTCTGCGTCCTTCGACTGCGTGGTGTGCACCTACACCTTGTGCAGCGTGTCCGATCCCGGCGCCGCGCTGGCGGAGATGCGCCGCGTGCTGCGGCCCGGCGGGAAGCTGCTGTTTGCCGAACACGGCCTGGCGCCCGATGCACCGGTGGCCAAGTGGCAGGCCCGGCTGGAGCCGTACTGGTCCAAGATCGCAGGCGGCTGCCACCTGACACGCAACGTGCCCCGCCTGTTGCGCGATGCCGGCTTTGGCGCCTCGGTGCAGGCGGCCTACATCACACGCCCCAAGACCTTGGCGTACAACTTCTGGGGCGTGGCCACCGTCGCCTGACCCGGCACCCGCCCGCCACTGCCCGCGGTGGACAATGGCGCCCATGAAGGTCTATCTGTTGTCCGCCCCCACGCTGGCCGCCGGCATGCAGGCCTTCCTGGCCGACCGCCAGCAGCGCTGGCAGCAGGAAACGCCGGCCACCGAAGCCGAGCTGCTGGTGGAAGCGGCCGGGCGCGTGTGCTACATGTCCTTTGGCGACCGGCAGTACCGGCGGCGCACCGGCGAATACCTCGCCAACCTGATCGCGCAAGGCCATGAAAGCGTGCTCGAGCATGCCAACTTCACGCTGCTGGCCGATGGCATTTCGCGCGCGCTCAGCCACCAGCTGGTGCGGCACCGCGCCGGGTTTGCCTACAGCCAGCTCTCGCAGCAATACCACGACGAGTCCGAGGCCGCGTTCGTGGAACCGCCAGGCCTGGCCGGGCATCCGCAGGCGCAGCGCCAATGGCAGGCCTTGACCGCCGCTGCGCGCGACACCTACAAAGCCCTGCTGCGCGAGGCCGCCGACGGCGGCAGCACCGATGCGCTGAGCGACAAGGAGCGCCAGCGCCTGCTGCGCTCGGTGGCGCGCAGCGTGCTGCCCAATGCCACCGCCACCACGCTGGTGGTCACGGGCAACGCGCGTGCATGGCGCCATGTGCTGGCCGTGCGCGGCGCGATCGACGGCGACCTCGAGATGCGCGCCTACTGCGTGGCGGTGCTGCGCGTGCTGGCGCCCGCCGCGCCCGGCTTGTTCGCCGACTTCCGCATCGGGCGCGATGCGCTCGGCGAGCGGGTGCAACATGAGCCGCCGGGCGCCGCCCCCGCGCCCGGCTCGCGGTGACCCCGGTGCTCAGCGCTGCCGAACGCCAGCTGCTGGCCGAGCACGCCACGCAGGCCGAGAGCGCCGGCACGCGGCTGCACACGCGTTGGCGCGTGATCACCGGCGCACCCGGCAGCGGCAAGACCACGCTGGCCGAACAGCTGGCGCAGCGGGGCTTCCGGGTGGTGGACGACCCCGCGCGCATGCTGCTCGAAGAGGCCCTGCGGCGCGGGCTCAGCGCGGCCCAGGTGCGGGCCGACTATGCGGCCTTCCAGCAGCAGGTGCTGCAGCGGCAGCTGCAGCTGGTGCAAGCCCTGGACCCGGCGGCCGACGTGTTCTTCGACTACTGCATCGCCGAGTCGCTGGCCTTCATGAAGCTGGCCGGACTGGCCTGGACGCCAGCGTTCCTGCACGCCGCGGCCTCGCTGGGCGTGCTGCGCGTGTACCTGCTGGCGCCGCTGGCGCTGGACGGGGCCAGCGCGCACGACGGCGTGCGCACTGAAACGCAAGACCAGCGGCAGGCGCTGCACGGCCTGATCCGCGAGGTGTACCGCGGCCTGGGCGCGGCGCTCGTCGAGGTGCCGGTGCTGCCGGTGCCCGACCGGCTCGCGCTGGTGCTTGGCGAGGCCCCGGCCTGAGCGAAGCTGCGCGGCTGCCGGGCACGGCGCACACCGTCCAGCCGTTTTTTCAGCCGCCGCGCTGCGCCAGCTCGTCACGCACCAGCCGCACGATCAGGCGGTCCAGCGTGTCGACGCTGTAGTTCTGCACCTCGTGCACGGTCTCGCCACCCGGCCCGCTCGAAGGCTCGTGCGCATGCCGGTAGGTGAGGAACACGAAGCGTCCGCCGGTGTACTGCGCCAGCTGGCGGAACACCGCCTCGCCGCTGGGGTTCAGGCCGCTGGCGCCCACCGCATGCAGCTTGATGCCCTTGGCCAGCGCCGCAGCCATGTCCTGGTCGTAGTGGGGCGCGCCGCCGTCCAGGTGCGGCGGCGCATCGGCGATCAGCACCACCAGCCGCGTGGCCGCCTGGCGCCCCACGCTGCCGCGCCACGACAGGCGGTGCACCACCTCGTGCCAGGCCTCGTCCAGCGCCTCCGGTTCGTCGCCGCCGCCGCCGGCGTGCAGCCGGTCGAGGCTGCGCTGGAAGTCGCCCAGCCGGTCGGTGAGGTCGTGCGTGCGCAGCAGGAAGGCGTCACCCTGGTCGCGGTAGGCCACCAGGCCCAGGCACAGGTCGGGGCGCGAGGGCAGCGCCGAGATCTGTGCCGCGATGCTATGCACCGTGGCCTTGAGCTTGGCGATCTCGTCACCCATGGAGCCGGTGGCGTCGACCAGGAACACCAGGTCCAGCGGCACGCGCGCCACCGGCGCGGCGCGCAGCGGCAGCCGCAGCTGCAGCGCCTGCTTCTGGCCGCGCTGCAGGCCGGTGCGGGCGATGTGGCTGCCGCTGCGCACCTGCAACTCCAGCTGCTGCAGCGAACCGAGCAGCTCGGGGGCCAGCAGCGCGCGCGGATGCAGCCAGGCGTTGCCGGCCGCATCGCTGCGGCCCCACAGCAGACCTTCGCGCGCCCCGGCCCAGGACAGCGCCAGCTCCGCATCGGGCACCGGCCGGCCTTCGGCGTCGCGCACCTCGACCCGGTAGCGTTCGCTGATGTCGCGCTGACGCGTGGGCAGGTGGCGCTGGCGCTCGCGGTAGGCGAGGTATTCGCCGAAGTCGGCGTTGTCGTCCACCATGCCGGCGGTCACGGTGGCGGCCAGGCGCGGGCGGTGCAGCGCGGGCGGCCAGGCGCGGCCGGGCTGCGCGCCGGACTCCTGCACCGGCGTGGGCGCCGCGGCCAAGGGCGCGGTGGGCGCGGCCGCATCGTGCAGCACGTGACGCTCGCGCCGATCGGCCGCCGACTTGGCCACCGACTCGGCCCAGGCCGGCTCGCGCGGGTATTGCGGGTGTCGGCCCGCGCCCGGCTGCTCGTCGATGCGCACGTTGCCGCGGCAGTGGTCGGCCGCGGGCGCATCGAAGGCCGGCACCCCCCACAGCGGCTCGGCCTGCCAGTCCTGGCCGGGCGGCGGCTGCACACGCCAGGCCGATGGCAGCGGCGCCTGCGCCTGCGCATCGGGCACCAGCCCCAGGCTGCAGGCGGCCAGCGCCAGGCAGGCGGCCGCGCCGAACACGGCACAAACAGAACGAACACCCATGCCTCGTCTCCGGTGGTTGATCGGTGCAAGCTGTCACGCCCGGCCGCCGGCGCCGAGGCTGGAGAGGTCTCTCCAAAAGGCTCCAACCCCGTGCGGCAGGCACGTGCGTGTCAGCACCGATGGAGCTTTCGTTTCGCATGGCAGACTGCCGCGCCATGGACGCCGAGGATCTGCCGCCCGACACCGCGCACGACGAGGACGCGGCGCTGATGCTGGCCTACGGCCGCGGCGACGTGCAGGCCTTCGAGCGGCTGTATGCCCGCCACCATGCGGCGCTGTACCGCTTCGTGCGGCGGCTGCTGGGGCCCGCACACGCCGCGCAGGCCGACGAGGTGTTCCAGGACACCTGGATGCGTGTGGTGCAGTCGCGCGCGCAGTGGCGCTGCGACGGCGGCGCGCGCTTTCGCACCTGGCTGTTCACGCTCGCGCAGCGCCGGGCGATCGACCTGTGGCGGCGCAGCGGGCGCGAAACCTCCTGGGAGGGCGACGACGACGGCCCGCCCTTCGAACCCGAGGGCACCGCCTGGTCACACTGGCCGGCCCCGTCGGCCGCGCTGTCGCAGGACGAACGCCAGTTCTGGCGCGCCGCGGGGCAGCGGCTGCTGCACTGCCTGGAGCAGTTGCCGCCGGCGCAAAAGGCCGTGTTCCTGCTGCACCACGAAGACGGCTTCGCGGTGGAAGACGCCGCGCGGGCGCTCGAGCTGGGCTTCGAAACCGCCAAGAGCCGGCTGCGCTATGCCATGGCCAAGCTGCGCACCTGCATGGGCGCCTACCTGCCGGCCGCCAACGCGCAGGAGGGCTGGCGATGAGCTCGCCGCGCGACCCGCACCTGGCCGAGGCCTTGCGCCATGCGCCCGACCACGGCGCGGCGCCGCCGCCGGCGCTGAGCGCTGCCATCCTGCGCGCGGCGCGCGAGGCGGTGCAGCCGCGCGCTGCGCCGCGTTGGCTGCGCTGGCTGGCCGCGCTGCAGCAGCCGCGCTGGGCCGGCAGTGCCGCCGCGTTGATGCTCGGCGTGCTGATCGGCAGCCTCTGGTGGGGACGGCCCGAGACCGACCCTTCGCCGCAAGAACGCGGGCTGCTGCCGCCGCCAGCCGACACCGCGGCCGTGCAGGCGCCCGCCCCAGCGGCCCGCCCCGCCCTGCCCGAGGCGCCCGAGCGGCAAATCACCGCACGGCCCGAGGCCGCCCAACCCGCACCCCCTGCCG
>JBFLWE010000015.1:0-74753 GCA_040758375.1 Pseudomonadota bacterium
GGCCCCATTCGCGGTGTCCTGGCTCGTCGGGTGCATGGCTCGTGTTGACGAGGCCACCATTAGGGTGCTCGGTGCCGCCCCGCGAGCGGGGGCCGGAGAACGCAGGCGCCGCCACCACCCTGCCGCTGCGCCCTCCAGAGGATGTGAGCACCGAGAGGATGTGGACGTTGGGCAGACGGGGCTGCGCCGGCCTGCTGGTATTGCCTTTGAGCGGGAGAGGCCGTCAGGCCGCAGGGGGTGGGGCGAGGTCGAGGCGGATGCGCACGATCAGCCCGTGGGGCTGGGCGCTGGCCAGCGAGACCTGCCCGCCGTGGCGCTCGACGATCTCTTTGACGATCGCCAGGCCCAGGCCGCAGCCGCTGCCTTCGTGCGTGGCGCGGAAGAAGCGCTCGAACACCTGCTGCTGCAAGGCGGGGGGCAGGCCGGGCCCGTTGTCGCTGATCTCCAGCCAGGCGTTGCCTTCGTCGCGCCGCACCTGCACCGTCACCACCGCGCCACGCCCGGCGTAGCGCAGCGCGTTGTCCACCACGTTGACCAGCGCCTCGCGCAGCAGCAGTTCGATGCCCAGCACTTCCACCGGTGCCTCGGGCGTCTCGCTCTCCGCTTCGCTGGGCTCGCCATAACCGAGGTCCACGCCCGCTTGCAGGGCGCGCGGCACCAGCTGCGCCGTCACCTCGCGCGCCAGCCGCGCGAGGTCCACGCGCGTGCGAGCCTGGCGCGCCGCCGACTCGGGCTCGGCGCGCGCCAGCGCCAGCAACTGGTTCACCAGGTGGGCGCTGCGGGTGGCGCTCTCGTGCACGCGTTCCAGCCGCGCGCGCTGAGCCGGCTCGGCGGCTTCCTTCAGCGCCAGCTCGGTCTGGCTCTTCAATCCGGCCAGCGGCGTGCGCAGCTGGTGCGCGGCGTCGCTGATGAAGCGCCGCTGCGCCGCGACGCTCTGCTGCACGGCGCCCAGCAAGTCGTTGATGGCCTGGGCCAGCGCGCGCACTTCCTCCGGCGCAGCCGCCAGCTCGATCGGCGTGAGGTCGTTCGCGGCGCGCCCCTCCACCAGCTTGCGCAGCCGCTGCAGCGGCGCCAGGCCCGCGCGCACGCCGGCCCACACGATCATGGTCATCAGCGCGATCAGCGCCGACAGCGGCAGCACCGTGTCCTGCAGGATGCTGCGCGCCAGCTCGTCGCGGCTGGCGCGGCTGCGCGCAATCTGCACCAGCATCAGCTGCGGCTGCTCGGGCTCGCCCCACGAGAGGTACAGCGCCGCAATGCGGATCGGGGTGCCGTCCATCATGCCGTCGTAGAAGTAGGGGTCGTCCAGGCGCGGCGGCCCGCTCGGCGGCGGTGGTGGCGGCAGCTTGCGGCTGCCCAGGATGAACTGGCCCGGCGGCGTGCTGACCATGTAGTACACGCGGTCCTTCGGGTCGGCCTCGATGATGTCCTGCGCGGCGCGCGGAAAGTCGATCAGCAGCCCGCCGCCCACCGGCTTGACCTGCCGCGCCAGCGCGCGCGTGGCCTGCGAGAGGCTGGCGTCGATGGCGCGGTTGGCATAGCGCGCGGCCACGTTGTAGGTGACGAAGGCGGCCGCCACCCACAGCACCAACTGGGGCAGCAGCAGCCACAGCAGCAGTTGGCGATGCAAGGACCCGCGTCCTGCCAGCGTGACCGCGGCGCGCTGCAGCAGGGCAGAAGGCATGGCCACGGAAAGCGAGCGCGGCCTCCGCCGCGCGCGGCCTCGGCCTCGAGCAGGTAGCCCAGCCCACGCACGGTGCGGATGCTCAGTCCCGAGCCTTCGAGCTTGCGCCGCAGGCGGTGGATGTACACCTCCACCGTGCCGCTGCCGCCGCCGGCTTCGGTCTTGCCGGGCTCGGCGCGGTCGGTGGACCAGGCGCGCAGGATCTGGTCCTTGGTGACCACGCGGTTGCGCTGGCCGAGCAGCAGGTCCAGCAGCAGCCATTCGCGCGGCGACAGGTCGAGCATCTGGCCGTCGACGCTGGCGCGGCGGGCCTCGCGCTCGAAGTGCAGCTTGCCCATCTCGGGCTCGGGCGCGGGCGCGGCGCGGGTGCGGCGCAGCAGCGCGCGCATGCGCGCCTCCAGCTCGGGGAAGTCGAAGGGCTTGGTGAGGTAGTCGTCGGCGCCGGCGTTCAGCCCGGCCACGCGGTCGTCCAGGCCGTCGAGCGCGGTCAGCACCAGCATCGGCAGCTCGGGCTTGCTCTGGCGCACGTGCTTGAGCACGGTCAGCCCGTCGAGCATCGGCAGGCCGATGTCGATGATCGCCGCGTCGTACGGCTGCTTCAGCAACAGGTACTCGGCCACCGGTCCGTTGGGGGCGTGCTCCACCTTGAAGCCGGCCTCGCCCAGTTGCGTGACCAACGCATCGGACAGCAGCGGGTCGTCTTCGGCCAGCAGGATGTTCATGACCGGAAGCTTAGCGGTCTTAATGCGGAATTGACGTTGCCTTGTCGCGACCTTGTCCCAGGGCAAACCCTTGGGGACGCTATGGCACACTGCGCGCCTTCGAAACTGGCTGTTCGCTTCGAATCCCTTGGACAAGATCCTGCTGCAGTTGGCCGCCGAGCTGAAGGTTCGGCCCGCCCAAGTGAATGCCGCCGTCGAGTTGCTGGATGG
This sequence comes from Pseudomonadota bacterium, assembly GCA_040758375.1. Classification (GTDB taxonomy): domain Bacteria; phylum Pseudomonadota; class Gammaproteobacteria; order Burkholderiales; family Burkholderiaceae_C; genus CAMLIZ01. Next base: position 2,617 of record JBFLWE010000015.1, read on the forward strand.
CGGCGCCACGGTTCCCTTCATCGCCCGCTACCGCAAGGAGGCCACCGACGGCCTCGACGACGCCCAGCTGCGCGAGCTGGAGTCGCGACTGGGCTACCTGCGCGAGCTGGAGGAACGCCGCGCCGCGGTGCTCAAGAGCATCGAAGAGCAGGGCAAGCTCACGCCCGAGCTGCGCGCCGCCATCGAGGCCGTGCCCACCAAGCAGGAGCTGGAAGACCTGTACCTGCCGTACAAGCCCAAGCGCCGCACCAAGGGCATGATTGCGCGCGAGGCGGGCCTGGAGCCGCTGGCCGACCAGCTGTTCTCCGACCCGTCGCTGGACCCGGTGGCCCAGGCGCAGGGCTTCGTGAATGCCGATGCCGGCTTTGCCGACGCGTTCGCGGTGCTCGACGGCGTGCGCGACATCCTCTCCGAGCGCTGGGCCGAAGACGCCGCGCTGGTGGGCAGCTTGCGCGAGTGGCTGTGGGAAGAGGGCTTGTTCAAGTCGAAGCTGATGGACGGCAAGGACGAGAACCACCCGGACATTGCCAAGTTCCGCGACTACTTCGATTACGACGAGCCGATCAGGTCCGTGCCCTCGCACCGCGCGCTGGCCGTGTTCCGCGGCCGCACGCAGGAGATCCTGGACGCCAAGCTGGTGCTCGATGAAGAGCTGTTGCCGGGGCAACCCTCTCTTGCAGAAGGCCGCATCGCGCGCCACCTCGGCTGGAGCCATGCCAAGCGGCCCAGCGACGACCTGATCCGCAAGACCATCTCGTGGACCTGGAAGGTCAAGCTCAGCTTGAGCCTCGAACGCGACCTGTTCGCCCGCCTGCGCGAAGAAGCGGAGAAGGTGGCGATCAAGGTCTTCGCCGAAAACCTGCGCGACCTGCTGCTGGCGGCGCCCGCCGGCAAGCGCGTGGTGATGGGCCTGGACCCCGGCATCCGCACCGGCGTGAAGGTGGCCGTGGTCAGCGACACCGGCAAGGTGCTGGACACGACCACGGTGTATCCGCACGAGCCGCGCAAGGACTGGGAAGGCTCGATCCACACCCTGGGCCGGCTGTGCGCCACCCATGGCGTGAACCTCATCGCCATCGGCAACGGCACCGCCAGCCGCGAGACCGACAAGCTGGCGGCCGACCTGATCAAGCGCATCCAGCAGCTGGCACCGGGCACGCAGATCGAAAAGGTGGTGGTCAGCGAAGCCGGCGCGTCGGTGTACTCGGCCTCCGAATACGCGAGCAAGGAACTGCCGGAGCTCGACGTGAGCCTGCGCGGCGCCGTGTCCATCGCACGCCGCCTGCAGGATCCGCTGGCCGAGCTGGTGAAGATCGAGCCCAAGAGCATCGGCGTGGGCCAGTACCAGCACGACGTCAACCAGAGCGAGCTGGCGCGCACGCTGGACGCGGTGGTGGAAGACTGTGTCAACTCCGTGGGCGTGGACCTGAACACCGCCTCGGCGCCGCTGCTGGCGCGCGTGTCGGGCCTCAGCAACGCGGTGGCCGCCAGCATCGTGCGCTGGCGCGACGCCAACGGCGCCTTCAAGAACCGGCAGCAACTGATGCAGGTGAGCGGCCTGGGCGCCAAGACCTTCGAGCAGGCGGCCGGCTTCCTGCGCATCCGCGATGGCGAGAACCCGCTGGACATGTCGGGTGTGCACCCGGAGACCTACCCGGTCGTGGAGAAGATCCTCGCCGCCACGGCGCGCCCGATCCACGAGCTGGTGGGCAATGCCGACGTGATCCGCAAGCTCAAGCCGGAGGCCTTTGCCGACGAGAAGTTTGGCGCCATCACCGTCAAGGACATCCTGTCCGAACTCGAAAAGCCCGGCCGCGATCCGCGTCCGGACTTCAAGGTGGCGCGCTTCAACGAGGGCGTGGAGGACATCAAGGACCTGCAGCCCGGCATGGTGCTCGAAGGCACCGTGAGCAACGTCGCGCAGTTCGGCGCCTTCGTCGACCTGGGCGTGCACCAGGACGGCCTGGTCCATGTCAGCCAGCTCTCCAACAAGTTCGTCAACGACGCGCGCGAAGTGGTGAAGACTGGCGACATCGTCAAGGTCAAGGTGCTCGAGGTCGACCTGGCGCGCAACCGCATCTCGCTGACGATGAAGCTCGATGCCGCGGCGCCCGCCAAGGGGCAGGGCGCGCGCGGCGACAACAGCTTTCGTCCCGCGGGCCGGCAGGAGCGCTACAGCGCGCCGCCGCGCGGAGGCCCGCAGCCCGCCGCGCAAAGCGCTATGGCCGCCGCCTTCGCAAAACTGCAGAACAAGCGCTGACCAGGGCCGGCGCGTGCGGCCCGTTCGCCGCATGATGCGTGCTGAAGTTACGCCCCTTGACTCAACCCAGGAGATCTTCATGCGCTCGACCCTCACCCTTGCCCTCGTCACGCTGGCCGCCGCGCTGGGCGGCTGTGCCCAGCCGCGGCAGCCGAGCAGCCCGGCCGCAGGCGGCCCGATGGGCCACGGCGGCCCCATGAGCCAGGCCGGCCCGATGGGCCACGGCATGATGGGTCGGCAGATGGCGGTGGCCACGCTGTCGCCCACGCAGGGCCATGCCGTCACCGGGATCGTGATGTTCCATGCCATGGGCGACCACGTGATGGCCCATGCACACGTGGCCGGCCTGAAGCCGAATGCCGAACACGGCTTTCATCTGCACGAGAAGGGCAGTTGCGCCAGCGCCGACGGCACCAGCGCTGGCGGCCACTTCAACCCCGCCGGCGCGCCGCACGGGCCGCAGGACGCCGCGCACCACGCTGGCGACATGCCGGCGCTGAAGGCCGACGCGAACGGCGTGGCCGATGTCCGGTTCATGCTGCGTGGCGTGAGCGTCGGCGCCGGCGCGGCCGACATCGTGAACCGGGCGGTGATCGTGCACGCCGAGCCCGACGACTACAAGACGCAGCCCACGGGCAACTCGGGCGCCCGCCTGGCCTGCGGCGTCGTCGCCAAGCATCCTTGATCGCACCTGACGACAGATCGTGAAGGCGCTGCAGGTCTACGCCGGCCCCCGGGCGCTGCAGCACCTGCGCGAGAAAGGCCTGCGCCCCGAGCACGTGGGTGTCGTCCCCGGTGCCGCGGGCGGCCCCAAGGGCCTGGTGCTCAACCCGCTGGACCGCTTCGTCTTCGGCCACTGGCTGGCGGGCAGCCGGCACACCGTGCACCTGCTGGGCGCCTCCATCGGCGCCTGGCGCATGGCGTGTGCCTGCCTGCCGGATGCCGACGCCGCCCTGGCGCGCCTGGGGCAGGACTACGTGCACCAGCGCTACGAGCACCGGCCCGGCAGGCTGCCGTCTGCGCGCCATGTGAGCGAGTCCTTTGCCGCCACCTTGCAGTCGCATTTCTCGGGGCACGAGGCGGCCATGCTCGCCCATGCGCGCTTGCGTCTGCACGTGTTCACCAGCCACGGACGGCATGCCCTGTTGCGACGCCAGGGGCGACTGCGCACGCCGATGGGCTATCTGGCGGCGTTTGCCGCCAACGCGCTGAGTCGGCGCGCCATGGGTGGCTGGCTGGAGCGCGTGGTCTTTTCCGATCCGCGCGATCCCTTGCCGCTGCACCTGCACGACTACCGCACGCGGCAGGTGCCGCTGGACGAGCGCAACCTGCGCGCCAGCCTGCTGGCCAGCTGCTCGATCCCGTTCTGGCTGGACGCCGTGCACGACATCCCGGGCGCACCGCAGGGCGCGTATTGGGATGGCGGCATCACCGACTACCACCTGCACCTCGACTACGCCTCGATGAGCAGCGGCTCGCTGGTGTTGTACCCGCACTTCCAGCCCAGCGTGGTCCCGGGCTGGCTCGACAAGGGCCTGCGGCACCGCCACCGCGCGACGGAGCGCCTGGACAACGTGGTGCTGCTGACGCCGCACCCCGAGTGGGTGAAGACGCTGCCCAACGGCAAGCTGCCCGACCGCAGCGACGCCAAGACCTACGTCGACGACCACGAGGGCCGTGTGAAAGCCTGGAGCCGGGCGCTGGCCGAAAGCCAGCGCCTGGCCGACGAGTTCGAGGCGCTGGTGTCGCGCGGCGGCGGCATCGAGGCCCAGCCGCTGGTTTAGCCAACGACGATGCGGGCCTGTGGCGCGCCGCATCCGGTTTCCACCTGCCCGCGTATCTCGCCCCCAGACCGCGCACCGGCTCGGTGTCGTCAGGTCAAAGGGGGCGGGCCTTTCGGCCTGCCGGTCGCAAGGATCTGCCAAGGAAGATACGCATGAAGACCCGTTCATCGCAGGCCAGCCGCCTGCTCCCTCTGCTGGGCGCGCTGGCGTGCGCAGGCCTGTCATTCACCACGCTGCCCACGCTGGCTTCCAGCCACCGCGAGGCGCCGTCCATCACCACCCAGCCCAAGGTGGACGGCACCGATTTCTACATGTTCGCGAGCTACGAGGCGGGCCGCGAAGGCTATGTCACCCTGATCTCGAACTACCAGCCGCTGCAGGCGCCGTACGGCGGGCCCAACTACTTCAGCATGGATCCCAACGCGCTGTACGAGATCCACATCGACAACGACGGCGACGCGCGCGAGGACATCACCTTCCAGTTCCGCTTCAAGAACGCGCTGAAGAGCATCGCCCTGCCCATCGGCGGCAAGAACGTGGCGATCCCGCTCATCCAGGCCGGGCAGGTGAGCGGCCCCAATGCCGCGGCGCTCAACCTCAACGAAAGCTACAGCGTCGACGTGGTGCGCGGCAACCGTCGCGGTGGCCAGCGCGCGCCCGTCACCAGCGCCAGCGGCGGTGGCACCACGTTTGCCAAGCCGGTGGACAACATCGGCACCAAGACCATCCCCGACTACGCCGCCTACGCGGCCCAGCACATCCACACCGTCAACATTCCCGGCTGCAGCATGCCGGGCCGCGTGTTCGTGGGCCAGCGCAAGGAAGCGTTCGCGGTCAACCTGGGCACCATCTTCGACCTGGTCAACGCCCCGGTGTCGGTGATCACCGATCCTGCGCTGATCAACGCGGCGCCGAACATCATCGACGACGCCAACATCACCACGCTGGCGCTCGAGGTGCACAAGAGCTGCCTCACCAACGGCACAGACCCGGTCATCGGCGGCTGGATGACCGCCAGCCTGCGGCAGGGCTCCCTGCTCGACCCCACGCCGGCCCGCGGCCACCAGACGGCCGCCAAGGTCGGTGGTGCGTGGACCCAAGTGTCGCGCCTGGGCATGCCGCTGGTCAACGAGGTGGTGATCGGCCTGCCCGACAAGGACCGCTTCAACGCCAGCAAGCCCAAGGACGATGGCCAGTTCGCCGACTACGTGACCAACCCCACGCTGCCGGCGCTGCTGGAAATCGCGCTCAACCTGCCCGGCACCGCGCCGAAGAACCTGCCGCGCACCGACTTGGTCACCACTTTCCTGACCGGCATCAAGGGCCTGAACCAGCCCGCGAGCGTGACCGCTTCCGAGATGCTGCGTTTGAACACCGCGATTCCCGCCACGCCGCTGGCCCAGCAGCACCGGCTCGGCGTGATCGGCGGCGACAACGCCGGCTTCCCCAACGGCCGCCGTCCCAAGGACGATGTGGTCGACGTGTCGCTGGCGGCGGTGATGGGCGGGCTGTGCGTGCTCAATGGCGACAACAACGCCCTGCAGCTCGGGGCCGACTGCAAGCCGGCCAACGTGCCGCTGGGCGCCACGGCGCTCAAGCTGCACGACGCGGTGGACAACGCCGTGGTGCCGCTGCTGCCGGCCTTCCCGTACCTGTTCACGCCCATCCCGGGCGCTCAATGAAGGAGCCGGCGATGACGACACGACGACTCTTGGCGCTGATGCAGTCGGTGTGCGTGGCGGCGCTGCTGTCGGCCTGCGGTGGTGGCGGTGGCACCGACGCGCCGGCACCGGCCCAGCCCGGCCCGCTGGAGCAGGTGCCCGGCAGCGCCAGCCAGTCCTCGGCCGGGATGACGGGCTACCTCAGGGCGCTGGGCGCGTTGACGCCCGAGGACCGCGAACCCGTGGACATCGGCAACTTCACGCCGCCTACCGTGGACGACGCCGAGCCCGAGCCGGTCTCCTGAGCTGCCGAAGCAGGCAAGGGCCGCCGGGGGCGCTACAATCGGGCCCTTCCTGCATCCACAAGGGCGAGAAAGGCAGCACGGTTATGACACCGCGAACTACGTCGTTCACCACCTTCAGGGGTTGATCCGGCGACCGCGGCTTGTCACGTCCACAGACTTCTCGTTCACGTCAAAAAGCGCGGTCACCCACCGCGCTTTTTGTTTTTTGGAGTTGATGAAGATGATCACGATCCAGTTGCCCGACGGTTCCCAGCGCCAGTTCGAGCAGCCGCCCACGGTGGCCGAGGTGGCCGCCTCCATCGGTCCCGGCTTGGCCAAGGCCGCGATCGCCGGGCGCATCGGCCATGGCCAGGAGGCCAGAATCGTCGATACGAGCTATCGCCTCGAACACGACACGCCGCTGGCCATCCTGACGGAGAAGGACGCCGAGGGCCTGGAAGTGATCCGCCATTCCACGGCCCACCTGCTGGCCTACGCGGTCAAGGAGCTGTTCCCCGAGGCCCAGGTCACGATCGGCCCGGTCATCGAGAACGGCTTCTACTACGACTTCTCCTACAAGCGCCCCTTCACGCCGGAGGACCTGGCCGCCATCGAAGCCAAGATGGCCGAGCTGGCCCGAAAGGACGAAAAGGTCGAGCGCCGCGTGCTGCCGCGCGACGAGGCCGTGGCCTACTTCAAGAGCCTGGGCGAGCACTACAAGGCCGAGATCATCGGCAGCATCCCGCAGAACGAGGATGTCTCGCTGTACCGCGAAGGCAAGTTCGAAGACCTGTGCCGCGGTCCCCACGTGCCCAGCACGGGCAAGCTCAAGCACTTCAAGCTGATGAAGGTGGCGGGCGCCTACTGGCGCGGCGACCACCGCAACGAGCAGCTGCAGCGCATCTACGGCACGGCCTGGGCCACGAAGGACGAGCTGCAGCAGTACCTGCACATGCTCGAGGAGGCCGAGAAGCGCGACCACCGCCGCCTGGGGCGCGAGCTCGACCTGTTCCACATCGACGACCACGCGCCCGGCGTGGTGTTCTGGCACCCCAAGGGCTGGGCGGTGTGGCAGGAGGTGGAGCAGTACATGCGCCGCGTGTACCGCGACAACGGCTACCTCGAGGTCAAAGGTCCGCAGCTGCTCGACAAGACGCTGTGGGAGAAGACGGGCCACTGGGACAAGTACCGGGAGAACATGTTCACGACGGAAAGCGAGAAGCGTGACTACGCGCTCAAGCCGATGAACTGCCCCGGTCACATCCTCATCTTCAAGCAGGGCATCAAGAGCTACCGCGACCTGCCGCTGCGCTTCGGCGAGTTCGGCCAGTGCCACCGCAACGAGCCCACGGGCGGCCTGCACGGCATCATGCGCGTGCGCGGCTTCACGCAGGACGACGGCCACATCTTTTGCACGGAAGACCAGATCCTCGGCGAGTGCATCGCCTACACGGCGCTGCTGCAGAAGGTCTACCGGGACTTCGGCTTCGAGCAGATCATCTACAAGGTGGCCACGCGGCCGGAGGCACGCATCGGTTCCGATGAAAGCTGGGACAAGGCCGAGCACGCGTTGATGGAAAGCCTGCGGCGCTCGGGCGTGGAGTTCGAAATCGCTCCCGGCGACGGCGCCTTCTACGGCCCCAAGATCGAGTACACGTTGAAGGACGCCATCGGCCGCCAATGGCAGTGCGGCACGATGCAGGTGGATTTTTCGATGCCGGGCCGCCTGGGTGCCGAATTCGTCGCCGAAAGCGGCGAGCGGCAGACGCCGGTGATGCTGCACCGGGCCATCGTGGGCAGCATGGAGCGCTTCATCGGCATCCTGGTCGAGCAGCATGCGGGCGCATTGCCGCTGTGGCTGGCCCCGGTGCAGGTGGTGGTGACGAGCATCACGGACGCGCAGCAAGACTATGTTTCCGAAGTCGTGAAATCGCTTCAAAAACAAGGAGTTAGAGTGGTGGCCGATTTGCGGAACGAAAAAATCACGTATAAAATCCGGGAGCATTCGTTGCAAAAGGTCCCGTTCATCCTCGTCGTGGGCGACAAGGAGAAGGCAAGCGGGGCTGTTGCGGTGCGCGCCCGAGGCAACCAGGATCTCGGCGTCATGCCGGTCGAAGCCTTCGCTCAGAAGCTCGCCGCCGACATTGCCGCCAAGGTCTGACGCTGCCTTTTGCGGCGCGCAGTCGTTTTTGTGTGGGAACTGTTTGCCTGGTTTCCGTTGAAAGGTTGACACCATCGCTACTTTTGCTGACCGCCGCACTCCCAACGTGGAGCGCAAGCACCGCTTGAACCGCGAGATCACTGCGCCGCAGGTCCGCCTGAACGGGCCCGAAAACGAGCCGCTGGGCATCGTGAGCTTGCAGGAAGCGCTGCAGATGGCGGGCGAGCGGGATGTCGATCTGGTCGAAATTGCGGCGCAGGCCGATCCGCCGGTGTGCCGGCTGATGGACTACGGCAAGTTCAAGTACCAGGAGCAAAAGCGCGCGGCGGAAGCCAAGGCAAAGCAGAAGGTCATCGAGGTCAAGGAAGTCAAGTTCCGTCCGGGCACCGACGAAGGCGACTACCAGATCAAGATGCGCAACCTGCGCCGTTTCATTGCCGAGGACGGCGACAAGGGCAAGGTCACGCTGCGCTTCCGCGGCCGCGAGATCACCCACCAGGAAATCGGCATGCGCCTTCTGGAGCGCATTCGCGACGAACTGGCCGACGTGGCCGTCGTCGAGAACATGCCCAAGCTGGAAGGCCGGCAGATGATCATGGTGCTGGCGCCCAAGAAGCGCTAGCCGTTTGCAGAGTTCAGTGCCCCGGTCTGGTCGCCGGGGTGCTGCATAGAAGCCCTTTCAGGCCAACAAGGACGCGAGCGATTCGCGGACGCCTGGCGGGGCAGCCTACAAGGAGCAGTCATGCCCAAAATGAAGACCAAGAAGAGCGCGGCCAAGCGGTTCCGCGTGCGCCCGGGTGGTACCGTCAAGCGCGGTCAGGCGTTCAAGCGCCACATCCTCACGAAGAAGACCACGAAGAACAAGCGCCACCTGCGCGGTGCGGTCAACGTGCACGAAACCAACATGGGGCACATGGCTCAAATGCTGCCCTTTGCTGGCCTGTAATCACCACCTGAAGAAGGAGCAGACACATGCCTCGCGTCAAACGTGGTGTTACCGCACGCGCCCGCCACAAGAAGGTACTGGCCCTGGCCAAGGGCTACCGCGGCCGTCGCAAGAACGTCTTCCGCATCGCCAAGCAGGCGGTGATGAAGGCGGGGCAATATGCCTACCGCGACCGCCGTGCCAAGAAGCGCGTGTTCCGTCAGCTGTGGATCGCCCGTATCAATGCGGCCTCGCGTGAACTGGGCGTCACCTACAGCAAATTCATGGCCGGCCTGAAGAAGGCGCAGATCGACATCGACCGCAAGGTGCTTGCCGACCTGGCCGTCAACGACCCGGCTGCTTTTGGCAGCATCGTCGAGAAGGTGAAGGCCCAGCTCGCTTGAATGTGACCCGCGTCAAACCGCGGTTCGCGCCCCGGCCGAAAGGCCGGGCAAGACTTCAAGGCCGACACCTGGTGTTCGGCCTTTTTTATTTTTTGAACTGACCGCATGGACGACCTCGATCGACTCGTGCAGGCCGCGCAGGCCGACTTCGCCGCTGCGCCCACCCCTGCCGAGCTGGAAAACGCCAAGGCGCGCTACCTGGGCAAGACCGGCCGGGTGACCGAGCTGCTCAAGGGCCTGGCGGCGTTGTCGCCGGAGCAGAAGAAGGCGCGCGGCGCCGAGATCAACGCCACCAAGCAGCGTGTCGAGGCGGCACTGCAGGCGCGCCGCCAGGCGCTGGCCGACGCCGAATTGCAGGCGCAGCTCAGGGCCGAGGCACTGGACGTCACGCTTCCCGGACGCAGGCGCGGCATCGGCGGCCTGCACCCGGTGTCGCGCACGATGGAGCGCATCGAGCAGATCTTCGGCTCCATGGGCTTCGACGTGGCCGACGGCCCCGAGATCGAGACCGACTGGATGAGCTTCACGGCGCTCAACAACCCCGAAAACCATCCGGCGCGCTCGATGCAGGACACGTTCTACGTGGACATGAAGGATGCCGAAGGCCACTGGCTCAACCTGCGCCCGCACACCTCGCCGATGCAGGTGCGCTACGCGCGCATGCACGCGGCCAAGCACGCGGGCGAAGAACACATGCCGGAGATCCGCGTCATCGCGCCGGGCCGCACCTACCGCGTGGACAGCGACGCCACGCACTCGCCGATGTTCCACCAGTGCGAAGGGCTGTGGATCGGCGAGAACGTCAGCTTCAAGGATTTGAAGGCGGTGTTCACCGACTTCTTCCGCACTTTCTTCGAGACCGACGACCTGCAGTTGCGCTTCCGTCCCTCGTTCTTTCCGTTCACCGAGCCCTCGGCCGAGGTGGACATCGCCTTCAGCAGCGGGCCGCTCAAGGGCCGCTGGCTGGAAGTGGCCGGTTCCGGGCAGGTGCACCCCAACGTCGTGCGCAACTTCGGCCTCGACCCGGAGAAGCACATCGGCTTCGCCTTCGGCATGGGCCCTGACCGGCTGACGATGCTGCGCTATGGCGTGAACGACCTGCGCCTGTTCTTCGACGGCGACCTGCGGTTCCTGTCGCAATTCAAGTCCTGATTCCGAGAAGCCGACGATGCAATTCCCTGAAAGTTGGTTGCGCGAGTTTTGCAACCCGCCGCTGACCACCGAGCAGCTCGCCGACACGCTCACGATGGCGGGCATGGAAGTCGAGGAGATGCGGCCGGTGGCGCCACCGTTCTCGCGCGTGGTCGTGGCCGAGATCGTCGAGTGCGAGCAGCATCCCAATGCCGACCGCCTGCGCGTGTGCAAGGTCCATGCGGGTGAACACTCGCAGGCGGGCCCGTTGCAGATCGTGTGCGGCGCACCCAACGCCCGCGCCGGCATCCGCGTGCCGTTGGCGCTGGTGGGTGCCGAGCTGCCGCCGGGCGAGGATGGCAAGCCGTTCAAGATCGGCACCGGCAAGCTGCGCGGCGTCGAGAGCTTCGGCATGCTGTGCTCGGCGCGCGAGCTCAAGCTGTCGGAAGACCATGCCGGCCTGCTGGAGCTGCCGGTCGACGCGCCGCTGGGTGTCGACGTGCGCCGGTACCTGCAGCTCGACGACACGCTGTTCACGCTGAAGCTCACGCCGAACCTGGGGCATGCCTTGAGCGTCTACGGCATCGCCCGTGAGCTGTCGGCGCTGACGGGGGCGCCGTTGATGGTGCCGCGCTTCGAGCCGGTGACGCCGAGCCACGACCAGAAGCTGCCGGTGCAGATCGAGGCGCCGGATCTTTGCGGACGCTTCTCTGGCCGCATCGTGCGCAACGTGAACACGCAGGCGAAGACGCCTGCCTGGATGGTGCAGCGGCTGGAGCGCTGCGGCCAGCGCTCGGTGAACGCGCTCGTGGACATCTCCAACTACGTGATGTTCGAGTACGGCCGGCCGTCGCACATCTTCGACCTCGACAAGATCAAGCAGAAGCTGGTGGTGCGCTGGGGCCGCAAAGGCGAGACCCTCAAGCTGCTCAACGGCAACACCATCGAGGTGGACGAAACGGTGGGCGTGATCGCCGATGCCGGCAGCGTCGAGTCGCTGGCCGGCATCATGGGCGGCGACCACACTGCGGTGTCGGACGACACGCGCAACATCTACGTCGAGGCGGCCTTCTGGTGGCCGGAGTCGGTGGCGGGGCGTTCGCGCCGCTTCAACTTCAGCACCGACGCCGGCCATCGCTTCGAGCGCGGCGTGGACCCGGCGCTCACCGTCGAGCACATCGAGCACATCACCCGCTTGATCCTCGAAGTGTGCGGCGGCGACGCCGGCCCGATGGACGACCAGGTGGCGGGCTTGCCGCAGCGCCAGCCGGTCACCATGCGCGTGGCCCGCGCGGCCAAGGTGATCGGCATGCCGCTCACGCAGTCGCAATGCGCCGGAGTGTTCGAGCGTCTGCAATTGCCGTTCACCGAGCGCGAGGGCGAGATCGCGGTGACGCCGCCGAGCTGGCGCTTCGACCTGGGCCTCGAGGAAGACCTGATCGAGGAAGTGATCCGCGTGCTGGGCTATCCGCTGCTGCCGCAGACCGCGCCACTCGCGCCGGTGACGGCGCGCGTGCGGCCGGAAGCGCGGCGCAGCAGCCATGCCATCCGCCACCTGCTGGCCGACCTGGACTACCAGGAGACGATCAATTTCAGTTTCGTCGAAGAGCGCTGGGAGCAGGACTTCGCGGGCAACGCAGACCCGATCAAGGTGCTGAACCCGATTGCCGCGCCCTTGTCGGTGATGCGCTCGACGCTGGTGGGCAGCCTCGTCGCCGTGTTGCGCTACAACCTGGCGCGCAAGGCGTCGCGCGTGCGCATCTTCGAGATCGGCCGTGTCTTCCGGCGCGATCCGGCCACTCCGGACGGACCGTTGAGCGTGGCTGGCGTGCGGCAGCCGGCGCGCGTGGGCGGGTTGGCGTACGGGCCTGCCGACGACGCGCAGTGGGCGCTGCCTGAGCGGGGTGTCGACTTCTTCGATGTGAAGGGCGACGTCGAGGCGCTGTTCTCGCCGCGGGTGCCGCGCTTCGTGCCGGTGGAGCATCCCGCGCTGCATCCGGGTCGCGGCGCGGCCGTCGAACTGGACGGTGAGCGGGTGGGTTTCATCGGCGAGCTGCATCCCAGATGGCGGCAGGCCTACGAGCTGCCGCAGGCGCCGGTGCTGTTCGAACTGGAACTGTCGGCGCTGCAGGAGCGGCCCGTACCTCAGTACAAGCCCATCGCGCGCCAGCAGTCGTCGTTGCGCGACCTGGCGCTGGTGGTGAGCGAGAAGGTCAGCCACGAGGCGCTGGTCGCTGCCATTGAAGACGTGGATCCGCTGATCCGCTCGGTACGTTTGTTCGACATCTACAAGCCCGCCAAGCCGACCGCCGACATCGGCGAGGGCGAGCGCAGCATGGCCGTGCGCATCGAGCTGCTGGACGACCAGGCGACGCTGAGCGACGAGCGCATCGAACCCGTGATCGGTGCCACGGTCGAACGTCTCAAAACCCGCTTTGGCGCCCGGCTGAGGGGTTGAACATGACCATGGAACCACGCAGCATGAACAACGCAAGCGACGAGGCCGCCATGGACGACGAAGCGAACGACCGCGTGATCCTGCCGTCGCTGGAGACTCCCACGCTCACCAAGGCCGAACTTGCCGAGCTGCTGTTCGAGCGCCTCGGCCTGAACAAGCGCGAGTCGAAGGACATGGTGGAGGCGTTCTTCGAGATCATCCATGCGAGCCTGGTGTCCGGTCAGGACGTGAAGCTGTCGGGGTTCGGCAACTTCAACATCCGACGCAAGGCGCCACGACCCGGGCGCAACCCGCGCACGGGCGAATCGATCCCGATCAAGGCGCGCAACGTGGTCACATTTCACGCCAGTCACAAACTCAAAGGCATCGTGCAAGGCGACATCCCTGTTGAAGGCGAGTTCGAGTAAAGTGTGAGGTTCCACGCTAGATCTCGTTGATTTCAATGGAGAAAGCGCTCCCCGCCATCCCCGCCAAACGCTACTTCACGATCGGCGAGGTGAGCGAGCTCTGCGGCGTGAAGCCGTACGTGCTGCGCTATTGGGAGCAGGAGTTCACGCAGCTCAAGCCGATGAAGCGCCGGGGCAACCGGCGCTACTACCAGCACCACGAGGTGCTGCTCATCCGGCGCATCCGCGAGCTGCTGTACGAGCAGGGGTTCACCATCAGCGGGGCGCGCAATCGCCTGGCCGAACAGCAGGGCAGCGCGCGGCATGAAGCGCTGCTGCCGGCGGCCGACAACGCGATCCTGCCTGATGCTTCGGAAGGAGCGCTGCACGACAACGGAGAAGCCGAGGCCGAAGCTGCAGAGCAGGCCGCGGCGTTGCCCGTGCCCGAGGTGCACGAGCTTTCGCTCAACCAGATGCGCAACGAGCTGTTGTCCATTCGCGGGCTGCTCACGATCTGAACCTCGCGGGAATCGGCTATACTCTCGCGCTTGCGTCGGGGTGTAGCGCAGCCTGGTAGCGCACTTGCATGGGGTGCAAGGGGTCGCGAGTTCGAATCCCGCCACCCCGACCATTCATCTCCAACGGGCCGTCAGCCAAACTGACGGCCCGTTTTCGTTGGGCGCCTCACTTGGCAGCCAGGCCCAGGCGCTCGATCAGCTTCTTGTCCCGCGCGAAGGTGTCGCTTGCCCATTGACGGTATTCGTCCGGGCTGCGGTACCAGAGGTCCTGGTTGAGCTGCTCCAGCACCGCGATGTGCTTGGGGTCGTCCATGGCCTTCCTGAAGGCGTCGTGCAGCGTCTTCACGATGGCCGGGTCCATGCCCTTGGGGCCCACGATGCCGTAGGGCGAGCTCGACACCACGCCGTAGCCCAACTCCTTGGCGGTGGGCACGTCGGGCCAGCGCCGGGTGCGCTTGTCGCCGAAGGTGACCAGCAGCCGCATCTGGCCGCTGTCGACGAACTTGTCCCAGCCGGTGGCGTCGCTCTGTGCGGTGACGTGGCCGCCTAGCAAGGCGGCCTGCATGTCGGCGTTGCCCTTGAACGGCACGTGCACGAGCTGCACTTTCGCGTTTTCCGCCAGTTCCTCCATCAGCAGGTGCGGCGAGGTGCCGATGCCGGTGGACCCGTAGTCGATCTTGCCCGGCTGCTTGCGCGCGGCCTCGATATAGTCATTGAAGGTCTTGTACGGAGCGTCGGCCCGCACGGTGAGGCCGAAGGTGTAGCCCGACACGCCGATGATGAAGCTGAAGTCGTTGATCGGGTGCCAGGGCGTCTTTTGCATGTGCGGCACGCGCAGCATGCCCATGGGGTACTGGGCGATGGTGTAGCCGTCGGGCTTGGCCGTCATGGCCATCGTGCCGGGGCCCAGCGTGCCGCCTGCGCCCGGCTTGTTCTCGACGACGATGTTCTGCCCCAGGTGCTTACCGGCCACCTCGGCGAGCGCCCGCATGTGCCGGTCGGTGGAGCCGCCGGCCGGCCACGGCACGATCAGTGTGACCGGCCTGCTGGGATAAGGCTGGGCTTGCGCCATGGTGGCGGCTGGCGCGGCGATCAGGCCCGCCAGGGCAACCAGCAGCAGCCGATGAACGAAGCGTCGTTTCATTGCATGTCTCCTTCGATGTGCGAGCCGGCCATGCTGCGCCGGGGCCGGCGCCCGGGCCTGACAAGCAGGTGACAAATGCAGGGTTAGTCCGGGCCTTCGCACTGCGCGACGGGCAAGAAAAAGGCCCGGCAGTGCCGGGCCCCGTGAGGCAGGTTTCACCGTTGGATCAGGGCGCGGAAGCCGCAGACGCTGCAGGCGCCGCGGCCGATGCGGCCGCGTGCGCGGGAGCCGATGCCGCGGCTGGTGTGCTGGCCTGCGCCGGCAACACCATCGGCAGCAGCGGCACGATCAGCAGCGCGACGATGTTGATGATCTTGATCAGCGGGTTCACGGCAGGGCCGGCGGTGTCCTTGTAAGGGTCGCCCACGGTGTCGCCGGTCACCGCAGCCTTGTGGGCGTCGCTGCCCTTGCCGCCGTGGTGGCCGTCCTCGATGTACTTCTTGGCGTTGTCCCAGGCGCCGCCGCCGGTGCACATGGAGATGGCGACGAACAGGCCGGTGACGATGGTGCCCATCAGCAGGCCACCCAGCGCGGCGGGCCCGAGCAGCAGGCCCACCAGGATGGGCACGACCACCGGCAGCAGCGACGGAATCATCATCTCCTTGATGGCCGCCACGGTGAGCATGTCCACCGCCTTGCCGTACTCGGGCTTGGCGGTGCCTTCCATGATGCCCTTGATCTCGCGGAACTGGCGGCGCACTTCTTCCACCACGCTGCCCGCGGCGCGGCCCACGGCCTCCATGGCCATCGCGCCGAAGAGGTAGGGGATCAGGCCGCCGATGAACAGGCCGATGATCACCATGTGGTCCGACAGATCGAAGCGCAGATGCATGCCGCGGCCTTCGAGCGCATGGGTGTAGTCGGCGAACAGCACCAGCGCGGCCAGGCCCGCGGAACCGATCGCGTAGCCCTTGGTCACGGCCTTGGTGGTGTTGCCCACCGCATCGAGCGGATCGGTGATGTCGCGCACGCTGTCGGGCAGCTCGGCCATCTCGGCGATGCCGCCGGCGTTGTCGGTGATCGGGCCGTAGGCGTCGAGCGCGACGATGATGCCCGCCATGCTGAGCATGGAGGTGGCCGCCACGGCGATGCCGTACAGGCCGCCCAGCCAGTAGGACACGCCGATCGCGATGCAGACGAAGATCACCGGCCAGGCGGTGGATTTCATCGACACGCCCAGGCCCGCGATGATGTTGGTGCCGTGGCCGGTGGTGGAGGCCTGCGCGACGTGCTGCACGGGCTTGTAGTCGGTGCCGGTGTAGTACTCGGTGATCCACACCATCAGAGCGGTGAGCGCCAGGCCGACGAAGCAGGTGCCCCACAGCGCCATCGCGGTCACCGTCTTGCCGTCGTTGAGCGTCACGGCCTGTGGGAACAGCGCCGTGGTGACGAAGTAGAAGGCGACGAGCGAGATCGCGCCGGCCACGATGAGGCCGCGGTACAGCGCCGGCATCACGTTCTTCATGCCGGGTGAGGCCTTCACGAAGCTGCAGCCGATGATCGAGGCGATGATCGACACACCGCCCAGGATCAGCGGATACACCACCGCGTTGAGCGGCGCACCCGTGACCATCAGCGCACCCAGCGTCATGGTCGCGATCAGCGTGACGGCATAGGTTTCGAACAGGTCGGCCGCCATGCCCGCGCAGTCGCCCACGTTGTCGCCCACGTTGTCGGCGATCACGGCCGGGTTGCGCGGGTCGTCCTCGGGGATGCCGGCCTCCACCTTGCCCACCAGGTCGGCGCCCACGTCGGCGCCCTTGGTGAAGATGCCGCCGCCCAGGCGCGCGAAGATCGAGATCAGCGAAGAGCCGAAGGCCAGGCCGAGCAGCGGCTTCAGCGCAGCGCTGTCGGCGTTGGTACCGCCGCTCACCCACCAGAAGAACAGGCCCACGCCCAGCAGACCCAGGCCTACCACCAGCATGCCGGTGATGGCGCCGCCCTTGAAGGCGACATTCAGGGCCGGGCCGATGCCCTGCGTGGCGGCCTGCGCGGTACGCACGTTGGCGCGCACCGAGACGTTCATGCCGATGAATCCACAGGCGCCAGACAGCACTGCACCGACCACGAAGCCGATGGCCGTGGTGGTGTCCAGGAACACCGCGATCAGCACGGCCAGTACCACGCCCACCATGCCGATCGTCTTGTACTGTCGCGCCAGGTAGGCCGCGGCACCTTGTTGCACCGCCCCGGCGATCTCTTGCATTCGGGCATTGCCCGCGTCCTGCTTCAGGATCCAGCTTCTCTGTAGGAAGCCGTACAACACTGCGGCCACACCGCACGCCAGCGCCAAATACAGCGCCAAAGTTGTGGACATGAAGGCATCTCCTTCTGGTTTTGAAGGCCTGTGGATGGGAGTGCGCCCACTTCTTCGCCCGCGCCGTTGAAGGGCGGGGGAGGGGTCAACAACTCATGCTAAGGGAAGGGCATGACACTGACAACGTGGCGGAAACACTGTTCCGCCGCGCGTTGTCGCAGCCATGTCACACGGGTTTGCGTCAGGGCAATGCAAGTGCCGGCCGTAGAATCCGGGTTTTCCCTTGAGCCCTATCACAACTCCATCCGGCATATCCATGAGCCTGCACAACGTGACGCCCGGCGCCAAGGCGCCCGACGAGTTCAACGTGATCATCGAGATCCCGATGAACGCCGATCCGATCAAGTACGAAGTCGATGAGGAGACCGGCGCCCTGTTCGTCGACCGCTTCATGGGCACTGCGATGCACTATCCGTGCAACTACGGCTACATCCCCCAGACGCTGGCGGCCGACGGCGACCCGGTGGACGTGCTGGTGATCACGCCGATGCCGCTGATCCCCGGCGTGGTGGTGGCCTGCCGGCCGATCGGCATCCTGAAGATGGAAGACGAAGCCGGCGGCGACAGCAAGCTGCTGGCCGTGCCCATCGACAAGATCCTGCCGATCTACACCCACTGGCAGAAGCCGGAAGACATGAACCAGCTGCGCTTGCAGCAGATCCAGCACTTCTTCGAGCACTACAAGGACCTCGAGAAGGGCAAGTGGGTCAAGGTGGTGGGCTGGGAAGGCCCCGAGAGCGCGCGCCAGGAAGTGCGCGACGGCATGGCCAACTGGGGGCGCCAGCACGGCGCCTGAACGTCTTCGCACTGCCTGAGCAAGGGGGCCGCGCGCCCCCTTTTTCATGCGCGCCGCGGAACCGCGGGGCCGCTGTCGCGCTCTACACTGCGCCCTTTTCGACCCACAGGCTTGTCCCGATGCTGCGTCGTCTGCTGTTTGCTTGCGTGATCGCCCTGCAATTCGTGTCCGTCCAGGCGGCGCCTGCGTTGCGCCCGCTGCAGTCGGTGGAGGGGATCACCGAGTACCGGTTGGCCAACGGCCTGCAGGTGCTGCTCGTGCCGGACGACTCCAAACCCACGACGACGGTGAACCTCACCTACCGCGTCGGTTCGCGCCACGAAAACTACGGCGAGACCGGCATGGCGCACCTGCTGGAGCACCTGCTGTTCAAGGGCACGCCCACCACCCGCAACGTGTGGGCCGAGTTCACCAAGCGCGGTCTGCGCGCCAACGGCAGCACCTGGCTCGACCGCACCAACTACTTCGCCAGCTTCGCCGCCAACGAGGACAACCTCAGGTGGTACCTCTCGTGGCAGGCCGACGCCATGGTCAACAGCTTCATTGCGCGCAAGGATCTCGACAGCGAGATGACCGTGGTGCGCAACGAGATGGAGATGGGCGAGAACAGCCCCACGCGCATGCTGTTCGAGAAGACGCTGGCCACGATGTACCAGTGGCACAACTACGGCAAGTCGACCATCGGCGCGCGCTCCGACGTCGAGAACGTCGACATCGCCCGCCTGCAGGCCTTTTATCGCCGCTACTACCAGCCCGACAACGCCACGCTCATCGTCTCGGGCAAGTTCGAACCCACCAAGGTGCTGGGCTGGATCCAGAAGGACTTCGGCAAGATCGCGCGTCCCAAGCGCGTGCTGCCCCGGCTCTACACCCTCGACCCGGCGCAGGACGGCGAGCGCAGCGTCACCTTGCGGCGGGTGGGGGGGGCCACGATGCTGATGGCTGCTTACCACGTGCCGCCCGGCCCGCACCCCGACTATGCGGCGGTGGAACTGCTGCAACTCATTCTTGCCGACACCCCCTCCGGCCGGCTGCACAAGCGCCTGGTCGAACAACAGCTGGCCGCCAGCGTGTTCAGCGAGACGCTGGCGCTGCACGACCCGGGCGCGGGCTTGTGGGGGGCACAACTCGCTCCGGGCCAGGACGTGGACAAGGCGCGCGCCGAACTGCTGGCCGTGGTGGAGGGGCTGAAGGCCGAGCCTGTCACCGAGACGGAGCTGGAGCGTGCCAAGGCCAAGTGGCTCAAGGGCTGGGAACTGCAGTTCACCAACCCAGAGACCGTGGGCGTTGCGCTGTCAGAGGCCATTGCCCAGGGCGACTGGCGCCTGTTCTTCCTGCTGCGTGATCGGGTGCGCGAGGCCAAGCTGGCCGACGTGCAGCGTGTGGCCGAGCAGCGGCTGCTGCAATCCAACCGCACGCTGGCCATCTACGTCCCGACCGAGAAGCCCGTGCGCGCGCCGGCGCCGGCCGCGGTGGACGTGGCGCAGCAGATGAAGGAGTTCAAGCCGCAGGCCAGCGCTGCGGCGGTGGCGGCCTTCGAGGCCACGCCGGCCAACATCGACCGCCATACACGGCGCCACGGCCTGCCCAGCGGCATGGAGCTCGCCTTGCTCTCAAAGCCCACGCGCGGCAATGCGGTGCAGGCGACCATGGTGCTGCGCTACGGCGACGAAAAGAGCCTGTTCGGGCTCGGCGAGGTGGCGGCCATGACCGCGCGCATGCTCGACCGCGGCACGGCGCGCATGACGCGCGAGCAGATCCAGGACCGCCTCGACCAGCTCAGGACCGAGCTGTCGTTCGGTGGCGGGGCGGGCGCACTGGTCGTGAACATCACGTCGCGCCGCGACACTTTTCCCGAGGCGATCGCGCTGCTGGGCCACTTGCTGCGCGAATCCAGCTTCCCCGCGCCTGCGCTCGAGGAGTTGCGGCGCCAGGCGCTCACAGCCGTGCAGCAGCAGCGCGACGATCCGCAGGCGATTGTGGCCAATGCGCTCGCGCGCCACGGCAACCCCTATCCGCGCGGTGACGTGCGCTACGCGCGCAGCTTCGACGAGTTGGTGGAGGAGATCAAGGCTGTCGACGCGCAGCAGTTGCGTGACTTCCACGCCCGTTTCTACGGCGCATCGCATGCGCAGTTCGGTGCGGTGGGCGACTTCGATCCGGCGGCCGTGCGGCGGGCGCTGGACTCGGCCTTCGGCCAGTGGAAGAGCACGGTGGCCTTTGCGCGCGTGGCCACGCCGCTGTACCTGCCGCCGCCTGCGCGACTGGAGTTCAAGACGCCGGACAAGCAGAACGCAGTGCTGAGCGTGCAGCAACGCATCGAGCTCAACGACCTGGACGCCGACTATCCGGCCGTGATGCTGGGCAACTTCATCCTCGGCTCGGGCGGCGACTCACGGCTGTGGAAGCGCATCCGCGAAACCGAGGGGCTGTCCTACAGCACCTACAGCACGGTGAGCTGGAACAACTTCGAGCGCAACTCGCTGTGGATCGGCGGCGCCATCTTCGCGCCTCAGAACCGCGACAAGGTGGAGCAGGCGTTCCGCGAGGAAGTGGCGCGTGCGCTGCAGCAGGGCCTCACCCCCCAGGAGGTGGACAGCGCCAAGGCCGCGCTGCTGAACTTCCGCCGCTTGAGCCGTGCGCAGGACGCCACCGTGGCCAGCACCCTGGCGAGCAACCTCTTTCTCGACCGCACCTTCGAGATCAGCCAGAAGGTCGACGACGCGTTGGCGGCGCTGACGGCGGAGCAGGTCAACGCCGCGATGCGGCGGCACCTGAAGCCGCAGGCGTTTGTCTTCGGCGTGGCGGGAGACTTCAAGCAGCCTTGAAGGGATTGCGCTCGCGCAGTTCGTCCACGTAGGCGTCCACGCCGGCGCCTTCGCGCTGCAGGAACTCGGCCACCGCGTTGGCGAAGCGCGGATGCGCCAGCCAGTGTGCTGACGGGGTGCGCACCGGCAGCAGTCCGCGCGCCATCTTGTGTTCGCCTTGTGCGCCGCCTTCGAAGCGCTGGTAGCCCTGGGCAATGCACCACTGCAGCGGCTGGTAATAGCAGGCCTCGAAGTGCAGCAGGGGCACGTGTTCCAGGGCGCCCCAATAGCGGCCATACGCGATGCGCCGCTGCGGGTCGAGCGCGATCAGCGAGCTGGCGATCGGGTGGCCGCCTCGCTGCGCGACGAACATCAGCCAGGCTTGGGGCATGTCGGCCGCCATGTGCGCGAAGAAGTCGCGCGTGAGATAAGGCGTGGAGCCGTGCTCGCGGTAGGTGCGCGTGTAGCAGCGGTAGAAGAAGTCCCACTGCGCTGCATTGATCTCCGGCCCCGGGTGCACCGTGAACCGCACGCCGGCCTCGGACACGCGGCGCCGTTCCTGCTGGATCTTCTTGCGCTTGTCGCGCTGCAGGCTGGCCAGAAAGTCGCTGAAGTCGGCATACGGCTGTGGCGACCGGTTGTGCCAGTGGAACTGGACATTGCCGCGAAGCAGCCAGCCCTGGTCACGCGCCGCCGCCATGTCGGCCCCGTCGCCAAAGAGCAGATGGGCCGAGGAAAGCTGGTTGTCGGCGGCCAGGCGGCTCATGCCCTGCAGCAGCAGGCCCCGCGCTTCATCGTCCGCGGCCAGCAGGCGAGAGCCCGGCACCGGCGTGAACGGCACGGCGCACAGCAACTTGGGGTAGTAGGGCAGGCCGTGGCGCTGGTAGGCGTCTGCCCAGGCCCAGTCGAACACGTACTCGCCGTAGGAGTGCTCCTTCAGGTAGAGCGCGCAGCCTCCACGCAGGCGGTCGCCCAGCCGCAGCGTCATGAAGCAGGGCACCCAGCCGGTGGCGGCTGTCGCGCTGCCCGACGCGTGCAACGCAGCCAGGTACTCCAGCCGCATGAAAGGCGTGGGATGCGGCTGCTGTGCGAGCAAGGTGTTCCAGGCCTCCCGGTCCATGGCCGAGGGGTCGTCGACGATCTGCAGGCTCAGCGACGCGGAGTGGTCCATCGCGGTGGTCTTGGGGGCGCGGGCCAGTGTCCCATGGGGGCCATGTTCCATGTTTAAATGCGCCCAATCGTTCCCATTCCAGCGCCGGAGTCCCCATGAAGCAGATCACCGCCATCATCAAGCCCTTCAAGCTCGAAGAAGTGCGCGAGGCGCTTGCCGAGGTGGGCGTGTCCGGCCTCACGGTCACCGAAGTCAAGGGTTTTGGCCGCCAGAAAGGCCATACCGAGCTCTACCGGGGCGCCGAGTACGTGGTCGACTTCCTGCCCAAGGTGAAGGTCGAGGTCGTGGTGAAGGACGCCGACGTCGAGCGCTGCATCGAGTCGATCATCAAGGCCGCCAAGACCGGCAAGATCGGCGACGGCAAGATCTTCGTCACCGCGGTGGAGCAGGTGGTGCGCATCCGCACCGGCGAGACCGACGAAGGCGCCATCTGAATCCAGCGCGCACCGGCGCGCCTCAGATCTGCGTGTAGTCGTCCGGCTGTGCCGCCAGCACGGCCAGCGCTGCCAGCCGGTCGAGCAACTCGGCAGGATCCGAGCCCACCTCCATCACCGCGCGCTGTGCGGGCGACAGAAAGCCGCGCGCGACCGTCTGCTCCAGGAACGCGAGCAGCGCATCGTAGTAGCCCTCGATGTTCAGCAGGCCGATCGGCTTGTCGTGGTAGCCCAGCTGGCGCCAGGTCCACACCTCGAACAGCTCTTCGAAAGTGCCGATGCCGCCAGGCAAGGCGATGAACAGGTCCGCCCGCTCGGCCATCATCTGTTTGCGCTGGTGCATCGTGGGCACCACGTGCAGCTCGGACAGCCGGTCGTGGCCGACCTCCCGGCGCATCAGCGAATCGGGAATCACGCCGACCACCTGGCCGCCTGCGGCCAGTGTGGCGTCGGCCACTTCGCCCATCAAACCCACCTTGCCGCCGCCGTACACCAGGCGCCCACCGCGCGTGCCGATCGCCTGCCCGAGGCGTCGCGCCGCCGCGGTGAAGGCGGGTGAGTCGCCGTGGCGCGAGCCGCAGTACACGCACACCGACAGCGCTGCCGTCATGAGCCGGCTCCCCAGTGCAGCCACATGGTCGCCAGCCAGAGGGCCGCGCAACTGCCGACCGAGAGGAACACGGCGGCACTGCCCAGGTCCTTGGCACGCTTGGACAACGGGTGCATTTCGTAGGAGACGCGGTCCACCACGGCTTCGATGCCGGAGTTGAGCAACTCGACGATCAGCATCAGGACCACCGAGCCGATCAGCAGCACGGTCTCGACCCAGTTTCGCCCGACCCAGAAGGCCGCCGGCACCAGTACCACGGCCGCCCAGAATTCCTGGCGAAACGCGCTTTCGCCCCGGTAGGCCGCCCAGAGTCCTTGCACCGAGTAGCCACAGGCGCGCAGCAGGCGATCGAGTCCTGTTCGGCCCTTGTGTGGATTGTCCATCCCGGGATTCTGCCGCCCTGCCGTCAACGCGGGGGCGGGCGGTAGGTGATCAGGCGCGTGCCGCAAAAGACGTCGTGCCAGTACTGACGCAACGGATGCAGGTAGGACAGCGCAGCGTAGGCCAGCACCCCCAGCGCCAGGGCGCCGAACAGCCCGCCGAGCGTGCCGACTCCGGCGACATGGGCGACCGCCAGTGCCGGCAGGAACCACAGCCAGCTGAGCAGGTAGCGCGCTGCCGCGCGCGCCTGGCTCACCGGCTGGCCGTCTGCGGCCACCAGCCGGATGTGCCAGGTTTTCATCGCCACGGTCTGTCCTCCATGAGACCAGAACCAGACGAAGTAGATGCCGAGCACGATGAACAGAAACGCCTGCAGCCCGTGCTGGCCCTGCAAGGCGTGGCGCTGTTGGGTCAGGCTGGAATACAGGTAGCCGGCGATCATGACCACGCCGAAGAGCAGTACGCCCTCGTAGAGGAAGCAGGCGAGCCGCCGCGCCAGGGGCGGCGCCCGCAGGAGGTCAGCCGGCCCGTTCACCGGCGGTTCGGGGCCGAGGCTGCCGAGGCGGGCCGAGTACCCGCCGCCTGCGCGCCGCGCTGGGGCAACAGCGTGCTGCGATCGACGAAGCCGGGTGTGGCGGCCACCTTGGGCAAACCCGGCTGCTGGTGGGCGGGCGGCGCCGGTGGCTTGGACATCAGCGTCGTGGTCGCGCCCGGCTTGGCTTGCACCACGGTAGGTGCCACTGGCTTGACCGGCGCCCTTGGCGGGGGCATGGCGGAGACGATGTTCGATTTCGGCACGGGGGCCGAGGCTGCCCCACGCGGTGCCCGTGGCGCCGCGCGCTCGGGAGCACTCGGGGCGGCACGCGCGGCAAGCTCGCGGCGCTGGTCTGGCGGCAGTGCCTGGTACTGCTCCCAGCGTGCCTGCCGTTCGGCCGGGCTGAGTTGCCGCAGCTCCTGGTAGTGCAGCCGGGCTTCTCCGCGCTCCTTGGGCGACAGACGCGCCCACTCGGTCATTCGCGCCTGGATCCGCTGCCGCTCGGCAGCGGACATCGAGGGAAACCGTGCCGCGATGTCGAGCCACTTTTCCTTGCGGGCGGCGTCGATGCTGGACCAGTCCCGTTCCAAGGGCGCCAGCGCGGCGCGCTGAGCCGGTGTGAGGGATTGCCACTCGGGGTTGGGCCGTGGCGCCAACTGCGCCTTTGGCGACGCGCTGGGCGGCCGGCGGGCAGCGTCTGCCGGTTGTGCCTGTACGCTTGCGGCGAACACCCAGGACGCGAGCCAGGCTGTCAGGAGCCGCTTGCCAGCAATGCGCATGCGGCGTTCACTCCTGGACGGTCTTCATGAACTCGACGAAGCCCTCGTCGCGATAGGCATCGGGCGGCAAATCGTCGGCCAGCAGCGCGACGTCGATCTCGGCGGCGGCAGCGATCTGCGTGCGGTCGTGCAGTTCCTCTATGACGGACAGGCCGGCCACCAGCATGAGCAGCGGCACGAAGGAGGCCAGCTTGAGCCACCACGCGCTGCCTTGACGTCCGTGCCGCGCCAACGTGGCGCTGCCTCCCGGCTGCGCCACCACGGCCATCGGCGCTGCGCTGGACCGGCGACTGGCCAGTGCGCGTGCGAGCGCCTGCTCGCGCGCAAAGCGCAGACGTTCGGAGATGTCGGCGGGCGTTTGTTCCGCGCGCTCGGTCAGGCGCGCCGCGACGCGCAGAGCAAAGCGGGCCTGCAGTGCATCCAGGTCCCTTGGGGTGTACAGCTTCGAGTTGTTCATGGCGCGATTCCCTTGGCCCGGAGCGCCTTTGCCAAGGCATGGACCGCACGGGAGCAATGCGTCTTGACGCTGCCCTCCGAGCAGCCCATGACGGCGGCGGTTTCGGCGACGTCGAGTTCCTCCCAGTAACGCAACAAAAACGCCTCCCGTTGACGAGCCGGCAACAGAGCAACTTCGGTATCGATCAGTAGCAGGATCTGCGCCCGGGAGACCGACTCCGCCGCGCTCTCCTGCGCCACACTGCCCTCGACCGCCTCCAGCATCTCCAGCAGGTCGAAATCGCCATCATCATCGGCGCCGTCGAAGTCGGAGAAGTTGTGGACGACGGCATTGCGCACTTTTTGGCGCCGGAACCAGTCCATCGTCGCGTTCGACAGGATGCGCTGGAACAGCAGCGGCAGCTCGGCCGGGGGGCGGTCGGCGTATTTCTCGGCCAGCCGGATCATGGCCTCCTGCACGATGTCAAGCGCGGCGTCGTCGTCGCGAACGGTATAGGCCGTGCGCTTGAATGCCCGCTTTTCGACGCTCTTGAGGAAGTCCGAGAGTTCTTTGTCGGTAGCCAAGGAAAGAGGAGGCTCGGAGGACGCGACGTTGGAAGCGCCGGATTATGCATGGGCCCGGCATCGGGCTTGCTGACACGCGCGCCCGCGCCAACAGATGCATAATGCTGCTTCGCACAACGCAAGTAATGGGTCTCAAGCAGGTGCCCTACCGGGGCATCGTCGTTTTTGACCGCGCAGGTTCTGAATCCGCCTCACGAGGGCGAGAAGAGGAGCACCGATGGTTTTTCGTCAGAGAAAATCACAGAGGTTCGAAATGGACATGTCTGCCGCGGAAATCAAGCGTGCCGCCTCGGCACAACCGCACCAATCCTCCCATTCGGGTTCCCTGGAGCTGAACGGCTCCGAAATCCTCGTCCGCTGCCTGCAGCTCGAAGGTGTGAAGCACCTCTGGGGCTATCCGGGCGGGGCCGTCCTGTACATCTACGACGCGCTGTACAAGCAGGAGTCGATCCAGCACGTGCTGGTGCGCCATGAGCAGGCGGCCGTGCATGCGGCCGACGGCTATGCGCGTGCCACCGGTGATGTGGGCGTGGCGCTCGTGACGTCCGGCCCTGGCGTGACGAATGCCGTCACCGGCATCGCCACGGCCTACATGGACTCGATCCCGATGGTGATCGTCACCGGCCAGGTGCCCACCCCGGCGATCGGCCTCGACGCCTTCCAGGAGTGCGACACGGTCGGCATCACGCGCCCGATCGTCAAGCACAACTTCCTGGTGAAAGACGTGCGCGACCTGGCCGCCACCATCAAGAAGGCTTTCCACATTGCCCGTACCGGCCGTCCGGGCCCCGTGGTGGTGGACATCCCCAAGGATGTCTCGCTGAACCGCACCACCTTCAGCTACCCCGAGCGGGTGGAAATGCGCTCGTACAACCCGGTGCGCAAGGGCCATGGCGGGCAGATCCGCAAGGCCCTGCAACTGCTGCTCAACGCCAAGCGCCCGTACATCTACTCCGGCGGCGGCGTGATCCTGGGCAACGCGTCGGAAGAGCTGCGCGAGCTGACCGAACTGTTCGGCTACCCCTGCACCAACACGCTGATGGGCCTGGGCGCCATTTCCGGCACCGACCCCAAGTTCCTCGGCATGCTGGGCATGCACGGCACCTACGAGGCCAACATGACCATGCAGCACTGCGACGTGCTGCTGGCCGTGGGTGCGCGCTTCGACGACCGGGTGATCGGCAACCCTAAGCATTTCTCGTCGGTGGAACGCAAGATCATCCACATCGACATCGACCCCTCGTCGATCTCCAAGCGGGTGAAGGTCGATATCCCGATCGTCGGCGACGTGAAAGACGTGCTGCAGGAGCTGATCGCCCAGCTGAAGGAGTCGCAGCAGAAGCCCGACAAGGCCTCGCTGTCGCAGTGGTGGGGCCAGATCAACGAGTGGCGCAAGCGCGAGTGCCTGGCCTACAAGCGCAGCAACGAGGTGATCAAGCCGCAGCAGGTGGTCGAGACGCTGTGGGAGCTCACCAAGGACCGCGACGCCTACATCACGTCCGACGTGGGCCAGCACCAGATGTGGGCCGCGCAGTTCTACCGCTTCGACGAGCCGCGCCGCTGGATCAACTCCGGCGGCCTGGGCACCATGGGCGTGGGCCTGCCGTATGCGATGGGCATCAAGCTCGCGAAGCCGGACAGCGATGTGTTCTGCATCACCGGCGAAGGCTCGATCCAGATGTGCATCCAGGAGCTCTCGACCTGCCAGCAGTACAAGACGCCGGTCAAGGTGGTCTCGCTGAACAACCGCTACCTGGGCATGGTGCGCCAGTGGCAGGAACTCGACTACGGGGGCCGCTACTCGCACAGCTACATGGATGCGTTGCCCGATTTCGTGAAGCTGGCCGAAGCCTACGGCCACGTCGGATTGCTGGTCGAGAAGCCGCAGGACGTGGAGCCGGCGCTGCGCGAGGCGATCAAGCTCAAGGACCGCACGGTATTCCTCGACGTGCGCACCGACCCGACGGAGAACGTCTGGCCGATGGTGCAGGCCGGGAAGGGCATCACGGAGATGCTGCTGGGTTCCGAGGACCTGTGAAGCCCGTGCACCGCTGAACGGGTGGCGGCGTTACCGCGCCGCCGCCGGGTGCAGCGGGAATCGGGCCGAGCACTTCGGACATTTCAAATTTCCTTTTTCGGAAAGCGTGGCCAAGGGCTGTCGGTTACCGCCGCCAGACTGAAGAGCGCGAAGGACGAACCTCATGAAACACATCATCGCCGTGCTGCTCGAGAACGAGCCCGGCGCACTCTCGCGCGTCGTTGCCTTGTTTTCGGCGCGCGGCTACAACATCGAAAGCCTCACGGTGGCGCCGACGGAAGACCCGTCGCTGTCGCGCATGACCATCGTGACCACTGGCTCCGACGACGTGATCGAGCAGATCACCAAGCACCTCAACCGCCTGATCGAGGTGGTGAAGGTGGTGGACCTCACAGAGGGCAGCTTCACCGAGCGCGAGCTGATGCTCATCAAGGTGCGCGCGGTGGGCAAGGAGCGCGAGGAGATGAAGCGCATGGCCGACATCTTCCGCGGCCGCATCATCGACGTCACCGAAAAGAGCTACACCATCGAGCTCACCGGAAACGGCGAAAAACTCGATGCCTTCCTCGAAGCGATCGATCGCACGGCGATCCTCGAAACCGTGCGCACCGGTGCCAGCGGCATCGGCCGTGGCGAGCGCATCCTGAGGGTGTGAGGATGTAGAAGCGGGCTCCTGGCGGAGCCCTTCAAATGTTTTTTGGAGCGAGAACCATGAAGGTCTATTACGACAAGGATGCGGACTTGAGCCTGATCAAGGGCAAGAACGTCACGATCATCGGCTACGGCTCGCAAGGCCATGCGCATGCGCAGAACCTCAACGACAGCGGCGTCAAGGTCACCGTCGGCCTGCGCCGCAGCGGCGCCTCCTGGAGCAAGGCCGAGCGCGCCGGGCTCAAGGTGGCCGAAGTGGCCGAAGCGGTGAAGAGCGCCGACGCTGTGATGATCCTGTTGCCCGACGAGCAGATCGCCTCCGTGTACGCCAACGAGGTGGAGCCCAACATCCGCGAAGGCGCGTCGCTGGCGTTCGCGCACGGCTTCAACGTGCATTACGGCCAGGTCGTGCCGCGTGCCGACCTCGACGTGTGGATGGTGGCGCCCAAGGCGCCTGGCCATACGGTGCGCAACACCTACACGCAAGGCGGCGGCGTGCCGCACCTGATCGCGGTGCACCAGGACAAGACCGGCAAGGCGCGCGACCTGGCGCTCAGCTACGCGGCCGCCAACGGCGGCGGCAAGGCAGGCATCATCGAGACCAGCTTCCGCGAGGAGACCGAGACCGACCTGTTCGGCGAGCAGGCCGTGCTGTGCGGCGGCACCGTCGAGCTGATCAAGGCCGGCTTCGAGACGCTGGTGGAAGCCGGCTACGCGCCCGAGATGGCGTACTTCGAGTGCCTGCACGAGCTCAAGCTGATCGTGGACCTGATCTACGAGGGCGGCATCGCGAACATGAACTACTCGATCTCCAACAACGCGGAGTACGGCGAGTACGTGACCGGCCCGAAGGTGGTGACCGAAGCCACGAAGAACGCGATGCGCCAGGCGCTGAAGGACATCCAGACCGGCGAATACGCCAAGAGCTTCATCCTCGAGAACAAGGCCGGCGCGCCGACGCTGACCTCGCGCCGCCGCCTCACCGCGGAGCACCCGATCGAGCAGGTGGGCGAGAAGCTGCGCGCGATGATGCCGTGGATCAAGGCGAACAAGCTGGTGGACAAGAGCCGGAACTAGTGAGCCCCGGCCGCCTTGTGGCCACCCCCGAGGGGTTGCGCTTCGCGACCGGGAAACCGGGATCGCGAAGCGGGCGCTGAAAGGCGCGGCCCCTGGCCGCTGCGCGGCCTGTCCCAGAGGGGATTCGAGTGCTATCGTGAGGTATCCTCGCGCCCGATGACCCCCGACCCCCTCCTGGAACACGACGACGACGTGGATGTCGTCGCGCCGCCGCGTCCGCGCCGCAAAGGCATCTACATCCTGCCCAACCTGTTCACGCTGGCAGCGCTGTTCGGCGGCTTCTACGCGATCGTGATGGCGATGAACGGCCGCTTCGACCTGGCGGCGGTGGGCATCTTCTCGGCCGCAGTGCTCGACAGCCTCGACGGCCGTGTTGCGCGCATGACGAACACGCAAAGCGCTTTCGGCGAGCAGATGGACAGCCTGTCGGACATGGTGAGCTTCGGTGCGGCGCCGGCGCTGATCGTCTACGAATGGGCGCTCAAGGGCCTGGGCAAGCTGGGCTGGATCGCGGCTTTCGTGTATTGCTCGGGCGCGGCGCTGCGGCTCGCGCGCTTCAACACCAACATCGCGGTGGTCGACAAGCGATTCTTCCAGGGGCTGCCCAGTCCGGCCGCCGCGGCGCTGGTGATCGGCTTCATCTGGGTGATGGACGATGCCGGCTTCAAGGTCGTGTCGCGCGCTGCGGACTGGCTGTCCTGGACCACCTTCGCCCTCACGCTCTATGCCGGCCTCACGATGGTGACCAACGTGCCGTTCTACAGCTTCAAGGACGTGAGCTTCAAGCGCACCGTGCCGTTCATCGTGATCGTGGCCATTGCGCTGGGCATCGCGGTGATCAACATCCATCCGCCGCTGGTGCTGTTTGCCCTGTTCGCGGTGTACGGCCTGTCGGGCTACGCGGTGTATGTGTACAAGCGCATGAAGGGCAAGCCGGTCAGTGTGATCGCCACCTCCACCGAGGAGCCCGACGAAGCGGGGCTTCACCGCTAGAGAATGTTGCGCCGCGGCAAACGCGTGTTATATTGACCGGCCTATGACGATTCGTCTCGCTGCCATTTCGCTGCTTCTACTAGGAGTGCTTCGGGCGCGCTGATCGTTTTCGTCTGCACACGAGCAAACTCTTCCCCGGATCAACGGCCCGCCCAGCGCAACGCAGCGGGCCGTTTGCTTTTGCGGCGTTGCCAACAACACAGTCAAGGAGTTCCCGATGGCCATGCTGAAGAACCCCGCCGCAAAGTACAAACCCACGCCCACCGTGCGCCTGACCGACCGCACGTGGCCCGATGCCGTGCTGACTCAGGCGCCGGTCTGGTGCAGCTCCGACCTGCGCGACGGCAATCAGGCGTTGATCGAGCCGATGAATCCCGAGCGCAAGCTGCGCATGTTCGAGACGCTGGTGCGCATCGGCTTCAAGGAGATCGAGGTCGGTTTTCCGTCCGCGTCGCAGACCGACTTTGACTTCGTGCGCCTGCTGATCGAAGAGAACCTGGTGCCCGACGACGTGACGATCCAGGTGTTGACGCAGGCGCGCGAGCATCTGATCCGACGTACCTTCGAGTCGGTGCTGGGTGCCAAACGGGTGATCATGCACCTGTACAACGCCACCGCGCCGGTGATGCGCCGGGTCGTGCTGGGGGTGGACGTGGAGGGCGTGGTGGAGCTCGCCTCCAGCCATGCGCAGCTGATCAAACGGTTGGCCGATGCACAGCCCGCCACCGACTGGCGTTTCGAGTATTCGCCGGAGATGTTCTCTGACACCGAGCTCGAGGTGGCCAAGCGCGTGGTGGATGCGGTCACGGCCGAATGGCAGCCGACCCGCGAGCGCAAGTGCATCGTCAACCTGCCCACCACGGTGGAGCACTCCACGCCCAATGTGTTCGCCGACATGGTCGAATGGATGCATCGCCACCTGGAGCGCCGCGACAGCATCGTGCTGTCGGTGCATCCCCACAACGACCGCGGCACGGGCACTGCGGCCGCTGAGCTGGCCCTGATGGCCGGCGCCGACCGTGTCGAGGGCTGCCTGTTCGGCAATGGCGAGCGCACCGGCAACGTGGACCTGGTGAACATCGCGCTCAACCTGTATACGCAGGGCGTGGACCCGCAACTTGACTTCTCCGACATCGACGAGATCCGCCGAACCGTCGAATACTGCAACCAGTTGCCGGTGCACCCGCGTCATCCGTACGTGGGCGACCTGGTCTACACCTCGTTTTCCGGCTCGCACCAGGACGCGATCAAGAAGGCGTTCGCCGCGCGACACGAGGGCGATGTGTGGGAGATGCCCTATCTGCCGATCGACCCGAAGGACCTGGGCCGCAGCTACGAGGCGGTGATCCGCGTGAACAGCCAGTCAGGCAAGGGCGGCATCGCCTACCTGCTGGAGACCGAATACGGCCTGGAGTTGCCGCGCCGTCTGCAGATCGAGTTCAGCCAGGCCGTGCAGAAAGTGATGGACGCGCAGGGCCGCGAAGTGACGGCCGCCGACATCTGGCGGATCTTCCAGCACGAGTACGGCCTCGGCGAGGATGCTGCCCGACTCTCGCAGCTGGTGCAGTCGGAGGCTGCTGGCCGTGTGCACGTGAAGGCCGAGGTCGTGTTGGCGGGCTGCGCCATGCCGCTCGCCGGCCAGGGCAACGGCCCGGTCGATGCATTCGTTGATGGCCTGTCGCGTGCCATCGGCGTGTCGGTGAAGGTGCTCGACTACCACGAGCATTCGCTGGGGGCAGGCGCCCAGGCGCGCGCCGCCGCCTACCTGGAGGTGAGGGTGGGCGACGAGCCGGCGCTGTTCGGCGTGGGCGTCGACGAGAACATCGTCAACGCTTCCCTGCAGGCTGTCTTGTCGGCTGTGGCGCGGGCCGGCGCGTTGCGGCCCCTGAAGCTCCACACCACCGCCGCCGCTTGATTTCCTGAGGAGACCCCATGGCCGAGAAGCTCGTGATCTTCGACACCACCTTGCGCGACGGCGAGCAGTCGCCCGGCGCTTCGATGACCCGCGAAGAGAAGCTGCGCATCGCGCGCCAGCTGGAGCGCCTGCGCGTCGACGTGATCGAGGCCGGCTTCGCGGCTTCGTCCAACGGCGACTTCGAGGCTGTGAAGGCGATCGCCGACGCGATCAAGGACAGCGCGGTCTGCTCGCTGGCGCGTGCCAACGACCGCGACATCTCGCGCGCGGCCGAGGCGCTGAAGGGCGCGGCCTCGCCGCGTATCCATACCTTCATCGCCACCAGCGCGTTGCATATGGAGAAGAAGCTGCGCATGACGCCCGACCAGGTGTTCGAGCAGGCGAAGCTGGCCGTGCGGTTCGCACGCAACCTGTGCGCGGACGTGGAGTTCTCGCCCGAGGACGGGTATCGATCCGACGTTGATTTTCTCTGCCGGGTGCTCGAAGCGGTGATCGCCGAGGGTGCCACCACGATCAACATCCCCGACACCGTGGGCTATGCCATTCCCGAGCTCTACGGCAATTTCATCAAGACCCTGCGCGAGCGTATTCCCAACGCTGACAAGGCCATCTGGTCGGTGCATTGCCACAACGACCTGGGCATGGCGGTGGCCAACTCGCTGGCTGGCGTGAAGATCGGCGGCGCACGCCAGGTGGAGTGCACGATCAACGGCTTGGGCGAGCGCGCCGGCAACTGTGCGCTGGAAGAAGTGGTGATGGCGGTGCGCACGCGACGCGATTACTTCGGCCTGGAGCTCGGCATCGATGCCGCCCAGATCGTACCGGCCTCGCGCATGGTGTCGCAGACCACCGGCTTCGTTGTGCAGCCCAACAAGGCGGTGGTGGGGGCCAACGCTTTCGCCCATGCTTCCGGCATCCACCAGGACGGCGTGCTCAAGGCGCGCGACACCTACGAGATCATGCGCGCCGAAGACGTGGGCTGGTCTGCCAACAAGATCGTGCTGGGCAAGCTGTCCGGCCGCAACGCCTTCAAGCAGCGCCTGCAGGAGCTGGGCATCGAGCTGGAGTCGGAAGCCGACGTCAACGCGGCCTTCGCCCGCTTCAAGGACCTGGCCGACCGCAAGAGCGAGATCTTCGACGAGGACATCATCGCGCTGGTGGGCGACGAAAGCGTCACGCACGAGCAGGAGCACTTTCGCCTGTTGGCGCTGCAGCAGCGGTCCGAGACCGGCGAGCGTCCGCATGCCAAGGTGGCGTTTGCCGCCGGGGATGTGGAATACCACGTCGAAAGCGACGGCAACGGCCCGGTGGACGCCACGCTGAAGGCGATCGAGTCCGAGGTGAAAAGCGGGGCGGAACTGCTTCTTTATTCGGTGAACGCCATCACCTCCGGCAGCACAGAATCCCAAGGCGAGGTGACCGTCCGCCTGCAGCATGGCGGCAGGGTGGTCAACGGCGTGGGGGCGGACCCGGACATCGTGGTCGCCTCGGCGAAGGCCTACCTGTCCGCGCTCAACAAGTTACAAGGCCAGACGGATCGTGTCGCCGCGCAGGGGTGAGGAATTTTCCGCAGGGCTCACTTGAGAAAGGTTGCGTAAGAGCTTGATCTTGCGCTACTTTTCCTACTCCCCTACACTGCGGCTGGGTCGAAAGGTAGTTGCGACATGAGCCCGAAGTTTCACCGTCTCGTTTCTTGTTGTGTCGGCCTGCTGGTCGCGCTGGCGCTTGCGCACCCCGCAGACGCCGACGCCAAGAGCCGTGCACGCAAGGCGGTGAAGCAGTCGAGCTCGGTGAAGGCCAAGGTGGTGGCCCCCAAGCGGTACAAGGCGTCCGTCCGGCGCTCGGTCGTGCGGGTGGCGCCGGCGCGTCCGTCCTTCGGCAAGCTCGCCGGGTTGCATGCCACCGACGATCCCCTCGACCTGAAGTCCAGCGTGGCCCTGGTGCTCGACCAGGACACGGACGAGGTGCTGCTGAGCAAGAACGCCGCCGCAGTGCTGCCGATCGCCTCGATCACCAAGTTGATGACGGCGCTGGTGGTGGTGGAGGCGCAGCAGCCGCTGGACGAGGTGCTCACCATCACGCAGGACGACGTGGACACCGAGAAGCACAGCGGCTCCCGTCTCGCGGTGGGCACCCAGCTCACCCGCGGTGAGATGCTGCATCTGGCCCTGATGGCGTCGGAGAACCGTGCTGCCAATGCGCTGGGTCGTCACTATCCGGGCGGTCTCGATGCCTTCGTGGCGGCCATGAATGCAAAGGCGCGCGAACTTGGCATGAACGATACGCGCTATGTCGAGCCCACCGGCCTGTCGAGCCGAAACCAGTCCAGTGCCCCGGACCTGGCCCAGCTCGTGAAGGCGGCGCATCAGCATGAGCTGATCCGCGAGCTGTCGACTTCGCCCGAGCATCGGGTGGCGGTGGGCCGGCGGCAGCTCCAGTTCCGCACCACCAACGCGCTGGTGCGCAGTCCTTCGTGGGACATCGGCCTGCAGAAGACCGGCTATATCGCCGAGGCCGGCCGCTGCCTGGTGATGCAGGCGGAGCTCGCAGGCCGCAAGCTGATCTTCGTGCTGCTCGATTCCGCCGGCAAATACTCGCGCATTGGCGATGCCGAGCGCATCCGCAAGTGGGTCGAGACCCACAGCGCACAGCCGGCGACCACCACGGTCGCCGAACCCAAGCTCGCTTCCTGAGCGGCTGCCGGGGCTTGCCGGCAGGCGTCCTAGCCGCGGTGCCCCAGCGCAGACGAGATCTGCGATGCCGTGCCCTTGACCCGCTCCAGCCACGACTCTTCGAGCCGATCGGCGGGCGCTGAAATCGAAAGGCCCGCGACCAGCTTGCCCTGGTCGTCGAAGATGCCGGCGGCCATGCAACGCACGCCGAGCTCCAGCTCCTCGTCGTCGCGGGCGACCGCGGTCTGCCGCACGAGGGCGAGCTCGCGCTCCAGCCGCGCCACGTCGGTGATGCTGTTGCGCGTATGGCCGGCCAGGCCGGTGCGCGCGGCGTAGGCGCGTACCCGCTGCGGGTCGTCGTGCGCCAGGAACAGCTTGCCCACGGAGGTGAGGTGCAGCGGGGCACGGCCGCCCACCGCCCTCACCACCTGCATCCCCGAACGTTCGCTGTAGGTGCGCTCGATGTAGACGATCTCGTCGCCTTGCCGTACCGAGAGGTTGACCGGCTGGTGGGTGAACTTGTGCAGCTCTCGCATGGGCCCCAGGGCGGCATCGCGCACGTCCAGCCGGGCCTTGACCAGGTTGCCCAACTCCAGCAGCCGCATGCCCAGGCGGTAGCTGCCCGCCTCGGGCCGGTCCACCAGCCGGCCGGCTGCCAGGTCGTTGAGAATGCGGTGCGCCGTGGATGGATGCAGGCCCGTGCGGTCGCTGATCTCTTTCAGCGAAACGGGATCCTGGTGCGCCGCCAGCACATCAAGCAGCGCGAACGTACGCTCCAGCACCTGGATCGTCGGTGTATTTCCCTCTTTTTTCCTCATGGCCGCGATTGTGCGGGTTTTTGCTTCATTTTGCATGGCGAAAAGCGAATCTGTATGCCGGTATGTCACGGCCGCATGGCTTGTGGCGTGCGCTGCCGTCGCGCACGCCGCAGAAGCGGCCGGCGGCGGCACCGCCTGGACAGCCGTGCCTCGCGTCAGCGGGCGCATCACTGCAGCCGAAATCGGACTCGTTATCAACACCGACGATCCGTATTCCGAAGCGGTGGGCGGCTACTACATCGAGAAGCGCCGATTGCGCCCGCACCAGGTGCTGCGGGTGCAGTTGCCCGTGCGTGCCGCCTTGACGCCCGACGAATTCGAGCGGTTGCATCAGCAAGTGGCCGAGCGCTTCGGCTCCCGCGTGCAGGCGTTGGCGCTGGCCTGGACCGTCCCCTATGCGGTGGGCTGCAATTCGATCACGGGCGCTCTGGCGCTCGGATATAACGGCGCGCTCTGCAGGAACAGCTGTGCGCCTTCGCCCGCGTCGCGCTATTTCAATGCGGCGACGGCCAAGCCTTACCGCGAACTGGGCGTGCGGCCGTCCATGCTGCTGGCCGCGTCCAGCGTGCAGCAGGCCAAGGCCTTGATCGACCGCGGCGTGGCGGCCGATCGCACACTGGGGTTGCGCGGCGCGCCACCGGTGAGTGCGTATTTCGTATCGACCGCGGACGCGGCCCGCAACGTACGAGCGCGGCTGTTTCCGCCCGCGGGGCTGCTGCGCCGCCATGGCGTGCAGGTGCAGCTCGCGCATGGCGAGGCGTCGCAGCGCAAGGCGCGGGTGCTGGTCTACCAGACCGGCGCGGCCCGGGTGAACCATCTCGACACCCTGGAGTGGGTGAACGGGGCGCTGGCGGACCACCTCACATCCTTTGGGGGGCTGCTGGACCGCGACAAGGGCCAGATGACGGCGCTGGCCTGGCTGGACGCCGGCGCGACCGC
Source organism: Pseudomonadota bacterium (assembly GCA_040758375.1). Taxonomy (GTDB): domain Bacteria; phylum Pseudomonadota; class Gammaproteobacteria; order Burkholderiales; family Burkholderiaceae_C; genus CAMLIZ01. The sequence continues at coordinate 39,686 of JBFLWE010000015.1, forward strand.
GAGCTACGGCACCGTGAGCGAGCCTTGCAACCATCCGCAGAAGTTTCCGCATCCGCAGGTGCTGCTGCAGCACTATCTGCAGGGCAGCTCGGCCCTGGAGGCCTATTGGAAGAGCGTGGCATGGCCACTGCAAGGGGTGTTCGTCGGCGAGCCGCTGGCCGCGCCGTTCGCGCGCTGACGCGCCGACCGGGGGCGTGCTTCAGCGGGCCAGGGCGTGGGCCGCCGCAACCCCGCTGCGCACGGCGCCTTCGATCGTGGCCGGGTAGGGGCCTTCGATGTAGTCGCCTGCCGCCACCAGGCCCTCGGCCACCAGTGCGGCGGGGCGCGCGAGCTGGGGCGTGCAAGCGAAAGTGGCGCGCTTTTCGGCCAGCACGCGCAGCAGGCGCGGCGCGCCGGGCCAGGTGCCAGACGGAAAAGCGTCCTGCGCCTGTCGGCAGACAGCCTCGCCGCAGGCATCGAGGCCGCGGCTCACCCATTCGGCAGCGCCGCTGACGACGAAGGCGAATCGCCCGGGCTGCAGGCCCAGGGCGCCGAGGTCGAAGACGAACTGTGCCGGCGCCTGCGGGCCGGCGCGCAGTGCCGTCATCGGCCGTTCGAGGCGTGCGCCCTCGCAGCGCAGGTAGGCGGTGATGATCGGCTCGTAGTGCAGGTTGGCGGCCGCCCGGGCCCAGGAGGGCGCGAGGGGCTTTGCCAGACGCGCCGCCTCGCTGGCGCTGCAGGCCAGCACGACGGCGTCGAAGGGAGCGCCGTCGAGCAGCCAGTGACCCGGGCCGCGCGCCAGGCTCGCCGCCCGCTCGCCCAGGCGCAACTGCGCGCCTTGCCGCTGCAGCCACTGCTGCGCGGGCTCGGGCAGCAGCCGGCTCAGGGGTGCGCGCGGCAGCAACAGGTCGGCGCTACCCGGGCCGCTGAAGAGACCGTCTTTGAGCACGCGCAGGAACACCGTGGCGCTGGCGTGGGAGGCGGGCGTGTTGAGCGCCGCCACGCAGAGTGGCTCGATGAGATCCTCTCGCACGGCAATCGGCAGCGCACGTGTCAGCCGGTCCACCGTGAAGTCGGCCGGACAGCTGAAGCTGCGCGCCAGCCAGCCCATGGCGTGCATCAGCAGTTCACCCCTTGCGGTCAAGGGCCACCGGCGGCAGGCCAACACGCCGCGGGCGAAGGCCAGCAGCGGGGCGCCAGGCGGAAGCTGGAGGCCACCGCCGTCGGGGTAGCGCAACGTGAGCGGCAGTCGCAGCAGAAGTTGGTCAGGGTCGGCACCCACCAGCCGCATCAGCCGCAAGGTCTCGCGGTAGGCGCCGATCATGATGTGCTGACCGTTGTCGAGCATCGCATCGGCATCGGCGACGCTGCGCGCACGGCCGCCGAGCTGCGGGGCCATCTCGAACAGCGTGACCTGGTGGCCGCGTGCCGACGCTTCGACCGCGGCGGCCAGGCCGGCCCAGCCGCCGCCAACGACAGCCAGGTGCTTGCGCGCTGGGTTCACCTGGCCTGCCAGTTGGTGCGCATCGCGATCCACAGTTTGCGCAGCGGCGTGAGTGCGATGCGCTGGTGCAGCACCCGGAAGCCCTCATCCTCGATCTCGCGCAGCAGCGTGCGGTAGATGTTGCCCATCATGAGGCCCGGCCGCTGCTGACGCCGATCGGACGCAGGCAGCAACGCCAGGGCTTCGTCGTACAGGCGGTGCGCCCGCTCGGCCTGGAAGCGCATGAGCGCGGTGAAGCGGTCGCTGTAGCCCCATGGGGCCTCTCGTTTGAGGATCTCGTGCGCCTTCACGTCGAACTGCTGCAGCTCGGCCACCGGCAGGTAGATGCGGCCGCGCCGCGCATCGTCGCCCACGTCGCGGATGATGTTGGTCAGCTGCATCGCCAGGCCCAGCTTGTGGGCGTAGGCCAGCGTCTGCTCGCCGCTGCGGCCGAAGATGTTGGAAGCCACTTCGCCCACCACGCCGGCCACGAGGTGGCAGTAGCGCGCGAGCGCCGCAAAGTCCAGGTAGCGGGTCTGCGAGAGATCCATCTCGCAGCCTTCGACCACGGCCAGCAGGTGTCTTTGTTCGATGCCGTAGGCCTGCACGTGGGGTATCAAGGCCTTCATCGCAGGGTGCGTGGGCTTGCCGGCGAAGGACTCGCCCACCTCCTTGCGCCACCAGGCCAGCTTGGTGGCCGCCACGCCGGGGTCGCGCACCTCGTCCACCACGTCGTCCACCTCGCGGCAAAAGGCGTAGAAGGCCGTGATCGCGGCGCGTTGCGGCGGTGGCAGGAAAAGAAACGCGTAATAGAACGAAGAGCCGCTCTGAGCGGCCTTGTCCTGCACGTACTGCTGGGGCGTCACGCCGGCACCTTGTGCGCCGGGCGCATCGCGATGGCACGCAACAGAAGGGGAACCGCGTCCGCTCCGCCGAGGGCGGGGCGCACGCTCAACGCGGCATGGTCCATGCGGCGGATTTTCTCAAGAATGCGCAGGCCGCCTTGCACCACCAGCCGCAGCTCCCAGCCGATGCGGCCGGGCAGCCGCCAGGCCAGCGGCGCCCCCTGGAGCATCAGCGCCTGGCTCCATGTGCACAGATCGCGCAGCAGCGCACGCGTGGCCGGCGTGTCGCGGCCCGGCTGCACGTCGGGCGGGCGCAGACCGTGGCGAGCAAGGTCCGACTGCGGTAGGTAGCAGCGGCCGCGCGCGAGATCCCCGCCCAGGTCCTGCCAGAAGTTGATGAGCTGCAGCGCGCTGCACACCGCGTCGGACTCGCGTTGGGCTTGCATGTCGCCGATGCCGTAGAGCTGCAGCAGCAGACGGCCGACCGGGTTGGCCGAGCGGCTGCAATAGTCGAGCAGTTGCGCCCGGTCGGCATAAGACGGGTTGCGCACGTCTTGCTCGAACGCGTCGAGCAGATGGTGCAAGTGCGCAGGGTCGAGGCGATGCCGAGTCAGTGTCTGGCGCAGCGGCTCGAACACCTCTGGCCAGCGGGCCACGGGCTGCCCGGCCATCGCCTGCTCGAGCGCTGCGCGGTAAGCGGCCAAGTCTTGCAGGCGGTCCTCGGGCGGCGCGTCGCCTTCGTCCGCCAGGTCGTCAGCAGTACGGGCAAACCAGTACAGGGCGCGCACTGCAGGACGCAGGCGGGCTGGGCACAACCAGGAGGCGACAGGAAAGTTTTCGTAGTGATCGACGCTCACGGCGGGGCGGATTGTGGCCTACGCGCGAATTGACACAGCGGGTCTGCAGAAATACATTACTGACCAGTCAGTCAGTTATCGGAATCTCCATGCGCACGACCGTACTCGCCGCTGCCGTCGCCGTTGCTGCCGCCAGCCTGCTGGCTGCTTGCTCCAAGCCCGCACCCGCCCCGGAGCCCATCCGCGCCGTCCGCACGGTGACGATCTCACCCGAGAGTGCAGGCGGGGCGCACGAGTTCGCCGCCGAGGTGAAGGCGCGCACCGAGTCGCGCTTGTCCTTCCGCGTAGGGGGCAAGCTGGTACGGCGGGCGGTCGACCTGGGCGCTACCGTCAAGGCCGGACAGGTGCTTGCGCAGCTCGATCCGCAAGACCTTCAGCTGGGCCAGCAAGCCGCTCGTGCGGCGCTCACCTCCGCGCAGGCGCAATACGACCAGAGCGCGGCCGACTTCAAGCGCTTCAAGGACTTGCGCGACCAGGGCTTCATCAGCGCCGCGGAGCTGGAGCGCCGCGAGACCGCACTGAAAGCCGCGCAGGCGCAGCTGGACCAGGCGCGCGCCCAGGCCGGCGTGCAGAGCAACCAGGCGGCCTACGCCACGCTGGTGGCCGACGCCGCCGGCGTGATCACAGGTGTGGAGGCCGAACCGGGCGCCGTGGTGGGTGCCGGCACGCCGGTGCTGCGCCTGGCGCATGACGGCCCACGCGACGTCGTGTTCTCCGTACCCGAGGACCAGGTGGCGGCCGTGCGCGCGCTGGCGGGCGTGACCGGCGGGCTGAAGGCCAAGCTCTGGGGCGACGGCAGCACGCTGCCGGCCACCGTGCGGGAAGTGGCGGCCGCGGCCGATCCGGTGACCCGAACCTTTCTGGTGAAGGCGGACATCGGCCGTGCGCCGGTGCGTCTGGGGCAGACGGCGGCCGTGCACATGGACCTGCCCAAGACGGTGGGCGTGACCAAGCTGCCGCTCGCGGCGGTGATGGAAGTGCAGGGCAAGACGGCGGTGTGGCTGGTGGACAAGGCATCGATGACGGTCAGGCCGCAGCCGATCCAGGTGGCGGGCGCCGAGGGCAACGCGGTGCTGGTCAGTGCCGGCCTCACGGCCGGGCAGACGGTGGTGACCGCTGGCGTGCACGTGCTGACGCCGGGTCAGAAGGTCAAGCTCTACGTGGAGCCGCGCAGCACCACGCTGGCCTCGACCGTGCGCTGAAGCCACGCATCACAAGGAACCCCGATGGACAACCGCACGCCCGAGATGGACGGCATGCCCAGCTCGCGCTTCAACATCTCGCGCTGGGCGCTGGAGCACCAGCCGCTGACCCGCTACCTGATGATCGTGCTGCTGGTGCTCGGCGTGGCCGCGTACTTCCAGCTCGGCCAGGACGAGGACCCGCCGTTCACCTTCCGCGCCATGGTGGTGCAGGCCTTCTGGCCGGGTGCCACCGCCCAGCAGATGGCCGAGCAGGTGACCGACAAGATCGAGAAGACGCTGCAGGAGGTGCCCTACACCGACAAGATCCGCAGCTACACCAAGCCGGGCGAATCGCTCACCATCTTCCAGATCCGCGACAACGCGCCGCCGAAGGAGGTGCAGGACGTCTGGTACCAAGTGCGCAAGAAGGTTGGCGATGCGCGGGGCACGTTGCCTCAAGGCGTGATCGGGCCGTTCTTCAACGACGAGTTCGGCGACGTCTACGGTTCCATCTACGCGCTGTTGGCCGACGGCTTCAGCGACGAAGAGCTGCGCGTGCAGGCCGAAAACGTGCGCCAGCAGCTGCTGAAGGTGCCCGACGTTGCCAAGGTCGAAATCTTCGGCGCCCAGCCCGAGAAGCTGTTCGTCGAGGTGTCGCAAAAACGCCTGGCGCAGCTGGGCCTGGACATGAACCAGGTGATCAACCAGCTGGGCGCGCAGAACGCGGTGGAAGGTGCCGGCGTGCTCAACGCCGGCAGCGACAACCTGCAGGTGCGCATCGGCGGCCAGTTCCATTCGGTGGAGGAGCTGCGGCGCTTCCCGATCCGCGCGATCAACCCGCAGACCGGCGTGGCCAGCTCGCTGCGGCTGGGCGACATTGCCGAGATCCGGCGCGCCTACGTGGACCCGCCTGCGGTGAAGGTGCGCCACCAGGGCAAGCAGGTGGTGGCACTGGGCATCTCGATGTCCAAGGGCGGCGACATCATCCGGCTCGGCGAGGCGTTGCGCAGCACCACCGCACGCATCCAGCAGGACTTGCCCGTGGGCATACAGCTCGAGCAGGTGCAGGACCAGCCCAGGGCGGTGTCACGCTCGGTGGGCGAGTTCGTGCGCGTGCTGATCGAAGCGGTGGTGGTGGTGCTGGCCGTCAGCTTCATCAGCCTGGGCCTGCACACCAAGCCGCTGCGCATCGACGTGTGGCCTGGCCTGGTGGTGGGCATCACCATCCCGCTGGTGCTGGCCATCACTTTCGTCACCATGTACTACTGGGGCGTCGGGCTGCACAAGATCTCGCTGGGCAGCCTGATCATCGCGCTGGGCCTGCTGGTGGACGACGCGATCATCGCGGTGGAGATGATGGTGCGCAAGCTCGAGGAGGGCTACGACAAGATGCGCGCGGCCACCTTCGCCTACGACGTGACGGCGATGCCCATGCTCACCGGCACGCTGATCACCGCCACCGGCTTCTTGCCCATCGGCATGGCGAAGTCGGCGGTGGGGGAATACACGTTCGCGATCTTTGCCGTCACCACCGCGGCGCTGCTGATCTCGTGGTTCGTCTCGGTGTACTTCGTGCCGTACCTGGGCGCGAAGCTGCTGCACAACCGCAGCAAGGTCGAGGGCCAAGCACACGAGCTGTTCGACACGCCGTTCTACAGCCGCTTCCGGCGCGCGGTGGACTGGTGCGTCGAGCACCGCTGGATCACCATTGGCCTGACGATCGGCACCTTCGTGCTCGGCCTGGCGGGCATGGGCAAGGTACAGCAGCAGTTCTTCCCTGATTCCAGCCGGCCGGAGATCCTGGTGGACCTGTGGATGCCCGAGGGCACCACCATTGGCGAAACCGAGGCGCTGGCCAAGCGTTTCGAGGCGCGCGTCAAGAAGGAGCCGGGTATCGAATCGGTGACGCTGTGGGTGGGCAGCGGCGTGCCGCGCTTTTACCTGCCGCTGGACCAGATCTTCCCGCAGACCAACGTGGCGCAGGCCATCGTGCTACCCAAGGACCTGAAGGAGCGTGAGGCGCTGCGCATGCGCCTGCCCACCGTGTTGGCGGAGGAGTTTCCGGAGGCGCGCGGCCGGGTGAAGCTGTTGCCCAACGGGCCGCCCGTGCCGTATCCGGTGCAGTTCCGCGTGGTGGGTGATGACGCGCGCGTCGTGCGCCAGTGGGCCGACCAGGCCAAGGAGATCCTGCGCGCCAATCCCAACATGCGCGGGGTCAACGACAACTGGAATGAATCGATCAAGGTGCTGCGCCTGGAAATCGACCAGGACAAGGCGCGTGCGCTCGGCGTGACCAGCCAGTCGATCGCACAGGCCTCGCGCACGCTGCTGTCCGGCGTGACGGTGGGCCAGTACCGCGAAGGCGACAAGCTGATCGACATCGTGCTGCGCCAGCCCGCCGACGAACGCAACGCCATCACCGACATCGGCAACGCCTACCTGCCCACGGCCAGCGGGCGCGCGATCCCGCTCACCCAGATTGCCAAGGTCAGCTTCACCTGGGAGCCCGGGGTGATGTGGCGCGAGGGCCGGCAGTTCGCCGTGACGGTGCAAGGCGACGTGGTCGAGGGCTTGCAAGGCCCCACGGTGACCATGCAGGTGTGGCCCATGCTGCAGGAACTGCAAGCCAGGATGCCCGCGGGCTACCGCATCGACATCGCCGGTTCGGTGGAAGAGAGCAGCAAGGGGCAGGGGTCGATCGCGGCCGGCGTGCCGGTGATGCTGTTCATCATCTTCACGCTGCTGATGCTGCAGCTGCACAGCTTCTCGCGGGCCATGCTGGTCTTCCTGACCGGGCCGCTGGGCATTGCCGGCGTGGCCGGCGCGCTGCTGCTGCTCGACCGGCCCTTTGGCTTCGTGGCGCTGCTGGGCGTGATCGCGCTGATGGGCATGATCATGCGCAACTCGGTGATCCTGATCGACCAGATCGAGCAGGACCGCGCACGCGGTGTGCCCGCCTGGGAGGCCATCGTCGAGTCCGCGGTGCGGCGGTTCCGGCCGATCGTGCTGACCGCCGCGGCGGCGGTGCTGGCGATGATCCCGCTGTCGCGCAGCGTGTTCTGGGGGCCGATGGCAGTGGCCATCATGGGTGGCCTGATCGTCGCGACAGCCCTCACGCTGCTGGCGTTGCCGGCCATGTATGCGGCCTGGTTCCGCGTGCGACGGCCGCAAGGCGAGGACACGCGCCCGGTGGAAGAGGCGGGCATTCTGAAATCGGCGCCGGCAGCCGGCTAGAATCACCGGTTTGCCGAATCCCGATGGCAAGGGGCAGGAACGCGGTTTCCTGCCCCTTGTTTCACTTTCTTCGTGCGCGGGTGGCGAAATTGGTAGACGCACCAGGTTTAGGTCCTGACGCCAGCGATGGTGTGGGGGTTCGAGTCCCCCCCCGCGCACCATGTATCAACTGGAGGCCCCCAGGGCCGGGCGATGCCCGACCCGCCCCCCATGGGGGTCAAGCAAAGTGGCGAAGCCACATTTCCTTGAGAGAGAGACACGCTTATGACGGTCACCGTGGAAACCCTTGACAAGCTGGAACGCCGCATCACGCTCACGCTGCCCGCCAGCGAGATCAGCAACGAGGTCGAATCGCGCCTGAAGCGCCTGTCGCGTACCGTCAAGGCCGATGGTTTCCGCCCCGGCAAGGTGCCGATGAGCGTGGTGGCCCAGCGCTACGGCTACTCGGTGCAGTACGAGGTGATGAACGACAAGGTGGGCGAGGCCTTCAGCAGCGCTGCCAACGAGGCCAAGCTGCGCGTGGCGGGCCAACCCCGCATCACGCAGAAGGAAGACGCGCCCGAGGGCACCATTGCCTTCGATGCCACCTTCGAGGTCTACCCCGAGGTGAAGATCGGCGAACTGGCCGAGATCGAAGTGGAGCGCGTGGCCGCCGACGTCAGCGAAGAGGCCATCGACAAGACGCTGGACATCCTGCGCAAGCAGCGCCGCACCTTTGCCCAGCGCCCGGCCGCCGAAGGCGCCCAGGAAGGCGACCGCGTCACCATCGACTTCGAAGGCAAGATCGACGGCGAGCCCTTTGCCGGCGGCAGGGCCGAGGGCTTCCAGTTCCTTATCGGCGAGGGCCAGATGCTGGAGCAGTTCGACAAGGCCGTGCGCGGCATGAAGGCCGGTGAATCCAAGACCTTCCCGCTGCAGTTCCCCGAGGACTATCACGGCAAGGACGTGGCCGGCAAGGAAGCCGACTTCCTGGTCACGATGAAGAAGATCGAGGTTGCGCACCTGCCCGCGGTGGATGAGGCCTTTGCCAAGTCGCTCGGCATCGCCGAGGGCACGGTGGAAGCCCTGCGCGCCGACATCAAGCGCAACCTCGAGCGCGAGGTCAAGTTCCGCGTCCAGGCCCGCAACAAGGCAGCCGTGATGGATGCGCTGCTCAAGGTGGCCGAGCTCGACGTGCCGAAGGCGCTGGTCACCAACGAGGTGGAGCGCATGACCGAAGGCGCCCGCGCCGACCTCAAGCAGCGTGGTGTCAAGGACGCCGACAAGGCCCCGATCCCGGCCGAGATCTTCCAGCCACAGGCCGAGCGGCGCGTGCGCCTGGGCCTGGCCGTCGCCGAGCTGGTGCGCGCCAACAACCTGCAGGCCAAGCCCGAGCAGCTGCAGGCCCACATCGAGGAGCTGGCGCAGAGCTACGAGAAGCCGGCCGAAGTGGTGCGCTGGTACCTCAGCGACCGGCAGCGCATGGCCGAAGTGGAGGCGGTGGTGATCGAGAACAACGTCACCGAATTCGTGCTCGGCAAGGCCAAGGTGGTCGACAAGACGCTTCCGTTCGACGAGTTGATGAAGGCCTGATCAGGCCGTTCGTCACGAAGGGCACCGTCCCGCGAGGGGCGGTGCCCTTTTCTCGTCCGGGGTCGGTACTTGTCGCTTCATAATCGATCCCAACATCCGATAGTCAAACCATTCCTCGAGGAACGCCATGAGCGCACTGGAGACGCAAAACCTGGGCATGGTGCCCATCGTCATCGAGCAGTCCGGCCGCGGGGAGCGGGCCTACGACATTTACAGCCGCCTGCTGCGCGAGCGCGTGGTGTTCCTGGTGGGCCCGGTGAACGACCAGACCGCCAACCTGGTGGTGGCGCAACTGCTGTTCCTGGAAAGCGAGAACCCCGACAAGGACATCTCGCTCTACATCAACTCGCCAGGTGGCTCGGTGAGCGCCGGCATGTCGATCTTCGACACCATGCAGTTCATCAAACCCGACGTGTCGACTCTGTGCATGGGCATGGCCGCGAGCATGGGCGCCTTTTTGCTGGCCGCCGGCGCCAAGGGGAAGCGGTTCGCGCTGCCGAACTCACGGATCATGATCCACCAGCCGCTCGGTGGCGCGCAGGGCCAGGCGACCGACATCGAAATCCACGCCCGGGAAATCCTGCGCACTCGCGAGCAGCTCAATCGCATCCTGGCCGAACGCACCGGGCAGACGCTCGAAAAGATCCAGGCGGACACGGAGCGGGACTATTTCATGACCGCGCACGAATCCAAGAACTACGGCCTGATCGACCAGGTGCTGGAAAAGAGGGCCTGATCCACAGGTGCCCGCCCGAAATAGGCGGTTTCAGACGAGGAAAACGGGGTCTTTATCGAAGGAAAAACCCCGTCTCCACTTGAACTATCATTGATCCGAAACACTCTCAGTACCGGCGATCCCGTTCGCACTGACCCATGGCCGACAAAAAAGGCGCCTCGAGCGAAAAAGTTCTGTACTGCTCCTTCTGCGGCAAGAGCCAGCATGAAGTGAAGAAGCTCATCGCCGGCCCGTCGGTGTTCATCTGCGACGAGTGCATCGAGCTGTGCAACGACATCATCCGCGACGAAGTGCCCGCGGAGACCAGCGCATCTCGCGCGGCCAAGTCCGACCTGCCCACGCCGGGCGAGATCAAGACGATCCTCGATTCCTATGTGATCGGCCAGGACCAGGCCAAGCGCACCCTGTCGGTGGCCGTTTACAACCACTACAAGCGCCTGAAGCACATGGGCGGCTCCAAGGACGAGGTGGAGCTGTCGAAGAGCAACATCCTGCTGATCGGCCCCACCGGTTCGGGCAAGACGCTGCTCGCGCAGACGCTGGCGCGGCTGCTGAACGTGCCCTTCGTCATCGCCGACGCTACCACCCTCACCGAAGCGGGCTACGTCGGCGAAGACGTCGAAAACATCATCCAGAAGCTGCTGCAGAACTGCAACTACGACGTCGAGCGTGCGCAGCGCGGCATCGTCTACATCGACGAGATCGACAAGATTTCGCGCAAGGCCGACAACCCCAGCATCACGCGCGACGTATCGGGCGAGGGTGTGCAGCAGGCGCTGCTGAAGCTGATCGAGGGCACCATGGCCTCGGTGCCGCCGCAGGGCGGCCGCAAGCACCCGAACCAGGATTTCCTGCAGATCGACACCACCAACATCCTGTTCATCTGCGGCGGTGCCTTCGACGGCCTGGAAAAAGTGATTCAGAACCGCACAGAGCGCTCGGGTATCGGCTTTGCCGCCACGGTGCACAGCAAGAACGAGCGCAAGGTCTCCGAGTTCTTCCGCGAGGCGGAGCCCGAAGATCTGATCAAGTTCGGCCTGATTCCCGAACTGGTCGGCCGCCTGCCGGTGGTGGCCACGCTCGGGGAGCTCACCGAAGACGCGCTGGTCCAGATCCTCACCGAGCCGAAGAATGCGCTGGTCAAGCAATACCAGAAGCTGTTCGGCATGGACGGCGTGGACCTCGAAATCCGGCCGTCGGCGCTGCAGGCGATTGCCCGCAAGGCACTGGCGCGCAAGACCGGCGCCCGCGGCCTGCGCTCCATCATGGAAGCAGCGTTGATCGACACCATGTTCGACCTGCCCAACCTCGACGGCGTCGCCAAGGTGGTGCTGGACGAGCACAACATCGAAGAGAACGCCAAGCCCCTGCTGGTGTATCGCGAACAGGCCAAGGCGAGTGCCTGATTCGGCGAGGCGCTCCGGCATTTGCGCTTGCGCATCCCCCACAAGCGGGCAGTCGGTAAGACTGCTTGCAATTCCTGCCCCGGCCCCTAACTAGGGCGAGGAAAGAGAGGTACCAATGTCCGGACATCCCGTACTGCCCGAAGAGCCGATCACGCTGCCGCTGCTGCCGCTGCGCGACGTGGTGGTGTTCCCTCACATGGTGATCCCGCTGTTCGTGGGGCGCCCCAAGTCCATCAAGGCTCTGGAAGCCGCGATGGAAGCCGGCCGGCAGATCATGCTGGTGGCGCAAAAGGCCGCCGGCAAGGACGAGCCCAAGGCCGAGGACATGTTCCGCGTCGGCTGCGTCTCGACCATCCTGCAGATGCTCAAGCTGCCCGATGGCACTGTGAAGGTGCTGGTCGAGGGCATCCAGCGCGCGCGTACCAACTCGATCTCCGACAACGGCGAGCACTTCGTCGCCGACGTCACGCCCGTGCCGCCCACGGTGGAAAACAAGCCCGAGATCGAAGCGCTGCGGCGTGCGGTCACCCAGCAGTTCGACCAGTACGTCAAGCTGAACAAGAAGATCCCGCCGGAGATCCTGACCTCGATCGCGGGCATCGACGATGCCGGCCGGCTGGCCGACACCATCGCGGCGCACCTGCCGCTGAAGCTCGACGCGAAGCAAAGCGTGCTCGACTTGTTCGACGTGGCCAAGCGGCTGGAGAAGCTGCTGGAGCTGCTGGAGCACGAGGTCGACATCCTGCAGGTGGAAAAGCGCATCCGTGGCCGCGTGAAGCGCCAGATGGAAAAGAGCCAGCGCGAGTACTACCTGAACGAGCAGGTCAAGGCCATCCAGAAGGAGCTGGGCGACGGCGAAGAAGGTGCCGACCTCGAAGAGCTCGAGAAGAAGATCAAGGCCGCGCGCATGCCCAAGGAAGCGCGCAAGAAGGCCGAAGGCGAGCTGAAGAAGCTCAAGCTGATGTCGCCGATGTCGGCCGAAGCCACCGTCGTGCGCAACTACATCGACACCCTGGTCGGCCTGCCCTGGAGCAAGCGCACCAAGATCAAGCACGACCTGGCCTTTGCCGAGCAGGTGCTCAACGAGGATCACTACGGTCTCGAGAAGGTGAAGGACCGCATCCTCGAGTACCTCGCGGTGCAGCAGCGCGTCGAGAAAGTCAAGGCGCCCATCCTGTGCCTGGTCGGCCCCCCGGGTGTGGGCAAGACCTCGCTGGGACAGTCCATCGCACGCGCCACGGGACGCAAGTTCGTGCGCATGGCGCTGGGCGGCGTGCGCGACGAAGCCGAGATCCGCGGGCATCGCCGCACCTACATCGGCTCCATGCCGGGCAAGGTGCTTCAAAGCCTCACGAAGGTGGGCACGCGCAACCCGTTGTTCCTGCTCGACGAGATCGACAAGCTGGGCATGGACTTCCGTGGTGATCCGTCGTCGGCGCTGCTGGAAGTGCTGGACCCGGAGCAGAACCACACCTTCAGCGACCACTACGTCGAGGTCGATTTCGACCTGTCGGACGTGATGTTCGTGGCCACGTCCAACTCGCTCAACATCCCGCCGGCGCTGCTGGACCGAATGGAGGTGATCCGCCTGTCGGGCTACACCGAGGACGAGAAGCTCAACATCGCCCAGCGGTACCTGCTGCCCAAGCAGCAGAAGAACAACGGCGTGAAGGACGAGGAGGTGGAAGTGACGGAAGGCGCGATCCGCGGCGTCATCCGGTACTACACCCGCGAAGCCGGCGTGCGTTCGCTGGAGCGCGAGATCTCCAAGATCTGCCGCAAGGTGGTCAAGGGCGTCCAGTTGAAGAGCTACGAAGGCAAGGTGGTCGTCACCGAGGAAAACCTCAATGACTTCCTGGGCGTGCGGCGCTTCACCTACGGCCAGGCCGAAAAGGAAAACCAAGTAGGCCAGGTGGTGGGCCTTGCGTGGACCGAGGTGGGCGGCGACCTGCTGACGATCGAGGCGGCGGTGATGCCCGGCAAGGGCAACATCATCCGCACCGGCCAGCTGGGCGACGTGATGAAGGAGTCGGTGGAGGCGGCTCGCTCGGTGGTGCGCTCGCGCGCTCGTCGCCTGGGCATCAAGGACGAGCTCTTCGAGAAGCGCGACATCCACATCCACGTGCCCGATGGCGCCACGCCGAAGGACGGCCCCAGCGCAGGCATCGCCATGACCACGGCCTTCGTCTCCACGCTCACCGGAATTCCGGTGCGAGCCGACGTCGCGATGACCGGCGAAATCACCTTGCGCGGCGAAGTCACGGCGATCGGCGGCCTGAAAGAGAAGCTCCTGGCGGCCCACCGCGGCGGCATCAAGACGGTGCTGATCCCCGAGGAGAACGTGAAGGACCTGCAGGAGATTCCCGAGAACGTGAAGAACAAGCTCGAGATCGTGCCGGTGAAGTGGATCGATCGCGTGCTCGAGGTCGCGCTGGAGCGGGCGCCTGAAGCGTTGCCGGAGGAAGAGGCGGCCGCCAAGCCCGAGGCTGCAGCAGTGGCCCCGGCGGCCGCGCCTGATGGTGCTCCGGCCACCGAGGCGATCAAGCACTGAAAGGGGCTTGCAGGGAATCTTTGAGCCGGTATATACTGCGCGCTTCGCTGAACGGCAAAACTGTTGATCAGCGAAGCGATCAGAGATGGTCGGTGTGTGCGGGAATAGCTCAGTTGGTAGAGCGCAACCTTGCCAAGGTTGAGGTCGCGAGTTCGAGCCTCGTTTCCCGCTCCAGATACTCGAAAAAGGGAAGCAGCGTGCTTCCCTTTTTTCTGCACCGGGCCATGCCTGCAGGTCTTTGGCCGATGTGTGAGAATCGCGGCCCGGCCTGCAGCAAGTCCGGTCACCCAAACAGCATGGCGCGGTAGCAAAGCGGTTATGCAGCGGATTGCAAATCCGTCCAGGCCAGTTCGACTCTGGCCCGCGCCTCCAGTTTTCGAAGGCCTCGCCAGGTGCGAGGCCTTTTGCTTGGTCCCCGCCATAATCGCGCACCCGCCCGGGTGGCGAAATCGGCAGACGCAGCGGACTTAAAATCCGCCGCCCTTGAGAAAGGGCATACGGGTTCGATCCCCGTCCCGGGCACCAGCGAACAGCGGGTTCATTCGCCCGCCGAGGCCTCGATCTCCGCTTGCGCCGCGGCGCGCAGGGTGGCGGCGTCCAGCCCCATCGCCTCGATCGCGCGAGCCGTGATGCCGTGCCTGGATTCGGCGGCGACTGCAATCACATCGGCGCCGAGCAACGGCCTTGCGGGCTCCTCGCGGCGAAGGCGCGCCAGGCGCTCGACCAGTTGCCGCGCCGAGTCCTCGGCCTTGTACAGACCCTTTGCCTCCGGCATCGCAGGTGCATCGTCCTCGAAGAGCGATGCGTCGATGCCGGCGCTGCGCAGGGCCCTCGCGTATTGCTGAACGATGGCCTGCCGAAACCGCGCCGGGTCTGCGTTCGCGCGTCGGAACGCCCGCTGTGCCGTGCCGTCCGGCAGGTCCATTGCTGCCATGACGAAGTGCTCGGATCCCGGCGCCTGCCGCCCCTCGGCGTTGGCGTGCAGTTCGGCGCTGCGGCAAAGGGCCGTGATGGTGCGCATGTCGCGCAGGCGCAGCGTCAGTCGTCGAAACATGAAACCTCCTATTTGCGCTTGCTGGTTGCGGGCAGGGTGCCTGCCAGGCGCTTGTGGGCCGCCTGTTTCGAGACACCGAGGGCGTCGGCGATGTCGCTCCAGGACCATCCTTGCGCCAGCGCCTTGACGACGGCGCGCCGCTCGAGCTTGTCTGCCATGTGGCGCAGGGCGACAACGGCGGCCAGTGCTTCCGCCGGATCGTCTGGTGGTGAGAGCTTGGCAAGGTCCATGCGTCAATGTTAGTTGACGAATGGCGTGTGTCAATAAAAGTTGACGATTGCCCTACAAACTCACTCGTTCCACGACTGCTTCGGCGGGCAACCAGCGTCTGGCAAGTTCCATCAACGTGGACGGATCACCGGTGGTTTGGAGCAAGAGGCTTCCTTCGGCCTGGCCGCTGGTGGCAGCCGGCCAGAGGCTCTGCGCCCTCTGAGCGACGGCGTCTGCCGTGTCGATGAGCAGCACCTTCGAGCCCATGATCGAGCGGATGCGGTCGGCGACAAAGGGATAGTGCGTGCAGCCCAGCACCACGGTGTCCACATGCGCCTGCTGCAGCGGCAGGCAGTACTGCCGAAGCAGGCTGTCGATGCGATCCGGGTTCGCATCGCCCGCTTCGATGGCATCGGCCAGACCGGGGCAGGCCTGCAGCACCACCGTGCGGCCCGAAGCATGGTCTTGGACCAGGGCACGCAGCCGTTCGCTGTCGATCGTGCGTTGCGTGGCCATCACGCCGATGCGGCCGCCGGGTGAACGTGCAACGGCCGGCTTGATGCCCGGCTCCACGCCCACGAACGGCATTCGCGGCCACTGCGCACGCAGCGCCCGGATCGCCGCCGTGGTGGCGGTGTTGCAGGCCACGACGATCATGCGGGCACCGGCGCCGAGCAGGTACCGAGTCAGCCGCATCGAGCGCTCGATCACCTCCTCGGCGCTTCGATCACCGTAGGGCGCATAGGCCGAGTCGGCCACATAGTGCAGCTGCGCCTGGGACAGGCGCGCATGGAGCGCCCGCAGTACCGACAGGCCGCCGACGCCGGAGTCGAACACGCCGATCTTGTCATCCGGGAGGGGGCTGCGGTCCATGCGGCGGGCAGTCTATCCGCAGCGGATGCCGCGTGCCTTGTCGCCTCGACGACAGGGCCTGCTTGGGAGCTCCATCTAAAATAGCACGATCGTTCGTTTTATCGTCCGGTCTTCGACGTAGGCCGAGGCACTTGCCCCTCTAGAATCCCCACTTAACGTTTACGTCAATCAGCACAAGGAGATTCGCGCCATGAAGGTTCTGGTACCCGTCAAGCGCGTCGTCGACTACAACGTGAAAGTTCGCGTGAAGTCCGACGGCACGGGGGTGGACATTGCCAACGTGAAGATGAGCATGAACCCCTTTGACGAGATCGCGGTGGAAGAAGCCGTGCGCTTGAAGGAAAAGGGTGTCGTGACCGAAGTGGTGGCCGTGTCCTGCGGCGTCACGCAATGCCAGGAGACGCTGCGTACGGCCATGGCGATCGGTGCCGACCGTGCCATCCTGGTGGAAACCGACGCCGAGCTGCAGCCGCTGGCCGTGGCCAAGATCCTGAAGGCCCTGGTCGACAAGGAACAGCCGCAACTGGTGATCCTGGGCAAGCAGGCGATCGACGACGACTGCAACCAGACCGGCCAGATGCTGGCCGCGCTGGCCGACCTGCCGCAAGCCACCTTTGCCTCCAAGGTGGAAGTGGCCGACGGCTTTGCCAGCGTGACGCGAGAGGTCGATGGCGGCCTGGAGACCGTGAAGGTCAAGCTGCCCGCGGTGATCACCACCGACCTGCGCCTGAACGAGCCGCGCTACGTGACGCTGCCAAACATCATGAAGGCGAAGAAGAAGCCGCTGGAGACCGTGAAGCCCGCCGACCTGGGCGTGGACGTCGCGCCGCGCATCAAGACGCTCAAGGTCAGCGAGCCGCCCAAGCGCTCGGCCGGCATCAAGGTGCCCGATGTGGCCACGCTGGTCGCGAAGCTGAAGAACGAAGCCAAGGTGATCTGAACATGACCGCACTCGTCATTGCCGAACACGACAACGCCTCCATCAAGGGGGCAACCCTGAACACCGTGAGCGCCGCGGCTGCCTGCGGCGGCGAGGTGCATGTGCTGGTCGCCGGCAGCAATGCCTCCGAGGCGGCCAAGCAGGCTGCGCAGATTGCCGGCGTGAGCAAGGTGCTGCTGGCCGACGCGCCGCAGCTGGGCGAGCAACTCGCGGAGAACGTGGCCGCGCAGGTGCTGGCCGTGGCCGGTGCCTACAGCCACATCCTGTTCCCGGCCACGGCGCACGGCAAGAACGTCGCGCCGCGCGTCGCTGCCAAGCTCGATGTGGCCCAGGTGAGCGACATCACCAAGGTCGTGAGCGCCGATACCTTCGAGCGCCCCATCTACGCCGGCAACGCCATCGCCACCGTGCAAAGCGCCGACAAGGTCAAGGTGATCACGGTGCGCACCACCGGCTTCGATGCCGCTGCCGCCACCGGCGGCTCGGCGGCCGTGGACAGCGTGACGGCTCCGGCCGACAGTGGCAAGAGCAGCTTCGTCGGTCGCGAGGTCACCAAGAGCGACCGCCCCGAGCTCACGGCGGCCAAGATCATCGTCTCCGGCGGCCGCGCCATGGGTTCCAGCGACAAGTTCAACGAGGTGCTCACGCCGTTGGCCGACAAGCTGGGCGCCGCATTGGGCGCCAGCCGCGCCGCGGTGGATGCGGGCTATGCGCCCAACGACTGGCAGGTGGGCCAGACCGGCAAGATCGTCGCGCCGCAGCTGTACATCGCCTGCGGCATCAGCGGCGCCATCCAGCACCTGGCCGGCATGAAGGACTCCAAGGTGATCGTCGCGATCAACAAGGATCCCGAGGCGCCGATCTTCAGCGTGGCTGACTACGGCCTGGAAGCCGACCTGTTCACTGCGGTTCCCGAACTGGTGAACTCGCTGTAAGCACTGCCATTGCAAGGGCGCCGCTTTTTCGGCGCCCTTGTTCCATCCGGAGATGACCATGAGCTATCGCGCCCCCGTGAAGGACATGCTGTTCGACATGAAGGAGTTGGCGAACATCGAGGCGCTGACGCAGCTGCCCGGTTTCGAGGAAGCGGGCTACGAGACCGCGCAGGCGGTGCTGGAAGAGTGCGCCAAGTTCAACGAGGGCGTGGTGGCGCCGCTGAATGTCGAGGGCGACAAGAACCCATCGTGGTGGAAGGACGGCAGCGTCACCACCACGCCGGGCTTCAAGGAAGCCTTCCGCCAGTTTGCAGAAGGCGGTTGGCAGGGCTTGCAGCATCCGGCCGAGTTCGGCGGCCAGGGCTTGCCCAAGACCATCGGCGCGGCGTGCGGCGAAATCCTCAACAGTGCGAACCTGAGCTTCGCGCTGTGCCCGCTGCTGACCGACGGCGCGATCGAGGCGCTGCTCACCGCCGGCAGCGAGGAACTGCGCAGCACCTACATCCCGAAGATGATCACCGGCGAGTGGACCGGCACGATGAACCTGACCGAGCCGCAGGCCGGTTCCGACCTGGCGCTCGTGCGCACACGGGCCGAGCCGCAGCCCGACGGCAGCTACAGGATTTTCGGCACCAAGATCTTCATCACCTACGGCGAGCACGACATGGCGCAGAACATCGTGCACCTGGTGCTCGCGCGGGTGACCGGCGCGCCCGAGGGCGTGAAGGGCATCTCGCTGTTCGTGGTGCCGAAGTTCATGGTCGACAAGGATGGCTCGCTTGGTGCGCGCAACGACGTGCACTGCGTGAGCATCGAGCACAAGATGGGCATCAAGGCCAGCCCCACGGCGGTGCTGCAGTACGGCGACCATGGCGGTGCCATCGGTTACCTGGTGGGCGAGGAGAACCGCGGCCTGGAGTACATGTTCATCATGATGAACGCGGCGCGCTATGCGGTGGGCGTGCAGGGCATCGCAGTGGCCGAGCGGGCCTACCAGAAGGCGGTGGAGTATGCGCGCGAGCGCATCCAGTCGCGCCCCGTCGACGGCTCCATGACCACGGCTGCGCCGATCATTCATCACCCCGACGTGAAGCGCATGCTGATGACCATGCGGGCCTTCACCGAGGGCTGCCGCGCGATGGCTCTCGTGGCGGCATCGGCCTACGATGCCGCACACGCCCATCCGGACAAGGGCGTGCGCGCGCAGAACAAGGCGTTCTACGAGTTCATGGTGCCGCTGGTCAAGGGCTTCAGCACCGAGATGAGCCTGGAGGTTGCCAGCCTGGGTGTGCAGGTGCATGGCGGCATGGGCTTCATCGAGGAGACCGGCGCAGCCCAGTACTACCGCGACGCCAAGATCCTCACCATCTACGAAGGCACGACCGCCATCCAGGCCAACGACCTCGTCGGCCGCAAGACTGCGCGCGACGGCGGCCAGGTGGCGCAGGCCATCGCCAAGCAGATCGAGGCCACCGAGCGCGAACTCGCCCGGCGCGACAGCGCCGCGTGCCGCGCGATGCTCAAGCGCTTGTCGGCCGCGCGCCTGGCCTTGCAGCAGACGGTGGAGTTCGTGGCCGGCACGACCAAGGCGCATCCCAACGACGTGTTCGCGGGGTCGGTGCCCTATCTGCTGCTGGCTGGCAACACGGTGGCGGGCTGGCAGATGGCCCGTGCGCTGATGGTGGCCGAGGACCGGCTCGCCGCGGGCGAGGACCCCGAGTTCATGAAGGCCAAGATCGCCACCGCCCGCTTCTACGGCGACCACATCCTCAGCCGTGTGCCGGGCCTGCGCGACAGCGTGGTCGAGGGAGCTCCCGGCGTCACCGAGATGGCGCTCGAGGCGTTCTGAGGACTGCTGTCGCCTGTGTGATAGAGCGCAGCGCCGCGCGCTGCGCACACTGAAACGTCGATCTGATTCCAGGAGCCCGCACCGTGTCCGTGCCCGCCATCCTCTCCAAGCTCTCGCTGCCGGTGATCGGCTCGCCGCTGTTCATCATCAGCAACCCCAAGCTGGTGATCGCCCAGTGCAAGGCCGGCATCGTGGGCTCGATGCCGGCGCTCAACGCCCGGCCCGCCGCGCAGCTCGACGAGTGGCTGGCCGAGATCACCGAGGCGCTGGCCGCGCACGACCGAGCCCATCCGGATGCGCCGGCTGCGCCGTTTGCCATCAACCAGATCGTGCACAAGAGCAACGACCGGCTGGAGCACGACATGGCGCTGTGTGCCAAGTACAAGGTGCCGGTGGTGATCACCTCGCTGGGCGCGCGCGCCGACGTCAACGAAGCGGTGCACGGCTGGGGCGGCATCGTGATGCACGACGTGATCAACGACGTGTACGCGCACAAGGCGATCGACAAGGGCGCTGACGGCCTGGTCGCGGTGGCGGCCGGGGCAGGCGGCCACGCGGGCACCACCAGCCCCTTCGCGCTGGTGCAAGAGATCCGCCGCTGGTTCCACGGGCCGCTGGCCTTGTCGGGCGCCATCGCCACGGGCGACGCGATCCTGGCCGCCCAGGCCATGGGCGCCGACTTCGCCTACATCGGCTCGGCTTTCATCGCGACCGACGAGGCGCGTGCCGTCGAGGCCTACAAGGAGATGATCGTGTCCAGCAGCAGCCGTGACATCGTCTACTCCAACCTCTTCACCGGCGTGCACGGCAACTACCTGCGCGGCTCGATCGTCAATGCGGGCCTGGACCCCGAGAACCTGCCGCAGAGCGACCCCAGCAAGATGGACTTCGGCGGGGGCGAGGGCGCCAAGAAGGCCTGGAAAGACATCTGGGGCTGCGGGCAGGGCATCGGCGCGGTGGACGGCATCGTGCCAGCCGCGGAGTTGGTCGCGAGACTCAAGCGCGAGTACGTTGCGGCCCGCCGGCGGCTGGGGTTGTCTTCGGCGCCCACTGGCGCGGAGGTGGTTGCGGCCTGAGGCTGCGCGTCGTGCCGCAGCCACGTTCCGCGCTGCTTCGCCCTTCGTTGTTTTCCTCTGTACCGCCCGCGTGATGCCGTCCACGCGGGCGCTGTCTTTGGCATGCCGGTTTCCTGCGCCCGGTACATCGGTGTTACAGTGCCGCCCGTGACTTGAGTCAAACGGTCCTTCCCGTCCCCTTGCTGGCACAGCAAGTGCGGGTCGCAATCCGCCAACCGGTGAAGCCGGGTCGCGGAAGGTTGATCAACCCATCGGAGCCTTGGAAACCGGGGCGAAAGGTGAGCGAAAGATGATGCAGCAGTACAGGTCGAATTCGTACCTGTTCGGGGGCAATGCCCCCTACGTCGAGGAACTCTACGAGGCCTACCTCGACAACCCCGGCTCGGTGCCCGAGAACTGGCGCGCGTACTTCGATGCGCTGCAGAACGTTCCCGCGGTCGATGGCAGCGAGTCCAAGGACATCCCCCACGCCCCCATCGTCGAGTCTTTCGCTCAGCGCGCGAAGGCCAACGCGCTGCAGGTCAAGGCCAGCGCCAGCGAACTGGCGGTGGCGCGCAAGCAAGTCCATGTCCAGTCGCTGATCGCGGCCTACCGCTCGCTGGGCGCCCGCTGGGCCGACCTCGACCCGCTGAAGCGCCAGGAGCGCCCGCGCATCCCCGAGCTGGAGCCGGCGTTCTATGACCTGACTGAAAGTGACATGGACATCACTTTCAGCGCCACCAACACCTACTTCACCAAGGCCGAGCAGCAGACGCTGCGCGAGATCCTGCAGGCGCTGCGCGAAACCTACTGCGGCACCATCGGCGCCGAGTTCATGCACATCACCGAGCCGGTGGAAAAGCGCTGGTGGCAGGAGCGGCTGGAAAGCATCCGCAGCAAGCCCAACTTCAGCCCCGAGAAGAAGAAGCACATCCTCGGCCGTCTCACCGCGTCCGAGGGCCTCGAGCGCTACCTGCACACCAAGTACGTGGGCCAGAAGCGCTTCTCGCTCGAAGGCGGCGAGAGCTTCATCGCCTCGATGGACGAGCTGATCCAGCGCGGCGGCGAGAAGGGCGTGCAGGAGATCGTGATCGGCATGGCCCACCGCGGCCGCCTGAACGTGCTCGTCAACACGCTGGGCAAGATGCCCAAGGACCTGTTCGCCGAGTTCGACCACACCGCCAAGGAAGACCTGCCCGCCGGCGACGTGAAGTACCACCAGGGCTTCTCCAGCGACGTGTCCACCCCCGGCGGCCCGGTGCACCTGAGTCTGGCGTTCAACCCCTCGCACCTGGAGATCGTGAACCCGGTGGTCGAGGGCAGCGTGAAGGCCCGCATGGATCGCCGCGGCGACAGGGACGGCAACCAGGTGCTGCCGGTGCTGGTGCACGGGGACGCGGCCTTCGCCGGCCAGGGCGTGGTGATGGAGACGCTGGCGCTGGCGCAGACGCGCGGCTACTACACCGGCGGCACGGTGCACATCGTCATCAACAACCAGATCGGCTTCACCACCAGCGACCCGCGCGACACGCGTTCCACGCTGTACTGCACCGACGTGGTCAAGATGATCGAGGCGCCGGTGCTGCACGTGAACGGCGACGATCCCGAGGCCGTGGTGCTGTGCACGCAGCTGGCCATGGACTACCGCCAGCAGTTCAACAAGGATGTCGTGATCGACATCATCTGCTTCCGCAAGCTGGGCCACAACGAGCAGGACACCCCCAGCCTGACCCAGCCGCTGATGTACAAGAAGATCGGCGGCCACCCTGGCACCCGCAAGCTCTACGCCGACAAGCTGGTGGCGCAGGGCGTGCTGCCGGCCGAAGGGCCGGACGAGATGGCCAAGGCCTACCGCGCCGCCATGGACGCGGGCAAGCACACGGTGGACCCGGTGCTCACGAATTACAAGAGCAAGTACGCGGTCGACTGGACGCCGTTCCTCGGCAAGAAGTGGACCGACGCGGCCGACACCGCGCTGCCACTGGCGGAGATCAAGCGCCTGGCCGAGCGCATCACCACCATCCCGGCCAACTTCAAGCCGCACCCGCTGGTCGAGAAGGTGATCGCCGACCGCGCGGCCATGGGCCGCGGCGAGATCAACGTCGACTGGGGCATGGGCGAGCACCTGGCGTTTGCGTCCCTGGTGGCCAGCGGCTACCCGGTGCGCCTGTCGGGCGAAGACTGCGGCCGCGGCACCTTCGTGCACCGCCACGCGGTGCTGCACGACCAGAACCGCGAGAAGTGGGACGAGGGCACCTACATCCCGCTGCAGAACGTCGCCGAGAACCAGGCGCCGTTCGTCGTGATCGACTCCATCCTGTCCGAAGAGGCGGTGCTGGGCTTCGAGTACGGCTACGCGTCGGCCGACCCGAACACGCTGACGATCTGGGAAGCGCAGTTCGGCGACTTCGCCAACGGCGCGCAGGTGGTGATCGACCAGTTCATCGCATCGGGCGAGGTGAAGTGGGGCCGTGTCAATGGCCTGACGCTGATGCTGCCGCACGGCTACGAGGGCCAGGGCCCAGAGCACTCGTCGGCGCGGCTGGAGCGGTTCATGCAGCTGGCCGCCGACAACAACATGCAGATCGTGCAGCCCACCACGGCCAGCCAGATCTTCCACCTGCTGCGCCGGCAGATGGTGCGCATGTTCCGCAAGCCGCTGGTGATCATGACGCCGAAGTCGCTGCTGCGGAACAAGGACGCCACCTCGCCGCTGGCCGAGTTCACCAAGGGCGAGTTCAAGACGGTGATCGGCGAGCTCAACGCCGAGATCGACGCGGCCAAGGTCAAGCGCGTGATCGCCTGCTCCGGCAAGGTGTACTACGACCTGGTGAAGAAACGCGAGGAGAAGAAGGCCGCCGACGTGGCGATCCTGCGCGTCGAGCAGCTCTACCCGTTCCCGCACAAGGCGTTCGCCGCCGAGATCAAGAAGTACCCGAACGCGAGCGAGATCGTGTGGTGCCAGGACGAGCCGCAGAACCAGGGTGCCTGGTTCTTCGTGCAGCACTACATCCACGAGAACATGCTCGAAGGGCAGAAGCTCGGCTACGCCGGCCGTCCGGCCTCGGCCTCGCCCGCGGTGGGCTATGCCCACCTGCACCAGGAGCAGCAGAAGGCGCTGCTCGACCAGGCCTACGCCAAGCTCAAGGGCTTCGTCCTCAGCAAGTGACACCGTTGCCCGTCATCGCGGACGCTGCGCGCCGCGATGACGGCGCACGTTCGCGCGGCGCGACACGCATAACGAAAGATTTGAAATGGCAATCGTAGAAGTCAAGGTTCCGCAGCTGTCCGAGTCGGTGGCCGAAGCCACCCTGCTGCAGTGGAAGAAGAAGCCCGGCGAAGCCGTGGCCATGGACGAGATCCTGATCGAGATCGAGACCGACAAGGTGGTGCTCGAAGTGCCGGCGCCCGGCGCCGGCGTGCTGGCCGAGATCGTCAAGGGCGACGGCAGCACGGTGGTGAGCGACGAGGTCATCGCGAAGATCGACTCCGAGGGCAAGGCGGGTGCCGCGGCGCCGGCGGCTGCGGCCGCCGCGCCGGCTGTGGCACCGGTGGCCGCGCCTGCCGCGGCGCCTGCTGCTTCCGGCGGCGCCAAGTCCGACGTCGCCATGCCTGCTGCGGCCAAACTGATGGCCGACAACAAGCTCAGCGCGGGCCAGGTGGCCGGCACGGGCAGGGACGGCCGCATCACCAAGGGCGATGTGCTGGGCGCGCTGGAAGGCGGTGCCAAGCCCGCACCGGTCTCGACGCCGGCCGCGGCGCCGGGCGCGCCGGCCGTGGCCAAGCCGCTGCCCGCTGTGGCAGCGCCGGTCGCCATGAACCTCGGCGACCGCCCCGAACAGCGCGTGCCGATGAGCCGCCTGCGCGCGCGCATCGCCGAGCGCCTGCTGCAGAGCCAGGCCACCAACGCCATCCTCACCACCTTCAACGAGGTCAACATGGCCCCGGTGATGGAGATGCGCAAGAAGTTCCAGGAAAAGTTCGAGAAGGAACACGGCGTCAAGCTCGGCTTCATGAGCTTCTTCGTCAAGGCCGCGGTGCATGCGCTGAAGAAGTACCCGGTGCTCAACGCCAGTGTCGACGGCAACGACATCGTCTACCACGGCTACTTCGACATCGGCATTGCGGTGGGCTCGCCGCGCGGCCTGGTGGTGCCGATCCTGCGCAATGTCGACCAGATGAGCTTCGCCGACATCGAGAAGAAGATCGCCGAATTCGGCCAGAAGGCCAAGGACGGCAAGCTGGGCCTCGAAGAGCTCTCCGGCGGCACCTTCTCCATCTCCAACGGCGGCGTGTTCGGCTCGATGCTCTCCACGCCCATCATCAACCCGCCGCAAAGCGCGATCCTGGGCGTGCACGCCACCAAGGACCGCCCGGTGGTCGAGAACGGCCAGATCGTCATCCGCCCGATCAACTACCTGGCGATGAGCTACGACCACCGCATCATCGACGGCCGCGAGGCCGTGCTGGGCCTGGTGGCGATGAAGGAGGCGCTGGAAGATCCGGCGCGCCTGTTGTTCGACATCTGAGTCTTTCCACAAGGAGCGCGCCATGGCGTTGAGCGACGAACTCTCGAAGCTGGACGAACTGCGGCAACGCGGGGTCTTGAACGACGAGGAGTTCGCGCGAGCCAAGGCGCGCCTGCTCGACGGCAGCGGCTCGGTGCCGCCCGGCGTGACCGCGGTGAACAGCTTCCGCCGCAGCCTCACCGACCGCTGGATCGGGGGCGTGTGCGGCGGCATCGCGCGCATCACCGGCGTGGAAAGCTGGATCTGGCGCCTGCTGTTCGTCGTGGCAGTCTGCTTCGGCGGCGTCGGTCTGCTGGCCTATCTGCTGCTCTGGATCTTCGTGCCCGTGGAATGACAACCCCCGTCGCTTCGCTCTTGCCCCCCAATGGGGGCCCTCGGCCGCCTTGGGGCGGCCCGGCGCCGGCCGAGGCCACGCTAACCAATAGAGATTTTCTGCATGAACAAGTCTTTTGACGTCGTCGTGATCGGCGGCGGCCCGGGCGGCTACATCGCCGCCATCCGCGCGGCGCAGCTCGGCTTCAACACCGCCTGCATCGACGAGTGGAAGAACGGCAAGGGCGGCCCCGCGCCCGGCGGCACCTGCACCAACGTGGGCTGCATTCCCTCGAAGGCGTTGCTGCAATCGTCCGAGCATGTCGAACATGCGCAGCACCACTTCGCCGAACACGGCATCAACCTGTCTGGCGTGCAGGTCGATCTCGCGAAGATGATCGCCCGCAAGGACACCGTCGTGAAGCAGAACAACGACGGCATCCTGTACCTCTTCAAGAAGAACAAGGTGACGTTCTTCCATGGCCGCGGCTCGTTTTCGGCTGCCAAGGACGGTGCCTACGAGATCAAGGTCGCCGGCGCAGCCGAGGAAACGATCAGCGCCAAGCACGTCATCGTCGCCACCGGCTCCAATGCCCGCGCGCTGCCGGGAGCGCCGTTCGACGAGGACCGCGTCCTTTCCAACGATGGTGCGCTGCGCATCCCGTCGGTGCCCAAGAAGCTGGGGGTCATCGGCTCCGGCGTCATTGGCCTGGAGATGGGCTCGGTGTGGCGGCGCCTGGGCGCCGAGGTGACCATCCTCGAGGCGCTGCCCACGTTCCTGGGCGCGGTGGACGAGCAGATCGCCAAGGAGGCTGCCAGGGCCTTCAAGAAGCAGGGCCTGAAGATCGAGCTGGGCGTGAAGATCGCCGAGGTCAAGACCGACGGTTCCGGTGTCACCGTGAACTACACCGATGCCAGCGGTGGCGCGCAGATCCTCGAATGCGAGCGCCTGATCGTCTCGATCGGCCGCGTGCCCAACACCGTGGGCCTCGACCCTGAAGCCGTGGGCCTGAAGCTCGACGAGCGCGGCGCCATCGTGGTCGATGACGAGTGCAGGACCAACCTGCCCAACGTGTGGGCCGTCGGCGACGTGGTGCGTGGCCCGATGCTGGCGCACAAGGCCGAGGAAGAAGGCGTGGCGGTGGCCGAGCGCATCGCCGGCCAGCATGGGCACGTGAACTTCAACACCATCCCGTGGGTGATCTACACCAGCCCCGAGATTGCCTGGGTGGGCCAGACCGAACAGCAGCTCAAGGCCGCCGGCCGTGCCTACAAGGCCGGCACTTTCCCGTTCGCAGCCAACGGCCGTGCGCGTGCGCTGGGCGACACCACCGGCATGGTGAAGTTCGTGGCCGACGCCAAGACCGACGAGATCCTGGGCGTGCACATCGTGGGCCCGATGGCCAGCGAGCTGATCTCGGAGGCCGTGGTGGCGATGGAGTTCAAGGCCAGCGCCGAGGACATCGCGCGCATCTGCCACGCGCATCCCAGCCTGAGCGAAGCGACGAAGGAAGCCGCGCTGGCGGTGGACAAGCGCACGCTGAATTTCTGATCGTGCCTTCGGTCCGCCAGCTCTACGAACAAACCCTCGCGGAACGCGGCTACTCCAGCGACCCGGCCCAGCTCAGGGCCGTGGCCGCGCTGGAGCGCTGCGAGAACGAGTGGGCGGACTACAAGGCCCGGCGCAGCAACCCGCTGACCAAGCTGCTACGCCACCCGCCGATCCCGCGCGGGGTGTACATGTACGGTGGCGTCGGTCGCGGCAAGAGCTTCCTGATGGACTGCTTCTTCCAGGCCGTGCCGCTCACCCGCAAGACCCGGCTGCATTTCCACGAGTTCATGCGCGAAGTGCACCGCGAGCTGCAGGAGCTCAAGGGCACGGTCAACCCGCTCGATGAGCTGGGCAGGCGCGTCGCGCGCCGCTACCGCCTGATCTGCTTCGACGAGTTCCACGTCGCCGACGTCACCGACGCGATGATCCTGCACCGGCTGCTGGACGCGTTGTTCGCCAACCGGGTGAGCATCGTCACCACCTCCAACTTCCACCCCGACGGCCTGTACCCCAACGGCCTGCACCGCGACCGCATCCTGCCGGCGATCGCGCTGCTGAAGGACAAGCTTGAAATCGTGAACGTGGACAACGGCACCGACTACCGGCAGCGCGCGCTGGCGCATGTGGAGCTGTACCACGCGCCGCTGGGGCCCGAGGCCGACGCGGCGCTGAAGCAGGCCTTCGAGCAACTGGCCGAGGCGCGTGACGAAGACCCGGTGCTGCACATCGAGCAGCGCGAGCTGCGTGCGTTGCGCCGGGCCGGCGGCGTGGTGTGGTTCGACTTCAAGACCTTGTGCGGCGGCCCGCGCTCGCAGAACGACTACCTCGAGCTGGCCACGCAGTTCCACACCGTGCTGCTGGCCGACGTGCCGCAGATGTCGCCCCGGCTGGCCTCGGAGGCGCGGCGCTTCACCTGGCTGGTGGATGTCTTGTACGACCGGCGTGTCAAGCTCATCATGTCGGCAGCGGTGCCGCCCGAACAGCTGTACACCGAGGGCCCCCTCGCGCACGAGTTCCCGCGCACCGTGTCCCGCCTGCATGAGATGCAGTCGACCGAATACCTTTCGCTGGCGCGGCGCGATGTCGATACGTCCCTTACTTGAATGCGGCTGCTTGGCGGCGGCGTTGCTGCTGGTGCTGTGCGGACATGCCGCGGCAACCGATGCGCTGGACTTGCGCTTCGAGCGGGAGCGGCAGCGCGTGGCCAACGAGCGTCGTCGCGTCGAGCAGGACCACAGGGCACGCGTGCAGCAATGTGAGGCGCAGTTCTTCGTCACCGCCTGCGTGGAGGAGGCGAGGGCCCAGCGCCGGGAGGCGCTGGACCGGTTGACGCAGCAGCAGGCGGTGTTGGAGGATGCCTTGCGCAAACAGCGTGTGGCCGAGCGGCTGGAGCGCTTGCAGGAGAAGCAGCGGCTTGCAGCCGAGCGGCGCGACGCGCCGGTCGCGCGGCCGCGCGTCGTGCACCGGGCGGCTGCGGCGGCCAGCGCCGTCACCACGGGCCCGGAGGCTTCTGCCGCCAGCGGCGCGGCGGTCCGGGCAGGGGACGGCCTGAGCGCCGGAGAGCGCCGCCGCAATGAAGAGGCCTATCGGCAGCGTCAGCGCGCTGCGGCCTCCCATCGGGAGGCGGTGGAGAAGCGCAACGCGGAACGCGCCGCCACGCACAAGCCTGCGGCCTCCTTGCCGGTGCCGGCCAGCGTGCCGGGCAGCGGTGCCGGCCGCTGACTCAGCGCAAAGGCTCGATGCGCACCATGGCCAGCGACAGGTTGTCGCCGCCTCCACGGGCACGCTGGCGTGCCTTGCCCACCAGCATCTCGCTGGCCTCGCGCGGCGGCAGACCTTGCACGATGGCGCCCAGTTCCTTGGGCGTGAAGTAGTGCCACAGCCCGTCGCTGCACGCCAGCAGCGTGTCGCCGATCTGCAACTGGGCAATGCGCGCCAAGGTCACTGGCGGGTCCTGCTGCGTGCCCAGGCAGCCTGTGAGCAGGTTGGACTGCGGATGCGTGTTCGCTTCTTCCTCGGTGATCTTGCCCTCTTCGATGAGGCGCTGCACGTACGAATGGTCGCAGGTGCGGCTCACCATCTCGGCGCCGCGGAAGTGGTACACGCGCGAATCGCCGGCATGCGCGATGTCGCACTCCAGCGAAGGCCCGATCAGGAAGGCGGCGATGGTGCTGTGGGGCTCCTCTTCCGCGGTGATGGCGGTCAGCTTGATCATCAGGTGTGCTTCCATCACGAGCTGGCGCAGCATCTCCGCCGCATCGTCCTTGCCCGGGACGTAGCGCTCGAAGATCTGCTGCGCGGTCAGCACCACCTGGTCGGCCGCCTTGCGCCCCCCGCTCTTGCCGCCCATGCCATCGGCCACCACTGCCAGCGTGCAGCCGACGACGCGCTGGTGGACCATGATCTCCACTTGGTCTTGTTGGTAGGCGCGGTCGCCGCGGTGCAACGCGGTGGCCGCGGCGAGGCGGTGGCCTTGGGGGGCGGGGCTCATCGCGGCCTCCGACGAGCCGTCTCTAGGAGGCCAAGCGCCCCCCCGGGGGGGCGCAAACGAAGTGAGCGTGGGGGCACCATGCCCAGCAATATAAACTCAAGCGCTGTCCCCGAAGCCGCTTTGCCGCGCAGGACGCGCGCATTGGTTCATGGACAACAACCTTCACTCCCCTCACCGCCGCCTGATCGAGTTGCGCATCGAGCACGCCGATCTCGACGACCTGATCGACCGTTGCGGCATGCAGGGGCCGTTGGACGACCTGGCCCTGCAGCGGCTGAAGAAGCGCCGCTTGCTGCTGCGTGACCAGATCGCTCGGCTGGAAGCACAACTCGATCCTCCTGAGCCGGCTTGATGAACCCTCCTGTATTGCCCGCCGTCAGCACGCTGGCGACGGACGTGGCCGCGGCGTTCGCGGCCGGTGGCGCCTTGGCCGAGGCCGATCCGGGTTACGTGCAACGCGAGGCGCAGCAGCGCCTTGCGCAAGCGGTGGCCGAAGCGATCGAGCGCCGGGAGGCGTTGGTGGTCGAGGCAGGCACTGGCGTCGGCAAGACCTTCGGTTACCTGGTGCCGCTGCTGCTCTCGGGCCGCCGGGCGCTCGTGAGCACGGCCACCAAGAGCCTGCAGGACCAGCTCTTCCTGCGTGACCTGCCGCGCCTGCGCGATGCGCTGCGCATGCCGGTGACGCTGGCCTTGCTGAAGGGCCGCGGCAGCTATCTGTGCCTGCACCGGCTCGACCAGGCGCGTCACACTGCCCAGTTGCCCGACCGCTGGGCGGTGCGCGCGCTGGCCCGCGTGGAAGCCTGGTCGCAGGCCACCCGGAGCGGGGACCTGGCGGAAATCGAAGGCCTGGACGAGCGCTCTCCCGTGATCCCGCTGGTCACCTCCACCCGCGAAAACTGCCTCGGCACCGAATGCCCGCAGTACCGAAGCTGCCATGTGATGAAGGCACGGCGCGAAGCCATGGCGGCCGATCTGGTGGTAGTGAACCACCATCTGTTCTTTGCCGACATGGCGCTGCGCGACAGCGGCGTGGCCGAGCTGCTGCCGACGGTGGATGCCGCAGTGTTCGACGAGGCCCATCAGCTGGCCGAGGCCGGCGTGCAGTTCCTGGGCACCACGCTGGGCAGCGGCCAGATGATCGACTTCGCGCGCGACATGCTGGCAGCCGGGCTGCAGCAGGCGCGGGGGCTGCTGCCCTGGTCCGACCTGGCGGCGGCGCTCGACCGTGCCGCGCGCGAGTTGCGCATGCAGGCAGCCGGGCCGGTGCGTGAGGTGCGCGGCGTCGTCAAGCTGGCATGGGACGAGCGCGCCAGGCGGCCGGCGTTTGCCGACGCGCTGGCGGCTGTGGCAGCCGCGGGCCGCCAGGCTGCCGAGGCGCTGGACACGGTCAGCGAAATTTCGCCCGACTTTCCGAAGCTGCAGCAGCGCGCCGCGCAGCTTGCGTCGCTGGCTTCGCGCTTCAGCCAAGAATGTGCGGCGGGGCGGGTGCGCTGGATCGATCTGACACCGCTGCAGGTGCGCCTGGTCGAGTCCCCGCTGGACATACGCGACATGCTCACCGAGCAGCGGGAAGCGGCGCCCAAGGCCTGGATCTTCACCTCGGCGACCCTGGGCGACGACGAGGACTTGAGCTGGTTCACGTCGTCGGCCGGGCTGGAAGACGCGCGCAAGCTCAAGCTCGAAAGCCCGTTCGACTATGCCGGCCATGCGCGGCTGTGGGTGCCGTCTCGTTTCCCCAAGCCGAACGAGTCCGCCCACCCAGCGGCGGTGGCAGCCCTGGCCGCGCGCTGCGCGCAGGCGCTCGGCGGGCGCACCTTCGTGCTCACCACCACGCTGCGCGCGCTGCAACTCATCGCGAGCGGCCTGCGTGAGGCGCTGCAGCGGCAGGCGCCGGACCTTCAGGTGCTGGTGCAGGGCGAAAGCCCGAAGCGCACGCTGATGCAGGCGTTCCTGAGCCGGCCGGCATCGGTGCTGGTGGGCTCCCAGAGCTTCTGGGAGGGCATCGACGTGCCGGGCGACGCCCTGCAGTGCGTGATCATCGACAAGCTGCCGTTTCCCCCACCCAACGACCCGCTGGTGCAGGCCCGCGTGAAGCAGCTGCAGGACCAGGGCCGCAATGCCTTCATGGAGTACTTCGTGGCCGAGGCTGCCGTCTCGCTCAAGCAAGGCGGGGGGCGGCTCATCCGCAGCGAACAAGACCGCGGGCTGCTGGTGGTGTGTGACCCGCGCATGGCACAGATGCAATACGGCCGGCGGCTCAGGGCCGCGCTGCCCCCGATGACGCCGGTGGCCAGCGAGGAACAGGCCCTGCAATGGCTGGCGGAACTGGCAGCCGAGCGCGAGGCGCCCGCGTTCTAGCTCACCAGAACTGCCACCACGAGCGCTGCGGCTTGCGGATACCCTCCACCAGGTAGCGGCTGTCGGGGAAGTTCTTCTTCAGCACGCGGTCTGCATCGTCGCGCAGCTGGTCCAGCCCCAGCTTGTCGTAGCTCTGCGCCATGATGTAGAGCGCTTCTTCCGTGGCGGGCGCCTGCTGGAACTCGGCCACGGCCTGTTGCGCGCGGTTGGCGGCGGCCAGGTAGGCGCCGCGCCGGAAGTAGTAGCGCGCCACGTGCAGCTCGTAGTCGGCCAGCGCGTTGACGATGTAGTCCATGCGCGGGCGGGCGTCGGCCGCGTACTTGGAGTCGGGAAACTGCTCCACGAGCTGCTTGAAGGCCTGGTACGCGTCGCGCGAGGCCTGCTGGTCGCGCTCGGACATGTCCTGTCCGGCCAGGCTGCCCAGCAGCCCGCGGTTGTCGTTGAAATTGACCAGGCCCTTCAGGTACAGCGCGTAGTCGAACGCCGGGCTCGAAGGGTGCAGCTTGATGAATCGGTCCAGCGTGGACAGCGCGGTCGCACGCTCGCCGGTCTTGTAGTAGGCGTAGGCCAGGTCCAGGGTGGCCTGCTGCGCGAGCAGCGTGCCGGCCGCGCGGCCTTCGACGCGCTCCAGCGTCTTGATCGCCTGGTCGTATGAGCCCACGGCCATGTCTTCCTTGGCCTGTGCATACAATCGTTCAGCCGCTTGCTGCGTGTTGTCGTCCTTCGGGGTCGATCCACAGGCGGCCAGCAGCGCGGCCAGCACCAGCGGCGCCAATGCGCCCAAGCGGCGCCACACGGGGGAAACGGTCATCGTGGGAACCGGCCTCGTTGGCGGCCGGCATGGGTAGTCTGCAGAATGCGACGGATTATATGAACCGCTTTCCGGGGCTCGCGCCGGACACCGGCGCCGACCTGGAGACCGCCGAAGACGCCGAAGCCGAGGCGCATGAATCGCGCAGCGCCACGGTCGATGCCGCCCTGCATGGCGAGCGCCTGGACAAGGCGCTGGTGAGCATCGCCCCCGAGTTCTCGCGCAGCCACTTGCAGTCGTTGGTCGAGGCCGGCCATGTCCGGGTCGATGGCGCCACCGTGAGCACGGCGGCGCGCCGCCTGCGCGCGGGGCAGCACGTCGAGGTCGAACTGGTGCCCACCGCCGAGAGCCGGGCGTTTCGCCCGGAGCCGATGGCGCTGGACATCGTCTGCGAGGACGAACATCTCCTGGTGCTGAACAAGCCCGCGGGCCTGGTGGTGCACCCGGCAGCCGGCAACTGGTCGGGCACGGTGCTCAACGGCTTGCTGGCGCACCATGCGGCAGCGGCCACGCTGCCGCGCGCTGGCATCGTGCACCGGCTGGACAAGGACACGTCCGGGCTCATGGTGGTGGGCAAGTCGCTCCCGGCCGTCACGGCGCTGGTGCGACTGATCGCCGCGCGCCAAGTGCACCGGCAGTACATGGCGCTGGCCCACGGGGAGCTGGCGGCGGCGCGGCTGAGCATCGAGGCGCCGATCGGCCGCGATCCGCAGTCGCGCGTGCGCATGGCCGTGCTCGCCGCCGGCA
This sequence comes from Pseudomonadota bacterium, assembly GCA_040758375.1. Lineage (GTDB taxonomy): Bacteria > Pseudomonadota > Gammaproteobacteria > Burkholderiales > Burkholderiaceae_C > CAMLIZ01. Next base: position 73,249 of record JBFLWE010000015.1, read on the forward strand.
AGCCCGCGCGCACCGACGTGGAACGGTTGGCTGTACACCATGGCGTGAGTGCCGTGCGCTGCGTGCTTCACTCGGGCCGCACGCACCAGATCCGCGTGCACCTCGCCTCGCGCGGGCACCCGCTGGTCGCCGACACGCTCTACGGCGGCCGCCCCGCGCTCGGCATGACGCGCCAGGCGCTGCATGCCGAGCGCCTGCGCTTCGAGCATCCGATCACCGGTGCGGTGCACGACCTCCGTGTGGCGCCGCCGCCAGATTTGGCGCGGGCCTGGGACACAATCGTCGGCACGCACGGCTGAACCGGTACAATGCCGCACGGGCCTTCAGGCTGCAGCGAGGTGCATGCAGCACCCTCCAGCAGTTCGCTGCCACAGCCTGCCATACGCGAACCCCAAGGCGACCGCCAGAGCACCTGCCTGCGGTCGCCGGCCGAAGAAGACCCGAGCGCTGCAAATCGCCACTGCCGGCTGAGATCCGGCTGCGAGAACCACATCGAATGAACACCCAGGATGCAAAGCGCGTCCTCGAAACCGCGCTGATCTGTGCTCAGGCGCCGCTCTCGGTACGCGAAATGCGCGTGCTGTTCGACGACCAGGTCGGCCCCGACACCTTGCGCAGCCTGCTCGACGAGCTGTCGCGCGACTGGCAGGGGCGGGGCGTGGAACTGGTGCCGCTGGCCACGGGCTGGCGGTTCCAGAGCAGGCCCGAGATGCGCGAATACCTCGACCGGCTGAATCCCGAGAAGCCGCCGCGCTATTCGCGGGCGGTGATGGAAACCCTGGCCATCGTGGCGTACCGGCAACCGGTCACGCGCGGCGACATCGAAGATATTCGTGGCGTGACGGTGAGCAGCCAGATCGTCAAGCAGCTCGAAGACCGCGGCTGGATCGAGGCCATCGGTTATCGCGAGGCGCCCGGTCGCCCGGCGCTGTACGCCACCACCAAGCAGTTCCTCGACGACCTGGGCCTCGCCAGCCTGGACCAGTTGCCGCCGCTCGATGGCGCGCCGGTCCATGCGGGCCACCTGGTCGAAGCCGCCGCGCAGGCGCAGCCGCCGTTGATCGCCGCCGAAGACGAACAAGGCAGCCTGCCACTCGAAGTGGACGCTGTGGCCCCGGTGGAAACCGCTGCCGGGCACGCCGCAACGCCCGCGCCCGATGCCGCCATGGAGGCGGCGGAAGAAGCCCCCCCTGAATTGCCGGCCGACGACGCCGCGCCTGTCGAACCGCAAACATGAACGACAACCAACCCGATTCGCTCGACACCGACGCGCTGGTGCCGCCCGAGCCCGACACCGGCGCCGCCGATGCCGAGGCCAAGCCCAAGCGCCGCCGCCGCACGGCCAAGCGCAGTGAAACCGCCGCCGCGGTGGCCGAGGCCATCGTCGAGGCGGGGGGGCAGGCGCCCGCCGAGCCGGCGCCGGAAAGCGCGGCGCAGGTGCTGGAACAGGCGATCGAAGCAGGCGAGGGGCCTGCCGAGGGTGCGCCGGAGACGCCGCAGGAGCC
>JBFLWE010000016.1:0-74562 GCA_040758375.1 Pseudomonadota bacterium
CCGGCGGCCGGCCCGTGGGCGCGGCGCTGCTGGGCCGGCTGGCGCGGCTGCAGGCGGTGTTTGCCGCCGCGGGGCTGTACTTCGCGGCGGTGTTGATCATCACCAACCTGTACGTCGCGCGGCGCGCCGACTTCGCCCACTTCGTGCTGGCCGGCGGCGGCGTGCACACCGCGGCCTTCTGGATCGGTCAGGTGCTGCTGGGCGGCCTGCTGCCGATCGGCTTGCTGCTCGTGCCCAAGGCGCCCGTGTCGCGCGGCCGGCTGCTGACCGCGGCGGCCTGCGTGGTGCTGGGCGGGCTGGCGCAGATGTACGTCACCATCATCGGCGGCCAGGCCTACCCGCTGCCGCTGTTCCCGGGCCGCGAGCTGCACAGCAGTTTCATGGACGGCACGGTGCACCCCTACACGCCCAGCCTGCCCGAGTGGCTGCTGGGCCTGGGCGGCATGGCGCTGGCGGCGCTGATCGTGGCGGTGGCCACGCGGCTGCTGCCCTTGCTGCCGCAGCGGCTGGACGACGCCGCAGCCCCGGCCGCCGAGTGAGGTGCATGCGATGGCCGGCGTCCTCGTCTCCGCGGCGCACAAGTCCTCCGGCAAGACCACGCTGGCGATCGGCCTGGCCGCGGCGCTGGCCACGCAGGGCCTGCGGGTGCAGCCCTTCAAGAAGGGCCCCGACTACATCGACCCGATGTGGCTGTCGCGCGCGGCGGGCCGGCCCTGCATCAACCTCGACCCCTACCTGATGCCCGGCGCCGAGCTGGAGCGTGCCTACGCGCGCCACGCCGCCGGGGCGGACATCGCGCTGGTCGAAGGCAACAAGGGCTTGTACGACGGCCTCGCGCTGGACGGCAGCAACAGCAACGCCGCGCTGGCGCGGCAGCTCGGCCTGCCGGTGCTGCTGGTGATCGACGCACGCGGCATGACGCGCGGCATCGCGCCGCTGATCCTGGGCTACCAGGCCTTCGACTGCGAGGTGCGCATCGCCGGCGTGATCCTCAACCAGGTGGGCGGCCCGCGCCACGAAGCCAAGCTGCGCGCCGTGGTCGAGCACTACACCGACGTGCCGGTGCTGGGCGCGGTGGCGCACGACGAGCGCCTGGCCATGACCGAGCGGCACCTCGGCCTCACGCCCGACACCGAACTGCACGATGCGCAGCAGCGCGTGCGCAGCATCGGTGCAGTGGTGGCTGGCCAGGTGGACCTGCAGCGCCTGCAGGCGCTGGCGGCCACGGCGGCGCCCTTGCCGGCGACGCCACCGCGCGAAGCCGCGCGCCCGCAAGGCCGCAAGGTGCGCATCGCGATCGCACGCGACCGCGCCTTCGGCTTCTACTACGCCGACGACCTGGCCGCGCTCGAAGCCGCCGGCGCCACGCTGCTGCCGCTGGACACGCTGCACGACACGCGCCTGCCACCGGCGGTGGACGGCCTGTTCATCGGCGGCGGCTTCCCCGAAGCCTGCATGGAAGCGCTGGAGGCCAACGTCGCGCTGCGCGCCGCGCTGCGCGAGGCGATCGAGGGCGGCCTCCCCACCTATGCCGAATGCGGCGGCCTGATGTACCTGTCGCGCTCGATCGCGTGGAACGGCCGCCGCGCGCACATGGTCGGCGCCATCCCGGGCGACGCCGTGATGCACGCCCGGCCCGTGGGCCGCGGCTACGTGCACCTGCAGGAAACCGCGGCCTTCCCGTGGCCCGGCCCGGCCGGCAGCGGCGTGCGCGCGCACGAGTTCCACCACTCCAGCCTGGAAAACCTGGACCCCGGCGTGTGCTTCGCCTACCGCGTGACGCGCGGCCATGGCATCGACGGCCTGCACGACGGCATCGTGCACGGCAACCTGCTCGCCTCCTACGCCCACCGGCGCAGCAGCGACGGCTCTCCATGGGCCGAGCGTTTCGTCGCCTTCGTGCGCCGGGTGCAGCAGGAACGCCGCGCGCGCCCCGCCGCGCAGGCGCCCACCATCGCAGGAGCCACCGCATGATCCAGCCGGCCGTGCGCACGCTGCGCGTCGAAGGGCGCGACATCGAGACCGATTCCGAGGGCTACCTGCGTCGCCTCGACGACTGGTCCGAAGCCTTCGCCAAGGCGCTGGCCGCGCAGGAAGGCCTGCAACTCACCGACGAGCACTGGCAGGTGATCCGCTTCCTGCGCGCCTACTACCACGAGCACGGCGTGCAGGCCCAGGTGCGCGTGATGATCCGCCACTTCGCCCGCGTGTGGGGCCCGGAGCGCGGCAACAACCACTACCTGCACGCCATCTTCCCCATCGGCGGCCCGCAGAAGCAAGGCAACCGCCTGGCCGGGCTGCTGCGCACCAAAGGCGAACACTGAACCATGAACACCCCCTTGCCCTTTCGCGTGACGCCCGACGCGGCACGGCAGATCCTGGCCCAGGCCGCGCAGGCGGAAGCGCCGCCGCCCGCGCTGCGCGTGGCCGCGCGCCAGGAGGCCGACGGCTCCTTCAGCTACGGCATGGGCTTCGACACGCTGGCCGCCGACGACCAGCCGTTGGAGTTCAGCGGCCTGACGGTGGTGTTCGCCGCCGGCTGCGAGCCGCTGCTGCAGGGCACGGTGCTCGACTTCGTGGAGCTGGAGCCGGGCCGCCACAGCTTCATCTTCATTCCGCCCGAGGCCGCGCGCCCGGCACCGTCAGGCCGCGGCTGCGGCAGCGGCGCCTGCGGCGGCTGCAGCTGCGGATGACATGAACCACCCCCGCACGCGGCGCAGAGGGCGAGCGACGCGCAGTGGAGCAATTGACATGGATGCACCTTCGATGAATCCCCCGCTGCACCGGCCGCGCCGCGGCCAGCGCCTGGGCCGCGTCACGCTGGTGGGCGCCGGCCCCGGCGACCCCGACCTGCTCACGCTGCGCGCCGCGCGCGTGCTGGCGCAGGCCGAGGTGGTGGTGTTGGACCACCTGGTCTCGCGCGACGTGCTGGAGCACCTGAACCCGCGCGCCCGCGTCATCCACGCCGGCAAGCAGCGCAACCACCACACGATGACGCAGGACGAGATCAACGCGCTGCTGGTGCGGCTGGCGCTGGCCGGGCGCGACGTGGTGCGCCTCAAGGGCGGCGACCCCTTCGTGTTCGGCCGGGGCGGCGAGGAACTCCAGGCGCTGGCTGCCGCCGGCGTGCCCTTCGAGGTGGTGCCCGGCATCACCGCGGCCTGCGGCGTGACCAGCTACGCCGGCATCCCGCTGACCCACCGCGACCATGCCCAGGCCTGCACCTTCGTCACCGGCCACCTGAAGAACGGCAGCAGCGACCTCGACTGGGCCGCGCTGGCGCGACCGCGCCAGACCGTGGTGATCTACATGGGCCTGGCTGCGCTGCCCGAGATCTGCACGCAGCTCGTGGCGCACGGCCTGGCCAGCGACTGGCCGGTGGCGGTGGTGCAGCACGGCACCACGCTCGACCAGCGCGTGGTCAGCGGCACGCTGGCCGACATCGGCGCGCGGGTCGCAGAGGCGGGGCTGGAGTCGCCCTGCCTCATCGTGGTGGGGCAGGTGGTGCGGCTGCGGCAGACGCTGGCCTGGTTTGGGGATGAGCGGGAGGCGGAGGTGGTGGCTTTGGCGATGGGGTAGCGGGCTTTTTGTTCTTGGCCTTGTCGGCCTGTTGGGGGTTCTCTGCTTTGGGTGAGAGCCCGCCGGTCGCGCCCGGCCGGCGGTCACTTTCTCTTGCTGGCTCAAGAGAAAGTAACCAAAGAGAAGAGCCTCAACTCAACATCCGATTTGACCGAGCTGGTGAAGCGGGGGCCGCTTTTCCACGGCTTGCGCACCTGCCACAACTTCGGTCAGCGACAGCCGCTGACAAAGGTTCATCGAGACTTCGAGGTCCGGGAGTGACGTCCGGTCCTGGCCTTCTTGTCGCGCTCCCGGACCTCGAAGCCGAGGTCTCCCTTGTACAACCAAGCTCACTGACCGATTTTCGCGCCGGTACGCCGACCGCGGAAAAGCGGCCCCCCGGGCCCTGGCTCGGTCAGATCGGATGTTGAGTTGAGGCTCTCTTTCTTTGGTCACTTTCTTTCTGAGCCAGCAGAAAGAAAGTGACCTCCGGCCGGGCGCGACCGGCGGGCTCTCCAAAAACGCAGAGGACTCACCAACAAGGCCAAAAGGCCAAAGCACTCTCTCAATGCCCCCGCCGCGGCGGCAACTCCGTCATCTCGGCCCCGCTGCGCGACTCCACCGCAAACACCGCCGCCTCCACGCGCGAGCTCAGGTTCAGCTTCGACAGGATGTGCCGCACATGCAGCTTCACCGTGTCGTGGCTGATGTCCAGCGCGCGGGCGATGCTCTTGTTGCTTTCGCCGCGCGCCAGGTGCTCGAGGATCTCGCGTTCTCGTTCGGTCAGCGAGGCCATCAGGTCCTGCCGCCCGCCCTTGGGGCCGGCCTGCAGCATCTGCGCGAGCTTCAGCGTCATGGCCGGTGCCACGGTGAGTTCGCCGCGCGCCGCGCGGCCGATGGCGGCGATCACCTCCTCGGGCTCCATGTCCTTCAGCAGGTAGCCGCGCACGCCGGCGCGCAGGGCCGCGGCGAGGTCGGCCTCGGAATCGCTCATCGTCAGGATCACCGCCGGCGTGTCCAGCCCCTCGGCGCGCACCTGGCGCAGCAGGCTCAGGCCGTCGGTGGTGGGCATGCGCAGGTCGAGCACCAGCAGGTCGGGCCGCTGCTCGCGCAGCGTGGGCACCAGCTGCGCCGGATCGCCCAGCGCGGCCACCACGCGCATGTTGCTGCGGTGCTGCAGCAGGTCGGTCAGGCCGTTGCGGCACAGCGCATGGTCGTCCATCAGCACCACGCGCAGCGGTTCGGCGACAGCGGTCAAGGGGGCGGGCTCGGTCATCGTCATCATCATGAAAGCAGGCTGCTGCCGGCCGGAGGCCGCAAGGGAAAGTGAAGCCGCACGCGGGTGCCGCCGCCGGCACGCGGGCCGATCTGCAGCCCGCCGCCCAGGCGCCGCGCGCGCTCGCGCATGATCTCGATGCCGTGGTGCGTCACGCAGGGTTCGAGCGGTTCGGCGGCGGCCTCCAGGCCGGCGCCGTCGTCCTCGACCAGGATCTCGACTTCGCCGCCACGCTCTGCCAGCGCCAGCCAAACATGGCGCGCCAGCGCATGCTTGCTCACGTTGGCCAGCGCCTCGCGCACGATCTGGATGGCCTGCGCCTCCTGCGCCGCGGCCAGCGCGAGGCCGGGCACCTGGTTGTCGAATGCGATCTCCGCGCCGCTGCGCTGGCGGAAGGTGTCGGCGCAGGCCTGCAGCGCATGCACCAGCCCGTGCGGGTCGAGCGGCGCGCGGAACTCGTCGATGATCTCGCGCAGGCAGGCATGGGCCTCCCCCACGGCCTGGCGCACGTCGGCCAGGTACTTCAGCGCCTGCGCGTCGTCGTGCTCCAGCACCGACTCCTGCAGCAGCGGCAGCCGCATCTTCACGAAGGCCAGCGTCTGCGCGATCGAGTCGTGCACCTCGGCGGCCATCATCTGGCGCTCGTGGGTGAGCGTGGCGCGCAGGTTCTCGCGCTCCAGGCGCGCGTTGTCCAGCGCCAGGCCGAGCAGCTCGCCGATGGACTTGAGCACGCCGGCGATCTCGGGCCCGGGCTGCACGTCGGCGGCGAAGAACAGGTTGTACACGCCCAGCACGCGCCCGCGGTGACCCATGGGCACCGCCAGCACGCGGCCGCAAGCGCCGCCGAAGTAGCTGTCGCCCGTCTGCGCCGAGCACAGCCGCAGGTCGGTGGCCCAGGCGATGCGGTCCTCGGCCGCGGCCTGCCCGCACACGCCGCAGTGGCGGTCCATCGAGCGCTCGGCGCAACGCAGCGCCGGCGGCAGGCCGATGTCGCTGACCATCTGCAGCCGCCCGTGGTGTTCGGACAGCACGCGCACCGCCCCGGCCTGTGCGCCGGCCAGCCGCGTGATCGGCTCCAGAAAGCGCTGCAGCAGCGAGCGCAGGTCGCTGCCCGCGGCCAGGTCGGCGGTGATCTCGGCGAGCAGCGCCGCATGCGCCGACGCCTCGGGTGGGCCCGGCCGGGAGGGGGCATCGTCGAGAAGGGAAACGTCCATGCGGGAGTGGGCTTCGGTCGGCACCCTTTGCGGGCGCATATATCACTCTATGAGTGCATTCGTAGGCAATGAAATAGGGGCTCGCCCAGGGGGCCGGCCCGAAGCCTTGACGCGCATCAAATCTCATGCCCCACCGCGGTGCCCATACCCCAAAAGGGTTACGGCCGCTCACCCCTGACGGCTATAGACGCATCCCGCGGCCCACGGCGCTAATGACGGCATGCCGGCCGCACCGCTGCACGATCCCACCGCTTCGCCCCTGCCCGAGGCGCGCACCGAAGTGCGCAACACCACCTGCTACATGTGTGCCTGCCGCTGCGGCATCCGCGTGCACCTGCGCGACGGCGAAGTGCGCTACATCGAGGGCAACCCCGAGCACCCGCTGAACCAGGGCGTGATCTGCGCCAAGGGCTCCTCGGGGATCATGAAGCAGTACTCGCCCGCGCGGCTGACGCAACCGCTTCTGCGCAAGCCCGGCAGCGAGCGCGGCGCCGGCGAATACGTGCCGATCGGCTGGGACGAGGCCTTCGCGATGTTGGAGGAGCGGCTGGCGAACATACGCGCCACCGATCCGAAGCGGTTCGCGCTGTTCACCGGGCGCGACCAGATGCAGGCGCTCACCGGGCTGTTCGCGCGCCAGTTCGGCACGCCCAACTATGCGGCGCACGGCGGCTTTTGCTCGGTGAACATGGCCGCCGGCATGATCTACACGATCGGCGGCTCGTTCTGGGAGTTCGGCGGCCCCGACCTCGACCGCGCGAAGCTGTTCGTGATGATCGGCACCGCCGAGGACCACCACTCCAACCCGCTGAAGATCGCGATCTCGAAGTTCAAGCGCGCAGGCGGCCGGCTGGTGGCGATCAACCCGGTGCGCACCGGCTACGCCGCCATTGCCGACGAGTGGGTACCGATCAAGCCGGGCACCGACGGCGCGCTGCTGCTGGCGATCGTGCACGAGCTGATCGCGCTGGGCCTGTACGACCGCGCCTTCCTCGCGCGCTACACCAACGCGGGCCAGCTGGTGAACCTGGATGAGGCGAGCAACGACTTCGGGCTGATGCTGCGCAACCCCGAGGGCGACCCCGTGAACCCGCTGCGCCCGGCCAACTTCTACTGGTGGGACCGCATCACGCAAAAGCCCGTGGCCGACCACGCGCAAGGCGCCGACCCGGCGCTGCTGGGCCGCTTCACGATGCCCGACGGCACGCCGGTGGCCACCGCGTTCCAGCTGCTGGCCGACCGGGTAAAGGACTACACGCCCGAGTGGGCGGCCGAGATCACCGGCATTCCCGCGGCCACCATCCGCCGCCTGGCGCACGAGATGGGCATCACCGCGCGCGACCAGACCATCGAGCTGCCGATCGCGTGGACCGACTGCTGGGGCCAGCACCACAACACCGTCACCGGCAACCCGGTGGCGTTTCATGCGATGCGCGGGCTGGCCGCACACTCCAACGGCTTCCACACCATCCGTGCGCTGGCGATCCTGATGTCGCTGCTGGGCACGATCGACCGGCCCGGCGGCTTCCGCCACAAGGCGCCTTACCCGCGCGCCGTGCCGCCCAACGCGCGCCCGCCCAAGGGCCCCGAGGCGGTGAAGCCCGGCACGCCGCTGGCCGGTGCGCCGCTGGGCTGGCCCGAAGGGCCCGACGACCTGTTCGTCGATGCGCAAGGCGAGCCAGTGCGCATCGACAAGGGCTTCTCGTGGGAGCACCCGCTGTCGGCCCACGGGCTGATGCACAACGTGATCACCAATGCCTGGCGCGGCGATCCGTACCCCATCGACACGCTGCTGCTGTTCATGGCCAACATGGCTTGGAACTCGACGATGAACACGTCGCAAGTGCGGCGCATGCTCACCGACAAGCGCGAGGACGGCGAATACAGGATCCCCTTCCTCGTGGTGTGCGACGCCTTCCAGTCGGAGACCACTGCCTTCGCCGACCTGGTATTGCCCGACACCACCTATCTCGAACGGCACGACTGCATGTCCATGCTGGACCGGCCGATCTCGGAGTTCGACGGCCCGGTCGATTCGGTGCGCATCCCGGTGCTGGAGCCCACCGGCCAGTGCAAGCCCTTCCAGGAGGTGCTGGTCGAGTTGGCAAGCCGGCTGAAGCTGCCGGCCTTCACCCATACCGACGGCACGCGCAAGTTCCGCGACTACCCCGACTTCATCGTGCGCTACGAGACCGCGCCGGGCTCGGGGCTGGGCTTCCTGGCCGGCTGGCGCGGCAAGGGCGGCGAGAAGTCGATGCGCGGTGAGCCCAACCCCGAGCAGTGGGCGATGTACGAGAAGAACGATTGCGTGTTCCAGCACCACTTGCCGCGCGGCCTGCAGTACATGCGCAACTGGAACCGCGACTACATGGCCTGGGCGCAGCAAGCGGGCCTGCGGCGCGATGCCGACCCGATCGTGATCCACCTGTATTCCGAGTTCCTGCAGCGCTTTCGCCTGGCCGCGCAGGGCAAGCACCCCGGCAAGCAGCCGCCCGACCGGCTGCGCGAGCGCGTGGCGGCCTATTTCGACCCGCTGCCCTTCTACTACGCGCCGCTGGAGTCGCAGGTGAGCGACCTGGCGCGCTACCCGCTGCATGCGGTGACGCAGCGGCCGATGGCGATGTACCACTCGTGGGACTCGCAGAACGCCTGGCTGCGCCAGATCCACACCCACAACCACCTCTACGTGAACCCGCAGGTCGCGCGCGCGGCCGGCATCGCCGACGGCGGCTGGATGTGGGTGGAGTCGCGCTGGGGCCGCGTGCGCTGCCTGTGCCGCTATTCCGAGGCGGTGGAGCCCGGCACCGTGTGGACCTGGAACGCGATCGGCAAGGCCGCCGGCGCGTGGAACCTGTCACCCGACGCCAACGAATCGCAGCGCGGCTTTCTGCTCAACCACCTGATCAGCGAGGAGCTGCCGGTCGGCGACGCCCGCATCTCCAACTCCGACCCGGTCACCGGCCAGGCCGCCTGGTACGACGTGCGCGTGCGCATCGCGCCGGCAGCGCCCGAGGAGCCGGCGCAGACCTCGCCGCAGTTCGAGCCGATGCGACCGGTGCCGGGCATGGGCGAAGCGCCGCTGCGCCGTGCGTGGCGCGCGGGCTTCATGAAAAGGAAGGCTTGACGATGACGCAGTTGGCCCTCGTCATCGACCTCAACGTCTGCGTGGGCTGCCATGCCTGCGTCACCAGCTGCAAGCAGTGGAACACCTCGGGCGCGGCCGGCCCGCTGGCCGACGAGCGGCCCTATGGCCCCGACCCCAGCGGCACTTTCTTCAACCGCGTGCAGACCTTCGAGGTGGGCGAGTTCCCCTTCACGCAGACCGTGCACTTCCCCAAGAGCTGCCTGCACTGCGAAGAGCCGCCCTGCGTGCCGGTGTGCCCCACCGGCGCCAGCTACAAGCGCGCCGAAGACGGCATCGTGCTGGTCGATTACGACAAGTGCATCGGCTGCGGCTACTGCGCCTGGGCCTGCCCCTACGGCGCGCGCGAGCTCGATCCCACGCGCAAGGTGATGACCAAGTGCACGCTGTGCGTGGATCGTGTCACCGACACCAAGCTGCCCGAGGCCGAGCGCAAGCCCGCCTGCGTGCTGGCCTGCCCCGCTGGGGCACGCCTGTTCGGCGACATCCACGACCCGCAGTCGAACGTGTCCACCGCGATCCGCGAGCAAGCGGGCTACGCGCTGATGCCCGAGTGGGGCACGCAGCCTTCCAACCACTACCTGCCGCGCCGCAAGACCGAGATGCCGGTGCGGCGCGACCAGCTCGTGCGCGAGGCGAATCCATTGCGCATCGATGGCCGCGAGCCGGAGATCGGCACCGGCTTGCCGCTGGATGCCGACTGGGAACATTGACGCCACGACCCATGCGCCCCGCGTTCTCCGTCATCTTCCTCACCACGCTCATCGGCGCCGGCCAGGGCCTGTACCTGATGTGCTTCGCCGCGCAGTTGGCGGGCGTGAACGGCGAGGCCACGCAAGGCTTCCTGCTCGCCGGCGCGGGGCTGTCGCTGCTGCTCACCGGGCTGGGGCTGGTGGCCTCGTTCTTCCACCTGGGCCACCCCGAGCGCGCCTGGCGCGCGGCGGCGATGTGGCGCACCTCCTGGCTCTCGCGCGAGGTGATCGTGCTGCCGCTGTTCATGGCCGGCGTGTTCGCCTGGGGGCTGGCGCAGGCGCTGGGCTTGGCCCCCCTCCTGGTGCTGGCGCTGGGCACGCTCAGCGCGCTGGCCTGCATGGCGCTGTTCGTTTGCACCGCGATGATCTATGCCTCGCTGCGCTTCCTGCAGGAGTGGGCCACGCCGCTCACGCTGCTGAACTACGCGCTGCTGGGCACGGCCTCGGGCGCCACGCTGGCCACCGCGCTGGCTGCGGCGCTAGCCCCCACGTTCGTCCCCGCGTACGGCCTCGCGGCGCTCGCGCTCACCGCTTTGGGCCTGCTCGCGCGCGGCGCCTCGCTGGTGCGCAACGCGCGCCTGAAGCCGCGCTCCACGCTGCAAAGCGCGATCGGCATCCGCCATCCGCGCATCGTGCAGCGCTCGCAAGGCTTCATGGGCGGCTCGTTCAACACGCGCGAGTTCTTCCACGGCCGCAGCCTGCAGCTGCTGCGCAGCGTGAAGTGGGGCTTCCTGCTGCTGGGCTTCGCGCTGCCGATGGCGCTGCTGGCCGCGGGCCTGTCGTCGCCCTCGCTGCCGTGGTTCGCGGCGGCCTTCGCGCTGCAGTACCTCGGCCTGCTGGCGGAGCGTTGGTTCTTCTTTGCGCAAGCCAACCACCCGCAGAACCTGTACTACCAAACGGTGTCGTGATGCGCGTGCTGTCCTTGCTGCTGCTGGCATTGCCCGCCACGGCGTTCGCCGCCGCGCCGCAGGCTGCCGTCACCGCCTGGTGGGTGTGGCCGCTGGCGCTGTTCGCGGTGTGCTTCTTGATGGGCATCGTGGCGGTGCCCGCCGGCATCGGCGGGGGCACGCTGTTCGTGCCCATCGTCGGCGGCTTCTTCCCGTTTCACCTCGACTTCGTGCGCGGCGCCGGCCTGCTGGTGGCGCTGGCCAGCGCATTGGCGGCCACGCCCATGCTGCTGCGCAGCGGCCTGGCCAGCCTGCGGCTGGCGCTGCCGATGGCGCTGCTGGCCTCGGCCAGCTCGATCGCCGGCGCGCTGATCGGGCTGGCGCTGCCGGCCGCGGCGGTGCAGACCGCACTGGGCGTGATCGTGCTGGGCATCGTGGCGGTGATGCTGGGCGCGGGCCGCTCGGAGTTTCCGCTCGTGCGCGCACCCGATGCACTGGGCAGCGCGCTGGCGCTGCACGGCGTGTTCGTCGACGGCGCCAGCGGCCGCCGCGTGGCCTGGCAGGTGCACCGCAGCGGCATGGGGCTGGCCGCGTTCCTGCTCATCGGCGTGATGGCCGGCATGTTCGGCATCGGCGCGGGCTGGGCCAACGTGCCGGCGCTCAACCTGCTGATGGGCGCGCCGCTGAAGCTGTCGGCCGGCACTTCCGGGCTGGTGCTGTCGCTGGTGGACTCGTCGGCAGCGTGGGTGTACGTGAACCAGGGCGCGGTGCTGCCGATGATCGCCGTGCCCTCGGTGGTGGGCATGATGCTGGGCGCCAAGATCGGCGCGCGCCTGCTGCACGTGCTCGACGGCGCGGTGGTGCGCCGGCTGGTGATCGGCGTGCTGCTGTTCGCAGGACTGCGCGCACTGCTCAAGGGCACAGGGGTATGGCAATGAGACAGCGCATCCCTCGCCAGCCCTCTGCGCCGCGTCCAGCGGCCGCAGCCCAGGTCATGCGCGGATCCGGCTCCGCCGGTCCGCAGCAAGGGGCCCCTCAACCCCGCGAGCAGTTGCGCTACGCGCGCTGGGTGGAAAGCGGCACCCGCATCGGGCTGCTGGCGCTGGTGCTGCTGTTCTTCGCCTATGCGCTGGGTTTCACCGAACCGCTGGTGCCGCACCACCGCCTGGCCGAGTTGTGGCGCCTGCCGGTGGCCGAGTTCCGCGCCGCCACCGGCCTGCCCACCGGCTGGGGCTGGCTGGTGCATGCGCGCCGCGGCGACGTCGCCAACCTGCTGGGCGTGGCGCTGCTGGCCGGCTGCTCGGTGGGCGCGCTGCTGGCGCTGCTGCCGCTGTACGCACGTCGCCGCGAGCGCTTGTACGCGGCGCTGTGCGCGGCCGAGGCGGCGGTGATCCTGCTCGCGGCCTCGGGCGTGCTGAGCGCCGGGCACTGACGCACTGCTTCCTCACCGCCATGCCATGAGCGACGCCCTCGCCTATCTCGCCAAAGCCCGGCCCGATGCGCTGGGCCACTACTTCCAGTTCCTCAAGCAGTGCGGCCGGCACCTCGACCCGAAGACGCGCAACCTGATCTCGGTGATCACCAAGGTGCATGCGCAGACCGAGCGCGGACTGCAGCAGTACCTGCGGCGCGCGCTGCGCGAAGGCTGCACGCCGATGGAAGTGATCGACGCGCTGCTGATGGCGTTTCCGGCGCTGGGCCTGGCCAAGATCGTGTGGGCCACCGATGTGATCCTGGCGATGGACCTGCCCGGCTTCCGCCTGGAGGCGCTGCAGGGCGACGCGACGTGGCACGACCTGGTCGCGCTGGACGAGGTGCCGCCCGGCGGCACGCAACGCGTCGAATGCGACGGCCGCGCCGTCTTCGTGCACCGCGGCGAAGGCAGCGAGGGCCTGCGCGTGTACGACAGCCGCTGCCCGCACCAGGGCACCGACATCCCCCACCTCGCGCTGCAGGGCTGCACCCTCACCTGCCCGAAGCACGAGTGGGCCTTCGACCTGCGCAGCGGCGAATGCATCCGCAAGGGCAGCACGCCGCTCACGCAGTGGGAATGCAAGGTCGAAGACGGCCGCGTTCTCGCCCGATGGTGACGCCGCTCACCCGATCACGACCACGACGACTACTACGACGACGGAGACAAGCGATGCAACACGACGCCAAGCAACTGCTGTTCAGGCTCGCACCGGTGGCCGCGCTGTGCGCGCTGGCAGCGCCGGCCCAGGCCACCAACGGCTACTTCGCGCACGGCTATGGCATGACGGCCAAGGGCATGGGCGGCGCCTCTGCGGCGCTGGCCGAAGACAGCTTCGGCGGCGCCAACAACCCCGCCAGCATGGCCTGGGTGGGCTCGCGCCTCGACCTGGGCCTGGACGCCTTCATGCCCTACCGCGACGCCGAGCGCACGGGCGCCGGCTTCGCCACGCTCAACGGCAAGGTGGAAAGCGGACGCAATGCCTTTGCCGTGCCCGAGATGGGCTATAGCCGGGCATGGAACGACACGCTGGCCGTGGGCCTCACGCTGTACGGCAACGGCGGCATGAACACCTCCTACCCGCAGGGCAGCTTCGACTGCGGCGGCGGGCCGGCCAACATGCTGTGCGGCAGCGGCGCGCTGGGCGTCGACATGATGCAGCTCATCGTCGCGCCCACCGTGGCCTACAAACTGAATGAGCGGCATTCGGTAGGCGCGTCGCTGCTGCTGGGCTATCAGCGCTTCAAGGCCGAGGGCCTGCAGGCCTTCGACAACGCGCCCGGCTTCCCGGCCTTCACCGGCGCACCCGGCAGCGTGACCAACCGCGGCTATGACAGCGCCACCGGCTTCGGGCTGCGCATCGGCTACCAGGGCCGCCTGAGCGACATCGTGACCGTCGGCGCCGCCTACTCGCCCGAGCTGAACATGAGCCGCTTCGACAAGTACAAGGGCTTGTTCGCGGGCCAGGGCGACTTCGACATTCCCGAAAACTACAGCATCGGCATCGCCTTCACGCCCACGCCGGCCTGGACCGTGGCGCTGGACTGGCAGCGCATCAACTACAGCAAGGTGGCCGCAGTGGGCAACCCCAGCACCGCGCAGGCGCCGCTGGGCGCCGACAACGGCCCGGGCTTCGGCTGGCGCGACATCGACGTGCTGAAGCTGGGCGTGGCCTGGAAGATGTCGGACGGACTCACGCTGCGCGCCGGCGTGAACCATGGCCGCAACCCCATCACCTCGCGGGATTCGACCTTCAACATCCTCGCGCCGGGCGTGATGACCACCCACTACACGCTGGGCTTCACGCTGGCGGCCGACAGGCACAACCTGGTCACCGGCGCGCTGATGGTCGCGCCGCGGCAGGAGGTGACCGGCCCTTCGCTGTTCAACGGGATCATGGGCGCGGGCGCGGCCGGCACCGAGACCGTCGGCATGCGGCAGGTCACGGTCGGCGTGTCCTGGTCACACCGGTTCTGAGCGCGAGCCGGGCGCCGAGCCGAAGACGCAGGATCACGGGTCTCATCCCACGCAATGGGGATGCGCGGCGCCGCAGCCGCGCCTAAGCTGCATCGCATGGGGCGCCCGACCGGGCGTCTGCGAAGGAGGAGCCCATGATCGCTTCCGCCGCCTGGCTGCGGCCGGCCTTGTGGCTTGCATCGGCAGCATCGCTGGCCGGCTGCGGGCACTTCTCGCCCACCGAGCTGGTGAACCCCACGCAGATCCACCACACCCGGCGCCTGCCGGCCGGCGTGTCGCCCACGCCGCTGCAGCAAGAGGCGATCGACGCCGCCAGCGCGGTGCCGGTGCGCTACTACGAGGCGCTCAAAGCAGCGCAGCAGGCCCCGGCCGACGCGCAGAAGATCGAGGCCTACCTTCGCGAGGGCATTGCAGTGGTGCAGCTGTACTGCCTGCGCTGGTTTGCGCGCGTGGCGGACGAGCAGCGCAACCTGCAGGTGGCCGAGACCAACTGGAACGTGATCACCCAGCTGGGCACCGCGCTGATCGGCGTGGCACGCCTGCACAGCGACGTGACCACGGCCTACGGCGCGCTCAATACCGCCGTGGGCGGCTTCAACGCCAACCTCAACAACGCCTTCCTGATCGCGCCCAACGCCGAGAACGTGAAGCGGCTCACGCTGGAGGCGCTGGGCCAGCGCGCGGCGCTGCTCACCGACTCAGGCTCCGCTTTGCGGCCGCAGCGCTTTTCCGACGCCTACGTGCAACTGGAGAAGCTGGCCGACGTGTGCACCTACCAGGAGGTCAAGCGCCTGACCACCGAGTCGGTGGACAACAGCGAACCCAAGGTGCACCCGCAGACCGGCACGGTGAAGGTGGTGTCGGCACAGGTGTCCTCCTTCGTCAAGACCGGCGCCGGCGACGCGCTGCGCCGCTTCTGGAAACCCAATGGCGAAGCCATCGAGGCGCAGAACGAAGCGACGATCAAGCAGTGGATGGCCAAGGCGGGCATCAGCGCGCCGGTCACCGTGTTCCTGCGCAGCGACGTCTTCACCTCGGCCCGCGAGGCCGCCGTGAAAGACCTGGGTTTGAAGACCGAACCGTGACGCCAGGAGGCCCGCAATGAGCCAGTTCACCCTGAAGGACATTCCCGCCAGCGAACTCGACGAGGTGATCCGCGACTTCGAAAGCGAAGGCGCCACCACGCAGACCATCCGCCAGGACGACGGCCGCTTCACCGTGGTGGCCACCTTCCCCGAGCCACGCCCCGCGATGGCGCGCGCCACCGCAGCGGCGCCAGCGGCCGAGGTGCGCAGGCCCATGGACCACGAAGCCTTCCTCAGCGGCTATCGCCAGGTGTTCGGCAACGCCACGCAGCCGCAGGTCGACGGCCTGGACTTCCTGCTCTCGCGCATGGAGCGCGACCCCGAGCTGGAAGACCTGCGCGAATGGGCCTACATCCTGGCCACGGTGAAATGGGAGACGGCCCACACCTTCCAGCCCATCGACGAGCGCGCGCCCAGGGGCATGGACCCGGACCTGTTCTTCGAAGGCCGCTACGGTCCGCAGACGCGCGTGGGGCAGCGCCTGGGCAACGCGCGGCCGGGCGACGGCGCGCGCTACCACGGGCGCGGCTACGTGCAGCTCACCGGGCGGCACAACTACACCGCCTTCGGCATCGCCGACCGGCCCGAGGCCGCGCTCGAGCCCGAGCGGGCCTACGAGATCCTCGTGCGCGGCATGCTGCGCGGGCGCTTCGGCCGGCGGCTGAACGACTTCATCCCGCCGCGCGGCGTGGCCGACTACGAAGGCGCGCGCCGCTCGGTCAACGGCACCGACCACGCAGGCGACATCGCCAAGATCGCGCTGCGCTTCGAGACCCTCTTGCGCGCCGCAGCGCCCGGCTGAGCAGCCGGGCACCGGCTCAGGTCTGCGCCGCAGGCGCGATGCAGACGCGGTCGCGGCCGAGGCCCTTGGCCGCGTACAGCGCGGCATCGGCGGCCCTCAGGGTCTGCTCGGCCGGCCGGCCGGCGCCGTGCAGGCAGGCACCGGCGCTGAAGGTCGTTGCAGGCGCGCGGGCGTTCCAGGCCTCGCGCATGCGTTCGCACACCGCCTGCAGCCGGGCGCCCACCGCCGGCAGCACCAGCAGGAACTCCTCGCCGCCCCAGCGCACGGCCTGGTCGCCCTGGCGCAGGTTGCGCGCGACGAAGTGGCCGAACTCGCGCAGCACGGCGTCGCCGACGGCGTGGCCCTTGCCATCGTTGAGTTGCTTGAAGTGATCGAGGTCGATCATCACCAGGCCGTCGCCCGGCTGCAGGCTCGCCAGCAGCGCCTGCCCCTGGCGACGGTTGCCCAGACCGGTGAGCTCGTCGCGCAGCGTGACCTCGCTGAGCTGGTTGGCCTCGTCCCGCAGCCTGCCGTGGCGGGTGGCGTTCGCCAGCGCGACGGCAGCCTGGTCGGCGAGCATGCGGAACACCTGCAACTGGTCCTCGTCCAGGTCCATCCGGGTGCGGGAGAAGGCGACCAGCACGGCCGCGATGTGTCCGTCGATGCGCACCGGTGCGCCGAAGACCACCTGGATGCCGAGGTCCCGCAAGGCCGGGATCGCGTGCGGATGGCGCGCGTAGGCCTCCACCGCCACCACGTCGCCGCGCTCGACGACCAGTCCGGTGACGCCCTGCTCGAGCGGAAACTCCTTCCCGGCCAGTTGCTGCGGCAGGCCGTCGAGGTAGCGGATGTGGAAGCTGCGCCGCGGGTGGTCGATGATCTGCAGGGACGCGGCATCGAAGCCGAGCTGTCGCGCGGCGGCAGTGACCTCCGCGCAGGCCTCGTTCCAGTCCAGCGCGCACAGGCTGCGCTGCGCGCGCGCCAGCGCACGGTACAAGCGGAAGCGCCGGGCCTCGCGGGCGTGCGAAGCGGCCAGCTGGCGCAAGGTCGCGGCGGTGGATTCGGCGATCAGCACCGCCACCGGCAGCACGACCAGCGCGGCATGCAGGGTCTGGCTGCCGCCGCCTTGCGGAAGGAAATACGCCAGCGCGAACGCAGGGGACACGCACAGCGCGGTGCCGGGCGGCTGCGACAGCCCGACCCAGAACAGCACCAGGATCATGAAGGCGCCGAACACCGGAGCCGGCAGCGCGCCGATCAGGTAGAAGCCGGCCATCACCGCCAGCGCGGCGGGAACGACGAGCAGCAGCGTCCAGATGCGGTGCCAGCGCTGCCAGGGCAGGCGGTACAGCAGCGCGCCCACCCCCAGGTCCACCAGCGCCAAGCCGGCCGCCGCAGGGGTGTTCACGCTCTGGTCGTTGGGCAGCGACAGGCCCACCAGCGCGAGCACGCCGCTGACCAGAAAGAACAGCCCGGCCCGGCGGGCGGCCAGCCGGCGCGGGTCGGCTTGCGCGGGCGGCTTGCGCCCGCGTGCCGCGAAGCCGCGCCACCAGCGGCTGCCTGGAGGTGAAGGAACGTTCATCGAAGAGCGACTGCGGCAAGGGCGGCACGCGCCAGAGGGCCTGCGTGCAGCATGCGGCAATCCGCGCGCCGGACGGCCGAGCGGCCGGGGCCTGGAAACCGACGCCCGACCGCTCAGCCCTGCTCGCCGAGCAGCGCCTGGATGTCGGCCGCCAGCGCCTTGGGCCCGGCGCCGTAGCGCGTGAACAGGCGCACCCGGCCCTGCGTGTCGAAGACGTACGAACCGGCGGTGTGGTCCATGGTGTAGCTGCCCTCGGCCTTGCCCGGCACCTTGGCGTAGAACACCTTGAAGTCCTTGGCCACCTGCTGCGTCTGCTCGGGCGAACCGCGCAGCGCGACGAAGCTCGGGTCGAAGTTGGCGAGGTAGCCCTTGAGCACCTGGGGCGTGTCGCGCTCCGGGTCCACCGTGACGAACACGCCCTGCACCTTGTCGCCCTGCGGGCCCAGCGACCGCTTCACCTCGGCCAGCTCGGCCATGGTGGTGGGACACACGTCGGGGCACTGGGTGTAGCCGAAGAAGACCACGGTGACCTTGCCCTTGAAGTCGTCGAGCGTGCGCATGCGGCCGTCCGCGTCGGGCAGCGCGAGCTTGTTGGCGTACTCGGCGCCGGTGATGTCCACCGCCTGGAAGCTGGGTTTGTCCGAGGGCTTGCCGCAGGCGGCAAGCGCCAGCAGCGATATCAGCAGGGCACGGCGCGAGCCCAGGGTCACCGCGGATCCGGCTCTGCCGGGCCGCGGGTGGCGCCCCCTTGAGGGGGGGGCGTCGAAGGCGCTACGGGGGTGGGTCATATCAGCAGGGGCATCAGGTAGTGGTCGAGCAGCAGCGCCGCGAACAGCAGCGACAGGTACACGATCGAGAAGCGGAAGGTGCGCCGGGCCAGTGCGTCGCTGTAGGCGCGCCAGAGCCGGAACGCATAGGCGATGAACAGCCCGCCCAGCACCAGGGCGGCCACCAGGTATGGCCAGCCGCTCATGCCGTAAACGAACGGCAGCAGCGTGCCGGCGAACAGCACCAGTGTGTACAGCAGCACGTGCAGGCGCGTGAACTCGTTGCCGTGGGTCACCGGCAGCATCGGCAGGCCCGAGCGGCGGTAGTCCTCGGCCCGGTACAGCGCCAGCGCCCAGAAGTGCGGCGGGGTCCACAGGAAGATGATGAGGCACAGCATCAGCGCCTCGGGGCCCACCTCGCCGCGCATCGCGGCCCAGCCCAGCACCGGCGGCATCGCGCCCGAAGCGCCGCCGATCACGATGTTCTGCGGCGTCATCGGCTTGAGCAGCAGCGTGTACACCACCGCATAGCCGACGAAGGTGGCGAAGGTGAGCCACATCGTCAGCGGGTTGACCCAGGCATACAGCAGCACGCTGCCGACCGTGCACAGCACCACCGAGAACAGCAGCGCCTGCGCCGAGGTGAGCTCGCCCTTGGCGGTGGGCCGCCATGCGGTGCGCGCCATCTTCGCGTCGATGCGCTGCTCCACCAGGCAGTTGAAGGCCGCCGCGGCCGCGGCCACGAGCCAGATGCCGGCGGTGGCCGCCAGCGCCACGCGCAGGTCGGGCAGGCCGGGCTCGGCCAGCAGCATGCCGATCACCGCGCAGAACACGATCAGCTGCACCACGCGCGGCTTGGTCAGGGCGTAGTACTGCTTCAGGCGCGAGGCGGTCGCGACGGGCGGGGTGGAGGTGGCGGCGGTGTTGGCCATGGCGGGGGAACCGGCGATTTTACGAAGCCGGGTGTGCCCGGGTGAGCGAAGGGGCCGGGCTGCCCACCCGCCGCGCCTGGTGCACGCGCACCGCCAGGCGGGTGAACAGCATCACCAGCACGGCGGCGCCCCCGGTGTGGGCCACGGCCGCGGCCAGCGGCCAGCCGAGCACGATGTTGGACACGCCCGTCAGCAGCTGCCAGCCCGCCACCGCGGCAAAACCCAGCGCGAAGCGCGCGGCCGCCGGGTCGCCGGTGCGGCGCAGCGCGAGCGCCAGCCCCAGCAGCGCCGCCAGCACGGCATAGGCGAGCAGCCGGTGCATGTAGTGGATGGCGGTGAGCGCCGGGAACGGCAGCCACTCGCCCGCGGCAGTGACCCCCAGGTCGCGGCGCAGCGTGAAGCCGTGGGCGAAGTCCATCTCCGGCCACCAGCGGCCCTGGCAGGTGGGGAAATCGGTGCACGCGAGCACCGCATAGTTGGTGCTGACCCAGCCGCCCAGCGCGATCTGCAGCACCGACAACGCCGCCACGGCGCCCAGCGCCCGGCGCAGGCCCGCCGGCAGCGCCAGCGGCCGAGGCTCGAAGGCCTGGTCCTGCGCGGCCAGCAGCACCAGCAGGGCCATGCCGCCGAGCAGGTGCAGCGTGACGATGGCCGGGTACAGCTTCATCGTGACGGTGAGCGCGCCGAAGGCCCCCTGCACGCACACCCACACCAGGGTGGCCGTGGCCCACCACGGCGAAGGGGCGGCGTGGTTGCCGCGGTGCCGCGCCTGGCGCCAGGCCACGATGCACAACACGGTGATCAGCGCGCCCACGGCAGTGGCGAGGTAGCGGTGGATCATCTCCACCCAGGCCTTGCGCTGCGTGACCGGGCCGCTGGGCAGCGCAGTTTCCGCGGCGCGGATCTCGTGGTGCGCGCCCAGCGGCGTGGCCTGCCCATAACAACCCGGCCAGTCGGGGCAGCCCAGGCCGGAGTCGGTGAGCCGCGTGAAGGCGCCGAACAGCACGAGGTCGAAGGTCAGGAACAGCGTGAGCACCGTCACCGCACGCCAGCGCGCCACCGGATGGCCCTGGCGCGAGCGTCGCACGATCCACAGCAGCGGCACCAGCGCGATGCAGGCGGCCAGCACCAGGATGCGCACCAGCGGCGCCAGGTCGACGAGCGCGTTGGGGTTCATGGCTCAGCGGCCTGGCTTGTCCCAGCCGGCGGAAGCGCGCAGCAGCCGCTCGAGGTCGCGCTTGAGCTTGGCAGGGTCTGGCTCGGGTGGCGTGCGCATCATCCATTCGCCCATCGGGTCCACGATGTACAGCGACGCTTCCAGCGCATGGCCCGGTTCCGGCTGCAGCCACCGGCCCAGGGCCTCGGGCGTGGTGCGCAACACCGTGGTGGGCGGGTTGGCCAAGGCTTCGCGCAAGGCCGGCGACACCGGCGCCGCGTCGGTCACCAGCCAGAGCTTGTCGATGCGGTCGCGGTCCTTGCCCATCATCTCGCGCAGCTGGCGCTGCATGAACAGGCGCTGCTCGCAGGCGCTGTCGCAGGCGCCGCTGCCCACCGCGACCAGCAGCCACTGCCCCTTGAGCGCCGAGGGCGCCACCGCCTGGCCGTCCAGCGTGGTCAGCGGCAGCTGGGCCGGCAGGCTGCGCGTGGGCTGGACCAGCGTGCTGTAGTTGGTGCGGCCCTGCGGCCGGATCACGAAGTAGGTGAAGTACGACGCGATCACCGGCGCCGCGCACACCGCCAGCACCAGCACCATCTTCCAGCGCCCGCGGCGCACCCGCTGCTGGTCGCCGGCGCGCGCCGCATCAGGCAGCGAGTGCACGGTCATCTCAAGCGGCTCGCTGGCGGGCCAGCCGGGGACGGAGGAGTTGGAACCAGACATACAAACCCGCAATCAGGGCGGCCAGCGCGAACCATTGGAACGCGTAGCCATGGTGCTTGGACACGTCGACGGAGGGCTGCGGCCATTCGCGCAGCAGGCCGTCGGCCCCACCGAAAGACAGCTGCTGCACCGACAGCGGCCGCAAGGGCAGGCCGATCTCGCGGCCGAAGGCGTCGAGGTCGAGATTCTGCCGGATCGGCCCCGAGGCATCTTGCGCGAACTCGTACAGCCGCGAGGGCGGCGGTGCGATGCGGCCGGCCACCTCCACCCGGCCGGCCGGCGTGGGCACCGCCGGCAGCCGTGTGCGCTCGCGCGCATCGCGCGGCACCCAGCCGCGCTGCACCAGCACCGCATCGCCGGGCGCCAGCTCCAGCGGCGTCACGACGAAAAAGCCCGGGCGGCCTTGCATCTGGCGGTTGTCGAGGAACACGGTGCGCTCGGCCAGCCAGCGGCCCTGCAGCCGCACCGGGCGCCAGAACTGCCTCGCGGCGCCGGCTTCATCGCGCGCCAGCTCGGCGGCCGGCAGCGGCGGCAGCTTGCCGCGCGCCTCGATGGCCTGCGCCAGGCCGGTCTTCTGGGCCGCGCGTTCGAGCTGCCACACGCCCAGGCGCGCGGTGAGCGCCACGCCGGCCAAGGCCGCCAGCAGCACCATCGCGCGGCGCACGCGTTCGTTGCGCATCACCTGCGCGCGCGGAGCGCCGGGAGGGGGGTGAAATAATCGCCGGCCATGAAAGCCATCCTCATCATCGCGCTGCTGCTCGTGCTGGCGGCGCTGGCCAGCGCAGGCGTCTTCATGCTGCGCAAGGACGACGCCGCGAGCGGCCCGCGCGACAAGAAGATGGCCCGCGCCCTGGCCGTCCGCGTCGGGCTTTCGGTGGCGCTGTTCCTGTTCATCCTCTTGTCCTGGCATTTCGGCTGGATCGAGCCCAAAGGCATACCCCTGTCGCGTTGACCCTCAAAGACAAAGCCGCCCCCAGGGCGGCTTCGTTGCGGTCTTTCCGGGACAGGCCGGGGCTCACATCCAGTAAACGACGACGTACAGACCGAGCCACACCACGTCCACGAAGTGCCAGTACCACGCGGCGCCTTCGAAGCCGAAATGGCGGTCGGGGGTGAAGTGGCCCTTCATCAGGCGCAGCGTGATGAACAGCAGCATCAGCATGCCGACGAACACGTGGAAGCCGTGGAAGCCGGTGAGCATGAAGAAGGTGGAGCCGAAGATGCCGGAGCTGAGCTTGAGGTTCAGATCACGGTAGGCATGCGCGTATTCATAGCCCTGCACCACCAGGAAGGTCGCGCCCAGCAGCACGGTGATCCACATCCAGAAGATCGTCTTGGCGCGCTGGTTGGCGATCAGCGCGTGGTGCGCGATGGTCAGCGTGACGCCCGAGGTGAGCAGCAAGCCGGTGTTGACCGTCGGCAGCGGCCATGGGCCGATGGTGCGGAAAGGCTCCACCGTGCCCGCGGGCGAGGCGGTCGCGCCGGCCTGCACGCTGGGCCAGATGGCCTTGAAATCGGGCCACAGGATCTGGTTGTCCAGGCTGCCCAGGCCGGGCACCGAGTACACGCGGGCCCAGAACAGCGCACCGAAGAAGGCGCCGAAGAACATCACCTCCGAAAAGATGAACCAGCTCATGCTCCAGCGGAACGAGGTGTCGATGCGCTTGCTGTACAGACCGCCCTCGCTTTCGCCGATGGCGGTGCCGAACCAGCGGAAGATCACCACCGCCCACCAGGCCAGGCCGAAGAACAGCGAGTAGGCGCCCCACTGGTGGCCGTTGACCCACTGGCCCGCGCCCAGGATCACGAAAAACAGGCCGATGGCCGTGAGCACCGGATACGCCGAAGGCGGGGGCACGAAGTAGTAAGGCGTCTGCCCTTGATGCGTCGCTGCCGACATTGGTTTTCTCCTCGAACCGAAACTGTCTCGAAAAACTAGCCCACCACCCAGCGCACCACCGCGATCAGCACGCCGATGAAGACCAGCGCGGCCAGCACCCCGGCGATGACCACGTGGACCGGGTTGAGCTGGCTCACGTCCTTTTCATACTCGCTGGACTTGCGCACCCCGAAGAACGACCAGGCCACCGCCTTCATCGTCTGCAGGAAGGAGCCCTTGCGCTGCACCGCGCCGCGCAGGCCGTCGCCGCCCATCACGACTTCACTCCCTTGCCGTTCACCTCGAAGAAGGTGTACGACAGCGTGATCGTGGTCACGTCCTTGGGCAGCTTGCGGTCGATCACGAACACGACCGGCCAGCGCTTGCTCTCGCCGGGCTGCAGCGTGTACTCGTTGAAGCAGAAGCACTCGAGCTTGTTGAAGTGGGCCGAGGCCTGCTTGGGCGCGTAGCTGGGGATCGCCTGTGCCGACATCGCCCGGGCCTGGTCGTTGCGGAACTCGTACATCACCGTCATCACCTGGCCGGGATGCACCTGCACGAACGACTTCTCGGGCTTGAAGGTCCACGGGCCGCGGGCGTTGGCGTCGAGCTCCACCGTGATGGTGCGCGACAGGTCCACCTGGGTGTTGGCCGGGCCGCGCTCGCCCACGCGCTTGCCGGCCTCGCGCTCCGACAGGCTGAGCACGTTGATGCCCAGCGCCTCGCAGATCGACTGGTACACCGGCACCAGCGCGTAGCCGAAGCCGAACATCGCAACGGCGATCACCGCGAGCTTGCCCACCAGCGCCAGGTTGTCCCTGCGCAAGGCGGCGTTGTCGGGGTTCAAGTGCTGGCTCACGCGGCTCGCGCCTCTTCAACGGCCGAACAGCAGGATCTTGGCCACGAAGCCGAGCGCGAACACCGCCGCCACCGACGCCAGGATCAGCGCGGTGCGCAGGTTCTTCTTGCGCTGCTCGGGGTTCGCGGCCATGGATGCTGCCCGGTGCGACACGTCAGCCGATCACGCGCGTGGCCGTGGCGTCCAGCTTGGGCGGCTGCTCGAAGGTGTGGAAGGGTGCCGGCGACGGCACTTCCCACTCCAGGCCTTCGGCGCCTTCCCAGGGCTTCTGCGGCGCCTTCTCGCCCTTGCCGCGCATCATGGGCAGCACGACGAAGAAGAAGAAATACACCTGCGCCAGGCCGAAGGCCAGCGCCCCCAGCGAAGCCACCCAGTTGAAGTCAGCGAACTGCATCGGGTAGTCGGCATAGCGGCGCGGCATGCCGGCCAGGCCCAGGAAGTGCATCGGGAAGAAGGTGACGTTGAACGCGATCAGCGACCACCAGAAGTGGATCTTGCCGCGCGTCTCGTTGTACATCACGCCGGTCCACTTGGGGCCCCAGTAGTACACGCCGGCGAACAGCGCATACAGCGAGCCGGCCACCAGCACGTAGTGGAAGTGCGCCACCACGTAGTAGGTGTCCTGCAGCTGGATGTCGATCGGCGCCATGGCCAGGATCAGCCCGGTGAAGCCGCCCATCGTGAACACGAAGATGAAGCCCACGGCGAACAGCATCGGGGTCTCGAAGGTCATCGAGCCGCGCCACATGGTGGCCACCCAGTTGAAGATCTTCACGCCCGTGGGCACCGCGATCAGCATGGTCGCGTACATGAAGAACAGCTGGCCCGTCACCGGCATGCCGGTGGTGAACATGTGGTGCGCCCACACGATGAACGACAGGATCGCGATCGACGCGGTGGCGTACACCATCGAGGTGTAGCCGAACAGCTTCTTGCGCGCGAAGGCCGGCACGACGGCGCTGATGATGCCGAACGCCGGCAGGATCATGATGTACACCTCGGGGTGGCCGAAGAACCAGAAGATGTGCTGGTACATCACCGGGTCGCCGCCGCCTTGCGCGGTGAAGAAGCTGGTGCCGAAATGACGGTCGGTCAGCGTCATCGTGATCGCGCCGGCCAGCACCGGCATCACCGCGATCAGCAGGTAGGCGGTGATCAGCCAGGTCCAGGCGAACAGCGGCATCTTCATCAGCGTCATGCCGGGCGCGCGCATGTTCAGGATGGTGACGATGATGTTGATCGAGCCCATGATCGAGCTGGCGCCCAGGATGTGCATCGCGAAGATGCCGGCGTCCATGCTCGGGCCCATCTGCAGCGTCAGCGGCGCATAGAGCGTCCAGCCCGCAGCCGGAGCGCCGCCGGGCATGAAGAAGCTGGCCACCAGCATGATGGCCGCGGGGATCATCAGCCAGAAGCTGAAGTTGTTCATGCGCGCGAAAGCCATGTCCGCCGCGCCGATCTGCAGCGGGATCATCCAGTTCGCGAAGCCCACGAAGGCCGGCATGATGGCGCCGAACACCATGATCAGGCCGTGCATCGTGGTGAGCTGGTTGAACAGCTCGGGGTTCATGTACTGCAGGCCGGGCTGGAACAGCTCGAGCCGGATGCCCAGCGCCAGCAGGCCACCGACCATCAGCATCGTGAAGCTGAACAGCAGGTACAGCGTGCCGATGTCCTTGTGGTTGGTGGCGAACACCCAGCGCCGCCAGCCCGTGGGCGCATGGTGGTCGTCGTGATGGTGGTCGTGCGCGTGGCCGGCCGGATGGTCGAGAACTGCACTCATGGGGGATTCCTTTTCGACGATCTCTTTACTTGGCGGCGGCTACCACTTCAGCCGGCTGCACGGTCTGGCCCGTCTTGTTGGACCAGTTGTTCTTCGTGTAGGTGACCACCGCGGCGATCTCGGTGGGCGACAACTGGCTCTTCCATGCCGGCATCGCGCCGTTCAGGCGGCCGTTGAGCACGACGTCGAGCGCCTTGGACTTGTCGGCATCCTGCACGAGCGCCGAGCCGTCCAGCGGCTTGATCGGGCCGGCGCCCTTGCCGTCGGGGCGGTGGCAGGCGGCGCAGTTGGCGGCATAGACCTTCTCGCCGCGGGCGATCAGGTCGGCCTGCGTCCACACCTTGTTCGGATCGTCGGCAGCGGCAGCCAGCGCCTTCTTCTTGTCGGCCACCCACTTGGAGTAGTCGTCGGCCGAGAGCACCTTCACGTGGATGGGCATGTAGGCGTGTTCCTTGCCGCACAGCTCGGCGCACTGGCCGTAGTAGTCGCCGGGCGTCTCGGCGCGGAACCAGGTGTCGCGCACGAAGCCGGGGATCGCGTCCTGCTTGACGCCGAACGCCGGCACCATCCAGGCGTGGATCACGTCGTTGGCGGTGGTGATGATGCGGATCTTCTTGTTGACCGGCACCACCAGCGGGTTGTCCACCTTGAGCAGGTAGTCGTCGCCCTGCGGCTTGCCGGCGTCGGATGCCTCGCGCTGCGCCACGTCGAGGGTGGAGAGGAAGCCGATACCCTCGCCCTCGCCCTTGAGGTAGTCGTAGCCCCACTTCCACTGGTAGCCGGTGGCCTTGATCGTGAGGTCGGCGTTGGTGGTGTCCTTCATCGCCACCACGGCCTTGGTGGCCGGCAAGGCCATCAGGATCACGATCAGGAACGGCACCACGGTCCAGGCGATCTCGACCTTCACGCTCTCGTGGAAGTTGGCCGACTGGTGGCCCTTGGACTTGCGGTGCTTGATGATCGAATAAAACATCACGCCGAACACCGCCACGAAGATCAGCGTGCAGATGATCAGCATCATGTTGTGCAGCCAGATCTGCTCGGCCGCGATGCGCGTGACCGGCGGGTGCAGGTTGATCTGGTTCACCGCCGGCCCGCCAGGCAGGTCGTTGACGGCGAACGCACTCTGCGTGGCCAGCGCCGCACCCAGCGTCAGGAAGGCAGCTCCCACCCGGTTCCAGACCGTGCGGCCTGCAAGCGTTGTCGTGATGGTTTTCATCGTCGTCACTTCAGTTCCAAATCCGAATCCTTGGGGGCGGCGGCAGTGCGCTGCACCATGCCGGCGGAGGTGTGCAACGCCTTCGACGGGCGCCGACGCGACATCGGCGCCGTGATCGGCGCCGTTGCAGGCCAGGGGCTCGGAGCGAGGGTCGCGGTCATGCAGGGTTTTGGCAGGGACGGCCGGCATTTGACAACGCCGGGCAACCCCTTTGATCAATCGCCGGGCCGATTGTCGAGACGATTTGCATCTCTTCTGACCCAGATCAACCGCGGGAGTTTAGCGCACGCGCCCGGGCTCCCCACCGCGCGTTGGCCGTCCCGAGCGCACCATCTCACGCATCGCCTCGAGCGACACCTCGGTGCGCGGCTGCACGCGCGCCTGGGGCGCGGGCCGGAAGGCATGGCCGTACACCACCTCGAAGCGCAATGCAATGCGGCCGTGCGGGTCGGCCTGGCCCTGCAGCGCCTGTTCCAGCCGCCGCCGCCAGCGCGGGGTGCGCAGGCCCGCAAACCGACCCGGCGCGGCGTTGCCGCCCAGCGTGCGCAGCTCGGCCAGCGCCGACGCCGGCGACGCGAAGGTCAGCGTGATCGTTTCCTGGTCCATCACAGGGTCGGCGAAGCCGGCGCGCAGCAGCATGTCGCCCAGGTCGTGCATGTCCACCAGCTCGGCCATCGGCAGCCCCCAACCCGCCTGCTCGTACAGCGCCCGCAGCTCCGGCAGCGTGCCGGGCCCGAGGGTGGAAAACATCAGGAAGCCCTCCACCGCCAGCGCCTGCTGCCACTGGGCCATCAGCGCCGGCGGATCGCACACCGCGTGCAGCATCATGTTTGACCACAGCAGCTCGCCCGCCGCCGGCGGCAGCGCCTCGGGCGCCAGCACGGGCGGGACGGCGTGCAGCCAGCGGCGTGGCGACCACCAGGGCCGCTGCGCTTGCGAGCTCATGCGCGCCAGCAAGGCCGCGTCGGACTCGACGATGACGCGCTGCGCTTCGGGGTAGGCGGCCTGCAGCGCCTCGTCGCTGCCGCCGAGCCAGGCCGACCACTCGATCACCGCCGAGGGTTGCTTGCGGATCACCGGCAGGCGCTCGGCCATGCGGCGCGCCACTTCGCGGTGCAGCCACGGCGCCTCGGCCCGCGCCAGGCGCCGCGTGATCGCGCGCACCGCGCGCGCGTCCAGGGCACGCGGGGCAACGGTCGGGGTCTGGGGCGCAGCCATGGCCGGGCAGTATATTGAGCCGTGCATTCCCTCCTGGCCCGATGGCCCAGCCTGTGCGCCGTGTGCCGGCGCTGGTGCGCGGGCCGCCTCTGTCAGCCCTGCCTCGCGCGCCATGCGCCGCCGGTCGAGCGCTGCCTGCAGTGCGCGCTGCGCCTGGCGCCCGGCGCCGCCCGCTGCACTGCCTGCGCGCTGCGGCGCGACGCCCCGTTGCAGCACGCGGTGGCGGCGGTGGACTACGGCTTCCCGTGGGACGGCCTGATCACCGGCTTGAAGTTCCACCACCGGCTCGACCTGGTGCACGCCTTTGCCCGCCTGCTGCACGAAACGGTGCAGCGCGCAGGACTGCCGCAACCGGCACTGGTGCTGCCCGTGCCCTTGGCGGCGCAGCGACTGCGCGAACGCGGCTACAACCAGTCGTGGGAGCTGGGTCGCCGCGTCGCGCGCCGCCTGGGCATCGCAGCCCACCCGTCGGTGCTGGTGCGCATCAAGGACACGGCCCACCAGCTCGGGCTGGACGAGGCCGAACGCCAGCGCAACCTGAAAGGTGCGTTCATGGTCGAGCCGCGCCTGGCGCCCCGGCTGCAGGGCCTGCGTGTCGCGCTGGTCGATGACGTGATGACCAGCGGGGCCACCGCCGAGGAGGCGGCACGCACGCTGCGCAAGGCCGGTGCGGAGCAGGTGCAGCTGTGGGTGCTGGCCCGCACGGCACCGGCGGCCGGCGGCTGAGGCAAAGGCGCGACGCGACAATCGGCGCATGTTCCACATCGTGCTCGTGCATCCCGAGATTCCGCCCAACACCGGCAACGTGATCCGGCTGGCCGCCAACACCGGCTGCAGCCTGCACCTGGTGGAGCCCCTGGGGTTCTCGATGGACGACAAGCTGCTCAAGCGCGCCGGCCTCGACTACCACGAGTACGCGCCCGTGCAGCGGCATGCCTCGTGGGCCGAACTGCTGCGTTCGCAGCAGCCGCCGTCCGAGCGCTGCTTTGCCTTCACCAGCCGCGGTAGCCGGCCGATCGTTGAGCTCAGCTTCCAGCCCGGCGACTGGCTGGTGTTCGGCAGTGAGACGGCAGGCCTGCCGCCCGAGCTGCGCGATGGCTTCTTCCCCGAGGCGCAGCGCGTGCGCCTGCCGATGCGGCCCGGCCAGCGCAGCCTGAACCTGAGCAACGCAGTCGCGGTCGCCGTGTTCGAGGCCTGGCGCCAGAACGGCTACGCCGGCGGCGTCTGACGCTGGTACACGCCCGGGTCGTAGCGCTCCATCCAGATCTGCGGCTTCGCCAACGGAGCGAAGCCGTATTTGTCATAGAGCCAAGGAGCCGTACTGGTGGCCAGCGTGAAGCGGCGCAGGCCCTGAATCGACGGATGCGTGCACACCGCCTGCATCAGTGCCGACGAGATGCCGCGGCCGCGCAGCCCCTCGAGCACGAACACGTCGCACAGCCAGGCGTAGGTGGCATGGTCGGTGACCACGCGCGCAAAGCCCACGAAGCGGCCTTCGTCGCGTGCCGAGAAGCACAGCGAATGCGCCACCGCGCGCTCCACGGTCGCACGCGGAATGCCGCGCGCCCAAGTCGACTGCTCGGCCAGGAAACGGTGCACCACGTCGAGGTCCACCGCTTCGGGGCCGGTCTGGATCTCCAGCATGGCCTCAACCCTCCGCCTTCGCCTCGCGCCGCATCAGCGCGCCCACCGCCTCGGCGGGCGTGAGCCGGCCTTGCAGCACCGCCACCACCACCTCGGTGATCGGCATCTCCACGCCCAGCGCCCCGGCCCGCTGCAGCACCACCGCCGCGGTGTGCACGCCCTCGGCCACGTGCCCCAGTTTGGACAGGATCTGCGGCAGCGCCTGACCTGCCGCCAGCATCAGGCCGACGCGCCGGTTGCGCGACAGGTCGCCGGTGGCGGTGAGCACCAGGTCGCCCAGTCCGGACAAGCCCATGAAGGTCTCGGCGCGCCCGCCGAGCGCGATGCCCAGCCGGGCCATCTCGGACAGTCCGCGCGTGATGAGGGCCGCACGGGCGTTGAGGCCCAGGCCCAGGCCGTCGGCGATGCCGGTGGCAATGGCCAGCACGTTCTTCACCGCGCCGCCCACCTCCACGCCCACGGGGTCGGTGGAGGTGTAGACGCGCAGGCTTTCGTCGTGGAAGGCCTCCACGGCGGCCTGGCTCAGCGCCTCGTCGAAGCTCGCCGCCACCAAGGCCGTGGGCCGGCCCTGCGCCACCTCGAGCGCGAAGCTCGGCCCCGACAGCACGCCGGCGCGCAGGCCCGGCCGCACCGTGCGCGCCACCTCGTGCCCCAGGAGGCCGGTGCCGGCCTGGAAACCCTTGCACAGCCAGAACACCTGCGCGTCGGGCGGCACGGCCGCGAGCATTTCTTCCAGGCCCGACATCGGCGTGGCGACCACGATGAGCCCTTGCCTGCCATGCGCCAGCGCGGCCGGAAGGTCCGCACCCAGCGCCAGCGCGTGCGGCAGCTCGACCTCGGGCAGGTAGCGCCGGTTGCGCCGCGTGGCCGCCGCCTGCGCCATCTGGGCCGCGTCGCGGCCCCACAGATGCACTGCATTGCCGGCGGCCGCGTGCACCGCCAGTGCGGTGCCCCACGCCCCGGCGCCGAGCACCGTGATGTTCATCGCCGTCAGGCGTTGGCGGTGGGCGCGCTGCCGTTGCCTTGCTGGGCTTCGAGCTGCTGTTGCTGCGCCTCGAACATCGCCTGGAAGTTCACCTCCGCCAGCACCACCGGCGGGAAACCCGCGCGCGTGCACACGTCGGAGACGATGGCGCGCAGGTAGGGGTACACCATCTGCGGGCAGGCGATGCCGACGATGGCGTTGAGCTGGTCCTGCGGCACGTTGCGGATCTCGAAGATGCCGGCCTGCTTGGCCTCGACCAGGAACAGCGTGCGGTCCTTGACCTTGGTGGTGACGGTGGCGGTGACGCAGACCTCGTAGATGCCCTCGCTGACGCCTTCGGCCGACACGCCGAGGTTGATGTCCACCTGCGGCTGCGCCTGCTCGAGCAGGATCTGCGGGGAATTGGGCTGCTCCAGCGACAGATCCTTCAGGTACATGCGCTGGATCTGGAACACCGGGGTTGCGTCTTGTTCGGCCATCGTCGTCTCTCTTCTCGATGAAAACGAAGCCCGCGACGAACTGTCGCGGGCAGTGGCGCGAATTATGGACCAGCGAGGGGTGGGCCTTAAGCGCCCTGCAACAAAGGAATCAACCCGCCCTTCTGGTCCAGCGCGATCAGGTCGTCGCAGCCGCCCACGTGCGTGTCGCCGATGAAGATCTGCGGCACGGTGCGCCGGCCCGTGGCCCGCATCATGGCCTCACGCTCGGCCGGGTTGAGATCGATGCGGATCTCCTCGATCTGCTCGACACCGCGCTGCTTCAGCAGCATCTTGGCGCGCTGGCAGAACGGGCAGACCATGGTGGTGTACATCTTCACGGGTTGCATACGGGGTGCAGTGCAAGTGCTGTGCCAGATGGGAATTGTCAGCCGGATTGCTTGCCCCTGCTCGCGGCAGGCCGGATACCGGCCCGGCGCCGGCCCTCGCGAAGCGCGGGCTGCATTCAGCCCTTTTCGATCGGCAGGTTGGCCTCGCGCCAGGCGGCCAGGCCGCCGGCCACCGAGAAGACCTTCTCGTGGCCCTGCTTCTTCAGCAAGGCGGCCGCGCGCGACGAACGGGCACCGCTCTGGCAGATCAGGAGCACCGGCAGCGCCTTGTTGGTAGGCAGGTTCTTGGCCTCGGCCAGCTGCCCGAGCGGGATGTTGCGCGCGCCGATGGCGTGGCCTGCGGCGTATTCGGCCGGCTCGCACACATCGATCAGCACGCCCTTCTCGCGGTTGATCAGCCGCACCGCCTCGGCAGTGGACACCGAGCTGCTGCCGCCGCGGCGCGACAGCGACTGCCACAGCAGCATGCCGCCCGACACCAGCGCGGCGAGAACGAGGATCCAGTTGTCGAGCAGGAACTTCACAGTGGCAAGGCCCGTGGATGCAAAGCGGCGAATTATAGAATTTGAGGTTTCCACCCCCTCACCCGCCCCCCAAAGCCGCCATGTACAAGCTCGTGCTGATCCGCCACGGTGAATCGACCTGGAATCTCGAAAACCGCTTCACCGGCTGGACCGACGTGCCGCTCACCGACACCGGCGTCGAGCAGGCCAGGCAGGCAGGCCGCCTGCTCAAGGAGGCGGGCTACGACTTCGACCTGGCCTACACCTCGGTGCTCAAGCGCGCGATCTGGACGCTGTGGTATGCGCTGGACGAGCTTGACCGCACCTGGCTGCCGGTGATGAAGCATTGGCGCCTGAACGAACGCCACTACGGCGCGCTGCAGGGCCTGAACAAGGCCGACATGGCCAAGCAATACGGCGACGAGCAGGTGCTGGTCTGGCGCCGCAGCTACGACACGCCGCCGCCCGCGCTCGACGCCAACGACCCGCGCGGCCAGCGCCAGGACCTGCGCTACGCCAAGCTCAACCCCGAAGAGATCCCCCTCACCGAATGCCTGAAGGACACGGTGGCGCGCGTGCTGCCGTTCTGGAACGAGTCGATGGCGCCGGCCATCAAGTCGGGCAAACGCATCGTGGTGGCCGCGCACGGCAACAGCATCCGGGCGCTGGTGAAATACCTCGACAACATCAGCGACGCCGACATCGTGGGCCTGAACATCCCCAACGGCATCCCGCTGGTGTACGAGCTCGATGCCGGGCTGAAGCCGATCAAGAGCTACTACCTGGGCGACGCCGAAGCCGCCGCCAAGGCCGCCGCGGCGGTGGCCAACCAGGGCAAGAAGGCCTGATCTCCGGGCCGGCTAGTTCACGCTGATCTTCGCGGCGAGCTGCTTCAGCTCGTCGATCGGCGGGTTCTTGCGCGGCCACACCAGCTCCACGCCGTCGGCCGCATGGCGCGGCAGCACGTGCAGGTGCACGTGCGGCACGGTCTGCCAGCCCGCCGCCTTGTTGGCCTGCAGGATCGTCAGCCCTTCGGGCTTGAAGGCCTCGTTCACGGCCCGGGCCACGCGGGTGGCGGTGCGGAACAGCGCGGCCGCGGTCTCGTCATCGAGGTCGAGCACCGTCTCGAACGGCTGCCGGGTGGCCACGATCACATGCCCCGGGTTCACCTGCCCGGCGTCCATGAAGGCGATCGTGTGCTGGTCCTCGTAGACGATGGCGGCCGGGATCTCGCGCCGGACGATGCGGGTGAAGACGGTGTCTGGCATGGCGGCTCCTGACTTTCAAAGGGATTCGGCAATGCTCTCACGCACGCGCTCGGCCAGCGCGCGCCGGTCGGCGTGGCGCGTGCCCAGCGCCGGCAGCAGGCGCAGGTGCACGGTCAAGGCCTCGGCGCACGCGATGCGCCACACGCTTTGCAGCAAGGTGGTGTCGCCCACGTAGGCCGCGGCCGGGCTCACCTTGTGGCCCGGCTCCGAAAAGCGCAGCGCCACCGGCTGCACCGGCGCCTCGACCGCAATGGCGGCCTGCAGCAGGTTGGCATGGAACGGCAGCAGCGCGTGCCCGTCGCCGGTGGTGCCTTCGGGGAACACGGCCACCATCTCGCCACGCTTCAGCGCCTCGGCGATCTGGTGCACCACGCGCATCGCGTCGCGCTTGCGTTCGCGCTCGATGTACAGCGTGTCGGCCGCGTCCACCAGGCGGTTGATCAGCGGCCAGTGCTTCACGTCTGCCTTGGAGACGAAGCGCGCCTGCGGGCACACGGAGTGGAGGGCCACGATGTCCAGCCACGACACGTGGTTGGCGGCCAGCAGCGTGGCGCCCGTATGCGGCATGCCCTCCACCACGCGCCGCACGCCCATCACCCGCAGCATCTTGTCGGCCCACCAGCGGATGCGTGCGTGGCGCGCGGCCCGGTCCATGCGACGGAAGGCCAGCAGCACGATCGCCACGCCATGCAGCGCATGCAGCACCGTCAGCGCCAGTCGCGCCAGCGCGCGCAGGGTTCGCATGCCGCGCCGGATCAGCGCGCGTCGGCCGGCGCCTGGTAGGCCACGGTGCCGGCCACCAGCGTGGCGCGCACGCGGCCCGGCAGTACCATGCCGGTGGACTCGTAGGCAAAGGGCGTGTGCTTGCCCTGGCTGACCAGGCGTTCCGGCGTGGCCGACCATTCGGCCGCGGGGTCGAACACGCAGACATCGGCCACGCCGCCTTCGACCAGCCGGCCGGCGCTGGAGCTGAGCGAGCCGATGGCCTCGCCCAGCACGCGCACCGGCTCGCTGGTCACCTTGGACAAGGCCTGCGGCAGCGGCAGGCGCTGGTCGGTGCCCCAGCGCAGCGCCAGGCTCAGCAGCAGCTCCAGGCCGGTGGCACCGGGCTCGGCCTCGCCGAAGGGCAGGTTCTTCATGTCCTCGTCCACCGGCGTGTGGTCGGACACCAGCGCGTCGATCGTGCCGTCGGCCAGGCCGGCGCGCAGCGCATCGCGGTCGGCCTGCTGGCGCAGCACGGGCGTCAGGCGCATCGCGGGGTTGAAGAAGCCGATGTCCACGTCGGTGAGGTGCAGCGAGTTGATGCTGACATCGGCGCTGATCTTCAAGCCGTCGGCCTTGGCACGGCGCACCAGTTCGACGCCCGCCGCGCTGGACAGGCGGCACAGGTGCACGCGCGCGCCGGTCACGCGCACCAGCTCCAGGATGGTGTGCAACGCGATCGTCTCGGCGGCCACCGGCACGCCGGACAGGCCCAGCCGCGTGGCCACTGCGCCGCTGGCCGCCACGCCGTTGCCCAGCCAGGGGTCTTGCGGGCGCAGCCACACGGTGTAGCCGAAGGTGGCGGCGTATTGCAGCGCGCGTTGCAAGGTCAGGGTGTCGGTGACCGGGTTTTCGGCCTGCGAGAAGCCGACGCAGCCGGCTTCGGTGAGCTCGGCCATCTCGGTGAGCACCTCGCCCTTCAGGCCGCGCGTGAGCGCACCGAGCGGGAACAGGCGGCAGCGGCTGAGCTTGCGGGCGCGGAACTTCAGCATCTCCACCAGGCCCGGCTCGTCGAGCGCCGGGTCGGTGTCGGGCGGGCAGACCAGGCTGGTCACGCCGCCGGCGGCCGCCGCGGCGAGCTCGCTTTCGAGCATGCCTTCGTGCTCGTAGCCCGGCTCGCGCAGGCGCGCCGCCAGGTCCACCAGGCCGGGCGCCACCACCAGGTTGGCGGCGGCGATGCGCTGGTCGGGCTCGAAGTCGGCGGACACCTTGCCGATCGTGACGATGCGGCCGTTGGCAATGGCCACGTCGGCCTGCTCGTCGCGGCCCGAGGCCGGGTCGATCACACGGCCGTCTTGAATGAGGACTTTCATCAGGCTTCGTTCCCCGCAATGATGCTCATCACCGCCATGCGCACCGCGATGCCGAAGGTCACTTGCGGCAGGATCACGCTGTGCCGGCCGTCGGCCACCGTGGAGTCGATCTCCACGCCGCGGTTGATCGGGCCCGGGTGCATGACGATCGCATCGGGTTTGGCGAGCGCGAGCTTGTCTTCTGTGAGGCCGTAGTGCTTGAAGAACTCGCCCGCGCTGGGCAGCATCGCGCCGCTCATGCGCTCGTTCTGCAGGCGCAGCATGATGATCACGTCGGCGTCGCGCACGCCTTCCTTCATGTCGTGGCACACGCGCACGCCCATGGCACCCAAGTCACCCGGCACCAGCGTCTTCGGGCCCACCGCGCGGATCTCGGGCACACCGAGGATGCCCAGCGCATGGATGTCGGAGCGCGCCACGCGCGAATGCACGATGTCGCCCACGATCGCCACCGTGAGCTTGGAGAAGTCTTTCTTGAAATGCCGGATCGTGTACATGTCCAGCAGGCCTTGCGTGGGGTGCGCATGGCGGCCGTCGCCGGCGTTGATCACGTGCACGTGCGGCGCGCAGTGCTGCGCGATCAGATACGGCGCGCCGCTCTCGCTGTGGCGCACCACGAACATGTCGGCATGCATGGCCGACAGGTTGGCGATGGTGTCGAGCAGGCTCTCGCCCTTGGCGGTGGACGAGCGCGCGATGTCGAGGTTGATCACGTCGGCGC
The DNA here is from genome assembly GCA_040758375.1 of Pseudomonadota bacterium. Taxonomy (GTDB): domain Bacteria; phylum Pseudomonadota; class Gammaproteobacteria; order Burkholderiales; family Burkholderiaceae_C; genus CAMLIZ01. The sequence goes on from JBFLWE010000016.1 coordinate 36,284, forward strand.
TCAAGCGCTTGGCCGCGATCTCGAAGGTGGTGCGGGTGCGCGTGCTGTTCTCGAAGAACAGGTTGAACACGCTCTTGCCGCGCAGCAGCGGCACCTTTTTGACCTCGCGCTCGTTCACCGACAGGAAGGTGCCCGCGGTGTCGAGGATCTGGTGGATCACCGCGCGCGGCAGGCCTTCGATGGACAGCAGGTGGATCAGCTCGCCGTGGGCGTTGAGCTGGGGGTTGCGTCGCATCAGCATGTCAGGCCACCTCTTCCACGCTGAAGCTGAACCGGCCGTCCTCCGCCCGGGCCAGCGACAGGCGCTGCGCCGCCGGCAGCGCCACCTTGGCGGCGGCGAAGCCGGCTTCGATGGGCAGCTCGCGTCCGCCGCGGTCCACCAGCACGGCCAGCTGCACGCTGGCCGGGCGGCCGAAGTCGAACAGCTCGTTGATCGCGGCGCGGATGGTGCGGCCGGTGTAGAGCACGTCGTCGATCAGCAGGATGTGCGCGCCGTCGATCTCGAAAGGCAGCTCGGTGGCGTCGGTGCCCGCCGCGAGCCCGCGCGAGCCGTAGTCGTCGCGGTGCAAGGTGCTGGAGAGCACGCCTGGCTGGCCCGGTCGCTGCAGGTCGGCCTGCAAGCGCTCGGCCAGCCAGGCGCCGCCGGACCAGATGCCGACCAGGCGGCTGTCAGGCTGCAGCAGGCGCTGCACGCCGCGCCTGAGTTCGCCGTACAGCGCCTCGGCGTCGAGGTGAAGTGTGCTCATGTTGCTCTCAGGAATTGATCAAGGATCACGGCCGCCGAAGCCGCATCGACATCAGCCGCCCCGTCGGCCAGCGCCTCGGTGGTGCTGTAGCGCTCGTCCACCTCGTGCACCGGCAGCCGGTAGCGGCCGTGCAGCTGGCGCGCAAAGCGCTGCGCCCGCCGGGTATTGTCGTGCGGCGTGCCGTCGGGGTGATAGGGGATGCCGACCACCAGCGCATCGGGGTTCCACTGCGCGATCAGCTGGGCGATCGCCGCGAAGCGGGCATCGCCGTCGGCGCTGATGGTCTTCAGCGGCGCCGCCTGCTTCAGCAGCGTGTTGCCGCTGGCCACGCCAACGCGGCGGGTGCCGAAATCGAAAGCCAGAAAGGACAGCGGACGGGAGGGTGAAGCGGTGGGGGACGGCGCCTGGGCGCTCATGCGTGCCCCGCCTCCTGCGACAGCATGCGCGGGTCGATGCCCAGCAGCGCCAGCGCGCGCTCGTAGCGCTCTTCGGCCGGCGTGTCGAAGATGATCTCCGGCTGGGCCTCCACCGTGAGCCAGCCGTTGCGGCCGATCTCTTCCTCGAGCTGGCCGGCGCTCCAGCCGCTGTAGCCCAGCGTGACGAGCACCTTCTTCGGGCCCGCGCCGTTGGACAGCGCCTCCAGCACGTCCTTGCTGGTGGTCATTTCGAGCTCGCCGCCGGGGATGGCCAGCGAGGAGTTGTAGTGGCCGCCGTCCTGGCCCAGTCGCTCGTGCAGCACGAAGCCGCGCTCGGTCTGCACCGGGCCGCCGAAGTACACCGGCTGCTCGGCCAGCTCTTCGCGGTCGAGCGTGAGGTCCACCTTCTCGAACAGGTTCTTCAGCTTGATGTCGATCGGCTTGTTGATCACCAGGCCGAGCGCGCCCTTGTCGGTGTGCTCGCACATGTAGACCACGGCGCCGGAGAACGTGCCGTCGGCCATGCCGGGCATGGCGATCAGGAACTGGTTCGTGAGGTTGATACTGCCGGCGGACATGCCCGGCATTCTAAACAGGGGTGCCGGCGCCCGGCCGGAAACAGCGCGAAACTCCAGCGCCGTGGACAAGGCCTTCGATGCCGCCCTGGTATGGTTCCGGCGCGATCTGCGCGCCGACGACCAGGCCGCGCTGTATCACGCGCTGCGCGCCGCCCGCAAGGTGTGGTGCGCCTTCGTGTTCGACCGCGAGATCCTCGATCCGCTGCCGAGGGCGGACCGCCGGGTGGAGTTCATCCGCGACAGCCTGGTGGACCTGGACGGCCAGTTGCGCGCGCTGGCCCAGTCGCACGGCATCGAGGGCGTGGGGCTGATCGTGCGCCACGGTCCGGCCCGGCAGGCGCTGCCGCAGCTGGCGGCCGAGCTGGGCGTGCAGGCGGTGTACGCCAACCATGACGACGACCCGGCGGCGCTGGCGCGCGACGCCCATGTGAGGGGCCGGCTGGCCGACGCCGGCATCGTGCTGCACACCTCGAAGGATCATGTCGTGTTCGAGCGCGGCGAAGTGCTCAGCGCCAGCGGCTCGCCCTACAGCGTGTTCACGCCCTACCGCGAGGCCTGGCTGCGCAGGCTGGACCCTTTCTTCCTGCGCGCCTACCCGGTGGCGCGCCACGCGGGTGCGCTGGCGCCGCCGCCGGCCGCGCTGGCCGCCGGCGTGCCGACCCTGCAGGCGCTGGGATTCGAGCGCACCAACCTGCACAGCCTGAAGCTGCCCACGGGCAGCGCAGGTGCCGAGGAACTGCTGGGCGACTTCCTGGAGCGCATCGACGACTACGCCAGCGCGCGCGAGTTCCCGGCCGTCAAGGGCCCCAGCTACCTGGGGCCGCACCTGCGCTTCGGCACGGTGTCCGTCCGCAGGCTGGCACGCGAGGCGTGGCAGCGCACCGAAGCCGGCTCGCGCGGTGCGCAGGTGTGGCTGTCCGAACTGGTGTGGCGCGAGTTCTTCCACCAGGTGCTGCACCACCACCCTCACGTGGTGGGCCATGCGTTCCGGCCCGAGTACGACCGCATCAAGTGGGAACACGGCAAGCATGCCGACGCGCTGTTTGCAGCCTGGTGCGACGGCCGCACCGGTTACCCGCTGGTGGACGCGGCGATGCGCCAGCTGCTGCACACCGGCTACATGCACAACCGGCTGCGCATGGTGGCGGCGAGCTTCCTGGTCAAGGACCTGGGGCTGGACTGGCGACGCGGCGAGGCCTGGTTCGCGCTGCACCTGAACGACTTCGACCTCGCCGCCAACAACGGCGGCTGGCAGTGGGCGGCCTCCACCGGCTGCGACGCGCAGCCCTACTTCCGCATCTTCAACCCGGTGAACCAGAGCCGGAAGTTCGACGCCCAGGGCCGCTTCATCCGGCGCTACGTGCCAGAGCTGGCCAGGCTGCCTGACGAGCTGATCCATGCGCCCTGGGTGGCACGGCCGGTCGACCTGCAGGCGGCGGGCATCGCGCTGGGCGAGCACTATCCGGCGCCTGTGGTGCAGCACGAGCAGGCGCGCGCCAGGACGCTCGAACGTTATCGGGCCATCGGGGCCACCTGAAAGAGACTACCCGCCCAGCGCGCTACTCCGCCGGCGCCTGGCCGCTAGCCTGTTGATGGTGGTGGCGGTGCAGGTGGCGCCGCGTCCACTGCACCACGTCGTCGACGTAGGTGAACACCACCGGGATCACCAGCAGGCTCAGGAAGGTGGAGGTGATCAGCCCGCCGATCACCACGATGGCCATCGGCGCGCGGAAGCTCGGGTCCACGCCCAGGCCGATGGCGATCGGCATCATGCCGGCGCCCATGGCGATGGTGGTCATCACGATCGGCCGCGCCCGCTTGCGGCAGGCGTCGAGCAGGGCATCCCATCTCGGCAGGCCATGCTCGCGCCGCGCCAGGATGGCGTAGTCGATCAACAGGATCGAGTTCTTGGTGGCGATGCCCATCAGCATGATCAGGCCGATCATCGACGGCATGGACAGCGCCGTCTGCGTGAGGAACAGCGCCAGGAAGGCGCCGGGGATCGACAGCACCAGCGCGGCCAGGATGGTCACCGGCTGCACGAAGTCGTGGAACAGCAGCACCAGCACGATGTAGATGCACAGCACGCCGGTGAGCATGGCCAGGCCGAAGCTCTCGAACAGCTCGGCCATGGCCTCGGCATCGCCCACCGAGGTCTGGATCACGCCGGGCGGCAGGTTCTGCAGGCTCGGCAGCGCCTTGGCGCGCGCCTCCACCTCGCCCAGCGGCTGCTGGTTCAGCTCGATCTCGAAGTTGATGTTGCGCAGCCGGTCGTAGCGCGCGATCTCCGCCGGGCCGCTGTCGATCGCGATGGTGGCCACGTTCTGCAGCGGCACCGGCCCGCGCGCGCCGGGCACCGGCAGGCGGGCGATCAGATCGAGGTCCTGGCGCGCGGCCTCGGGCAGGCGCACGACCACCGGCACCTGGCGCTGCGAGAGGTTGAGCTTGGCCAGGCCCTGGTCGTAGTCGCCGGCCAGTGCCACGCGCAAGGTGTCGGCAATGGCCGCCGAGGTCACGCCCAGGTCGGCGGCGCGCGCGGAGTCCGGCCGCACGATCAGCTCGGGCCGCACCAGGCTGGCGGTGGAAGTCACGTTGCCGATGCCGGGGATGGTGCGCAGCTCGCGCTCGACGCGCTGCGCGTGCTCGGCCAGCACCCGACCGTCTTCGCCGGCCAGCACCAGCACGTATTTCTCGCTCGAGGCGCCCAGGCCCACCTTGACGCGCGCGCCGGGGATCGCCTGCAGCGCCTGGCGCAGCTGGGCCTCCACTTCCTGCTTGGAAACGCCGCCGCGCTCGCTGCGATGGGTCATGTTGATCGTCAGCACCGCCTTGCGCACCTCGGCCGCGCCCTGCGGCGCAAACGGGTCGGCGCCGGCGCTGCCGCCGCCGATGGCGGTGTACACCAGCTGGATGTGCGGGTTTTTCTGCACGATCTCGCGCGCCTGCTCGGCCAGGGCGTAGGTCTGCTCCAGCGTGCTGCCCGGCGGCAGGGTCACCGTCACCTGCGTCTGCGACAGGTCGTCCGGCGGGATGAAGCCGGTGGGCAGCAAGGGCACGAGCGCAAAGGAGCCGAAGAAAAAGGCAGCCGCGGCCAGCAGCGTCTTCACCCGGTGCTTCAGGCACCACTGCGCCCACTTCATGTAGATCGCGATCCAGCCGGGCTCCTTGTGCTCCTTCCCCGAGCCCGGCTTGAGGATGTAGGCCGCCATCATCGGCGTGAGCATGCGCGCGACCACCAGCGAGAAGAACACCGCGATGGCCGCCGTCCAGCCGAACTGCACGAAGAACTTGCCCGGCACGCCGCCCATGAAGGCGGTGGGCAGGAACACCGCGATCAGCGTGAAGGTGGTGGCGATCACCGCCAGGCCGATCTCGTCGGCCGCCTCCATCGCCGCCTGGTACGGCGTCTTGCCCATGCGCAGATGGCGCATGATGTTCTCGATCTCCACGATCGCGTCGTCCACCAGCACGCCGACCACCAGCGACAGCGACAGCAGCGTCACCACGTTGATCGTGAAGCCCATCCAGTGCATCACCGCGAACGCCGGGATCACCGACAGCGGCAGCGCGGTGGCCGACACGATGGTGGCGCGCCAGTCGCGCAGGAACAGGAACACCACCAGCACCGCCAGCGCCGCGCCCTCGTACAGCAGGTGCATCGAGCCGGTGTAGTTCTCCTCGACGGGATCGACGAAGTTGAAGGCCTCGGTGATCGTGATGTCGGGCCGTTCCTTCTTCAGCGCTTCGAGGGCCGCGCGCACGCCTTGGGTGACGTCGATCTCGCCGGCGCCGCGCGAGCGCACGATCTCGAAGCCCACCACCGGCTTGCCGTTGAGCAGCGCGACCTGCCGCCGCTCGGCCACGGTGTCGGTGACGCTGGCCACCTCGTCCAGGCGGATGCGGCGGCCGTCCGACAGCGCGATCTCCATCGCGGCCAGCTCCTGCGCGCTCTTCACGGTGGCGATGGTGCGCACCGACTGTTCGGCGCCGCCGATGTCCATGCGGCCGCCGGCGGCCTCCTGCTGCACCTGGCGCAGCTGGCGCGAGATGTCGGCCGCGGTGGCGTTCAGCGCCAGCAACCGCAGCGGATCGAGCTCGACCCGCACCTCGCGCGAGGCGCCGCCCACGCGGGTGACCGCGCCCACGCCCGGCACGGCCAGCATGCGCTTGGCCACCTGGTTGTCGACGAACCACGACAGCGCCTCGTCGTCCATGCGGCTCGACGCCACGGTGTAGGTGAGGATGGGCGTGCCCGCCAGGTCCACCTTCTGGATCACCGGGTCGCGCAGGTCGGCCGGCAGGTCGGAGCGCACGCGCGACACCGCGTCGCGCACGTCGTCCACCGCCTCCTGCGTGGGCTTTTCCAGCCGGAACTCCACGGTCAGGATGGCCACGCCGTCCTGCAGGTTGGTGTAGATGTGCTTCACCCCTTGCAGCGTGGCCACCGAGTTCTCGATCTTGCGCGCCACCTCGGTCTCCATCTGCGCGGGCGAGGCGCCCGGCAGGCTGGCGGTGACCGTGACCATGGGCAGGTCGATGTCCGGGAAGTTCTGGATCTTCATCGCCCGGAAGCCCATCAGCCCCATCAGCGTGAGCATGATGAACAGCAGCACCGACGGCGTGGGGTTGCGGATCGACCAGGAGGAGACGTTGATCATGGCGGGTGCCTCACTTCGTCGTGGTGGTCGCCGCGCCGTTGGTGGCCGCCGCAGGGCTGGCCGCCACCCTGGGCGCCGCCGCGGGCGCCTGCACCACGCGAACGACGTCGCCGTCGCTCAGGAAGCCGCCGCCGGACGCCACCACGCGCGCGTTGCCGTCCAGCCCGCCCGTGATCTCCACGCGGTCGCCGGTGCGGCGGCCCACGCTCACCTTGATCTGGGCCACCTTGCCGTCGGGCCCTACGCGGAACACATACGAGAAGCCCTCGCGCAGCAGCACGGCGCTCTGCGGCAGCGTGAGCGCCCTGGCCCGGCCCAGCTCGAACTCGCCACGCGCGAACATGCCGGCCTTGGCCACGCCGTTGCCCGGCAGGTCCACGTAGACCAGGCCGTTGCGCGTAGCCGGGTCCACGGTGGGCGCGACCATGCGCACCTTGCCCGTCACCCGCTCGCCGCCGGCCAGCATGATCTGCGCCGGCATGCCGGGCTTGATCTTCGCGAGCTGCTCGGCCGTGACCTCGGCCCGCCATTCCAGCCGCTGCTGGCGGATCAGGTGAAACAGGTCCTGGCCCGGCTGGACCACCGCGCCCACGGTGGCGCTGCGCGCCGATATGACGCCGTCGTCCGGCGCCAGCACGCGCGTCTGTGCCAGGCGCAGCTCGTCGGCCTTGAGCCGCGCCTTGAGCGACTCGACGCGTGCGCGCGCGGTCTGCTCGGCGGTGAGGTACTGCTGGATCTGCTGCGCGCTGATGGCCCCGGTGGGCTGCAGCTGTCGCGCACGCTCGGCGTTGGCCTGCGCCTCGGCCATCATCGCCTCGGCCTCGGCGATCGCCGCGCGGGTCTGCGCCACCTCGGCGGCCGTGGTCTGGCTTTGCAGCCGGGCCAGCACCTGCCCCTTGCGCACCTTGTCGCCCACGTTGACCAGCACCTCGGTCAGGCGCAGCCCGCCCACCTCGGCCCCCACCACCGCTTCCTGCCAGGCCGCGACGTTGCCGTTGGCCGCCAGCGTCTGCCTCCAGTCGGTGCTTTGCGGCGCCACCACCGACACGGTGAGCGCCGCCTTGGCCTCGGCGGCGGGCTTGTCGCCAGCCCCCTTGTCGTCGTCGGCCGCCTGCGTGGCCAGCGCGGCCACCGCCAGCGACACCAGTGCCAGCACCCCGGCGCCGGCCTTCCTTCCCGTCTTCTTCGTGTCGATCATCGCGCCACCTTCATGTCTTCCGCCGCGGGCTCCCACCCGCCGCCGACCGCGCGGTACAAGGCCACCCACGCAGCCACCCGTTCCCGCTGCACCCCCACCAGCACCGCCTGCGCGTTGAGCGCGAGCCGCCGTGCATCTTCCATGTCGATCAGGCTGCCGGCGCCCACTTCCCAGCGCTTCTGCGCCGCGGCGAAGTGCTCGCGGTAGCCCTGCGCCGCGCGCTCGGCATCGGCCTGCCGGCGCTCGGCGGCGTCCAGCCGCACCAGCGCCTCTTCCACCTCGCGCACCGCCTGCCGCACGCGCTGCTCGTAGGCGGCCCGCGCCTCGTCGAAGCGTGCCTTGGCCGCGTCGAGCCCGGCGCGGCGACGGCCGGCGTCGAACAGCGGAATGTCGACCTGCGGGCCGATGCTCCAGGACGTGCCCTCGGTCGTGACATCGCCGCTGCGCACCGCGCTGCGGCCGATGCTGCCGCCCAGCAGCAGGCGCGGGTAGCGCAGCGCATCGGCCACGCCCACGTCGCCGGCGGCCGCGCGCAGTTCGCGTTCGGCGGCGGCGATGTCGGGCCGCTGCGCCAGCGTCTGCGCCGGCAGCGTCTGCACCGCAAAGGCCGCCGGCAGCGGCAGGCGGGCCGCGCGCTCGCCCAGGCGCTGGCGCAGCGCGGGCTCCTGCAGGCCGGTCAACGCCACCATCGCCTTTACCGCCGCATCGCATTCGGCCCGTTGCGCCACCAGCCGCGTGGCCGCCTCGGCCGCCCCGGCGGTGGCCAGCGCACCGACAGCCGGCGCATCGAACCCGGCGTTCACCTTGGCGCGGGTGAGATCCGCGTTGCGGCCCTGCGACCGGGCATCCTCGGCGTACAGCGCGGCCAGCGCCTCGCAGGCGCGGTAGCCGATGTACAGGCTGGCGGTTTCCGCGGCCAGGCTCACGCGCGCGTCGTGCCAGGCCAGCGCGCTGCCTTCGGCGCGGGCTTCGGCCGCCGCCATGCCGTGGCGCACGCCGCCGAAAAGGTCGATCTCCCATCCCAGCTGGCCGGTGACCCCGGCGGTGCTGAACGGCACCGGCGCCTGCAGCTCGTTGCGCTGGCGGCCGGCGCTGAGGCTCGCGTCGAGCGAAGGCCACAGGGCCGACCGCGCCTGGCGCAGGCCGGCGCGCGCCTGCGCCAGGCGTGCTGCCGCCTGCGCCAGGGTCGGGCTGGTGCGCTGCGTCTGGTCGATCAGCGCCGGCAGCAGCGGGTCGTCGAACCGGCTCCACCAGTCACGCAAAGCCGCCGCGTCGCCGCCATGCGGCAAGGGCGCATGCCAGGCGTGGGCCCGCAGCGCCGGCGGCGTCGCGTCGGGCGCCGTGGCGCAGCCGGCGGCCAAGGTGCCCGCCAGGGTGGCGACGGCCGCGGCATGCAGCGTCCATCGGGTCCGGGTCATCGAGTCGGTCCTCCTGTCGTGCGGCGCCGTGTCAGGCGCCGTGGGCCCGGCGCTTGTGGCGCTCGTGGGCGACGATGGCGCAGCCCCACTCCACCATGCGGTCGAGCGCGCGCTGCAGCGCCTCGTGGCCGTCGATCAGCGAGGGCCGCAGCGCCAGGTAGAAATCGCGCGAGATGCAGAAGTCCTGTGCCATCGCGATCAGTCCGTTCACCAGCTGGTGCACGGCATCGTCGGGTTCGGGCAGGCCGATGTGGCGCGCGACCGCGGCACAGATCGCCTCGTACTGCGGACGGATCTGGCCGATCATGGCCTCCAGGTAGCCGGGGCTGGGGTCGGCCATCTCGCGCAGGTGCAGCTTCATCGTCTGCACGCCTTCGGGGTGGCCGACCAGCTGGACAAAGGCGGCCAGCAGCAGGCGCAGCGCATCCTCCAGCGGCAGGTCGGGCGCCTTCAGCCCGGCGAATTGCGCGGAGATCTCGCGCACCGGCACCAGCAGCACCTCGCGGTACAGGCCTTCCTTGCCACCGAAGTGGTAGTGGATGGCCGCGATGTTCAGCTCGGCCGCCTGACAGATCTCGCGCGTGGAGGCCTTGTCGAAACCCTTTTCCGCAAAGATCTGCGCGGCCACCCGAAGCAAGCGCTCACGCGCCCGTGCGCCGCGGTCGAGCGGTTCGGCAACATCGGAAGGGCGCGGCACAGGAGGCATCGCGCGATGCTAGCAACTGAATCAAGCGTTTGCTTGAATCACCGCGACAGCAAACTAGGGGTTGACCCCCCACAGCCGCTCTTGCCGCAGCCGTCAGAACAGCTCGACGTCGCCGACCTTGGAGCCGTCGACCAGCTCGCCGCGCGCCACCAGCTCGGCGTGGCTGCACACCTGGTTGCGGCCGTGGGTCTTGGCGTAGTACACGGCCTTGTCCGCACGCTCGAAGGCGGCACTGGGGGTGTCGGTGGGCTTGATCTCGGTGAAGCCGATGCTCACCGTGATGTGGCCCACCTGCGGAAAGGTGTAGTGCTCGGCATTGACGCGCAGGCGCTCGAAGGCCAGGCGCGCGTCGGCGTCGCTGCCGCAGCGCATGAACACCACGAACTCCTCGCCGCCGAAGCGATAGAGCCGGTCATGGAAGCGGAAGCTGGAGCGCATCAGCCGCGACAGCAGCAGCAGCACCTCGTCGCCGATCAGGTGGCCGTAGGTGTCGTTGACGTTCTTGAAGTGGTCGATGTCGATCACGCCCAGCCAGTAGCCCTGGCCTGCGCCGCTGGCGCGCCGGCCCTCGCAGCGCGCGGCGCCGGCGGGCAGTTGCAGCGCCGTCTTCAGGAAGGTCTCGTCGAAGGTCTTGCGGTTGAGCAAGCCGGTGAGCGTGTCGCGCTCGCTGTAGTCGAGCAGCCCCTGGAAGTTGCGGTAGATGCGCAGGATGCTGCCCACCATGCGCTGGTCGGAGGCCGACATCGGCGCGTCGGTCTCGAACTCGAGCACGCCCACCACCTCGCGGTCGGTGGCCACCGGAAACAGGCTGAGGAACGGCGGCCCGCCGCTGGTCACCATCTCCTGTGTGCGCAGGCACTCGCGGCGCAGCGGGTAGTCGTCGATGACCGGCAGCTGGTCGAGGTCGATCCAGGCCGAATCGGCGCTGGCGGCAACGTCTTCGCGCGCCAGTCGCGCACGGGTGAGCCAACGGTCGCCGCCGGCATCGTGCACCGTGCGGTAGATGGCCACCGATATCGGCTGCAGCAGGTCCTTGAAGGCGCCGACCAGCGTCACGTCCAGCACGTCCCGGTCGCGGAAACCGGTGAGGTGGGCCAGGTGGTCAACGAGTTCGGACATCGGGATTCAGAGGACACGGCGCCCGGCCGCTCAGGCCGGCACGGCCGCCGTAGCATACCGGCTCACCAGCGCCAGAAGATCTTCTTCCGCATAGGGCTTGCCCAGGTAGTGATCGACGCCGAGTTCTGCTGCGTAGTCGCGGTGCTTCTGCGCGATGCGCGAGGTGATCATGATCACCGGCAGGTCGCGCCAGCGCTCGTCGCCGCGCATGTTGCGCACCAGGTCGAAGCCGTCCATGCGCGGCATCTCGATGTCCGACAACACCACCGCCGGCCGCTCCTCGGCCAGGCGTTCCAGGCCTTCCAGCCCGTCCTTGGCCAGCGCGACACGGTAGCCCTCGCGCACCAGCAGGCGCTGCGTGACGCGGCGCACCGTGAGCGAGTCGTCGACGACCAGCACCAGCGGCGCCTGCGCCACCGCCGGCTCCTGCGCCGCCGCCACCGCCGCCACGCTGGACAACGGCGTGGCATGCGCCTCGCGCATCTGCGCCCAGGCGGCCTCGCCGTACAGCGTGGCCAGCGCGACCGGGTTGTAGATCAGCGCCACCGCGCCGGAGGCCAGCAGCGTCATGCCGGCCAGGCCGGGCAGGCGCGAGAGCTGCTGCCCCAGGTTCTTGACCACCACTTCCTGGTTGCCCAGCACTTCGTCGACGTGCAGCGCGATGCGCTGCTGCGCGCTGCGCACGATCACCACCGGCAGCGTGCGGCCGCCTTCGGTGCCGCGGGCACTGGATTGCAGCAACGCGCCCAGCCAGAAGAAGGGCAGCTGCCGGTCGCCGAAGGCGTACTGCCCGGCGGCATAGGCCTGGTCGATCTCCTGCGGCTTGGAGCGCCGCACGATCTCGATCAGCGTGGAGGGAATCGCCACGGTGGTGTCGCCGCAGCGCACCATCACCACCTGCGTCACCGCGGTGGTCAGCGGCACCACCAGCTTGAAGCTGGTGCCCTGGCCCACGGCGGTGGCCGTCTCGATGCGGCCGCCCATCGCGTTGACCTCGTTGCGCACCACGTCCATGCCGATGCCCCGGCCGGCGAGCTCGGTGACGGTCTCGGCGGTGGAGAAGCCCGGCGTGAAGATCAGGTTGGCCAGGTCGCCTTGCGACGGCTGGGCGTCGGCTGTGAGCAGCCCCATCTGCACGCCGCGCTCGCGGATGCGCTGCAGGTTCAGGCCCGCGCCGTCGTCGCGGAACTCGATGCCGACTTCGTTGCCTTCCTGCGTGAGCACCACGGTGATCTGGCCCGAAGGGTCCTTGCCCGCCGACTGGCGCGCCTCGGGGGGCTCGATGCCATGGGTCACGCAGTTGCGCAGCAGGTGCTCGAAGGCGGCCGTCATGCGGTCGAGCACGCCGCGGTCGACTTCGATCGAGCCGCCCACGATGTCCAGCCGCACCTGCTTGCCGGTTTCCTTGGCGGCCTGTCGCACCACGCGGTACAGGCGCTCCGACAATCCCTCGAACTCCACCATGCGGGTGCGCAGCAGGTCGTCCTGCAGGTCGCGCGTGAGCCGCGCCTGCGCGGCCAGCTCGTCTTCGGCCGACTGCAGCGTGCGCTGCAGGCTGCGTTGCACGGTGGCCACGTCATTCACCGACTCGGCCATCATGCGGGTGAGTTCCTGGAAGCGCGTGAAGCGGTCGAACTCCAGCGGATCGAAGGCCTGGGCCTGCGCCTTGGCCTGCTCCATGCGCGAGGTGATCTGCGTCTCGGCCTGCAGCTCGATGTCGCGCAGCTGGCGGCGCAGACGGTCCAGGTTTTCCGTCAGGTCGGTCAGCGAGCTCTTCATCTGCGTCACGTCGGACTCGATGCGCGAGCGCGTGATCGACACCTCGCCGGCGTGGTTGACCAGGCGGTCGAGCAGCGGGGCGCGCACGCGCACCGAGGCATGGTGGCCGGCACCCGGCAGGGCACGCTCGGCCTGCAGGCGGGCCTGCACCGCGCGGCTGCCGACGAAGCGGCTCCAGTCGATGACGGCCGGCAACGGCTGCGCGTCGGTGGGCGGCGTCGCCGCGGCAGGCTGCTCTGCCCGAGGTGCTTCGTCCACGGGCGTTTGCGCCACCGGCTCCGGCTCCGGCGTCGCGGCCGCGGCCGGCACGACCGGCGCTTCAGCCGCCAGCGGCACCAATGGCTGGGCGGGCAGCACCGGAGGCGGCACCTCCTCGCGCATGGCCTCTTCCACCGCCGCGGTGGCTTGTGCATACGCAGCGGCATCGCGCGAACGCAGGTTGTCGAAGCGTGCCTGCAAGGCATCGACACGGCCCTCGAGCGGCTCGACGTCGGCCGCCACGATGTCGCCACGCTGCATCAGGTGTTCGATCGCCGTTTCGAGGCGGTGGGCCATCTCGCCCAGCCGCATGGCGCCGGCCAGGCGGGCACCCCCCTTGAGCGTGTGCAGCGTGCGCATGCACGCGGTGGCGGCGCCACCGTCGGCCGGGCGCTGCACCCACTCGCGCATGCGGGCGGCCAGTTGCGGCAGCAGCTCCTGGCCCTCTTCCTCGAAGATCGGGAACAGCTCGGCATCGATCGCGTCGACCGCATCGATGTCGTCCTCGTCGTCCAGCGCGTCGGCGCGCGCCGTGACGGTGCGGCGCTCCACCTGCGGCAGCGCGGACAGGGTCTTCAGTTCGGCATGGCCCAGCTCGCCGAACGCGGTGGGCACGGAGGGTAGGGCCGACGGCGCCGGCTGCTCGGGCGCGGCAGGCGCCGGCACCTCGACCTGCACTTCTTCTATCGCGGGCGCTTCGTCGGCCGGCACTTCAACCACGGGCACCTCGGCCACCGGTGCCACCAGCTCCTCGGCTTCCTGCGGCACCGGCTCCGGCAGCACTTCTTCCGGCTCGATGGCGGTGCCCAGCGCCTGCATGCGCTGCGCAGCCTGCAACTCGTGTGCGGCCAGCCGTTGCAGCAACTCGGCCGGCACTTCCTTCAGGAAGCCGGCGGCGAACTGGTGCAGCAGGCGGCGGATCTCTTCCGCCGCGTCGATGAACAGCCGCGCCTCTTCGGCGTCGCCGCGCCCGATGGCATGCGAGCGCATCAGCGCATGCTCCAGCGTGCGCGCCAGATGCGAGAGGTCGGCGAAACCGACGGTGGCCGAGTTGCCCGCCAGCGAATGCGCCATCGCGATCGCATGGTCACCCACCGGCCGGTGCAGCTCGAGCGACCACTCGGCAAGCTCGGTGGACAGGCGGCGCGACAGCTCGTCGGCCTCGTTGAGGTAGATGTTGAACAGCGGGATGCTGATGCGCAGCGACCCCACCACCTTCACGTTCTCGGGCTCCACCGGCTCGGCCGGCGCCGGCTCGGGCCGAGGCTGCGCTTCCAGATCGGGCAGCGCAAGATCGAGGCCCGCCGGGACGGTCTGCGGCGCGGCCTGCTCGGCATCGGACAGGTCGAGCTCGATGGTCTGCACCGGTTCGGCGACGGGCGCCTTCGGCTCCTGGCCCAGGTCGAGGTCGAAGGACACATCTTCCATGCCGGGCTTGAGCACCGCGGTCGTCTCGGCCGGGGTCGGCTCCTCCGGCAGCGAGAACTCGGCACTGAAGGCCTCGGCATCGAGTTCCACCGCGTCGGCGCTGGCGAGCTCGGGGACCTCGATCGCCGGCTCCTGCAGCGCGGGCAGCGGCGTGGCCTCTTGCTCGGCCGGCACGGCGGCCAGCGACAGCGCCTCGGCGCTCGGCAGCTCGGGCACGACGGCGCTCAACGGCAGCGCCGGTTCGGGCGCTGCAGGTGCCGGCGCAGCGGCACCGGGCAAGCCCAGCGCTTCGGCACGGCCTTCCAGGCGCAACGCGTCGGCCACCTTGCGCACCGCCTGTGCGTCGTGGCCGCCGGTGCGGCGCGCGGCGATGGCTTCGATCCAGTCGCCCAGGTACGCCAGCGCATCGCGCGTCACGCCCAGCAGCGCGTCGTCGGCGCGCGGCGCATCGGCCAGGCGCGCGTTGTACAGCTGCTCGCAGGACCACGCGGCTTCGCCGAAGTCGCTCAAGCCCACCATGCGCGAGCTGCCCTTGAGCGTGTGGAAGGCACGGCGCACGGTCGTGAGCTCGCCGATGTTGTCGGGCTCGTCGCCCAGCGCCGCGAGCGCGTCGTGCGCGCCCTGCATCACCTCGCGCGCCTCTTCCAGGAAGATCTCGCGCATCTCGGCGTCGTCTTCCAGGCCGGTGGCACCGGGGGCCGCGGCCGCAGGGGCTGCCGGTGCCGGCGCCGGGGCCTGAGCAGCCGGAGCAGCGGCAGCTGCGGGTGCGGCCGGCAGGACCGGAAGCTCCGGCTGCAAGCTGGCGCCGGAGTAGGTGGAAACGAAGTCCGCCATGGCCTGCGCGAGCTCTTCGCGCACCGCCTGGCGCTGGCCGTCGTCTTGTGCGTGCTCGAGCGCCGCCTGGGCGGTGCTCATGGTCTCGGCCAGCACCGGCTGGTCGGCCACCAGCGCCTCGTGCGACAGGCGCTCCAGGTCGCGCGACACCTGCTCGATGCTCACCTCCGGGTGAGCCGCCGCCAGCGCCAGGTCGCGTGCTTGTTCGACCAGGCGGACCTCGCTCGCCTCAGGCGCTTCGGCCGCGGCAACAGGAGCACCACGCTCGCTGCGGCCCATCACCGCCCGCAGCGAACCGCTGGCGGCGTCGAACCGGAACAGCGATTTCGCGAGCTGCGGCTGCACGCTGAGCATGTCGATCAGGAAACCCAGCGCGCCCAGGTTGTCGGCCAGGCGGTCGAACACGCCGGTCTGCGCCGCGCGCTGCGGGTCGACCTCGGTGGTGGTGAGCGCGTCCACCTCGTCGCGCATGCGCACCACCGCCTGCGAGGCCTGCTCCATGCCCAGCACCGAGAGCACACCGCGCATGGCCTGCAGCTGGTTGGGCACGGGAATCAGCACCTCGCGCTCGGCCGGGTTGCGGAAGTACTGGTCGATCAGCTTTTCCACCTCGGACAGCGAGGCGCGCAGTTCCTGCACGACGCTGCCCATGGTCTGGCGGTCGGAAACCCGGCGGTACAGGTCTTCCATCCAGGTTTCCAGCGGCTGCGACGGCTGGCCCGAGCGCACGCTGTCGATGCGAGCGCTCAGGCGCTGCACGCGGCTGGCTTCCTCGGGATGGTCGAACTCGCCGTCTTCCAGCGAGGCGTCGAGGTACAGCACCGCGGTGGCCACTTCCATGGCCAGCTCCGGGGTCGGCGCCTCGCCGCGGTTGACCGTGTGGTGCACCGCCTCCAGCAGCGCATCGGCCAGCCGGTCGCCCGAAGGGTACAGGCGCTTGAGCGAGTCGGCCACCAGCGCGAACTGCTCCGACAGGCCGGTCAGGCGGTGCAGCTCGCCGCCGGCGACGGCGGACCAGCCGTCCTTCGCGCCGGCCACGCGCTTGCGCGCCTGTGCGATCCAGGCGGGATCGAAACGGCCCAGGCGGGCTTCGTCGTAGTTGACGCGCGGCTTGCCGGTGAGCCCGAAGACGCGGCGCACGGCCGCCAGGCGCGGCGTGTCGGCCGTATCGGCCGCTTCGCCGGCTTGCGCGCAGAAGAACAGCAGGTCTTGCGCCAGCCGCTCCGAAACGTCGTGGCCGCCACGCTCGCAGATGCGCAATTGCGCGAGCAGGCGCGAGACGATGCGCTTGCTGTACAGATCGGCCGGCGGCATGCCGCGCGCCTGGCCTTCGAAGAACGCGCAAGCCAGCTGCCACAAGGTGGCGAGCTGGCGCTCACGCGTGCCGACGGCCAGGCCGGCAAACACGTCGCTCATGCGCTGCGCCGCCTGCGCCGACTGGCGCATCACGAGCAGCGATTGCGCCTCCACCAGCGCGCGGGTGTCGGCATCGGGCTGCCGCGGCGCCGCGCCCGGCTCGGTCGACAGCTCGCGCCAGCGCCAGTCGTGCTGCCACAGGTCGGCCGGGTGCACGCGGTCCACGTCGGCCAGCTCCTGCACCCGGCGGTAGGCGGGGAACAAGGCCAGCGTCGACACGGCCTTGCCCGCCAACCGGCGGCTCAGGTAGTCGAGCAGCGCGAACGACGCGTGTTCGATCGCTTCGACTGCGGCGGCGTTGAGCAGCTTGGGCTTGCCTGCCAGGCGCTGCACGGCCGCTTCGCTGGCGCGCAGCAGCGAGGCCGCGGCCGGCAGGCCCACCAGCTCCAGCGCGCCCACGCCCTGGTGCAGCTGCTGGCGCGCGTGGCGCAGCACGCCGGGGTCGACTGCATCGACATCGGAGCCGGACAACGCCTCGCTTTCCTTGACGAAGCGGCGCAGCGACTTGTGGGCCGCCTCGAGCGACTTCCGCAGCTCATCCTGGACCCACGCCAGTGCGCTCAGGTCGTCGGTCATATCCGTGTCGCGTGCATCCATCGTGGGCTCATCTGATATGCAAAAACCGCTTCAGGACCGGACAGGCTCCTGAAGCGGGCAGTGGAGCAACCGTTCGCGCCGCAAGACGCGGCTTCAGGCGACCTTGAATCGCGCCACCGACTGTTTCAGTTCTTCAGCGGTCTTGGACAGCTCGCGCACCATCTGCGCGGTGGAGCGCGTGCCCTCACCGGTCTGCTCGGTCACCGCGAAGATGTGCTGGATGTTGGCCGCCACCACGTTGGCCGATTCGGCTTCCTGCGAGGCCTGCGTGGAGATCTGGGCAATCAGCTCGGACAGCTGGCGCGTGACTCGGTCGATGTCGTTCAGCGCGCTACCGGCCGCGTCGGACAGCTTGGTTCCTTCCACCACACCCTGCGTCGAGCGCTCCATGGCGGCCACCGCGTCCTGGGTGTCGGTCTGAATGGTCTTCACCAGCGCCGCGATCTGCCGCGTGGCGTCTGCCGAGCGTTCGGCCAGCCGCTGCACTTCTTCGGCCACCACCGAGAAGCCCCGGCCCGCTTCACCGGCCGACGCTGCCTGGATGGCGGCGTTCAGCGCCAGCACGTTCGTCTGCTCGGTAATGTCGGAAATCAGCTCGGTGATTTCACCGATCTCCTGCGACGACTCGCCCAGCCGCTTGATCCGCTTGGAGGTCTCCTGGATCTGCTCGCGGATCGAGTTCATGCCGCCGATCGTGTTCTGCACCGCCTGGCGTCCGGACTCGGCCGCTTGCAGCGACTGACGCGCCACGTCCGCGGTTTCCTGCGCTTGCGCGGACACCTCGTTGATTCGGCCCGCCATCTGCAGCACCGCCTCGCCGGTCTGGCGGATCTCGTGCAGCTGTTCGGTGGAGGCCGCCAGCAGCTCGGTCGATGTGGCTTCCACCTGTTGCGTGGTCTCGGTCACCCGCTGCACCGTGCCCTGCACCTGCGACACCAGGTTGCGCAGCTCTTCCACGGTGAAGTTCACCGAGTCGGCGATGGCGCCGGTGATGTCTTCCGTCACCGTGGCCTGCTGCGTCAGGTCACCTTCAGCGACCGACTGCAGTTCGTTCATCAGCCGCAGAATCGCCGCCTGGTTGGCGTCGTTGACGCGCTTGGCCTCCTGCTCCTGGCGCTCGGCTTCCAGGCGCTGCGATTCGGCCATTTGGCGACGCGCTTCCTGGTCCTTCACGTACAGCCGCAGGAAGCCGTAGCCGCCGAAGGCGATCATCGCGATCGACAGCAGCAGCCCGGACCAGGCGCCGCCGCCCAGGCCGCCTTCTCGCTGCAGGCGTTCCTGCAGCGCCTCCAGGCCTTTGCGCAGCGGTTCGCTGTCGGCGATGATGGCCGCCTGCGCTTCGCGCGCAGACACCAGGCCCTGCAGGTTGCCCAGGATGGCGCTGGCCTGCGTGCGGGTCTCTTCGTACTGCTTGATCAACTGCTGCAGGCGCTCCTTGGTCTGCGGATCCTTGGTGCCAGGCAGGCGCAGTTCGGGGTTGCCGTTGTTCAGGCCTTCGGCGATCTCGCGGAAGGAGTTCAAGTCCTTGCCCAGCAGGAACACGGCCTCGGGGCTCACGCCTTCCATCGTCAGGAACTCGTTGGCGCTCTTGCCGATGCGCTGCGTCAGCATCACCAACTGGCCCACGGCGGAGAGTTCAGCGGGCGAGGCCTCCTGCTGCAGCTTCAGCGACGACACCGTCTCGGCGGTCTCCAGCAGGTCGGACGACTGGCGGTTGATCGCGCGCAGCGCCTGGCCCACCTGGGTCAGCGTTTTCTGCTGCGAGATCACGATGTTGGCGTTCTTCTCGGCGCGGTCGACCAGCGGCACCAGCGGGTCGATGTGTTCCTGCGCGGCGATCGAGGCCACCGGCAGCTCGCCCTGGCCGGTCTTCAGGCCGCGCACGTTCTTCGCCAGCACCTCGGTGGATTCCTTCACCTCGGGGAAGGCCTGAGGCGAGCCGATCAGCGCCTGCGACACCGACTTGGCGAGCCGCTGCGACTGCATCAGCGCCTGGCCGGTGGCACCCACCTGGGTGGCGTTGCGGGTGGCCGAGCTCACCGAGTAGATACCGGTGCCGATCAGCAGCAGCAGGCCGCCGACCACGGTCATCGTCAGCACGCGCTGCTGCTGCGCCACCGGACGGTTGCCGATCAAGGGCAGGCCGGTGGTCAGCGTGGATTCGGGGCCCTCGCCCTGCTGCACCCGCGTTTCGCTGAACTCGTTGGTCATCTCCGAGGGTGCGGCCTCCGAGATGATGGACGAGTCGTTGACGGCGGGCACCGCGTTCATGTCGAGCGTGATCGTGCCGTTGGCCGACAGCGCCACGTCGTCCAGCTCCGGCGGTGCGCCGTTCATCTCGTCGACCGCGATGTCGGCCTCGGCGTCCTGCGCCCGCTTGCCCCTACCGGTGCCTTTGATCTTGTCCAGGAAGCTCATGAAAGTCCTCTTGCGGTCTGACTGTCGATAAGGGGCCTCGTGACGCGGAGAAGCGCGCGCCGTCAGCCCACGATGCCGAGGAATTGCTCGTCTTCGGCGAGCGAAGAAAGAAGGATCTCCTGCCACGACCGCCCTTCGCGGTCGCGCAGCCGGGCGCCGGCGAAGGCGGGCTTGGCACTCGCTTGGCTGTCTTCGGTGGTCAGTTGTTCGGCGCTGCGCAGGCCAGCGAGGCGGTCGACCAGCAGTGCGCAGTTCAATCCGATGGAGGGGTTCAGCGCAATCAGCCGCGCCTGATCGCGCGTGCCTTCGGAGGCGGCGCTGGAGCGGCCGCTCATGCCGAGGAAGGCACCCAGGTCCACCACGCCATGCAGACCACCTCGCAGGTTGGCCACGCCGGCGAACCAGTCGCGCGTGTGGGGCACTTGCTGCAGCGGCACCATCGCGAAGATCTCGCCCGCCTGCTGCAACGGAAACAGCAGCCCCTGCCCGCGGCATTCCACCGCCAGCCAGGAGGCGGTGCGCGCCTGCGTGCGCGCCGCCTGCAGACGCTCGGCCAAGCGGCTCTGCAGATCGCGTAGGGCTTCCTTCTTGGCCATGGAGTGCTTCGGTTCAGCGCCTCGCTAAAGGCACCTGGGTTCGGTTCTTAGTCGAAGGCCTTGATCTTGCCGATCAATTCGTCGGCGTCCACCGGCTTGACCACGTAGTCGCGTGCACCTTGTCGCATTCCCCAGACCTTGTCGGTCTCCTGGTTCTTGCTGGTGCACATGATCACGGGCACATCGGCAAAGCGCGGGTCACGCGTGATGGCGCGCGTGAGCTGGAAGCCGTTCTGGCCCGGCATCACCACGTCCATCAGGATCAGGTCGGGCTTTTCCTCGCCCAGGCGGCGCATGGCCTCTTCGCCGTTTTCGGCGGTGCGCACGGCGTAGCCGCGCTTGGTGAGCAGCTCCGACAGGTGGTGCAGCTCGGTCTTGGAATCGTCCACCAGCAGGATCTTCTGGATAGGCATGATCGGGTCCTCGGTCTTGGTCTCGAACGGGCGGAGCTTGGCGGCCGCAGCGCGCGACCGCAAGCCCCGAAGCCCGTTCAGCCCGCCGCTGGGCGGTATTGCTCCACGGCGCGCAGCAATTGCTCTTTCGTGAACGGCTTGGTCAGGTAGTCCTCGGAGCCCACCATGCGGCCCCGGGCCTTGTCGAACAGCCCGTCCTTGGACGACAGCATGATCACCGGCACATGGGTGAAGCGCGGGTTGCGCTTGATGATGGCGCAGGTCTGGTAGCCGTCCAGCCGCGGCATCAGGATGTCGCAGAAGATCAGCTGCGGGTCGTGATCGCTGACCTTGGCCAGCGCATCGAACCCGTCCTCGGCCAGCACCACCTCGTAACCGCCTTGGCGCAGGAAGATCTCCGCGCTGCGCCGGATGGTGTTGCTGTCATCGATGACCAGCACCTTGGTTCCGGCTGCAGGAACCTCAGCGGCTTGTTGGCTCACGGGAGTACTCTCCTCAACGACGCCTGAAACAAACTAGATCTGCACCATCTCGAAGTCTTCCTTGCGGGCGCCGCATTCCGGGCAGGTCCAATTCATGGGGATGTCGCCCCACGCGGTTCCCGGTGCAATGCCATGCTCGGGATCCCCGGCGGCCTCGTCATAAATCCATCCGCAGATGAGGCACATCCAGGTTCTGGATTCGCTCACTTTGTTCGTTCAGGTCACTACAATGGTCGGCGATTGTAGCCACGGCCCTCTTGAAAAAGTTAAGGGCTTGTAGGCACATACGCAACTTCCTTCACACTCCTCTGGAGGTTTCGGCCCCCTAAGAAGCCGCCCTCCTGCAAGCGCTGGACCCAGCCCATGACCACCGATTCCCAACCGGCCGGCGCCCCTGACGAAACGGCTGCCGAACCCTTGCCGCCAGCCTGCGTGATGACCTTCAACGCCAGCGACGCCAGCGGCGCCGGCGGCATCGCCGGCGACGTGTGCACCATCGCCGCGATGGGCGCCCACGCCCTGCCCGTCGTCACCAGCATCGTCATGCGCGACACCGCCGAGGTGTTCGACCAGCACGCGCTCGACCCCGACGCCGTGGTCGAGCAGGCGCGCGGCATCCTCGAAGACGTGACCATCTCCGCCTGGAAGGTGGGTTTCCTCGGCTCGGCCGAGGGTGTCAGCGCGGTCGCCGAGGTGCTGTCCGACTACCCCGACGTGCCGCTGGTGGCCTACATGCCCAGCCTGGGCTGGCTCGAGGACGACCAGCTCCAGCCCTACCTCGACGCGTTCCGCGAGCTGGTGCTGCCGCAGACCGAGGTGCTGATCGGCAACCACAAGACGCTCACCGACTTCCTGCTGCCCGAGTGGGACAGCGAGCGTCCGGCCTCGGCGCGCGAGCTGGCCGTGGCCGCCGGCGAGCACGGCACCCGCTTCGTGCTGGTCACCGGCATGCTGCTGCCTGCCAAGGGCAGCGAGCAGTACATCGACAACGTGCTGGCCTCGCCCGACGGCGCCATCACCGGCGAGAAGTTCGAGCGCTTCGAGACGGCCTTCGTCGGCGCCGGCGACACGCTGTCCGCCGCGCTGGCCTCGCTGCTGGCCGCCGGCAGCGAGCTCAGCGCCGCGGTGGGCGAAGCGCTGCAGTTCCTCGACCAGAGCCTGGACGCGGGCTTCCGCCCCGGCATGGGCAACGTGGTGCCCGACCGCTTCTTCTGGGCGCTGCCGCCGGCCGAAGAAGGCACCGAGGGCTCGCCCGGCGAGGAGCCGCAGGACGACGACAGCGCCGGAGTGCCGCGCCGTGTCCACTAATCAGCAGTTGTTCGAGCGGGCACAGCGCACCATCCCCGGCGGCGTGAACTCGCCCGTGCGCGCCTTCCGCGCCGTGGGCGGCACGCCGCGCTTCATCATGCGTGCCCAAGGCGCCTACCTCTGGGACGCCGAGGGCCAGCGCTATGTCGACTACATCGGCTCCTGGGGCCCGATGATCCTGGGCCACGGCCACCCGGCGGTGCTGGAGGCGGTGCAGAAGGCCGCAGTGGACGGCTTCAGCTTCGGCGCCCCCACCGAGCGCGAGATCGAGCTGGCCGAGGCCATCGTGGCGCAGGTGCCCAGCGCCGAACAGGTGCGGCTGGTGAGCTCGGGCACCGAGGCTGCGATGAGCGCGATCCGCCTGGCGCGCGGCGCCACCGGGCGGTCGAAGCTGGTCAAGTTCGAAGGCTGTTACCACGGCCATGCCGACGCGCTGCTGGTCAAGGCCGGCTCCGGACTGGCCACCTTCGGCCATCCCACCAGTGCCGGCGTGCCGACCGAGGTGGTGCAGCACACGCTGGTGCTCGAGTACAACAACGTGTCCCAGCTGGAGCAGGCGTTCGACGAACACGGGCGCGACATCGCCTGCGTGATCGTGGAGCCGATCGCCGGCAACATGAATTTCGTGCGCGCCAGCCTGCCCTTCATGCGCAAGCTGCGCGAGCTGACCGAGCAGCACGGCGCGCTGCTGATCCTCGACGAGGTGATGACCGGCTTCCGCGTGGCGCTGGGCGGCGCGCAAAGCGTCTACCAGCGCGCGCTGCCCGGCTTCAGGCCCGACATCACGGTGTTCGGCAAGGTCATCGGCGGCGGCATGCCGCTGGCCGCGTTTGGCGCCTCGCGCGACATCATGGGCCAGCTGGCGCCGCTGGGGCCGGTGTACCAGGCGGGCACGCTTTCGGGCAACCCGGTGGCCACCGCCTGCGGGCTGGCCACGCTGCGCGAGATCGCCAAGCCGGGCTTCTACGAGGCGCTGGCCGCCAAGACCCGCCGCCTCACCGAAGGCCTGCTGGCCGTGGCGCGCGACGCCGGCGTGCCGATGGTGGGCGACTGCGAAGGCGGCATGTTTGGCTTCTTCTTCCCGCATGCGGCCGAGCAGGGCCTGCCCCAGCACTACGCGCAGGTGATGGCCACCGACAAGGAACGCTTCAACCGCTTCTTCCACGGCATGCTGCAGCGCGGTGTCTATCTGGCGCCAGCGCTGTACGAGGCCGGGTTCGTCAGTGCAGCTCATTCCGAAGCTGACATTGCGGCCACTTTGCAAGCGGCTGCCGAAGCTTTGCGCGCCTGAACGGCAGCGGCTGACCGGCCAGGCCCTTCGTACCGCGAAGAACGCCAAGAACTCGAAGAACGCAAAGACAATTCTTTGAAGTCTTGGCGTCCTTCGCTTCCTTTGCGCCCTTCGCGGTGAAACTTCTCCGCCGCACCCGACTCCCTGTCAACGCATCCCATGCACATCCACATCCTCGGCATCTGCGGCACCTTCATGGGCGGCCTGGCGGCGCTGGCGCGCGAAGCCGGCCACAAGGTGACCGGCTGCGATGCCAATGTCTATCCGCCCATGAGCGACCAGCTGCGCGCGCTGGGCATCGAGCTGATCGAAGGCTACGGCGCCGACCAGATGGCGCTGCAGCCCGACCTGTACGTGGTCGGCAACGTGGTCTCGCGCGGCAACCCGCTGATGGAGGCCGTGCTCGAAGCCGGCGCGCGCTACACCAGCGGGCCGCAGTGGCTGGCCGAAAACGTGCTGCAGAGCCGCCATGTGCTGGCGGTGGCCGGCACCCACGGCAAGACGACCACCACCTCGATGCTGGCGTGGATCCTCGAGCACGCGGGGCTCGCGCCCGGGTTCCTGGTGGGCGGGGTGCCGCAGAACTTCGGCGTGTCGGCGCGCACGGGCGAGCTGTCGGTGCGCTGTGCCGGCAGCGGGCACGCACCCTTCGTGATCGAGGCCGACGAGTACGACACCGCCTTCTTCGACAAGCGCAGCAAATTCGTGCACTACCGGCCGCGCACTGCCGTCCTCAACAACCTGGAATACGACCACGCGGACATCTTCCCCGACCTGGCCGCCATCGAGACCCAGTTCCACCACCTGGTGCGCACCATGCCGGCAAGCGCCCGCATCGTCGTCAACGCCCGCGAGGACTCGCTGCAGCGCGTGCTGGACCGCGGCTGCTGGAGCGAAGTGCAGCGCTTCGGCGCACGCAAGGAGGAGCCGGGCGCCTTGCGCGCGCGCGGCGAGCCGCATGCCTTCGACGTGCTGCGCGGCAGCCTGAAGATCGGGCGCGTGGACTGGGCGCTGCTGGGCGAGCACAACCAGCTCAATGCACTGGCCGCCATTGCCGCGGCCGAGCACGTGGGCGTGGCGCCCGAGGCGGCGGCAGCAGCGCTGGGCAGTTTCCAGAACGTCCGGCGCCGGCTCGAGTTGCGCGGTGAAGCCGGCGGCGTGAAGGTGTACGACGACTTCGCCCATCACCCCACGGCGATCCACACCACCGTGAACGGCCTGCGTCGCAAGGTGGGCGAGGAACGCATCCTCGCGGTGTTCGAGCCGCGCTCCAACACCATGAAGCTGGGCACGATGAAGGCACAGCTGCCGTGGTCGCTGGAAGAAGCCGACCTCGTGTTCTGCCACGCCGGCGGCCTGGGTTGGGACCCGCGCGAGCCCCTGGCGCCGCTGGGCGCGCAGGCGGTGGTGTGTGACAGCATCGAGGCGCTGGTGCGCGAGATCCTGAACGCCGTGCGCCCGGGCGACCATGTGCTGTGCATGAGCAACGGCGGCTTTGGCGGCATCCACGGCAAGCTGCTGGAGGCCCTGGCGCGGCGATGAATACGGCGGGCCAAGCACCGGGCAGCTCTCAATCGGGCCCGAAGTCCGGCATCACCCATCTGCTGTACCTGCATGGCTTTCGCTCCTCGCCGCGGTCCACCAAGGCGCGCCAGGTGGCGGCCTGGATGCAGGCGCACCGGCCCGACGTGCACTGGTGGTGCCCGCAGCTGCCGCCCTCGCCGCGCGAGGCAATGCAGCTCGTCTTCGAGCGCATCGCCGCCTGGCCGCGGTTGCCACAGGGCCGCCCCAAGGCGACGATGCCCCCGCGAGGTGCCGACGCCGAAGGCGTCCTGGGGGCAGGCAAGCCCACCATGGCCGTCATCGGCAGCTCGCTCGGCGGCTTCTACGCCACCGTGGTGGCCGAACGCACCGGCTGCCCGGCCGTGCTGCTCAATCCTGCCGTGGACCCGGCGCGCGACCTGGCTGCCCACATCGGCGAGCAGACCTCGTGGCACGAGCCGGACGATCGCTTCTACTTCCGCGCCGAGTTCGTCCACGAACTGAAGGCGCTGGCGGTGCCCGCGATCACCCGGCCGCAGCGCTACTTCGCCGTCATCGCCAAGGGCGACGAGGTGCTCGACTGGCGCGAGATGACGGACCGCTATGCGGGCGCGCGCGTCAAGCTGCTCGAAGGCGGCGACCATGCCCTGTCCGACTTCGATCAGCACCTGCCCGATGTGCTGGAGTTCCTGCACCTGGCGTAACAAGGGACTGACGCCCCTTCGGTGACAATCTTCAGGATATGTACGCCCTCTTCGATGACGCCGGCCGCTTCTTTGCCGGGCGTGTGATGAGCGAATCCGACAGCTCGGCGCAGGTCGAGCTCGACTCGGGCAAGCGCGTGAAGGTGAAGCACGCCAACGTGCTGCTGCGCTTCGAGAAGCCGCAGCCGCAGGAGCTGCTCGCACAAGCCCAGGCGCTGGCGCAGGAGATCGACCTCGACCTCGCCTGGGAGTTCGCGCCCGAGGCCGAGTTCGGCTTCGCCGAGTTCGCCCGCGACTATTTCGACGCGGGCGCCGGCCCCGTGCAGCAGGCGGCCTCGCTGTTGCGCCTGTTCGACGCGCCGCACTACTTCCGCCGCATGGGCAAGGGCCAGTTCCGCAAGGCACCCGAAGAACAGGTCAGAGCCGCGCTGCTGGGCATCGAGCGCAAGAAGCAGCAAGCCGCGCAGGTGCAGGCCTGGGCCGACGAGCTGGTCGAAGGCCGCTGCCCCGAACCCATCCGCGAGCAGCTCTACAAGATCCTGTTCAAGCCCGACAAGAACGGGCCGGAGTACAAGGCGGTGGTCGAGGCGGCCAAGCGCTCGCAGCGCGCCCCGCTCGACCTGCTCAAGGCCGCGGGCGCGATCACCAGCGCCTACCAGTTCCACTGGCGCCGCTTCCTGTTCGAACACTTCCCCAAAGGCACCGGCTTTGCGCCGCTGCAGGCCTCCGCGATCAAGGAAGATCTGCCGCGGGCCGCATGCCAGGCCTTCTCGATCGACGACTCGCACACCACCGAGATCGACGACGCGCTGTCGGTGCAGGGCCTGGGCACCGGCACGGTCACCTTCGGCATCCACATCGCCGCGCCGGGCCTGGCCTTCGGGCCCGACAGCGCGGTGGACAAGACTGCCCGCGAGCGGCTGTCCACCGTGTACATGCCGGGCTGGAAGATCACGATGCTGCCCGACGAGGTGGTGCAGGCCTACACGCTGACCGAGGGGCGCGACTGTCCGGCGGTGAGCCTGTACGTCACGCTGGACGAGCATTCGCTGCAGATCAAGAGCACCGAGACGCGGCTGGAGCGCGTGCCCATCGTCGCCAACCTGCGCCACGACCAGCTCGACGACGTGATCACCGAGGCCTCGCTCACCGGCGAGGCGCCGGCCCCCTACGCATTCGCGCCGGAGCTCGCCTTCGCGTTCCGGCTCGCCCACCACCTGAAGGCGCTGCGCGAGATCGCGCGCGGCAAGCCCGAAAACTTCAACCGCCCCGACTACACCTTCCGGCTCGAAGGCAACGAAGGCCATGAGCCCGACGGCGGCGAGATCGTGCGCATCGGCACGCGCCGGCGCGGTGCCCCGCTGGACATGATCGTGGCCGAGGCGATGATCCTCGCCAACAGCACCTGGGGCGGCTGGCTGGGCAGCCTGGGCGTGCCCGGCATCTACCGCAGCCAGGCCAGCCTGGCGCCCGGCATCAAGGTGCGCATGGGCACCAAGCCGCTGCCGCATGCCGGCATGGGCGTGCCGCAGTACACCTGGGCCACGTCGCCGCTGCGGCGCTACGTCGACCTGGTGAACCAGTGGCAGATCATCGCCTGCGCCCGCCACGGTCGCACCGCCGCGCTGGCCGCACCCTTCAAGCCCAAGGATGCGGCGCTGTTCTCCATCATCTCCAGCTTCGATGCCGCCTACAGCGCCTACAACGAATTCCAGTCCGGCCTGGAGCGCTACTGGACCCTGCGCTACCTGCAGCAACAGGGCATCGAGGAGCTCGATGCCGCGGTCATGAGGGACGGCCTGGTGCGTGCCGAAAACCTGCCGCTGGTGTTCCGCGCCCTCGGCACCGAAAGCCTGGCGCGCGGCGAGCGCGTTCGTGTTCGCATCACCGGGCTGGACCTGCTCACCCTCGACGTGCACGCCAGCCTGCTGGTGCGCCTGGGCGAGACGCTCGAAGAGGCCGCGGGCGAGCCCGAAGCCGAAGAAGACGAGGAAGCCCCGGCCCAGGGGCCGCTGGCGCTGGCCATCGACCTGGCCGATGCCGGCAACGGCGAAGATTCCGCGCCGGCCGCCTGACCGCATCCGACGATGCTGCGCCGCCTCTCCACCCTGCAGATCGCGCTGCTGATCTCCGTCGGCGTGCATGCGGCCCTGCTGGCCGTGCGCATCGCCGACCCCGAAGGCTTCGAGCGCATGTTCGAGGACACCCCGCTGGAGGTGATCCTCGTCAATGCGCGTTCGACCGACCGGCCCGCCAAGGCTCAGGCCGTGGCCCAGGCCTCCCTGGCCGGCGGCGGCGAAGCCGAAAAAGGCCGAGCCACGTCGCCGCTGCCCGCCACCGCGCTGGTGGAGCTGGGCGAGGCCAGCGAGGAAGCGCGCCGCCAGATCGAGGAGTTGCAGGAACAGCAGCAGCAGTTGCTCGCGCAGGTCAAGCGCGAGATCGCCAGCCTGCCGCCGCCGGACCCCAGGCGCGACACCGGCACGCAGCAGTCGCGCGACACCGAGGACAAGCGCCGCCGCCTGCTCAAGCTGCTGGCCGAGATCGAAAAGCGCATCAGCGAGGAAAACGCCCGTCCCAAGAAGCGCTACATCAGCCCCGCCACGCGCGAAGAGGCCTATGCGATGTACTACGACCGCCTGCGCCGCAAGATCGAGGAACGCGGCACGCGCGACTTTCCCCAGGCCGGCGGCCGCAAGCTGTACGGCGAGCTGATGATGAACATCACCGTCGACGCCCAAGGCCGCGTGATCGATGCGCACGTGGTGCGGCCGTCCAAGTCGAAGATGCTGGACAAGCGCGCCGTGGCCATCGTCCATGCGGCCGAGCCCTTCGGACCCTTCAGCCCCCAGATGCGCAAGCAGGCCGACCAGATCGTGGTCACCTCGCGCTTCCGCTTCACGCGCGAAGAGGGTTTCGAGACCACGCTGAGCGCACCCGACCCATGACCGCCCCCGACCGCTACGCCGTGCTGGGCAACCCGGTGGCCCACAGCCAGTCGCCCTTCATCCACGCCGCCTTCGCGAAGGCCACGGGCGAGCCGGTGGCCTACGGCCGGGTGCTGTGCCCGCTCGACGGCTTCGAGGCCTGCGTGCGCCGCTTCGCCGCCGAGGGCGGGCGCGGTTGCAACATCACCGTGCCGTTCAAATTCGAGGCCCTGCGACTGGCCGCACGCTGCAGCGAACGCGCGCAGCGCGCCCAGGCGGCCAACCTGCTGCGCTTCGACGACGAAGGCTGGTTCGCCGACAACACCGACGGCATCGGGCTGGTGCGCGACATCGAGGTCAACGCCGGCGTACCGCTGGCGGGCCGGCGCGTGCTGCTCGTCGGCGCGGGGGGCGCCGCCGCCGGCGTGCTGGGCCCGCTGATCCAGGCACGGCCGGCGCAAGTGATGCTGGTCAATCGCACGCGCGAAAAGGCCCAGGCCCTTGCCGACGCGCACGCCGACTGGTCGCGGCAGCACGGCGTGCCCCTGCACGCGGGCGCGCTCGACGAGGCCGGCAGCGGTTTCGACATCGTGCTCAACAGCAGCGCCAGCAGCCTGGCGGGCGCCCCGGTGCCGGTGGACGCGCAAGTGCTCGCGCCCGGTGCGCTGGCGGTGGACCTGATGTACGGCCCGGCCGCCGCCGCCTTCATCGCCTGGGCCGAACGGCACGGCGCCACCGGCCGCGACGGCCTGGGCATGCTGGTCGAGCAGGCCGCCGAAGCCTTCTTCGTCTGGCGCGGCGTGCGGCCGCAAACCACGCCGGTGCTCGACGCCCTGCGCCGCAAGATCGCGCACCCCGCATGAAGACCCTGTGGCATCACCTGTGGCGCCTGGCCGTGCTGGTCGTGGTGTGCGCGCTGGCGCTGCAGCTGTATTTCCTGGTGCGGGTGGCGCTGATGAACGTGGTCGCCCCGCAAAGCACGACGTTCCAGCGCAGCGAGGCCTGGCGCCTGCTGGTGGAGCAGCACCGCATCCTCTGGAGCCAGCAGTGGGTGGACTATCCGGCCATCTCGCCGCAGCTCAAGCGCGCGGTCATCGCCAGCGAAGACGCCAACTTCGCCGAGCACAGCGGCATCGAGTGGGACGCGATCGAAAAGGCCTGGGAGAAGAACCAGCGCGCCGAGGCGCGGGCCGAAGCCCAGGCCGCCCGCCTGGCGGCGCGGCAAAAGCCCGGGCGCACGCCGCCGAAGCCACCGCCGCAGCCCAAGATCGTGGGCGGCTCCACCATCACCCAGCAACTGGCCAAGAACCTCTTCCTGGGCAGCGAGCGCAGCCTGGCGCGCAAGGGCCAGGAGGTGGTGATCACCTTCATGCTCGAGGCCCTGCTGAGCAAGCAGCGCATTCTCGAGATCTACCTCAACAATGTGGAATGGGGCGAAGGCATCTTCGGCGCGCAGGCGGCGGCCCGGCACTACTTCCGCGTCGACGCTTCGCAGCTCGGCACCTACCAGGCGGCACGGCTGGCGGTGATGCTGCCCGCACCCAAGCGCTTCGAAAAGCGCCCTGGCTCCGCCTACGTCACCGGGCGTGCCGCCACCGTGGCGGCGCGCATGCCCGCCGTCGAACTGCCCTGAAACCCTGCAGCGCCAGGACGCCCACCCCGGGTTGCACCCCTGCCTAGAATGGCGGGATGAGCCCCACCCTCACACAGGAACTGGCCTGCGCCGCCGCGCGGCTGGTGGTCGAGGAAGGCATGGAGTACGGCCCCGCCAAGCGCAAGGCCGCACGCGTGCTGGGCCGCCACAGCGTGCGCCCGGCGGAGCTGCCCACCAACGACGCGGTGGAAGACGAGGTGCGGGCCTACCTGGAGCTGTTCTGCGCCGACACGCAGCCGGCCGAGCTGGCCGCGCTGAGGCGGCTGGCGCTGCAGTGGATGGAACGGCTGTCAGAGTTCCGCCCGCATCTGAGCGGCGCCGCGTGGCGCGGCACGGCCACGCGGCTGTCCAGCCTGCACCTGGACCTGTATTGCGACGACGCCAAGGCCGCGGAGATCGGGCTCCTCAACCTGGGCGTCGACTACGATGTCGAAAGCCGGTCGCGCTCGGGCGGCGGCGAGCCGCTCGAAGTGCTGGTGGTCGCGGCCTTCTGCCCCGAGCTGCACGAACAGGTCACGCTGTTCCTGCACGTGCGCGACCACGACGAGCTGCGCGGCGCGCTCAAGCCCGATACCGGCGGCCGCACCCTGCGCGGCGATGCGGCGGCGCTGCGGCGTCTGATCCAGGAGTCGGCGGCATGAACCACCACGGCGCCGAGGACGCGCGAAAGCGCCGGCGGCAGCTGCTGGCCGCTTCGGCGGTCGGTGCGGTCGCAGCGGCGGCCGGGGCGGGCTGGGCTTGGCGGCGGCAGGTCGCTTCGCAACCGGCACCCGGCCTATGGACCACCGAGTTCCCGGGCGTGGAGGGGCGGCCGCCGCTGGCCTTTGCCGGCCTGCGCGGCAAGCCCCTCGTGCTGAATTTCTGGGCGACCTGGTGCGCGCCCTGCGTGCGCGAGCTCCCGCTGTTCGAACGCTTTCATCAGGCTTATGCTGCGCGGGGCTGGCAGGTGGTGGGTCTGGCGATCGACAGTCCGGTGGCGGTGGCCGACTTCCTGAAGCGCACCCCGGTGAGTTTCCCGATCGGGGTGGCGGGCATGGAAGGCGCGGAGCTGATGATTGCGCTGGGCAACCCTCATGGGGCCCTGCCCTACACCGTCGTCTTCGACGCCGAGGGCCGCATCATCCAGAAGAAGCTGGGCGAAACCGGCTACGAGGACCTGCTGCGCTGGAGCGGCCAGGGCTGACGCACGCTCAAAAGCGCAGGATCTCTAGCAAGAATTTATTTTGTGTCAAGTTGCTGGCAACCGCGCCTAAAAGGCGTAAAGTGCGGGCCTTCTTACATTTGGAGCCTCGCCCCCGCCGGCGGGCTCGGCGCCTCGAATGTCGATTCTCGTGCTTCACGGCCCCAACCTCAACCTGCTCGGCACACGCGAGCCGGGAGTTTATGGGGCGGTCACGTTGCCCGAAATCGACACAGAACTCGGCAAGATCGCTGCAGAAGCCGGGGAGACGCTGTTCACCTTCCAGAGCAATCATGAAGGGGCGTTGATCGACCGCGTGCAGGCAGCGCGCAGCGATGGCACCACGGCCATCATCATCAATCCGGGTGGCTTCACCCACACCA
The DNA here is from genome assembly GCA_040758375.1 of Pseudomonadota bacterium. Lineage (GTDB taxonomy): Bacteria > Pseudomonadota > Gammaproteobacteria > Burkholderiales > Burkholderiaceae_C > CAMLIZ01. The sequence goes on from JBFLWE010000016.1 coordinate 68,330, forward strand.
GCGTGGCCTTGCGCGATGCCCTGGCGGCGGTGAGCCTGCCCTTCGTGGAGGTTCACCTGTCCAACATCCACAAGCGTGAGCCCTTCCGGCACCGCTCGTATTTTTCAGATCTCGCCGAGGGCGTGATCTGCGGGCTGGGCGCTGCCGGATACCGGCTTGCGCTGCAGTACCTGCTGTCGCGCGGCTGACGCGCTCCCCATACCCCCAAGAGCCGGCGCCACGACGCCGGCCGAAAACGACAACGTTGGAGAACTTTCCGCATGGACTTGCGCAAGCTGAAGACCCTGATCGACCTCGTGTCGGAATCGAACATTTCCGAGCTGGAGATCACCGAAGCCGACGGCAAGGTACGCATCGTCAAGGCCGACCTGCGCCCGGCGCAGCCCCTGATGGCGCCGGCGCCGGCGCCCACGCTGGTGGCCGCCGCGCCGGCCGCGGCGGCAGGCAGCGCAGCCGCCGGCGGGATCGCGGCCGAAGCGGCGCCCCCGGCCGAGACCGGCCATATCGTGAAGTCGCCGATGGTGGGCACGTTCTACCGCTCGTCCAGCCCGGGCGCCAAGCCCTTCGTCGAGCTGGGCAGCGCAGTCAAGGAAGGCGAGCCCATCTGCATCATCGAGGCGATGAAGATCATGAACGAGATCGAGGCCGACAAGTCGGGCACGATCACGAAGATCCTGGTCGACAACGGCCAGGCGGTGGAGTTCGGCCAGCCGCTGTTCGTGATCGAATAAGGTCCGCGATGTTCAAGAAGATCCTGATCGCGACCCGCGGCGACAACGGCGCAGCCGTTGCGGCGCAGCCAAATCGCCCTGCGGGCGCAGCCCGCTGAGGGCGATCGAGCCGAGCACCTATGTTCAAGAAAATCCTCATTGCCAATCGAGGCGAGATCGCCCTGCGCATCCAGCGGGCGTGCCGCGAGATGGGCGTGAAGTCGGTCGTGGTGTATTCCGAGGCCGACCGCGACGCCAAGTACGTGAAGCTCGCCGACGAAGCGGTGTGCATCGGCCCCGCCGCATCGAGCCAGAGCTATCTCAACATGCCGGCGATCATCTCGACCGCCGAGGTGACCGACGCCGAAGCCATCCACCCCGGCTACGGCTTCCTCAGCGAGAACGCCGACTTCGCCGAGCGCGTGGAGAAAAGCGGCTTCGTCTTCATCGGCCCCACACCCGACGCCATCCGCATCATGGGCGACAAGGTCTCGGCGAAGCAGGCCATGATCAAGGCCGGCGTGCCCTGCGTGCCGGGCTCCGAGGGCGCGTTGCCCGACGATCCCAAGGAGATCATCCGCATCGCGCGCGCCGTGGGCTACCCGGTGATCATCAAGGCTGCGGGCGGCGGCGGTGGGCGCGGCATGCGCGTGGTGCACACCGAAGCGGCGCTGATCCATGCCGTGCAGACCACGCGGGCCGAGGCGGGCGCCGCCTTCGGCAACCCGCAGGTCTACATGGAGAAATTCCTCGAGCATCCGCGCCACATCGAGATCCAGGTGCTGGCCGACGAGCACAAGAACGCGGTGTGGCTGGGCGAGCGCGACTGTTCCATGCAGCGCCGCCACCAGAAGATCATCGAGGAAGCGCCCGCGCCTGGCATCCCGCGCCGCACGATCGAGCGTATCGGCGAGCGCTGTGCGCTGGCCTGCAAGAAGCTGGGCTACCGCGGTGCGGGCACCTTCGAGTTCCTGTACGAGGACGGCGAGTTCTACTTCATCGAGATGAACACGCGCGTGCAGGTGGAGCACCCGGTCACCGAACTGGTGACCGGCATCGACATCGTGCAGATGCAGATCCGCATCGCGGCCGGCGAGCGCCTGCCCTTCGCGCAGAAGAACATCCAGATGCGCGGCCATGCGATCGAGTGTCGTGTGAACGCCGAAGACCCGTACAAGTTCACGCCCTCGCCCGGCCGCATCACGGTGTGGCATCCGCCCGGCGGCCCCGGCGTGCGCGTCGATTCGCATGCCTACGCCAACTACTACGTGCCGCCCAACTACGACTCGATGATCGGCAAGATCATCGTGCACGGCGACACACGCGAGCAGGCGCTGGCGCGCATGCGCACGGCGCTGTCGGAGACGGTGGTCGAGGGCATCCTGACCAACATCCCGCTGCACCGCGAGCTGATGGTGGACCCGAAGTTCGCCGAAGGCGGCACCAGCATCCACTACCTGGAAAGCTGGCTCGGTCAGCACAACCGATAGAGCGGCCGATGTTCGAGCTCGTGCTGTCCGCTCCCGAGGCACTGGTGGAGCCGGTGTCCGACGCGTTGATGAACGAGCTGGAAGCATTGTCGGTGTCGGTGGAAGACGCCGATGCCGACACCCAGGCCGAACAGGCGCTGTTCGGCGAGCCCGGCATGCCGCCGCCGCGCGCCGGCTGGCAGCACTCGACCCTGAAGGCCTTGTTCGCCGAAGAAGCCCAGGCCACCGAGGCCGCGACGCTGCTGCTGGCGCAGGACTGGGCCGCGGGCGTGCAGCTGCGCTCGATCGGGCCGGTGGCCGAGCAGGACTGGGTGCGCCTGACGCAGTCGCAGTTCGCGCCGGTGCGCATCACCGACCGCTTCTGGATCGTGCCGAGCTGGCACGAGCCGCCCGCAGGCGCCGCCGAGGTGATCCGGCTCGACCCCGGCATGGCCTTCGGCACCGGCACCCACCCGACCACCCGCATGTGCCTGCGCTGGATCGCGCATCAGTCGCCGGCGCTGTCGGCGCAATGGCAACGCGTGCTCGACTATGGCTGCGGCTCCGGCATCCTGGCCATCGGCGCAGCACTGCACGGGGCGCGAGGCATCGAGGCGGTGGACATCGACCCCGCTGCAGTGGAGTCCACGCGCGCCAATGCGCAGGCCAACGGGGTGCGCTTGCAAGCCGGCCTGCCCGATCTGGCGCAAGGCGAATACCCGCTCGTGCTGGCCAACATCCTGGCCACGCCGCTGAAGCTGCTGGCGCCACTGCTGTGCGGCCATGTCGCCGCTGGCGGCAGCCTCGTGCTGGCCGGCATCCTCGAACGGCAGGCCGATGAGTTGAAAGCCGCCTATGCCCCCTGGCTCGCATTGCAGGTCAGCGACACGGAAGACGGCTGGATCCTCATGACCGCCCGGCGGCCGGCCTCCTGACACGATGAGCCTGGCCACCCGTTGCACCGCCTGCGGCACGATCTTCCGTGTCGTGCAGGACCAGCTCAAGGTGTCCGAAGGCTGGGTGCGCTGCGGCCGTTGCCAGGAGGTGTTCAATGCGCTGCAGAACCTGTTCGACCTGGAACGCGAGGCGCCCCCGCCTTGGCCGCCGGCCCAGGCGCCAGCCCCGCAGCCGGAGCCCGTCGCCGCTGCCGCCGACGAAGGCATCGCCACCGACGACGAAACGCCCAGCGACCCGGCCAACCTCTCCACCCAGCCGCTGCTGCACACCGCCTCGCGCGACTTCCCTCCGGACGAAGAAGGCGCCGAACCCGAGGACACCGGCTTCGAGGATGCTCGCTTCAACGAAGAGCTGCTGAGCGACGAGGGCCTGCTCGAGCAGGAGCCGCAGGAAGAAGACAAGGGGCTCGAAGTGTTCGGCGCATCGCAGCTCGAACCGATGCCCAGCTTCAAGAGCTACGCCAAGACATCCGCTGCCAAGGCGGCTGCGAAGGAAGCTCCGGATGACGAAGCGCCGCGCTTCCTGCGCGAGGCCGAGCGCGCGGCCCGCTGGCAGCACCCGGCGGTGCGCGTGACGCTGCTGTTGCTGGCCGCGCTGGGCAGCGCCTTGCTGGCCGCGCAGGTGGGCCTGCACTGGCGTGCGGAGTTCGCGGCGCACTGGCCCGAGTCGCGCTTGGTGCTGGGCCCCCTTTGCGCGGCGCTCGACTGCCAGATCGGTCCGCCGCGGCGCCTGGAAAGCCTGGCCGTCGACGCCAGCGGGCTCACCCAGCTCGAAACGCCGGGCCAGTACCGGCTGTCGGTGGTGCTGCGCAACCGCGGCCGCGCGGCCGTCATGCTGCCCGCAGTGGAGCTGTCCCTCACCGATGCGCAAGGCCGGCTGGTCGCGCGGCGCGCGCTCGCGCCCGGCGAGCTCGGAGCGCGCCAGGACAGCCTGGCCGCCGGCAGCGAACTGCCGTTGCAAGCCGCATTCAGCGTGGGCGACCTGCGCGTCGTCGGCTACACCGTCGAGATCTTCTACCCCTGACCGACCACCCACTGGAGACCGCCATGCCGGCATTGATCTGCGGCTCGCTCGCCTTCGACACCATCACCACCTTCCCCGGCCGCTTCGCGCAGCAGATCCTGCCGGACCAGGTGCACATCCTCAACGTCTCGTTCCTGGTGCCCACGCTGCGTCGCGAGTTCGGCGGCACGGCCGGCAACATCGCCTACACGCTGCGCCAGCTCGGCGGTGAGCCGGTGGTGCTGGGCGCGCTGGGCAGCGATGGCCAGGCCTATCTGGAGCGCCTGCGCAGCTGGGGCACGGATGTCTCCCACGTGCAGGTGGAGCGCGACAGCTACACCGCGCAGGCGATGATCATCACCGACACCGACAACAACCAGATCACCGCCTTCCACCCCGGCGCGATGTCGTTCGCGCACAAGACGCCAGTGCCCAGGCGCAGCGATCTCAAGCTGGCGATCGTGGCACCCGACGGCCGCGACGCGATGCTGCAGCATGCCGAGCAGTTGGCCGAGGCCCGCATCCCGTTCGTCTTCGACCCGGGCCAGGGCCTGCCGATGTTCGACGGCGCCGAGCTGCGCCGCTTCGTGCAGCAGGCCACCTGGGTGGCGGTGAACGACTATGAAGGCCGCATGCTCAGCGAGCGCGCCGGCTCCAGCCTGGCCGAGATGTCGCGCGCCGACCATCTGCGAGGCGTGATCGTCACCCTGGGCGCCCAGGGCTGCGAGCTGTGGGTGCGCGGCGAACGGCGGGAGGTGCCCGGCGTCGCGGCGGCCGCGGTGGTCGACCCCACCGGCTGCGGCGACGCCTTCCGCGGCGGTCTGCTGTACGGCCTGGAGCGGGGCTGGCCGCTGGAGCAGTGCGTGTTGCTGGGAAACAAACTGGGCGCGCTCAAGATCGCCTGCGCCGGCCCACAAAATCACACCATCGACCGGCGCGCGCTCGGCCTGTGACCTAGTTCACTCGCCGCCGGCACGCCGCCTGCCGATACTGGCCGGCATGGACGCGACCTTGCTCTGGCCGGCACTCGCCCTGGTGGTCGGGGCAACAGGCGCCACTTTGATATGCCGCTGGCACTTTGCGCGCGTCACCACCCAGTTGCACAAGCGCTTGGCCCAGGCGGAGCAGGCACGGCACACCGAGCGTGACCGCGGCCATCAGATGCGAAGCCAGATCGCGCAGCTGACCAAGCTCGTGACCGAGTTGCAGCACCGGCAGCGCCGCGCGCACCACGACACGGCCGTCTCCAATGCCCCCCTCGAGCAACGGCGCGCCGAGCTGGACAAGAAAGTGCCCGACCAGATGCCGCAGGACCGGCCCGTGCTGCCGTCCAACGGCTTCGCCGACACCCTGCCGATGTGATCTCCGGCTCGGGCCTCAGGGCCGGGCCGGCAACACGCGATCGAGCCAAGCCTCCACCCGCGCCAGCGGACACTGCAGCAGCAGCCGCTTGCGGCGCGACGCGGCACCTTGCTTGAGGGTCAGTTGCCGTTTGGCGAGCCCCAGCTCGCCCGCCAGCCATTCGACCAGCGCTTCGTTGGCGCGCCCTTCCAGCGCCGGGGCCGCCAGCCGCAGGCGCAAGGCGCCATCGTGCAGCCCCACCGCCTCGGTGCGCTTCGCGTTGGGGATCACAGCGACCAGCAGCGCGGTGCCGCCATCGGCGGTGGCGGTAGCGCAGGACCAGGACATGGCAAGGGGCCTGTGAAGAAAAAACCCGGCCGAAGCCGGGTTGCGGTGTGCCGATGCGGCAACCGTTCGCGTCAGGGCTTGTTGCCCGTGGGGAACGGCCACGCAGCGGCGGGGCTCAGTGAGGTCTTCGCCGCCGGAGCGGGCGCAGGCGCAGGGGCCGCAGCAGCAGGGGCCGCAGGGGCAGAGGGCGCGGGGGCCTTCTTGGCCGACGCCTTCTTGCCGCCCGACTTCTTCGCAGCCGGCTTCGCAGCCTTCTTCGCAGGGGCCTTCTTCGCAGCAGCCTTCTTCGCAGGCGCCTTCTTCGCGGCGGCCTTCTTCGCAGGCGCCTTCTTCGCAGCGGCCTTCTTGGCCGGCGCCTTCTTGGCAGCGGCCTTCTTGGCCGGCGCCTTCTTCGCGGCGACCTTCT
>JBFLWE010000017.1:0-73305 GCA_040758375.1 Pseudomonadota bacterium
CGCCAGCGCAGCGGCGCCGCCCGGCGCGAGCAGCGCCGCCTGCCACCAGCGCGGCCGGGCGGCACGCGGCGCCTGCGCCGGCCTGGCGCTTGCGGCCGAGGCCGCGGCCGCGAGACGGGCTTCGATCCGCGGCACCAGGTCGAAAGCGGGCGAGGGGTCCGGCAGGGCCACGAACTGACGGCGCAGATCGAGCAGCGACTGCACCAGCGGCGCGCACGACGCGCAAGCGCCCACATGCGCGGCCAGCTGCTCACGCTCGGACGCCTCCAATGCCCCGTCGGCAAACGCGGACAGGGCCTCAAACGGGGGGCAAGGTTCGGGGCTTCTCATGCTCAGGTCCTTCGGGTCTGCTCGATCAGCGCCGCACGCGCGCGCGCCAGCCGCGACTTGACAGTGCCGGCTTCCAGCAGCAGCACCTGGCCGATCTCTTCGTACGACATGTTCTCCACCTCACGCAACAGCAGAATCTCACGGTGCTCCGGCGCCAACCGCGACAGCGCGGCCTCCAGGCGCCTGAGCTCCTGGGACAGCTGCGCCTGACGCTCCGGCCCGGCACCTTCGTGCAAGGGCTCGGCCGCCACGTCCATCGGCACGAACGACACGCTCGCGCGACGCCGCAGCAGGTCGAGCGCCGCATTGCTGGCGATGCGGTACAGCCAGGTGCGGAACTGCGCCGTGGGCTGCCACTGTGCCAGCGCCTGCCATGCGCGCACGAACGCCTCTTGCGCCAGCTCCATCGCATCGTCGGCCGAGCCCACCATGCGAAAGAGGTGACGGTACAGCGGGCGCTGGTGGCGTCGCACCAGCACCGAAAACGCGTTGCGCTCGCCTGCCAGCGCCTGCTGGACCAGCTGTTCGTCGGTGAGCTCCAAGTCCTGCTCGAGTGATCCTGAAGGCTTCAACGAACGACCTGCCAATGAGTTCCCAAGATATGCAGGCAGTAGATCGCGCAGCCCGGCGCGCCGGGCTGATCAGCATCACGAATTCGTGCTCATCGGGAACAAACGCCGCGCCGGTTCGTTTGAGCGCGTGCCAGGGGCAGAAAACCCGCTGCCCGGCATCTCTCGATCCGCTGACCGACACCCCATGAGGAAAACACGATGACCACGCACCGCATCCCCCACATCCCGGCCCTGCTGCTGGCCGCCGCCGCTGCCATGAGCGCCAACGCTTGGGCTGCCGGCACCACCCATGACCATGGTCCGGCCCACGCCACCGCGGCCAAGCCGTTGCCGGCCGGGCAACGCTGGGCCACCGACGCGCCGCTGCGCGAGGGCATGGGCCGCATCCGCGCCGCGCTGGAGCCGCAGCTCAAGGCCGTGCACCACGACAAGCTGGGCGCCGAGGAGTACAAGGCGCTGGCCGCCCAGACCGAGCAGCAGGTGGCGCACATCGTCGCCAACTGCAAGCTCGCGCCGGAGGCCGACGCGGCGCTGCACGGCATCCTGGCGCAGATCGGCGAGGCCACCGAGGCGATGGCAGGCAAGTCGAAGGCCAAGCCGCGCGACGGCGCCGTGAAGCTGGTGGCCGCGCTCGACGAGTACGGTCGCAGCTTCGACCACCCGGGGTGGAAGAAGCTGCATCGCTGAAGGGCTAGCGCCACACCACCAGCGAGGTGTCGCCCAGGTGGCCCGTGCCCGCGCCGCTGAGGCGCGCGCGCACCTGCACCACGTAGTTGCCCGCCGGCATGCCCGGACCGCCGATCGCGTTGACGGCGGTCATGGGCCAGCCGTCGTCACCGGCCGTGCCGTTGGAGGTGCAGAACGCGTCTGCATTGCCCACCGTGGGTGCGAGCACGAACACCGCGCCGGTGGCCACGTTGACAGCGCGTACGTCGAGGTCGAGCCAGGTGGTGTGGTTGCCGGCCGCGGCCGCCACCGCACACTCGGCGGTGTAGCTCACGATGAAGCGCTGGCCCGCGGCGTTGAAGAACGCGGGCGTCTGGAACACACCCGCACCGATGGGCACCGCCACCTGGCCGGCGCCGGAAGCGAAGGTGAAGTTGCCCGCGCGTGCCAGCGCGATGAAGGCATCGGCCGAGGCCTGGCCCGCGGCCAGCCACCCGAGCGACAGCGCCAGCGCGCACTGACCCAGCCGGCGTCGTTGCAGTCGATTCGTCATTTGATCCTCTCCTGAAGGGTTGAGGACAACAAGGGCCGTGGCACGCGCAACCCCCAACGCGCGCCGCGGGCACGGGCGCACCCCGCCGGCAGCCGCCGGGGGCGGCTGCGCCATTGGGCATTGCCCGTGAGGGAAGCGTCGGCTAGGAGCCGGGATGGCTGCGCTGCGCGCTCTGGGCGTCGATGCGCGCGAGTTCGTCGAGCTGCAGCAGCTGCTGCGCCGCCTGGCGCTGCAGGCCTGCGTCGGGCACGTACAGCGCGCGTTCGAGCGCGCGGCGCACCGCCTGCGCGTCGTGGGCGCGCAGCATCAGGTAGCTCTCGAAGGCCTGCTGGCGCACGCGCGGCGAGGTGTCATGCTCGAACAGGGACTGCAGCCGCTGCTCCGGCAGCTCCAGTCCCGCGCCGCGCGCCTGCAGCAGCGCCTCGTAGCGCGCCGGCTCGGCGCCGCTTTCCAGCGTGCGTTCGAGTTGCGGCAGGTCGTTCGCAACGGCGTCGGGGCAGGCCGTGCCCGTGGGCAGCGGCGCAACGCGCGGCGGCGGGCCCAATGGATGCCCTGTCTGCGCCTCGATCTCTTCGAGCACCCAGTCGAGCGGTCGCTGCTCCACGTGCAGCGTCACGTTGCCGTCGCGGGCCACCGCGACCAGCGGCTCGGGGGCCGACGGCACGGCGCAGGCCGGGGCCGGCACCGCGCGCGCAATCGCGTGCAGCAGCGGTGCCTGCGCGGCCGGCTCGGGCTGCGGCTTCAGCCACCAGCCCGCCGCGCCCGAGCTCAGCATCAGCAATGCGATCGTGACGGCCCGTGCTGCTGCGTTCATCGCGTTGTCCTCCCGGTGCAGCCCAATATGGTTGCTGCAGGAAGGCCCTGCCATCCCTAGCCGCAGCGGCGCCGCGCGCGGCTGCGGGCATGGGAATTGAGTGCTTCAGCGCCGCACGCGGGCAGCGAGGGTTCGCATGCCGCCCCGGGCGCCGGAGCCGGAGACCTCAGCGCGCGGGTATCTCACGCACCTCCACGTCGATCACCTCGCCGCGAGAGCTGTTCGTGCGGCGGGTCCGTGCCGGCAGGATGCGGCTGGTATGCGACCGCTGCCAGGCCAGGCGCAGCAGCAAGCCGGCGGCTGCCGCCAGGCCGAGCGTCAGCACGACTGCGGCCGCCCCAAGGCCCACCATGACGCGCAGCACTCGGCCGGGCAGCGCCAAAAGCGTGTTCACCATGGCCGAGGGCCTCACTCTTCCCGGCCGCCGAAGATGCCCAGCAAGCCGAGCAGCGACTGGAACACGTTGTACAGGCTCAGATAGACGCCCAGCGTCGCGGTGATGTAGTTGGTCTCCAGGCCGTCGCGCACGCGCTTGAGGTCGTGCAGGATGAAGGCCGAGAACAAGCCGATGGCGATCACCGACAGCGTGAGCATCAGCGCGCTGGACTGGAGGAAGAAGTTCGCGATGCCCGCCACCAGCAGCATCACCGCGCCGATGAACAGCCACTTGCCCATGGCCGACAGGTCGCGCTTGATCACGGTCGACAGCGTCGCCATGCCGAGGAAGATGGCCCCGGTGCCGGCAAAGGCCGTCATGATCAGGCCCGCGCCGTTGGCCAGGCCCAGCACCGCGCCTATCAGACGCGACAGCATCAGGCCCATGAAGAAGGTGAACCCCAGCAGCATCGGCACGCCGGCCGCCGAGTTTTTCGTCTTCTCGATCGCGAACATGAAGCCGAACGCGCCGCCGAGGAAGACGATGAGCCCGATGCCGGGCGTCATCGCGCGGACGATGCCGGTCGACACGCCGAGCCAGGCGCCCAGCACCGTGGGCAGCATCGACAGCGCGAGCAGCCAGTAGGTGTTGCGCAGCACGCGGTTGCGTTCGACGGCTGGCAGCGCGTAGCCGCCGGCGGGGTATCGGTCGGAACCGACGGGTTGGTAGTTCATTTCAGGTCCTTTCCTCAAAAGGCGAGGGCAGGCCCGAATCTAGGGCCATCGACCATTCGGGAAAAGTCGATCGTTTCGTAGAATGGTTTCGCAAAAATCGAAGTTTTGATGCCGAACCCTCCAACCGCGCCGCCAGCGCCCTGCCCTTGCTCGCCATGAACTTCAAGCACCTGCACTACTTCTGGGCTGCCGCCAAGGCCGGCGGCATCTTGCGTGCAGGAGAACAGCTGCACATCTCGCCGCAGACCCTGTCCGGGCAGATCAAGCTGCTCGAAGACCGGCTGGGCTGCGCGCTGTTCCGCAAGTCGGGGCGCGGCCTGGAGCTCACCGACGAGGGCCGGCTCGCGCTGGGCTATGCCGACCAGATCTTCGCCCTCGGCGCCGAACTGGAATCGCGCATCGGGTCGGCAGCCCGCAGCGCCGAGAGTTCGCTCGAATTCCGCGTCGGCATCGCCGATTCGGTGCCCAAGGCGGTGGCATACCGCCTGCTGGAACCGGCGCTCGCGGTGGCCGAGCACGTGCGCCTGATTTGCCATGAAGGGCAGTTTTCAGATCTGCTGGGCCAGCTGGCGGTGCACCGGCTCGATCTGATGATTGCCGACGAGCCGATGAGCCGCCAGGTCAGTGTCAAGGGTCACAGCCACCTGCTGGGCTCGACGACCATGAGCTTCTTCGCCGCACCGGCGCTCGGTCGCACCCTGGGGGATGAGTTCCCGCAATGCCTGGACGGGGCGCCGATGTTGTTGCAAGGAGCCGCCTCGGCGATGCGCCAGCGCTTCGACTTCTGGCTGGCCGCCCGCAAGCTTCGGCCGCGGGTCATCGGCGAATTCGACGACGTGGCCCTGATGAAGGCATTTGGCGGCGAGGGCCGCGGTGTCTTCATGACGCCGAGCGTGCTCGAGGCAGAGACCTCGGCGCAGTACGGCGTGCGGGTCGTGGGGCGCACCGACGAGCTGGTCGAAGAGTTCTATGCGATCACGGTCGAACGGCGCGCCGTGCACCCCTGCGTGGTGGCCATCACCGAGCGCGCCAGCCAGCAGCTCGTTGGACCGTAGGTACCGGCGTCGGGGGTGGGGCTGCCTGCGGCTGAGCGGCTTGACACCTATTGCAGGGAGATCGGCGTCAGGACCGTACCGGCCTCGATGGCGACGATCGCGTTGTTGCCGAAACTCTGGACTTTCGCCGGCGCCGGCGCCGAGATGTTCACCGGACTGCCCAGTACCGTGGACCGGTTCAGGCTGAAGACGGCGTTCACGCCAATGCCCTGTATGCCGTAGTCCTGGTTCCTGTCGATGATGGTGTCCTGGATGGGAACAGGGCTGGGTGCGGTGGCCGTCACCCGGATGCCGACCTTGTTGCCCATGATGGAGCTGCGGGCGATGAAGACCCGGGAGGTCACGTTGCCTTGAGAGTTGATGCCCACGCCGGGATTGCCCCGAAAGTTCTGGATGACGCAATCTTCGATGTGCACGTCGCCACCCAGCACGAGAACGCCCGACAGCCCGGTACCGGCGCCCTCGATCTGCAGGCCGCGCAGGTACACCATGCTGCCCGCCGGCGCATTCACGACGATGCCGTTGGTGCCGGAGGCCAACACGCTCGCCGTGCCGGCTCCGTCTGCCTCGATGGTGATGGCCTTGGTGATGGTGACGGCGCCGAAGCCGCCGCCGTCCAGCGTGTTGATCACGCCTCCCGCGGCGGTCTTCGAGATGGCCCCCGCGAAGGTCTTGCACGGCGCAGTTCTGCTGCACGGATTGGCGTCATCGCCGACGCCTGAGACCCAGGTTCTCGTCGCCTGCGCGTGCACTGGACCCGCGAAGACCAGGACGCAAATCCAGGCGCAAAACAACTTTCCAAACCGCATGTGGTGCTTCCATCGTGGGATGGGTGCGCAGCATATCGGACAACGCCAGGCATGGCGCTTCAATCTCCGGCCGCCGCTAGAAAAGCGCTGATTTGCGAGGCAGATTGGGCACGCCGCGCCTGTGCGCCTCAGGACCCGTTGAGAAAAGCCTCCAGCACCGCCTTTCGGTGCGGCAGGAACACGTTGGTCAGCGCCGGCGAGATCTTGAAGCGCGACTGGCCTTCGGGGCTGGTCTCGCGATCGGTGAATTTCTCGCTCACGTGCACGAAGCCCATCGAGGCGGGCCACACCAGCCCGCCGCCCAGGTTCTTGTTGTTGCTGAGCTGGTGGCAGCCGGCGCAGGACATCGCCATCGCGCGCTGCACCACTTGCGCCGGCGTCAGCGTGGAGCCGGCAGCGGTGAGCCGCTGCTGCACGGCGGCGGAGAAATTCGGCGAGTTGGCGAACTGCGCCGGGTAGTTGCCGCGCAGCGCGTCCTGCTGGTCGCCGTCGCCGGCGTCGAAGCGGTTGGGCAGGCCGTTCATGTGGAAGGTGTTGATGTCGTTGACGGCCAGCGTGCCCACCACGTCGAGGAACTTCTGCCGGAAGTCGGTGCCCTTGGGGTGCGGGTCGGTCTCGTTGAACAGCAGGCCGGCGGGCGACATGTGGGTCGGCAGCGACACCACCTTCAGCAGGTTGTTCACCAGCGCGAGCCGGTAGTCGCGCAGCACCCAGTTGAACTGCATGAACAGGTTGGTGCGGATCTGCCCCGGCGCAGCCGGCGTGGCAAAGCCGTAGTGCGCCGCCTTGACCACCGGTGCAAAGCCGGGCAGGCCGGTGAAGTAGAAGGTCTTGAGCCGGTTGATGCGCTCGATGGGGTCGTTGATCGTGCTCAGCTCGGCCAGGAATTCCGCCACCGGGCGGCAGCCGCTCAGGTCCACACCGTTGGGCGCGGGATTGGGCAGCACCGCCTCGAAGATGATCTGCATGCGGTTGGTGGCGTTGGTCTCGCCGCTGTGCTTGGCGTAGATGATGCGGTACTCGCCGCAGTCGGTGCCGCCCTGGCGCGGGTCGGTGGCCAGGTCGAAGCGGTTGACGATCGCGATGGGGCGGAACGAATCGGCGCTGCCGTTGGTGGGGTTGGTGCCCACCAGCCGCCCTTCGGCGCGCGGGCAGTCGTAGGCAAAGCCGTTGAGCGTGGGCAGGCCGTTGGTGAGCTCGTCGTTGCAGTGGCCGCCCTGCCCGATGCCGGGCGCGGCGTTGTGCAGGTCCATCCACTGGTCGTAGAGCTGACGCGCGATCATGGATTGCGGGCTTCCGGCGGCCAGGCGGTTCAGCACATTGAGGATGGGAAAGGCCTGCAGGATCGCGGCCTCGGTGATGATCAGCGAGCGGCGCGGGTCGATCGTGACGGGCGTGGCCAGCGCCGCGGTGGCCGAGGCCGTCGACAGCTTGGCCGACGAGGTGCCCGCGGCCACCGGGTCGGTCTTGTCGGGCCTGTTTTTCTTCTTGCCCGAGAGCTTGGCGATCTCGCTCAGCGGCAGCATGCCGATGCCGTCGCGTTCTGCATGTTTTCCCTTGCGCTCTTGCTTGGCGAAGCCCACGGGGGCCGCGAGCGCCACCGCCAAAGCGATCACCAGCTTACCGGCAGCACCAACGGTGCCGCGGCTGTGCGTCTTCCAAACTGCGTTCATTCGTCGCCCCTTTTGTCGATGCCGGGAATTCAACCCGGTGTGACCAAAGGCAACCGCGATGCCGAAAGCGCGCGCGCTCGCCCCCTCAGTCGGGGGGAGAAGGCGCTGCAGGACAATACGCGCCATGAGCGAATCGAAGCATGACGTACCCCCGCTGCCCGACCGGCTTTCGATCGACCCGCGCAGCCCGCATCACGTGGCCGCGGTGTTCGAGCACGAGATCGGCATCCGCTTCAACGGCAAGGAGCGCTTCGACGTCGAGGAGTACTGCATCAGCGAAGGCTGGATCCGCGTGCCGGCAGGCAAGACCGTCGACCGCAAGGGCAATCCGGTGATGATCAAGCTCAAGGGCAAGGTCGAGGCGTTCTACCGCGATTGAATCGCACGCGCTAAAACGCCCCCGCGTCGCCCGGAAACACCACCGGCGACTCCAGCCCTCCGGCCCCCAGCGCCGAGACGCCGAAGAACCAGTCGTCGATGACGATGTTCTTCAACTGCAGCTGCGTGGCCTCGGCGGGTGCGTCGCGATGCCAGCGCCACTGCGGGTCGGTGGTGCGGCGCCACCAGACGCGGTAGCCGGCGGCGCCGGGCACCGGCCGCCACTTCACCGTGGTGTGCGGCGTGACCGCCCCCTCGATCGACACGCCCTGCGGCGGCGCGGGTGCAGCGGCCAGCGCCGCCATGGCCACCACGTTGAGCCGTGTCACCTGCGCGAGGTAGGCGAAGTCCACGCCGTCGAGGGTGTCGCCGTAGTGGATGCCGTCTTCGACGCGCACGTCCTGGTGCTGGCGCGTGTAGTCCTCGTGGCCCTCGGTCAGGCGCACGGCCGGAAAGCCGGCGTTGAGCATCTCCACCTGGTCGCCGCCGCGGCCGTAGCGGTCGGTGCGGTAGACCATTTCCACCTTCAGGTGGGTCAGGTGCGCCTCGGCCAGCCGTTGGACGAACCGCGCCAGGTTGCGTGAGGGCGAATCGACCTCCCCGCCGTTGTAGCGGCGGCGGTGGGCCTGCTGCGGCGTCTCGGTGGCCTTCGTACCTTCGGAGAAGACGCGCACGGTGCTGTTGTCGTGCACGCCGTCGGCACCGCGGCTGTTGCCGATGATGTCGTTGTTGAGGTTGGCCTCGACTTGCCAGCCCTGCGCCTTGGCGTAGGCCGCGAGAATCTTGCCGCCGTGCAGGCCCTGCTCTTCGCCGGAGAGCGCGGCATACACCAGCGTGGCCTGGAACTTGTGCTGCGAGAGCACGCGCGCGGCCTCGATCACCGCGGCCACGCCGGAAGCGTCGTCGTTGGCGCCGGGCGCGTCGCTGGTGGCGTCCATCACGTCGGAGGCGCGCGAATCGAGGTGGCCGCTGATGACGATCACGCGCTGCGCATCGGTGGTGCCGCGCTGCACCGCCACGACGTTCACCACCTCGGTGGGCCGCGGGATGCGCGGGCCCGTGACGGTGTCGGCCGGCGTCACCACCTGCAGGCAGCCGCCGCAGTCACGCGAGATCGCCTCGAAGCGCCGCTGCACCCAGCGCCTTGCGGCGCCGATGCCGCGCGTCTCGCTGCGGGTGTCGGACATCGTGTGGCGGGTGCCGAAGGCCACCAGGCGCTCGATGGTCTCGCGCTGCTGCCTTTGCTGCACCTGGGCGGCCAGCTCGGGCAGGGGCGGCAGCGCCAGGGCCGCCAGCGGCAGTAGCGCCGTGCAGGCGGCGATGAAGTTTCCTTTCATGGCGTGGGGGGCTCCTTTGGCTGGGTTTCGCGCCAGCGCCGCAGCCAGCCCAGGCCAGCCGACGTGCCCGCGCGCGGACGGTACTCGCAGCCCACATGGCCGTCGTAGCCCAGGGCATCGAGCAGCGCGAAGAGGTAGGGATGGTGCAGCTCGCCGACATCGGGCTCGTGGCGCTCGGGCACGCCCGCGATCTGCAGATGCGCCACGCGGCCGATGGGCAGGTAGCGGCGCAGCTTGGTCGCCACGTCGCCTTCCATCACCTGGCAGTGGTACAGGTCCATCTGCACCTTGAGATTGGGCGCGCCCACCTCCTGCACGACGGCATGCGCGGCTTCCTGGTGGTGCAGGAAGTAGCCGGGCATGTCGCGCGTGTTGATCGGCTCGATCAGCACATCGATGCCCGATGCTGTGGCCTGCCTGGCGGCCCATTCGAGATTGGCGAGATAGGTGGCGCGCAGCGCCGCGGTGTCGGCCCGCGCCGGCACGATGCCGGCCATCACGTGCACGCGCGGGCAACCGAGGGCCCGCGCATAGGGCAGCGCCTGCTCCTCGAAGCCCCTGCGGAACTCGGCTTGCCGCCCCGGCAGGCAGGCGAGCCCGCGTTCGCCGCGCTCCCAGTCGCCGGGTGGCGCGTTGAACAGCACCTGCCGCAGGCCCTGGTCGCCCAGCCGCTGCGCCAGCTCGCCCGGCGCGTGCGCATAGGGAAACAGGACCTCCACCGCGTCGAAGCCATCGGCCCGGGCCGCCGCGAAGCGGTCGAGGAAGGCATGCTCGGTGTACAGCAGCGACAGGTTGGCGGCGAAGCGGGGCATCGTCTTCATCATATGCGTGCCCCTCTCAAGGGGCATGGCGTCGACAGGGGCACCGTAGTAGGCTGGCTCCGCGCCGAGTGGCGCCGAGCACGGGAGCTTGTCCTTGGATGCAGCAGCGGACCCGACTCTGGCGGGCGACGCAGACCGCCTCGCCCGCGCACACGGTTCGCGCACGGTGCGCGCTTGGCTCGCGCGGCTGGTGCTGGCATGCACGTTGCCAGCAGCGCTGCTGGCGGCCACCTACATCGCCTACGACTTCCACGCCAGCCGCGAGCGCCTGCTGCACGACACGCTGCTCACGGCGCGGGCGCTCAACGCCGTGGTCGACCAGAAGCTGGCGGGCCACGTGTCGGCACTGCAGGCACTGGCCGGCTCCACCGAGTTGCAGCGCGGCGACCTGCAGCGCTTTGCCGAGCAGGCGGCGCGGCTGGTGGAGCGGCTGGACGCCAACAACGTCGTGCTGGTCGACCGCCAGCTCAGGCAAGTGGTGAACACGCTGCGGCCTTACGGGAGCCCGCTGCCTGCTTCTCCCAACACGGCGTGGCGCAAGGTGTTCGACACCGGCGAACCTGTGGTCACCGACCTGTTCTTCGGTCCAGTAGCGATGCGCCCCCTCATGGCGGTGGGCGTGCCCGTCCGGCACGACGGGACTGTCATGTACACGCTCGCTGCGGGCCTGTGGACCGAAAGGCTGTCGGGTGTGCTGCTGCGGCAGCGGCTGCCGGCGGCGTGGGTGGCCACCATCTACGACAGCACCGGCCACGTGGTCGCCCGCACGCGCGACATCGAGCGTTTCGCAGGCCGCAAGGGCCCGCCCGCGCTGCTGAACCAGATGTCACGCGCCGCCGAAGGCGTGCTGGAGAACGAGACGCTCGAAGGCATGCCGGTGTACAGCGCCTTCAGCCGCTCGACGGCCACCGGCTGGACCGTGGCCATCGGCATTCCACGCGCCAGCCTCGCACAGCCTCTGTACGGCAACCTGCTCGGCCTGGCAGTCGTGACTGCGGGCGTGTTGGCGTTTGCCTGGGCGGCGGCGCGCCGGGTCGGCGCGCTCATCGGCACCTCGATGCACAGCCTGGTCGAGCCGGCCCACAGCCTGGGGCGCGGCGAGCCGGTCTCGGTGCCGCCCTCGCTGGTCAGCGAAGCGAACGAGATCGCCGACGCGCTGAACCGGGCGTCGGCCCTGCTGCAGCAGTCGCTGGACCGCGCCCACCACGACCCGCTCACCGGCTTGGCCAACCGCAGCTTCTTCGAGGAGTTCGCGCAGCACGAACTCGCGGTGTCCCGCCGCCGGCAGCGGCCGGTGGCCATCCTCTACCTCGATCTCGACGGTTTCAAGCAAGTGAACGACCGCCTGGGCCATGCGGCGGGCGACCAGCTGCTGGTAAGGGTGGCCGAGCAGCTGTGCGGCGCACTGCGCCAGTCGGACCTGCTGGCCAGGCTTGGAGGCGACGAGTTCGCGGCGGTCTTGCTGGACACCGACGCCGACGACGCGGCGCTGGTGGCGGCCAAACTGCTATCGGCCGTGGTGGGACCGGCACGCCTGGACGGTCAGGTGCCGCTCGTGTCGGCCAGCATCGGCGTGGCCGTGTTCCCGCAAGACGGCCACACACTGCAAGAGCTGTTGCACAAGGCCGACTCGGCCATGTACGACGCCAAGGCGCGCGGCAAGGCACGGGTGTCGCTGGCCGCTTCGGGCGACTGAACACTCCCGGTTCAAGCCAGGGCCCAGGCGCTCACGATCTCGTGCAGGCGACGCACGCCGTCGGTCAGTGCGGCCGGGCCCGGCTGCAGGATCTCGGCTGACTTGACCTCGTGCAGCTGCCCGCTGCGCAGCGCCGGCACCTCGGACCAGCCTGGCCGCGCGGCCACCTGCTCGGGCCGGAACTTGCGCCCGCACCAGGAGCCCATCACGATGTCGGGCGCACGCCGCACCACCTCTTGCGGGTCGTGCACGATGCGGCCCCTGCCGCCCGGCTGTGCCGCCAGCTCGGGAAAGATGTCGTCGCCGCCGGCGATGCCGATGAGTTCGCTCACCCAGCCGATGCCGGAGATCAGCGGGTCCATCCACTCCTCGAAATACACCCGGGGCCGGCGCGGCAGCCGCGCGGCGGCTGCGGCAATCTCCTCCAGGCCGGCCTGCAGGCGCTGCACCAGGTCTTCGGCCTTGGCGCCGGCGCCCACCATGCTGCCCAGCATGCGGATCATCTGCAGGATGCCGGCCACGCTGCGCTGGTTGAACACGTGCACCTGCAGCCCGGCGCGGATGAGCTGTTCGGCAATCTCGGCCTGCATGTCCGAGAAGCCGAGCACGAGGTCGGGCTCGAGCGCGAGGATCTTGTCGATCTTCGCGTTCCAGAAGGCCGACACCTTGGGCTTCTCGTGCCGCGCCTGGGGCGGGCGCACCGTGTAGCCCGAGATGCCGACGATGCGGTGCTGCTCGCCCATCAGGTACAGCGCTTCGGTCGTCTCTTCGGTCAGGCAGACGATGCGTCGCGGATGCGGATCGCAGGTGACGGGCTGTGTGTTCATCGCAACAAGTGTCGCCGATGCCTCCCCCCATATGCGGTGTAGTCGGCGGCTGACACACAACGACGCATGATGCTGATACATGCTTGCATCTTGCGTCGGCAAGATCGGACCACTTTTCGACGCACCTTCGAAGCACACCTTCCAGCGGAGCAAGCAAATGGCCGACGACCCGATGGGACTCCACGACGCACGCGAGGCGGCCGAGCGCGCCGAACTCTCGCGGCCGGACGAGGGCGCCGACCCGCTGCTGGGCGCGCTGGGCTACGAAGCCGCCGACCCCGCGCTGCAGGCGCGGCTGTGGGGCGAGCCAGCGTGGGAGCCGCGCACCTGAATCCGCAGGCGCCGCCCGGGCCTGACCCGCGCGCGGCACGGCCTCAGCCGGGGGTGCCCGAGCCCCGGTAGAACTGGCGCCGGTAGGCGGTGGGCGAGGTCTTGAACGCCGCCGCGAAATGCTGGCGCAACGACACCGCCGAGCCGAAGCCGCATTGCTCGGCGATCGACTCCACCGGCCGGTTGCTGGTTTCGAGCAGGCGCTGTGCGAGCACCAGGCGCTGGTGCTGCAGCCAGCGGCCCACGGTGGTGCCCGTGGCTTCGCGGAAACGCCGCGTGAAATGGCGACGGCTCATCAGCGCGCGCCCCGCCAGGTCGTTCAGCACGTGCGGCTGCCCCAGGTGGGCGGCCATCCAGTCGAGCAGCGGCGAGAGCCGGTCTCGCTCGGCAGCGCCGCGCACAGGCTGCTCGATGTACTGCGCCTGTCCGCCCTGCCGGTGCGGCGCCACCACCATGCGGCGCGCCGCCCGGTGGGCCACCTCGGCACCGTGGCGCACGCGCAGCAGGTGCAGGCAGGCGTCGATGCCGGCGGCGGTGCCCGCGGACGTGAGCACGTCGCCGTGGTCCACGTACAGCACTTCGGGCTGCAGCGTCACCTGCGCAAAGCGACGTGCGAACTCGGGCGCCAGGTGCCAGTGGGTGGTGGCGGTGCGGCCGTCGAGCAGCCCGGCCTCGGCCAGCACGAAGGCGCCCAGGCACAGGCCCACGATCACCGCGCCGCGCCGGTGGGCCGCCCGCAGGGCCCTGAGCAGCGACACCGGTGCGGGCCGCATGTCGGCGTGCCACGAAGGCACGATCACGATGCCGGCATGCCGCAGTGCCTGCAGGCCATGCGGCGCATCGATCGCGAAGCCGGCGTTGGTGCGCAGCCGCCCCGGCGCGACCGCGCACACGCGCAGCCTGAAGCGCGGCGTGCCGGCTTCGGTGCGGTCTTCGCCGAACACGAGGCAGGGCACAGACAGGTGGAAGGGACTGATGCCGTCGAAGGCGATCACCGCGACCGTGTCGGCACTGAGGGGCGCTGCTGGCATGGCCCGATTCTATCGATCATCGTCCTTCGGGCCACTTTCGGCGCACGCCGCTCCCGCCAAGAATGAGGGGCATCGCAACCCGCATTTCTCCGAAGGAGACCGCATGAGCAACCGAGCGCCGCGCCGCGCCCTCGTGGTGATCGATGTGCAGATGGAGTATTTCGAAGGCGGCGGCCTGCCGATCGAGCACCCGCCGGTGGCGCAGACGCTGCCCAACATCGGCCGTGCGATGGACGCAGCACGCGCCGCCGGCGTGCCGGTGGTGGTGGTGCAGCATGATGCCCCGGCCGGCGCGCCGCTGTTCCAGCCCGGCAGCGAACGCTGGCAGTTGCATCCCGAGGTGGCCCGCCGACCGCACGACCACTTCATCACGAAGCACTTCCCCAGCGCGTTCACCGGCACCGGCTTCGCCGATTGGCTGGCCGAACGCGGCATCGACACGCTCACCGTGGTGGGCTACATGACGCACAACTGCGACGCAGGCACGGTGTTCGAGGCCATGCACCGCGGGCTGAAGGTGGAGTTCCTCGCCGACGCCAGCGGAGCGCTGCCGTATGCCAACGCGGCCGGCCGCGCGAGCGCCGAAGAGGTCCACCGCGTGTTCAGCGTGGTGTTCCACAGCAACTTCGCGGCAGTGGGCAGCACCCAGGCGTGGATGGACGCACTGAGTCAGGGGCAGCGGCTGCCGGTGGACAACGTGCTGGCGTCCAACCAGCGCGCCCGCAGCGCCGCCGCCCTGGCCTGAGCGGTGTGCCGGGGCACAGCGCTTGCCGCGACTCGAAGCGCCATCCCCCACTGGAGACTTCGATGAAGAACAGCAACCGCCCCGCCGGCCCCGGCCAGCCCACCCACCTGCAGCGCGCGCAGGCCGACGAACGCGAAGAGATCGACGAAGCGCTCAACCCCCAGGCCGAGCGCGACCCGCGCGAGGGGCACCAGCCCACGCGCAACCAGCCGTCGCCCCAGCCGCGCAACGAATCGGTGCGCAAGCCCGGCGGCAGGCAAGGCAGAGGCTGATCGGCGACCCAGCTCGCACGGGCGGACGCCGGTTCAGGACGCGCGCCCCGACACCGCACAGGCGCCATCGCGGCAGTGCGGGCGGCTGGTCGCGCGCCACGCCAGCACGCGCATCACCAGAGGCGTGAGCCGGTGCAGCCGCAGCCTGGACAGCGTGTAGCGGTGTCGCACCACCCAGGCATACAGCGACTCGGTCAGTGGACGCAGGCGCCGGTGCGTCCACAGCCGGGCGGTGGCGGTGAAGCCCAAGGTCCCGTAGATGAGGCTCAGGGCGTCGACGCCACGGTGCCAGTCGCCCAGCGCGTCGCGCACGTGGATCGACTTCATCATCGCGTCGCGCGAGGCACCCACCGCGCGGTAGGGCCGGTCGTCGAAACCGGGCGCCGCGCAATCGACCAGGGCGAGCCAGCCCTGCTCGTCCACCGCCTTCAACGCCAGCATCTCGCTGCGGCACAGCCGGCACGAGCCGTCGTAGAACACCGTCAAGAGCGCGCTGCTCATTTCCAATCCTTCCGTTATTTCAGTCGGAACAGAAGATAGACGACAAAAAAATCAGCTGTCGGGCTTGCCGCCGCGCACAAACGACTGGATGCGAGCGCCCAGCTTCATGATCTTCATCAAGGTCTGCGGGTCTAGGCGCAGCATCTCGTCGCCCCAGGACGACAGCGTCTCCATCAGCACCAGCGTCTCGGCGATGCGCTGCCGGCTCAAGGCAGGCTCGCGCGCCACCTCCGGGCTGGAAAGGCAATCGCGCAGCACCTGCACCGTGGGCTCGAACTCGCGCGCCTTGCGTTCGCGCACCACCACGCGAAACAGCTCCCATACGTCACCCGCCGTCTCGAAATGATCGCGCCGGTCGCCCAGCAGGTGCACCACGCGCACGAGGTTCCAGTTTTGCAATTCCTTCAGGCTGTTGCTGACGTTGGAGCGCGCCACGCCCAGCGTGTCGGTGAGCTCCTCGGCGTGCATGGGCCGGCCCATCAGGAACAGCAGCGCATGGATCTGCGCGACCGTGCGGTTGACGCCCCAGCGGCTGCCCATCTCGCCCCAGTGCAGCACGAATCGCTGCGCCACCGGGGTGAGCTGCGCGAGCGGCGCCGCCTGGGGGGCAGCGGGCGGCTGCGCCGCGGCCGGCGGGACTTCGGGGTGGTCCATGCGCCGCACTCTACGCTTGCAGTTATTTCTGTCAAGACAGAAATGAAGACGCCTGTGCTGCATCAAGCGGGCCGGCCTGCGTTATCGTGCGCAGCTTCGAAAACAGGAGGACCCATGCCCTTTCGCACCCCGGCCCACAAGGCCCTCGTGCCCTTTGCCCTGGCCGCCGCCCTGACCGGACTGGCAGCCCTGTCCACCAGCGCCGCACCGGCCCCGGGGCTGTCGAGTGCGGTGCCCGCCGCGCGCCAACAGGCCTACCCCGGCGTGATGACGCTGGAGGTCGACGCCACCGACTTCGAACGCCGCATCGTGCGGGTGAAGCAGACGCTACCGGTGAAGCCGGGCGCGCTCACCCTGCTGTATCCGCGCTGGCTGCCCGGCACGCACGGG
This sequence comes from Pseudomonadota bacterium, assembly GCA_040758375.1. GTDB lineage: Bacteria > Pseudomonadota > Gammaproteobacteria > Burkholderiales > Burkholderiaceae_C > CAMLIZ01. The sequence goes on from JBFLWE010000017.1 coordinate 16,565, forward strand.
CCCTACGGCAACCCCAATGACGTGGCGGGCCTCAAGCTGCAGGCCGGCGAGCGCGTGCTGCCGTGGCGGCGCGACCCGGTGGACCCGCACGCCTTTGCCCTGCAGGTGCCCGCAGGCGCCGACACGCTGGCGATCGAGTTCCAGTTCCTCTCGGCCCCCAGCAAGGACGCCGGCCGCGTGGTCATCACTCCCCGCATGGCCAACCTGCAATGGATCGATCTGGTGCTCTACCCCGCCGGCTATGCCACGCGCGGCATCGCGGTGCAGCCGCGCCTGAAGCTGCCGGCCGGCTGGCAGGCGGCCACCTCCTTGCGGGGGCAGGCGCAAGCCGACGGCTGGTGGCAGTACGAAAAGGTGCCGCTGGAAACGCTGGCCGACTCGCCGGTGTTCGCCGGCCGGCACTACCGCCGCGTCGCGCTGGAGGCCGAAGGCGCCGCGCGGCCGGTGACGCTGCACCTGGTGGCCGACACCGCGCAGCAGCTCGACGCCGACGAGTCCCAGTGGCAGGCCCACCGCGCGCTGGTGCGGCAGGCCGATCTGCTCTTTGGCGCACGTCACTTCGGCCACTACGAGTTTCTGCTCGCCCTGAGCGACACGCTGGGCGGCATCGGGCTGGAGCATCACGAGTCGAGCGAGAACGCGGTCAAGCCCCACTACTTCAAGGACTGGGACAAGGCGGTGCTCGACCGCGAGCTGCTGCCGCACGAATACGTGCATTCCTGGAACGGCAAGTTCCGCCGCCCGGCCGAGCTGTGGACGCCGGACTTCAACACCGTGCCCATGCGCAACAGCCTGCTGTGGATGTACGAAGGGCAGACGCAATACTGGGGCCGTGTGCTGGCGGCGCGCAGCGGCCTGGTGAGCGCCGAGCTGGCGCGCGACGGGCTGGCCCAGGTGGCGGCGTGGGCCGAGCACCGCAGCGGCCGCGCCTGGCGCAACCTGCAGGACACCACCACCGACCCGACACTGGGGCCCAACGGCCACCACAAGCACTGGCGCGACTGGCAGCGCAGCGTCGACTACTACGACGAGGCCACGCTGGTCTGGCTGGACGTGGACACGCTGATCCGCGAGCAAAGCAAGGGCCAGCGCTCGCTGGACGACTTCGCCAAGGCCTTCTTCGGCGTGCACGACGGCCGCGTGGAGCCCTTGACCTACACCTTCGACGACATCGTCAAGACGCTGGCCAGCGTGTGGCCGCACGATTGGGCCCGCTTCCTGCGCGAACGCCTCGATGGCCACGAGCGCGCGCCGCTCGACGGCCTGGCGCGCAGCGGCTGGAAGCTGGTCTACACCGACAAGCAGAGCGACAACGCCAAGGCCGAGGACGAGGAAGACAAGGAGGTCGACTTCCACTACTCCATCGGCCTGACCATCGACACCGAGGAAGACGTGCTGAAGAACGTGCGCTGGAACAGCCCGGCTTTCCACGCCGGCCTGGCCCCCGGCGCCAAGCTGCTGGCCGTCAACGGCGTGGCCTACAAGCCCGAGCGCCTGGCCCAGGCCATCACCCTGGCCAAGACCGGCAGCGAGCCGGTCGAGCTGCTGGTACGCGACGGCGAGCATTTCCGCAGCGTGCGCATCGACTACCGCGGCGGCCTGCGCTACCCCAAGCTCGAGCGCATCGAGGGAGCGCCCGACCGCCTGAGCGCGATCCTGGCCCCCCGATAGACCATGAAGCCCCTCCCAAGAAGCCACCCGCCCCAAGGAGCGGGAGTCCCCCTGGGACAGGCCGCGCAGCGGCCAGGGGATGCGCAAGCGCACCCCACGGGGCGACATGCAGCCCCACCCCACCCCGCCCCCGAGGGGCGGGCGCCCCCCTGGGACAGGCCGCGCAGCGGCCAGGGGCAGCATCACTTAGCGCCCAATCCGCGATCCGGGTTTCCCGGTCGCGGATTGCAGCCCACTCGGGGGGCGGCCGCAAGGCGGCCGGGGGCTCACATCACATCCTGTACAGCTGCCCGTCCTGCCAGCGCACGCGCTCGCCCACCCGCAAGCCGTTGAGCTCGCGGAAGTCATAGGCGCTGGTGGTGCCGTCGTCGAACTGCACCTCCACGCGGTAGACCTGCGAGCCGGTCGCGCGGCGCTTTTCGATCTCGTGGCCCACCACGCCGCCGGCCACGGCCCCGCCCACGGTGGCCGCGGTGTTGCCGCTGCCGCTGCCCACCTGGTTGCCCAAGGCGCCGCCGACCACGGCGCCCAGCACGGCGCCCACGCCCGAGGCGTTGCCGGGCCGGTCCACCACATTGATCGCACGCACGTGGCCGTAACGGGCCACTTCGGTGGAGGACGGCGATTGCGTCACCGGCGCGACGGGACGCGCACCGGGATCCTGCGGGCTCGAGCAACCCACCGACAAGGCGAGCGCGGACGCTGCGGCCGTCAACGTGAGGAGATGCTTCATGTCATTCACTCCTTGTAGTCCAAACCTCTGCAACACCGCCCCCAGGCCTGTGCCCACCGGCAGCGGCGTGCGCCCATGCTCGGGCGGGCGGCGCGACGCCGCAGCCCCCGGCGCACGCTTGCTGGCGTCGGCCGGCGGCGCGATCGGCTGTGGGCCAGCCCCTACATGCTGCAAGGCAGGGCTGCGCGTCAGAATAGGTGCATGAGCACCGAGCCCCACGCCATCAGCACCCAGTCGTTCACCGACGCCGACGCGGCACTGGCGCATGCCAGGCACATCTATGAAAGCGGCGTGGCCCACCTGCGGCAAGCGCTGCACGACTTCGTGGCCGGCGCCGACTTCGCGCAGCGCGTGCGCGCGTGCTACCCGTTCGTGCGCATCGAGACCCACACGGTGGCACGCGCCGACTCGCGGCTGTCGTACGGCTTCGTCGCCGGCCCCGGCACCTACGAGACCACGCTGACGCGCCCCGACTTGTTCGAAAACTACTACCGCGAGCAACTGCGCCTGCTGTTGCAGAACCACGGCGTGGCGCTGGAAGTGGGCGTGTCGAGCCAGCCGATCCCGGTGCACTTTTCGTTCGCGGAGCACGACCACATCGAAGGCTCGCTCACGCTGCAGCGGCGGCTTCTGCTGCGCGACCTGTTCGACCTGCCAGACCTGGCGGCCATGGACGACGGCATCGCCAACGGCACCTACGAGCCCGCCTTCGGCGAGCCGATGCCGCTGGCGCTGTTCACGGCGCCGCGGGTCGATTACTCGCTGCACCGGCTGCGCCACTACACCGGCACCGCGCCCGAGCACTTCCAGAACTTCGTGCTGTTCACCAACTACCAGTTCTACATCGACGAGTTCGTGCGCCTGGGCCATGAGCTGATGGGCAAGCCCGCGCAGCCCGACCTGCTCGCCGGCGAGCCGCAGCATGCGCACCCCGGCGTGGACGAGGGCTACGTCGCGTTCGTGGAGCCGGGCAACATGGTCACGCGCCGCGCGGGCTTGGCCATCGAGCCGGAAGATGAATTCGGCGCGCTGCCGCCGCGCATGCCGCAGATGCCGGCCTACCACCTGATCCGCCGCGACGGCTCGGGCATCACGATGGTCAACATCGGCGTGGGCCCGGCCAACGCCAAGACCATCACCGACCACATCGCGGTGCTGCGGCCGCACGCCTGGATCATGCTGGGCCACTGCGCCGGCCTGCGTACCACGCAGCAACTGGGCGACTATGTGCTGGCCCACGGCTACGTGCGCGAAGACCACGTGCTCGACGAAGACCTGCCACTGTGGGTGCCGATCCCGCCGCTGGCCGAGGTGCAGCTGGCGCTGGAGCAGGCCGTGGCCGACATCACGCAGTTGAAAGGCTACGAGCTCAAGCGCGTGATGCGCACCGGCACCGTGGCCTCGACCGACAACCGCAACTGGGAGCTGCTGCCCTCGCGCGGCATGGCCACCTCGCCGGAGCGCCGCTTCAGCCAGAGCCGCGCGATCGCGCTCGACATGGAAAGCGCCACCATCGCCGCCAACGGCTTCCGCTTCCGCGTGCCCTACGGCACCTTGCTGTGCGTGAGCGACAAGCCGCTGCACGGCGAGATCAAGCTGCCCGGCATGGCCAACCAGTTCTACCGCGACCGGGTGGACCAGCACCTGCGCATCGGCTTGCGGGCGGTGGACCTGCTCAGGCAGCAACGGCAGGACCAGCTGCACAGCCGCAAGCTGAGGAGCTTTGCGGAGGTGGCGTTCCAGTAGGGTCACAGGCGCCCATCTGCGTCGATTGCCGTCACACGCACACAGGGCCTGGCGAGGCTGGTTCGCAGACTCGTCTCGTTCGCACAGTGCACGGCACAGGCCTTGCCGCACCTTGCAGGCCATGGCCGAAAAGCCCCTCGTCCTCATCACCGGCGCCGCCGGCGACATCGGTTCCTCGCTCAGCCGGGCGCTCGCGCACGGCTACCGCGTGGTCGGCCTCGACCAGCCCGGCAAGCAGGCCGCGATACCGCTGCTGCCGGTCGACCTGAGCGATGGGGAATCGGTGGAGCAGGCGCTGCAGCAGCTGCGCGAGCGCTTCGGCGCACGCATCGCGAGCGTGATCCACCTCGCCGCCTACTTCGACTTCACCGGTGATGAGCACCCGCTGTACGAGCAGGTGAACGTCGAAGGCACGCGCACGCTGCTGCGTGCACTGCAGGCGCTGGAGGTGGAACAGTTCGTCTATGCCGGCACGATGCTGGTGCACGAGCCCTGCAAGCCCGGCGAGCGCATCGACGAGCGCCAGCCGCTCGCGCCGAAATGGGCCTACCCGAAGTCCAAGGCCGCCGCGGAAAAAGTCATCGCCGAAGAGCACGGCCGCATCCCCTACCTGCTGCTGCACCTGGCCGGCGTGTACGACGAGCGCCGCTGCGTGCCCACGCTGGCACAGCAGATCGCACGCATCTACGAGCGCGACTTCACCAGCCACCTCTACTCGGGCGACCCCGGGGCCGGCCAGTCGATGCTGCACAAGGAGGACATGGCCGATGCGTTCCGGCGCGCGGTGGACCGCCGGGCCGAGCTGCCGCCGGCCGAAACCCTCCTGATCGGCGAGCCCGAGGCGGTGGGTTACGGCGACTTGCAAGATCTGATCGGCCGGCTCGTGCACGGCGACGACGCCTGGACCACGCTGCGACTGCCCAAGCCGGCGGCAAAGCTCGGCGCCGCGCTGCAGGAAAAGCTGGAGCCGTTCGTGCCCGATGCCATCGACCAGGGCAAGAAGCCGTTCATCCGGCCTTTCATGGTGGAGATGGCCGACGACCACTACGCGCTCGACGTTGCCAAGGCGCGCCGCCTGCTCGGCTGGGAGCCGCGGCACCACCTTGCCGACGCGCTGCCGCGGCTGGTGCAGGCGCTCAAGGACGACCCTCTTGCCTGGTACCGCGCCAACGGGGTGATGCCGCCGCCGTGGATGGCCGGTACCGAACACCGCGGCGATGCCGAGGCGCTGCGCCGCCGGCACGAGGCGCTGGTGCGCGGTCAGCATGCGCGCTACCTGTGGGCGCCCTTTTTCAACCTGGTGCTGGGCACATGGCTGCTGAGCGCACCGCCGCTGCTGGGCCTGCAGTCGGGCCTGCTCGCGTGGAGCGACCTGCTCTCGGGCGCGGCGCTGCTGGTGTTCGCGGCGCTGGCCTTGTCATGGCGCTTCCCATGGGCACGCTGGGCCTGCGCGGCGATCGGCCTGTGGGTGATGAGCGCGCCACTGGTATTCTGGGCGCCCACGGCCGCCGGCTACCTGAACGACACGCTGGTGGGCGCGCTGGTGATCGGCTTCGCGATCGGGCTGCCACCCGAGCCCGGCGTGTCGCCGCGGGGGGCAACGTCCGGCCCGGACACGCCGCCCGGCTGGAGCTTCAATCCCTCGGCCTGGACGCAGCGGCTGCCCATCATCGCGCTGGCGCTGGTGGGCCTGCACGTCTCGCGCTACCTCACCGCCTACCAGCTGGGCCACATCGGCGAGGTGTGGGAGCCGTTCTTCGCGGGCGGCCCCGATCCGAAGAACGGCACAGAGGAAATCATCACCTCCAGCGTCTCCGAAGCCTGGCCTGTGCCCGATGCCGGCGTGGGCGCACTGACCTACCTGCTGGAGATCCTGACCGGCGTGATCGGCTCGCGGCGGCGCTGGCGCACCATGCCTTGGCTGGTGCTGCTGTTCGGGCTGATGATCGTGCCGCTGGGCGTGGTGTCGGTCTTCTTCATCATCATCCAGCCGATCTGGATCGGCACCTGGTGCACCCTGTGCCTGGTGGCGGCGGCCGCGATGCTGGTGCAGATCCCCTACTCGATCGACGAGATCCTGGCCACCTGCCAGTTCCTGCGGCGCCGCCGCAGGGCCGGCGCGAGCCTGCTGGCCGTGCTGCTGTGGGGCGACACCGACGAAGGGCCGCGAGAACAGGCATCGCGCGAATTCCAGCGCTCGCCGAGGCAGGTGGTCACCGACGTCTGGACCGGCGGCGTGGCCCTGACCTGGAACCTCGCGCTCACGCTGGCCGTCGGCGTGGCCCTGATGAGCTCGCGGCTGTGGCTGGGCACCGACGGCACGCTGGCCCACGCCCACCACCTGGTGGGTTCGCTCGCGCTCACGGTGGTGGCGATCGCTTGCGCAGAACCCGCACGCACGGCACGGCTGCTCAACGTGCTGCTCGGCCTGGCGCTGTTGGTCGTACTCCTGGTGGTGGACGCTTCGGCGGCGGCCCGCTGGGCCTCGGTGATCGCCGCGGCCGCGCTGCTGGGGCTTGCCCTGCCGCGCGGGCCGGTGCGCGAACGCTATGGGGGCTGGAGCCGCTGGATCCTGTGAGGTGCCCATGGATGTCGGCTCGCCATTCTTCAGCGCCGACCTTTCGTCAACCCGTCCCACACCTCGCGCAGGCTCGCCACCACGACCTGCCGCGCCTGCGGGTCGCCCTGCAGCAGAGCCTTCAGGTAGCGGCGTGCCTGCTGTGCGTTCACATGCGGCGGCAGCGGCGGCACGTTGGGGTCGGCCACCATCTGCAGCAGCGTCGGGCGGTCGGCCTGGAAGGCCTGATCCCAGGCGCCGGCCACCTGTTCCGGCCGGTCCACGCGCAGCGCGTGCAGGCCGAGCAGTTTCGCGAACTCGGCATACGGGAAGGCCGGCAGCACTTGCGAGTCCTCGAACTTCGGCGCGCCAGCCGAGACGCGCTGCTCCCAGGTGACCATGTTGAGGTCGCCGTTGTCCAGCACCATCACCACCAGCCGCGGGTCGCGCCATTCGCGCCAGCGGTGCGCGACCGTGATCAGGCCGTTCAGGCCGATCATCTGCATCGCGCCGTCGCCCAGCAGCGCCACCACCGGGCGGCCGGGATGGGCCATCTTGGCCGCAATCGCATAGGGCACGGCCGGCGCCATCGTCGCCAGCCCGCCGGACAGCGAGCCCATCATCCCGCGCCGCGCCTTCAAGTCGCGCGCGTACCACGCCGCCGAAGTGCCCGAGTCGCAGGTGAGGATGCAGTCGTCGGGCAACCGCGGCGACAGCTCCCAGAACACCCGCTGCGGGTTGATCGGGTTCGCGTCGTTCATCGCACGTGCCTGCAGCACCCGCCACCAGTCGCGCACGCCGGATTCGAGCTTGTCGCGCCAACGGCGGTCTTCCTTGCGCTTCAGGTGCGGCAGCAGCGCCTGCAAGGTGTGCTTGCTGTCGCCGACGAGGTTGACCTCCATCGGGTAGCGCAGCGAAAGCTTGCGGCCGTCCACGTCGATCTGCACCCCGCGCGCCTGGCCCTCCGGCGGCAGGAACTCCGAATATGGAAAGCTCGAGCCCACCATCAGCAGCGTGTCGCACTCGCTCATCAGTTGCCAACTCGGCTGGGTGCCGAGCAGGCCGATCGCGCCAGTGACGAACGGCAGGTCATCGGGCACCGCGAACTTTCCCAGCAGCGCCTTCGCGATGCCGGCACCCAGCGTCTGCGCCACCGCGATCAGCTCGTCGGTGGCGTGCAGGGCGCCGGCGCCGGCCAAGATGGCCACGCGCTCGCCGTCGTTCAACACCTGCGCCGCCGCGCGCAGGTCGGCCTCGGCCGGCACTGCATGTTTGCCCGTCAGGCCGATGCCGGAGTGCACGCTTGCGTGCTCGCGCGGCGGCGTCTGCACCGCCTCCAACTCCTGCAGATCGTGCGGCACGATCAGGCAGGTGACGGCACGCCGGTCGCACGCGATACGCATCGCCCGGTCCACCAGATGGCGCACCTGCGCGGGCACCATCGCGGTCTGTACGTATTCGTGCGCCACGTCCTTGAACAGGCTCGACAGATCCACCTCCTGCTGGTAGTCACCGCCCATCGCCGAGCGCGCGGCCTGGCCCACGACTGCCAGCACCGGCATGTGGTCGGCCCTGGCGTCGTACAGGCCATTGAGCAAGTGGATCGCACCGGGGCCGGAGGTGGCCATGCACACGCCCACCTCGCCGGTGAACTTGGCGTGCGCGCAGGCCATGAACGCGGCCAGCTCCTCGTGGCGCACCTGTACGAACTGCATGCGTTCGTCCATGCGACCGAACGCCGCCATCAGGCCGTTGATGCCATCGCCGGGGTAGCCGAAGACGCGGCGTACACCCCACTGATGGAGCCGGTCGAGGATCTGGTCGTTCACAGTGGTCTTCATTGCTGTCTCCTGTGCGCCATATTGCGCCGGCAAGCGGTGTTCCGCGCCCCATGCCGCGCACGGCGCGCGCGCCGTTTGCCTGCGAGGCCCATATCGTGAGCTGGCGCCCCTTCGACCCCCGCCCCTACCCGCCGATCGGGGACTACGGCCTGATCAGCGACTGCGAATCCATCGCGCTGGTCGGCTGCAACGGCTCGATCGACTGGTGCTGCATGCCGCAGATGGATGCCGACAGCAGCTTCGGCCGGCTGCTCGACTGGGCCAAAGGCGGCCATTGCAGCATCGCGCCCTCAGACGGCCCGGTGCGCGTGCAGCGCAGTTACGTCGATGGCAGCGCGGTGCTGCGCACCTGCTTCGAGGCGGCCGGCGGCCGCGTCGAGATGCACGACTTCTTCGCGATGAACGGGCACCCGCGGCGGCCGGACGGCAGCGACCATCTCGCCCGTGTGGTGCGCTGCACCGGCGGGCACATGGCCTTGCGGGTGGAAGTGGCGCCGCGCTTCGACTTCGGCGCGATCGAGCCGGACCTGCGTGCCGTCGGCCTCGGCCTGTACACCGCCTGCGGCAGCAACAAAGGGCTGCTGATCCACTGCAACGCGCCGCTGGCGGTCGACCGGGCCGGCGGCCGGCTGTTCCGCGAGCTGGCGCTGTCGCAAGGCGAAGTGCTGGAACTGTCGATCCGCTTCGTGCGGCCCGAGGCGCTGCCGCTGGCGGCGCGGCGCTGGCGGCCCGAAGACGGCCAGCTGCAGCGTCGGCTGGAGCAGACCCTGCACTGGTGGACCACCTGGGAGCGTGAGGGGTTGCGAGCCGCGCACCCCGATGCCCACACGCGGCGGTCGGCGGTGACGCTCAAGGCGCTGTGCTTCGAGCGCACCGGCGCGATCGCGGCCGCCGCCACCACCTCGCTGCCCGAATCGCCCGGCGGTGTGCGCAACTGGGATTACCGCTTCAGCTGGCTGCGCGATTCGGTGCTCGCGGTGCGGGCGCTGCATGCGCTGGGTTTCGTGCGCGAGGCCGATCGCTTTCGCGCCTTCATCGAGCGCAGTGCCGCCGGCAACGCCGGCCAGCTGCAGCTGATGTACGGCGTGGACGGGCGCCGGCGCCTCACCGAGGTGGCGCTCGATCACCTGGAGGGCTGGCGCGGCGCGCGCCCGGTGCGCGTGGGCAACGCGGCCGCGCGCCAGAACCAGCTCGACATCTACGGCAGCCTGCTCGAGCTGGCCTGGCTGTCGCACGCAGACGAGCCCATCGACCCCAGCTACTGGGAGTTCCTGGTCGATGCGGTCGACATCGCCTGCAGCCGCTGGCGCGAACCCGACCACGGCATCTGGGAGATGCGCGATGCGCCGCGCCATTTCGTGCATTCGAAGGCGATGTGCTGGGTGGCGGCGGACCGCGGCCTGCGGCTGGCGCAGCGGCACGGCCTGCCGGCCCCGGCACCGCGCTGGCAGGCCGCACAGGCCGAGATCCGGCAGGCTATCGACCGCCACGGCTACGACGCTGGCCGCGGCGTCTTCGTCCAGGCCTTCGGCGAGCCGCACCCGGATGCCTCGCTGCTGCTGCTGCCGCAGTTCGGCTACCTGCGCCACGACGACCCGCGCATGGTGCGAACCGCCGACTGGATCCGGCAAGAACTCGAGCGTGGCGGCCTGCTGCTGCGCTACGACCGCCCCGACGGCCTGCGCGATCCGGAAGGCGCGTTCCTGCCCTGCAGCTTCTGGCTGGCCGAGTGCCTGGCCGGCCAGGGGCGCCGCGCCGAGGCGCTGCGCTGGTACGGGCGGGCCTGCGCCTGCGCCAACGACCTGGGCCTGTTCCCCGAGGAGTTCGCGCACGACGGCAGCGGGATGCTGGGGAACTTTCCGCAATTGCTGACGCACCTGTCGCAGGTCACCGCGCGACTGGCGATCGACGGGCCGTGATGCACCCCCTTCCCGCTCTTCTGGCGTTGGCTGCGTTCATCGCGGTCCACCTGTTGATCGGCCGCATGCGCTTCCTGCGCGCCATCCCGCGCAGCCGTTGGCTGTCGGCGGCCGGCGGCGTGTCGGTGGCCTACGTGTTCCTGCAGCTGCTGCCGGAGCTGCATCAAGGGCAGCGCGTGTTGGCCGGTGCTTCGCCGGTGCGCGCCTTCGCGGAGCACCATGCGTACCTCGTCGCGCTGGCCGGCCTGTCGGCGTTCTACGGCCTCGAACGCCTGGCCGTCTCCTCGCGCCGGCACCGCGGCGCGCAAGGAACCGGCACGACGTCGACCGGCGTGTTCTGGCTGCACATCGGTGCCTTTGCGTCCTACAACGCACTCGTGGGCTACCTGCTGGCGCAGCGCGAGGATCATGGGCCGCGGGACCTGGCCTTGTACGCGCTGGCGATGGCGCTGCACTTCGTCGTCGCCGACCACGGGCTGCGCGAGCACCATCGCGACCGCTACGACCGCATCGGCCGCTGGCTGCTCGGCGCCGCCGCGGCGCTGGGCTGGGCCGCCGGGCTGTCGATGCGGGTGGAAGAAGCGCTGCTGGCGGTGTTCGTGGCCTTCCTGTCCGGCGGCATCGTCCTCAATGTGCTGAAGGAGGAGCTGCCCGAGGAAAGGGAAAGCCGCTTCTCGGCCTTTCTGGCCGGCGCGTCAGCGTATGCGCTGGTCATCCTGATGCGCTGAACCGCGGGTGCCGCCAGGCGGCGGGCTTGTGCCTTGCTGGGCCATCCTCGGTGTTCAAGCAGTTCTCCCCCTGGCTCAACCTCGCCTTCCTGGCGGCCTCAGCGCTTGCGGTGTGGTGGGCGGGCACGCGGCTGGCGCGGCATGCGGACGAGCTGGCACGCAAGACCGGCCTCGGCCGCGCGGTGCTGGGCCTGCTGTTGCTGGGCGGCATGACCTCGCTGCCTGAGCTCGCAGTGGCGGTCACCGCAACACTCGGCGGCGCGCCGCTGCTGACGATCAACGACGTGCTCGGCAGCGCAGCGATCAACGTGGTGATCCTCGCGCTGGCCGACGCGGTGTACGGGCGCAGCGCGCTGACGGCCACGCCGACGAACCCGCAGGTGCTGCTGCAGGGTTCGCTGTCGGCCACCTTGCTGGCGCTGATACCGGCGGCGGTGCTGGTGGGCGACGTGGCGCTGCTGGGCCTGGGCGCCTGGAGCTGGGCGCTGCTGGCCGCCTATGGCCTCGCGACCTGGATCGTCTCGAAGGCGAAGAACATGCACTCATGGGTGCCCGATCCCCAGGGTCCCCGACACGACGAGCCACCCGAGCCGGGCGAGCCACGCAGCTCGCGTGCCCGGCTGCTGGCCCGCATCGGCTCGATGGGTGCCGTCATCCTGGCCGCGGGCTTCGTGTTGGCGCAAAGTGCCGAGGCGATCGCGCAGCAAAGCGGCCTGGGCCACAGCTTCGTGGGCGCGGTGCTGCTCGGGCTGTGCACTTCGCTGCCGGAAGTGAGCACGGTGATCGCCGCAGTGCGCATGGGCCGCTACGAGATGGCCATCGGCGACGTCTTCGGCACCAACTTGTTCAACGTGACCATCCTGGTGCTGGTGGATGCGCTGCATCCCGGTCCGCCGGTGTTGCCCGCCGCCGGCGCCTTTGCCGCCTTCGCCGCGCTGCTGGCCTTGTTGCTGACGCTGCTGTTCCTGATCGGCGCGATCGAGCGGCGCGACCGCACGGTGTGGCGCATGGGCGTCGACTCGCTGGCCGCGCTGGCCCTGTACGCGGCCGGCCTGATGGTGCTGTACCAACTGCGTTGAGGAAAGCGTGATGACGGCATCCGAACGACAAGACGGCGCGCCGGTCGTCGTGATCACCGGGGCGTCTGCCGGCATCGGGCGCGCGATCGCCCGGGAGTTTGCCCGCCACGGCTGGCGCGTCGGGCTGCTGGCTCGCGGTCGCGACGGGCTGGAGGGTGCACGCGCCGATATCGAGCGCCTGGGCGGACAGGCGCTCGTGTTGCAGTCCGACGTGGCCGACGAGGCGCAGGTGGAGGCGGCGGCCACGCAGGTGGAGCGGCAATGGGGCCGCATCGACGTGTGGGTGAACAACGCGATGGCGACGATCTTCGCGCCGCTGATGGAGGTGCCGCGCGACGATTTCGTGCGCGCCACCGAGGTCACCTACCTCGGCGCGGTATGGGGCACGCGGGCAGCCCTGCGGCACATGAAGCGGCGCGATGCCGGCACCATCGTGCAGGTGGGTTCCGCCCTGGCCTACCGATCGATCCCGCTGCAGGCGCCGTACTGCGCGGCCAAGGCAGCGCTGCGCGGCTTCACCGACTCGCTGCGCTGCGAACTGGCCCACGAAGGCAGCCGCATCCACGTGACGATGGTGCAGCTGGCCGCGTTCAACACGCCGCAATTCGAATGGGGCCGCACACGCATGCCCGGGCGCCCGCGGCCGATGGGCAAGATCTTCCAGCCCGAGATCGCCGCGCGCGCGGTGTACTGGGCCGCCACCCACCGGCGGCGCGAGCTGTGGGTGGGCTGGCCGGCGGCGCAGGCCATCCTCGGCACGCGGGTGATGCCGGGCTTCCTCGACCGCCTGCTCGGCGCGCGCGCGGTGGCCGGCCAGCAATCCGACGAGCCGCTGCCGCCGGACCGGCACGACAACCTGTGGACGCCAGTGCCCGGCGACCACGGCGCCCACGGCCGCTTCGACGCCCAGGCCCGGTCGCGCAGCGCCCAGCTCTGGCTGGCCACGCACCGCACGCCGGTCGTCGCCGTGGTGCTGCTGGGCGCCTGGCTTGCACTGTGGTTCGCGGCCCGCTGAATGCCCCGCACACCCTGAGCGTGCATTCCAGCAGCCGCCCTTGGCCCGCCCCGAAAGCAAACGGCGCACCCGTCGCGGCCGCGGTAGCCGCCGCTTGTGCACGCGCCGCCGCAGGCGTACGCTGCGCCAACCACCACTGTCGCCAGCGAGGCTGCTCGCACAGTCTCGCCGAAAGGAGAGACTTGCCATGCCGAGCTCAAGCACTGGTGGCGCCACCAGCGCCACCACCGCCCTGCGCACGCTCGCCCTCGTGGGCCCGGCCGCCGCAGGAAAAACCAGCCTCGCGGAGGCGCTGCTCGCCAAAGCCGGGGCGATCGGCGCGGCGGGCAGCCTCGAAAGAGGCTCCACCGTCAGCGACTTCGACCCCCTCGAACGCCGCATGCAGCACTCGCTGAATGCGGCGTTGATGCATCTGGGGCACGGCGACACGCGCATCCACCTGATCGACACGCCGGGCGCGCCCGACTTCCTGGGCCAGTCGCTGCCGGCACTGGAAGCGGTGGAGACCGCCGCGGTGGTGGTGAGCGCCACCACCGGCATCGAGATGATGGTCACGCGCATGATGGACTGGTCGGCCAAGCGCCACCTGTGCCGCATGATCGTCGTGAACAAGATCGACGCGCAGGGCATCGACCTGCCCGCGCTGCTGGAGCAGCTGCGCGAGGCCTTCGGCAAGGAATGCCTGCCGCTGAACCTGCCGGCCGACGGCGGCAGCCGGGTGGTGGACTGCTTCTACAACCGCGAGGGCACGGCCGACTTCTCCTCGGTGGACGCGGCGCACCGCGCGCTGGTGGAGCAGGTGGTCGAGGTGGACGCCGGTTTCGTCGAGCGCTACCTGAACGACGGCGATGTCGATGCCAGCGAGTTGCACGCGCCGCTGGAGCAGGCGCTGCGCGAGGGCCACCTGATCCCGGTGTGCTTCGTCTCGGCGCGCAACGGCGCGGGCGTGGCCGAGCTGCTGGACGTGATCGTCAAGCTGCTGCCCAACCCGACCGAGGGCAACCCGCCGGAGTTCCTCAACGGCGAAGGGCCCGAGGCGCAGCCTATGACCGCCGAGCCCGACCCGGCCAAGCATGTGCTGGCGCACGTGTTCAAGGTCACGGTCGATCCGTACGTGGGCAAGATGGGCATCTTCCGCGTGCACCAGGGCACGGTCACCAAGGACTCGCAGCTGTACGTGGGCGACGGCCGCAAGCCTTTCAAGGCGGGCCACCTGTTCATGCTGCAGGGCAAGGACCACGTCGAGGTGCCCAAGGCGCTGCCGGGCGACATCGTGGCGGTGGCCAAGGTGGAGGAGCTGCACTACGACGCGGTGCTGCACGATGCGGCGGAAGACGACCACATCCACCTGAAGCCGCTGGAGTTCCCGGTGCCGGTGCACGGCCTGGCGATAGAACCCAAGCGCCACGGCGACGAGCAGCGCATGTGGGAGATCCTGCAGAAGCTGGTGGACGAAGACCCGTGCCTGAAGGTCGAGCACGTGGCCACCACCAACGAGACCATCGTCTATGGCCTGGGCGAGTTGCACCTGCGCGTGCTGCTGGAGCGGCTGCGCGAGGTGTACAAGTTCGACGTCAACACCCGGCCGCCGCGCATCGCCTACCGCGAGACCGTCACCGCACCCGCCGAAGGCCACCACCGCCACAAGAAGCAGACCGGCGGCGCAGGGCAGTTCGGCGAGGTGTTCCTGAAGATCGAGCCGCTGCCGCGCGGCGCGGGCTTCGAGTTCGTGGACCAGGTCAAGGGCGGCGCGATCCCCAACCAGTTCATCCCCGCGGTGGAAAAGGGCGTGCGCGAGGCCATGGCCGGCGGCGTGATCGCGGGCTACCCGATGGTGGACCTGCGCTGCATCGTGTTCGACGGCAAGAGCCACAGCGTGGACAGCAAGGAGATCGCCTTCGTCACGGCGGGCAAGAAGGCCTTCATCGCGGCGGTGAAGGAGGCGCGGCCGATCGTGCTGGAGCCGATCGTCAACATCGAGATCACCGCGCCAGACGCGGCGATGGGCGACATCACCGGCGACTTGTCAGCCAAGCGCGGCATGGTCAGCGGCACCGCCAACGGCCCGGCCAGCACGATGATCGTGCGCGGCCAGGCGCCGCTGTCGGAGCTGTCGGGCTACCAGAGCCGGCTCAATGCCATGACCAGCGGCCAGGGACGCTACACGATCGAGTTCTCGCACTACGACCCGGTGCCACCCAACATGCAGCAGCAGCTGGTGGGGCAGTACAAGGTGAAGGAGGAGGAGTAGCGCGCGGGCCGCCGTACTCAGCGACCGGGGGCCGACATCACACCTCGCCCAGCCAGTAGTCCACGCCGTCGCTGGCGCGGCTGAGGTGGCGCACGCCTTCGCCAAAGGCGCCGATCTTGCCCGAGTCGGGGTAGCCGCACACCTCGGCCGGGGCCTGCGTGCTGATCGACAGGTAGGCCAGTTCCTGATCGGAGTCGTTGACGATCTGGTGCGCGGTCTCGGGCCCGCCGGTGGGGCAGCAGATCACGTCGCCGGCGCGGATCTGGCGCGTTTCGCTGCCGTAGCGCAGCGTGCCGCTGCCGCGCAGGATGAAGAACATCTCCTCCTCCGCGGCATGGCAGTGGAACGGGCACGATCGTTTGCCCGGCGGGACCACGTCGTAGGAGTAGCCCAGGTCCTTGGCGCCCAGCAGCTGCCCGATGCGGGCGCTGCGGCTTTCGTAGTGCTCGCCCTTGGTGAAGTGCTCGAGCTTCAGTTGGTCGAGGTTGACGACCTTGGAGTCGATGGTTCCCATGCGACATGGTTCTCCGATGTGTTGCGATGCGCGCTACCGGTGCGGTGCCGCTGCGCGGCGCTTGTTCAGTTGCTCCAGCCAGGCCGTCCAGTCCATGGGCCCGCTTTCGAAGCGCTTTTTCAGGTTGCCCAGCACGTTGCCCCAGGCGCGGTCGAAGTAGGCATAGGCCTTGTCCCACTCGCCGCCTTCGCCCCAGCCGGTGTGATGCAGGCTCACGCGCGTGCGTGCCGCGTCCACCGGCTCGAAGCGCACCACCACGAAGGTGCGTTGCGCCCTCGCCTCCGGCAGGCTGGGCGGTGCATTCCAGTCGAAGGAGATCATCTTCTTCGGTTGCAGCGCCATGAAACGCATGTCGTCGGCGCCCTTCATGCCCGGCTCGGCGCCCGGGTCGATGTGGATGTGGAACGCGCCGCCCACGCGCGGCTCGATCTTCGCGTCCGGCGCGAAGAAGCTGGTGATGCCCTCTCGCGTGGTCCAGGCCGCCCAGGCCTCGTCGAGCGTGGCGGCGATGTCCACCTGCTTGTCGATGCTGCGCTCGCCACCCATGGCAAGCGACGCCGCGATGCACAGCGCCATGCCGACGAAAAACCTTCTCGCCCCTGCCGGATCACTGATGCGGACCATGATGCCTCCTGCCATGCCGTCAAGGCCGGCATGATCGGGCCGCAGCCGGCGCGCCGTCAACGGCACGCTGCTGCCGTGGGGCTTCAGCGCTTGCGCAGGATCACCAGCGCAATGCCGCCGAGCACGGCCGCTGCAGCCGCCACGAGCCGCAGCGTGAGCGCTTCGCCCAGCAGCACGCTGCCGCCCAGCGCGGCGAGCACGGGCACGCTGAGCTGGACCGTGGCCGCTGCGGTGGCCTTGAGCCCCGGCAGCGCGGTGTACCAGATCGCGTAGCCCAGGCCCGAAGTGAGTGCGCCGCTGGCCACCGCATACAGCAGGCCCGGCACGTCCCACGCCCACTGCCCCATGCCCAGCACCCACAGCCCCAGGCCGAACGGCACCGCGCGCAGGAAGTTGCCGGCCGTGGCACAGGTGGGGTCGCCGCCCTGGCGACCGCGCAACGAATACACGCCCCAGGCGATGCCGGCGCCGATCATCAGCGCCGAGCCCCACGGCGGCGGCGCTTGCAGGCCAGGCAGCAGCAAGGCCACCAAGCCGCCCAGCGCGAGCAGCAGGCCGCCGGTCTGCCGCGCATCGAGGCGCTCGCCGCTCCAGAGCCCGCGGCCGATCATCGTGGCCTGCACGGCGCCGAACAACAGCAGCGCGCCGGTGCCCGCCGGCAGGGCCAGGTAGGCATAGGAAAAGCCGGCCGCGTAGGCAAACAATGCCAGCGCCGAACCCCAGCTGCCCAACGGGCGCTCGCCCCGTTGGCGCACGATCAGCCACAACACCAGCGCGCCGGACGCCAGCCTCACGCCGGTGAAGCTGGCTGCGTCGATGGCGGTGGTCTTCAGCGCCAGGCGGCACAGCAGCGAATTGCCGGCGAAGGCCAGCATCGCCAGCGCGGTGAGCAGCAGAATCCGGGGACGCGGTGCATGCATGGCCCGCCAGGGTAGCAGGCGCGCCCGCTTGCGGCTCAGTCCTTCATGTACCAGTCTTCAGCGATCTGCAAGATGTTGCCGTCGATGAAGAAGAACACCTTGCCGCTGTTGCCGCCGTCCACGCTGAGCGTGATGCCGTAGCCCTCGACGCGGTAGGTGCCGGTCTGGTCGGCGCTGCCCGATCCGCCCACGAAGAGATGGCCCAGGGTGTTGGCGTAGGTGTTCAGGCGCGACGCGGTGAAGGTGCCGTCGGGCTTGAACTCGAACGTGGCCTGCGAGCACATCGCCAGGTAGCACGAGTACGAGGTGTACGAGCCGTCCAGGCGCACATCGCCTTGCGGCGCCATCGGTGTGTAGGGCTTGTCGCCGATGGTCCAGCCCTGCGCGGTCTTGCTGATCGGCTCGGGCGCCGCGGCACCGATGGTGATCTGGCCGTTGCTGATGCTGTAGGCGGCGCACAGGTCGTTGCCGCTCGCATCCTGGCTGGGCGCGGTGCATTGCACGGCCGCATAGTCTGGCGTGGGCGGGCCCACATAGACCAGCCCGTTGTCGAAGAACTTGGCGTAGGTGTATTTGAAGAGGTCGTAGTAGTAGATGAAGCCTTGCGGGTCGGTGAACGGAACGCGTTCCTGCGTCCAGCTCCAGTAGACGCCGCTCGGATGCTCGCCCTGCGGCGACGGGTTGGAAGGCGGGTTGCCGGCGGCAGGCGGCGGCGTCGTGCTGTCGCCTTCCGAACCACCGTCACCACCGCCGCCGCATGCGGCAAGCAAAGACATCAGCGCCGCGCCGGCGCATCGGCCCAGGGCCGAACGGATTGCAGTCATGTTGCAGCTCCCTGCTTCGTGTTGGATGCACGGGCATCTTCAGCGGCCCAGGCCCGCCTCTGGAGCCCCTTGCGTTAGGGGGTGCGCGTAACGGGGGATGTCAGCGCACCACGAGCCCCGCGTCGGTGATCTGCACGCGGTCGGCGCTGACGTCGAGGAATTGCTCGAGGTACCCCTTGGCCGCCTTCCGCATGTTCTGCTCCAAGCCCGCATCGGGCCGCTGCTTCAGCGCGTCGCGCGTCAGCGCCATGTAGGTGCCCAGGACCGCCATCTGCTCGTACAGCTCCTGCTTCTGCGCATCGGATGCGCGCGCGAACTCGGCGTTGCCGGCCAGTACCTGGCGCATCTGTTGCACCAGCGGCATGAACTGCTCGTCGGGAAAGTCGACGTCGCGGTAGGCCATGTAGCTGCCCGCGAGGAAGGCCGCCACCGCGCCGCCCACGTCGTGGCGCGGAATGCCGAATTGCGCCTCGATCTTGTGGTAGCCGGCCAGCAGCTCCTTGAAAAGGCTTTCCACGTCGGCACGCATGTGGGCCGGGTAGGCCGAGGCCAGCGCGTGCACCGACTTCACGCCGGGCGCCGGCGTGAACGACAGCGGCCGCGCAGCCGACGGCGCCTGCCGCCCCGCGGGCGCCCTGGAGCGGCCCAGCGATTCGGACACCGATTCGCCGAAGATGGTCTTGTGGCTGCGCTCCAGGCGGCTCATCACCGAGGGGATCGCCATCTGGTTGGCGAAGGCGCCCGGGTTCATCATGAACGGCGTGTCGGCCCAAGTACCAAGGCATGCGACCGTCCATCCGGCGGCCAGCCCGAGCCGGACCGACCAACGCCTGACCAAAGCGCTCATCGCCAGCCTCAAGGCAACCAGTAGACCGGCCCGCAGGTTCTCAGTGGAACGCTGTCAGTGCGCATCACCGCCGATGCTGCGTTGATGTCCTGGTTGGGCGACGTGGCGGAGATGATCACCACATCAGGTGGTGGCTCGGTGGTGCCGAGCACCGGACAAGAGCCGCGCAAGACCACCAGCTTGCTGGCGTCCGCGCTCCAGGCCGGCCAGCCCTGCTCAAAGCGCTGCTGTGTCAGCTGCGCCAGGCCGGCGCCGTCCACTCCGATGCGCCACACGGCGTCGCCCTGCACGAACGCGATGGAACGCCCATCGGCGGACACGGCGGGCTGCTTGGGCTGGGAGCCTGGCCTGCCCAAGCCCTGGCTGCCAATACGCCGCGCGGTGGACGCGCCTACGGTGAGCTCGAACAAGCCGTCGGCGCCCGCGACCACCACCGAGTTGTTACCGGTCCACACCGGATCGCGATAGTCGGCCGCGTGCAACAGCGTCTGACCGTTGCGGTCGATCACATACACATGATCGGTATCTTCGGGGTCGTCCAGCGTCGACTCGCGCGTGTGCAGCGCGAAGCGCGTGCCGTCCGGCGAGGGCTGCACCGGGCCGGACACACGCAAGCCGGTGGCGCTGATCACCGGCAGCGCCCCCAGCGACTCGAAGCCGCTTGCGTTCACGCGTCGCAGGTTGATCGTGTACTCGTTGGGCAAGGCCGTCACGTGCGTCACTTCTTCCACGTCGGTGGCCAGGCTGCCGGCAAGCCCGAGCTGGTCATTGCTCTCGGTGGCCAGGGAGACGGAAGTTTCGGTCCTGGCCGCGATGTCAAAGCGCACCGCCTTGTTGGAGCTGGCGTACAGCAAGCTGCCTTGCGCGGAGCCGCTGGGGGGCGGGGTGCCCCCGTCATCGGGATCGGACCCGCCGCCTCCGCCGCATGCGGCCAGCCCCAATGCCAGCGCACCGGCCAGCGACAAGGACGCGACGCGCCCCACCAAGAACCGAGATGTCAACCGATTCGTCATTGCTGTGGACTCCCTTTGTGTGTGATTCAGCGAAGCACCATGCCCTGGTCGGTGATCTGCACGCGGTCGGCGCTGACGTCGAGGAATTGCTCGAGGTACCCCTTGGCCGCCTGCCGCATCTTTTGTTCGACGCGGGCATCAGGCCGCTGCTTGAGCGCGTCGCGGGTCAGCGCCATGTAGGTGCCGAGGATCGCCATTTGCTCGTATAGCGCCTGCTTCTGCGCATTGGACGCACGCGCAAACGCGGCGTTGCCGGCCAGTACCTGGCGCATCTGTTGCACCAGCGGCATGAACTGCCGATCAGGGAAGTCGACGTCGCGATAAGCCATGTAGCTGCCGGCCAGAAAGGCCGCCACGGCAGCGCCCACGTCGTAGCGCGGAATGCCGAACTGGTCTTCGATCTTGTGGTAGCCGGCGAGCAGTTCCTTGAACAGGCGCTCCACGTCGGCGCGCATTGCCGCGGGATAGGCCGACACCAGGTCTTGCGCCGGCTTCAGGCCCGCCGCGGGCGTGAATGACGGCGATCGGGACGGCGCAACCTGCTTCGTCGCCTGAAGCTTCGAGCGGCTGAGCGACTCGGACACCGATTCGCCGAAGATGGTTTCGTGGCTGCGCTCCAGGCGGCTCATCACCGAGGGGATCGCCATCTGGTTGGCGAAGGCGCCCGGGTTCATCATGAAGGCCGAGTCGGCCCGCACCGGCAGCGCCTGCAGTGCCAGCACCGCGCACAGCGTGGCCATCCTCGTCCGGTTGTTCGGCATTCGCATTCGATTCACCTCCTGAAACGACAAAAGGAGACCCTTGCGGGTCTCCCGTGACCAAAGCGCGAAGCTTCGATCAGCCCTTGCGAGCCATCTGCGTCAAACCTTCGCCGATCGACTTGATCGCGTTGGAGAAGCCGCTTTGCATCAGGTTGAACATCTGGCTGGTCGCCTGCATTTCGGTCGTGGCCTTCGCGTTCTCCGCTGCAGCCTCCTTGCCTTCCTTGCCGGCCGTGGAAGCGATCTTGTCGGACAGCTCGACCATCTTGGCGGCCTTCTGGCCCAGTGCCTCCCCCATGGCCTGCGCGATGGCTTCGAGCCAGCTGCCAGCCGACTTCTTGCCGCCGGCCTTGGCCTTGGTGCGGTTCTCGTCGCTGTCTTCCAGGCCCTGCTGGCGCATCTTCTGCATCGCGCGCTGAACGATCTCTTGCGCCGACTCGTTGACGAAGCGGTCGATCTCGCCGCCGGCCTGCTGGCGCACATGGTCGTCCACCGCAGGATCGGAGTCCTTGGTGAGCTCCTTCACAGCCTTGTCGACAACCTGGTTCACGATGGCCTCGATGAACTTCGGCATCGCGAACTCCTTCACCAGCGTGCTGGCCGCCAACTTCACGGCCTGGCCGATGGCCGAGGTGAGCAGGTTGCTCATCGAGCCGGCAATTGCCAGCGGCGGGAAGAACATGCTCGCCACGCCGAGCACGGCGCCGAAGATGCCGCCGTTGCCGCCAAAAACACTCTTCAAAGCTCCAGACATTTTGCTTCTCCCTAGAAGGGCGCCGCGTAAGCGCCCGTTTCACAACGAACTGATGGCCCTGCCATCTCCCTGAGTGCCGCCTCGCCGTCGTGCCGCCTTGTGGACAGCTGTTGATGCACGGGTCGACGGGACGAATTAAAGGCGCTGCTTGCCGATGGCGTAAGCTGGGTCGGTTACCAGCTGGGAATCGACCTAGGCCTGCCAGCGCGTGAGCGTGAGTTCGAAGCCCACGTGCACGCCGAAGCCCGGCCAAACGCCCATGTCGGGCCGCGTGCCAAAGCCGGGCCATACGCCAACATCCGGTCGCGCGCCATAGCCCGGCCACAGGCCCGTGTCGGGCCGCGTGCCTTGGCGCGGGCGCTGCGACTCTTCGGCCAGGCGGCTGAAGGCCGCCGCCACCGCCGCGCCGACGAAGGCGCCCACGAAGGCGATGCTCAGCAGCCCGCCGAGCACGCGGAACGCATCGCGGTAGCGCTCCTGCAGCTGGTGGCGGCCGCCCTTGAGCAGATCGGTCTCCAGGATGTACTGCTGATCGACCTTGCGGATGCGGCCTTCGGCGTCCACGGCCACGAAGCCCTTGCCCGCCGGGTTCTCGTGCAGGCGGTTGCCGTCGTCTACCGCCCAGTCCAGCACCTCGCCCCAACCGCGTGCCTCGTTGATCTTCAGGTCGCCGCGGGTGTTGGTGTCCACGCCGGTGATCTGCACGCCGTAGTCGCCGTTGGTGATGGTCACCTTGGACGACAGCGTCGCGTTCGGGTTGTGGTCCCAGGGCGTGGTCTCGATGGTCACCTTGGTGCCGTCTTCGAGCGCGAAGGTGGTGGTGCCCCAGAAGTCGAAGGCGTGCCGGCCGTCGATGTTCAGGTGCGGGTCGCCCCAGGCCTGGTAGGTCTCGCCGGTGTGCTTGTTGGTGATGGTGACGGTGTTGTCGTCGCCCGCGGTGATGCGGTAGTTGTCGTTCTCGAACACCGCGAGGCCCGCTTCCATGCGGGCGCTGGCGTTCGTGGGGTTGCTGGGGTCGAGCGCCGGCGGGACACAGCCGCCGACGGCGATGCTCGCTTGCAACGTGGTCATGGTGTCTCTCCCTGTTGAAGGCCACGGATGGAATCGGCCGCGGCGCGGCCGATGGGAGAGATTGAAGAGGCAGGTGCAGCAAAACGTAAGCTGGGTCGGTTACCAGCTGGGGGCGCTCCCAGCTGGGGACGCTCCCAGGGCGTGCTCCACGCGCGCCAGCCATCCGGGCTGTCCATCGGCGCGCACGCCCAGCGGCAGCAGCTCGGCCTGCAGCACAGGTCCGTCGTCCGCCACACGCCGCACATGCACTCGGCCGGCGCGGCACTCGCACGCCGCGTCCGGCATCCAGCGCAGCAGCTGCGGCGGCGTGAGGAACAGCAGCTCGTCGAGCACCACCTCCAGCGTCACGGGGCCGTCTGCCTCCGCCTGCGCGGGAACCTCGCCGTCGGCCCAGCACAGGCGCCCCTGTGCCGCGTCCCAATGCATCGCCTGCCGCATGGCCGGCGCTTCCAGCGGCCGCAGCAGGCAGCGCCATGCGCCGCCGGCCATCGACTCGGGCAGCAGCAAAGCGGCGCCGGGCTGGCACAGCGTGGCCCATTCCGCTTCGTCCAGGCGCTGCCGCGACAGCACGAGCTGCATGGGCACGCACTGCCAGTGCAGCACCGAGAGCCGCTCGCGCAGGGCGGCGTCGGCCGGTGGTTGCGCCTGCAGGGCCGCCCACGGCAGCTGCAGCCGCACGTGCAGCATGGCCTCGCCGCCGGCAGAGCCCAGCATCGCATCGGCCAGCACGCCGGCCTGCGCCGGACCGCCCGCGGCGGGACGAGGGTCCAGCGGTTCGCCCAGCCAGTCTTCCAGCAGCTGCAACAGCGGCTCGGCCTGACCCAGCAGCACGCCCGCGCATACCGTGTCCGACGCCGGCGGCGGCGCTGCCATCTCGCCCTGCAGCACCAGATGCAACGGCCCGAAGCGCGTGTCGGCGCTGCAGGCGCAGGGGCCCCAGGCCTGGGCGGCGGCACGCCCTGGCGCCTGCGGCGCGACCGAGATCGAGGTCGAGGTGGACCCCGTCATTGCACACACCCGCTGGTCACCATGCGCACCAGCTCCACCACCGACCTGGCCTGCATCTTGTCCATCAGGTGGGCGCGATGCAGGTCGACCGTCTTCACGCTCACGCCCAGCTCGCGCGCGATGCTCTTGTTGATCTTGCCGGCCATCACGCCCTGCAGCACCTCGCGTTCGCGCTGCGACAGCGAACCGTAGCGCTGGCGGTAGGCCTGCACGCCGGCCTCGTCGCGCGCCTGGTCCAGCGCGCGCTGGTGCTGCTGCCGCGCGCGCTCGAAGGCCTGGGCGAGCGCGCTCTCCAGCGCAGCCTCCTGAAAGGGCTTTTCGAGAAAGGTGATCGCGCCACGCTGCATGGCCTGCACGGCCAGCGGCACATCGCCATGGCCTGTCATGTAGATCACCGGCAGCATGATGCCCTCGGCGTTGAGCGCGTCGTGCAGGTCCAGCCCCGACATCTGCGGCATGCGCACGTCAAGCAGCAGGCAGGCCAGCTCGGGCTCGGCCGGGGCCGGCGAGACCCGCGACACCTGGTCCACATGCCACAGGCGCAGGGCCTTGAGCGCGACCTCCGGCGTGTCGAAGGCATGCACGCGGTAGCCCGCGCCGCCCAGCCACCAGCCGGCCGACTCGCGGAACTCGGCGTTGTCGTCCACGATGAACAGTGTCTGCGTCATCAACTCACTCCTTCGGTCAATGGCAAGGCCACGTGAAAGCTGCAGCCCGCCGGCACGCGGCGGCTGAACCACAGCCGGCCCTGGTGCAGCTCCACGAAGCTGCGGCAGATGTTCAAGCCGATTCCCATGCCGTTGGGCTTGGTCGAGACGAAGGGCACGAACAGCTGCGCCTGCGCCTCCTCGGACAGGCCGCAGCCGGTGTCGGCGATGCTCACCTCGGCCTGCGCGCCTTCGGCGCGCGCATGCAGCGACAGCACGCGCGGCGCCTCGGCCGGCAGCCCGCGCATCGCGTCGAGCGCATTGCGCACCAGGTTCACGAACACCTGCTGCAGCATCACTTCGTCTCCGCGCACCGGCAGCGGCCGGTCCGGCAGGTCGAGTTCGCGCCGCACCCCGTCGCGCTGCAGCTCCCAGTCGAGCAGCTCCACGCTGGCGCGCAGCGCGGCGGCCAGGTCGAAGGCCTGGCGGCGCGGCTGGCGCGAATGCGTGTAGTCGCGAATGCGCGCGATCACGCGCGAGGCGAACAGCGCCTGCTCGGTGGCGCGCGCAACGGCCTGCTGCAGCTCGGCGTCGGGCGCCTCGGCCGTGCGCGCCAGCCGCATGCGCACGCCGCGCAGCAGGTTGGCGATGGTGCCGATCGGCTGGTTGAGCTCGTGCGCCAGCGTCGAGGCCATCTCGCCCACCGAGACCACGCGCGAAGTGAACAGCAACCGCTCGCGGTCTTCAAGATGGCGCTGCATCGCACGCTCGCGCTCGGCCGCGTCGGCCAGGCGCAGCGCCACGCGCCGGCCGGCGGCGGGGGCCAGCACCGCGTCGAAGCGCCGGCCATCGATCTGCAGCGCAGCGGGCGCGTCGGCCAGCTGGGCGTCGAGCAGGGCCTTCAACCCTTCGATGCGCCCGTGCAGGGCCGGCAACGGCGCGCCCATGCGCAACGGCGCGAGCAGCCGCTCGGCCGGCTCCGAGCACCAGGGCAGCCAGCCTTCCTCGAGGTCTATGAGCAACACCACTTCGCCGAGCGCCTGCAAGGCCTGTGCTGCTGCGGCAGGACGTGCGTTCACGACGGCAGCTCCTGGCCCCAGGGCGCGGTCGTGAGCAGCACCCGCAGGCTGTGCAAAGGGCGCAGTGCCCGCCGCAAGGTGGGCGCGGCAGGCAGGCACAACAAGGCTTCGCGCCAGCCGGTGCAGGCCGCGCCCTGCGCCACCAGGCCCAGCCACAGCTCGCAGCCGCCGCGTGGCTCGCGCGCACGCCACTGCGCGCCACCCTGGGGGTGCAGGTCGGCCACCGCATGCCAACCCCACCATTGCGGGGCGGCCGGCAGCCGCGCCAGCAGCACCCGGCCGCGCCAGACGGGCGTGCTCGGCCCGTCTGGCCAGAGCAGCCAGGCGCAGGCATCGCCACTCAAGCGCTGCAGGCGTTCGGTGGCTGCGGCCAGCAGCACGGGCCGTCCTGCGCGCAACTGCTGCAGTGCCTCGGCCACAGCGGGCAAATGCGCCTCGCTGCGCAAGCGGTCGAGGATCCGACCATGACGGGCTCGGGTGGGGACGTCCTGCCCCGGCGCGCGTGCCCTCGGGTGCTGCGCGGCTTCGGGCGCGCCAGAGGGGTCTTCTTCCTCGGGCGGTGCGGACGGCGGCCGCCGGTGCTCGGCCTCCTGATGCACCACGCGCCGGTGCCAGTGGGCCGGGTGGCCGTAGAGCGAAGTGAGGGCCATGACGGTGAGGCTGGGGCTCGCCGGCAAGGCCGGTGCACCGGCCTCGGCCGGCAGGCCCTGCTGCAACACCGCCTCTTGCGGGCACTGTGCACCCGGTGCCGGCTCGGTCGCCAGGCGCTGCAATCCCGCGGTGTGCGACACGCCGGCCTGCAGCTGCGCCTGCAGCGACCACTGCACCTGCGGCGGGCCGAGCGGCTGCAGGGGCGTGCTCATCACAGCCGGGCTTGCAAGGACAGCCCGTCGGGGCCGATGGTCAGCAGGTCGGCGTTCAGGCCGAGCAACTGCTGCAGGTAGCCCCGCGCGGCACGCTGCACGTTGGCCACGGCCGCCGGGCCCTGCGCCGCCGCCTGCGCGGCGCTCTCGCCCACCAGCACGCCCAGCACGGCCAGCTGCTCGAAGTACGACTGCTTGTCGCGCGCGTCGCCGCTGGCCCACTGCAGGCTGCGGCCGACGATGCCGCGCAGCTGCTGTTCCAGCCGCAGCAGCATCGGCGGCAGGATCACCGTGCCCTGCAAGGCATACACATTGGCCGCGACGAAGTACGCGAGCGCCGCGCCCACGTCGTCGAGACCGAGTTTGCGATCCTCGGGCCGCACCACCTCCCGGTAGTGGCGCAGGCAGCGCGCGTACAAGGCGTGCGCTTCCTTGCGCGCCTTCGGTCCGCCCGGGTGGCTGCGCGCCAGCAGCGCCGGCGCTATCGGCTGCGCGGCCGGCTCGATGGTGAGCGCGGGCAGGTCGTCACCCAGGGCCCCGGCGTCCAGCAGCGTGTGCGCGAGCGCCTGCCGCAACTGCTGCGCAATGTCGCGCGCCAGCGCGTCGGTGTCGTCGGGCGTGGGCGTGTTCGGGGTCATGGGGCTTCAGTCTCCTGTGGCGTGCAACGCGGCCAGCGCGGCCCGCACGCGCGCGCGCCGCGGCAGCGTGTGGTGGCGCTGCCAGGCTTCGCGCTCGATCACGAAATGGCGTGCCGGCACCTCGCCGTAGGGCTGCACGCCGCGGTCTGCAAAGCCCAGGCTGAGCACGCAGTAGCGCACCGCCTGGTGCTGCGGGTGGCACACCGCCCACACGCGCGGCAGCGCCAGCGTGCCGAAGGCATGGCGCAGCAGCGCCTCGCCGCCTTCGAGCGCAAGGCCGGTGCCCCAGGCCTCGGGCAGCAGGCGCGCGCCCAGCTCCACGGCGCCCGGACCCGCGCCGTGGGGTTCCGGCATGGGCATCAGGTTGAACCAGCCCGCGAAGCGCGGCCGCGGTGCCGCCAGCTCGGCGATGGCCTCGGGGCTGAGCAGCTCGTGCAGCTGCGGGTCGGCCAGCGCCTGCGCATCCAGCAGCGGCGCCAGGCGTTCCGCACGCCAGATGCCCAGGCCTTCGCGGCGCCGGTACAGCGGCTGCAGGCGGTGCAGGAACTCGGCGGCCACGTCATGGCGGTGCAGGGGCTCGTCGTCGATGAGCAGCGCGCGCAGCCGCGGCTCCTGGTGCATGCGCACCAGGTCGTGGCGGTCGGCCGGCACGAACTCGCGCAGCAGGAGGGTGCGCGTGGACAGCCAGGGCGGGGGCGTGGCCGCCGCGGGGTGCGGCGGCGCCTCGGTCAGCACGGGTCGCGTCATCGCGCGTCCTCCTCCGCGTCGTCCACCGCGAGCGCCTGCACCTGCAGGCCGCGCGCCTGCAGCCGGCTGCGCAGCTGCTCGGCGCGCAGCGCCAGCTCGCGCGGCGCCACGCCTGGCGCGGCCCCGAGCTGCAGGTGCCAGCCCTGGCGGGCATCGCCGCTGATGCGCAGCAGCGCCAACGGCGTCATCGGATCCTGCAGGCCGAAGGTCCATTGCCGGTCCGGCGCCAGCCCAGGCGCCGGCACGCTCGCAGGCTCCTGCACCCAGGCGCTGGCGAGCGTCGCGGCCAGGTCGTGCGGCGTCAGCGAGGCCGCGGCGGCCGGGGTTGTCGCTGTCGCAGGCGCCGCGGCTTGCGAGGGCGCCGGCCCGGCGGGCGGCCAGCGCAGCGGCAGCGCCAGCAGCGCCTGCAGCGCGGCGGCCTGCTCCGCCGCCGGCGGCACGGCCGTGCCGTCGCGCAGCGTGTCCCCTGCCTGCTGCGCCAGCCGCGCCTCGAAGCGCGGGCCGGCACCGCGCGTGGCGTCGGCCCGCGGCACCCTGCCTGCCGCCGACGCGACACCCTGCGGCGGCACACCGCTCGCCGGCGCGATCATCGCGGCCCTTTCATCGCCACCGGGCCGCGCACCACCCGCTCCTGCGCCTCGAGTTCGGCGCGCCGTTCCTCCAGGCGCTGCAACTGGCCGCGCGCCTGGCTCAGCAGGTCGCGCACACCGTCTTCGCGCGCGCGCTCGCGCTGCCACTCGGCCAGCGCGCCCTGCAGCGCCTGCTGCGCGGTGTCGCGGTCGTCCTCGTCGTCGATCAGGCCGTATTCATCGCGTTCGAGCTGGTCGTCCAGGAACTCGCGGCGCGCCGCGATCAGCGGCGCGAAGCGGCCCATCTGATGCGCCGCCGGCCCGACCACCTGCCGGGCCAGCGCGGCGCGCCGGCGCTGCCAGTCGTCGATGCGCTGCTGGCGTTGCGCGATGGCGGCTTCGGCCGCCGCCACGGCTTCGCGCTTTTCGGCGCAGCTGCGCCAGGCGGCCTGCACGCGCAGCGCGCGCAGGCGCAGCAGCAAGGCCAGCTCCTTGGGGCTCACGAAACCACCTCCTGCAGCTGCTGCAGCGTGGCCTCATAGCGCGCGGGCTCGTCGGGCCGCTGGCACAACAGCGCCTGCAGCGCCGGCTGCCTGGCGATCGCCTCGTCGGCCAACGGGTCGGTGCCGGGCTTGTACTCGCCCACGCGCAGCAGGAACTCGATCTCGACATGGCGCGCCATCAGCGCCTTGACGCGCGCCGCCGCCTGCTGGTGCGCTGCCGAGGCCACGCGCGCGAACACGCGGCTGGCGCTGGCCAGCACGTCGATGGCCGGGTAGTGCTGCGCCTGCGCCAGCTTGCGCGAGAGCACGAGGTGGCCGTCGAGGATGGAGCGCACCTCCTCGGCCACCGGGTCGCCGCCCTCCTCGTCCTCGATCAGCACGGTGTAGAAGCCGGTGATCGCGCCGCGGCCGTCGCAGCCGGCGCGCTCGAACAGGCGCGGCAGCTCGGCAAACACCGACGGCGGAAAGCCACGCCGCACCGCGGGCTCGCCGATCGCCAGGCCGATCTCGCGCAGCGCGCGCGCGAAGCGGGTCACCGAGTCCATCATCAGCAGCACGTTGCGGCCCTGCGCCCGAAAGGCCTCGGCGATCGCGGTGGCCGCATGCGCGGCGCGCACGCGCTCCATCGCCGGCCGGTCGGAGGTGGACACCACGACCACCGAGCGCTTCAGCCCTTCGTCGCCCAGGCTGTCCTCGAGGAACTCGCGCACCTCGCGCCCGCGCTCGCCGATCAGCGCGATCACGTTGACGTCGCTGGTGGCCTGGCGCGCCAGCATGCCCAGCAGCGTGGACTTGCCGCCGCCGGCCATGGCGAACACGCCCACGCGCTGGCCCTGGCCCACCGTGAGCAGGCTGTCGATGGCGCGCACGCCGGTGGGCAGCGGCCGGTGGATGGGCGGGCGCAGCAGCGGGTTGGGCGCCTCGGCATGCAAGGGACAGCGCCCGGGCAGCGGCGGCAGCGGCCGGCCGTCCAGCGGGGCGCCGAAGCTGTCGATCACGCGGCCCAGCAGGCCGTTGCCGAACGGCAGCTCCGTCGAGGCCGGCAGCAGCTCCACTTCGGCGTCAATGGCCAGGCCCTGCAGCGGCGACAGCGGCACCAGCAGCGCATGGCCTTCGCTGAAACCCACCACCTCGGCGGCGATCGGCGCGCCCTCGCCCTGGCGGTCGAGGATGCGGCAGTGCTGGCCGATGCGCGCATGCAGGCCGCTGGCGCGCAGCAGCGTGCCGAAGGCCTGCACCACGCGGCCGCGCTGCGCCAGCGTGCGGCCGCGGTGCAGGCTCTCGATGAGGTGCGAGGTCGACGTGGTCATGCCGGCAGTCCAGGCCCAGGTCTTGCGCGCATCCGGCTTTGCCGGTCCGCTGCAAGGGCCCCACGGCGCAGGCTTGCCCTGCGCCTTGCTTGGCTTTGGGGCAGCGACCGAAGGAAGCGTGGGGGCTCCATCTACGTCCACAAGGCCTCGATGCGGCGCAGCTGGGCGTCCAGCCCGGCCAGCGTGGTGCCGGCGCGCGTGACCAGCCGGCAGTCGAACGGCTTGAGCGTGGCGTCTTCCTCGATCGCCACCACCGGCCAGCGCGCCTCGCCCTTGGCGGCGGCCTGGCAGCGCTCGCGCACGCGGCGCGCCACCTTGGGGTGCACCACCAGCGTGACGGGCTCGTCCTCGATGAGCTGCTGCACCGCGGTGCGGGCGAGCGCGGCCACCAGCTCGGCCGCATCGAGCTCGCCGGCGAGCTTGCGCACGATCTCCAGCGCCAGCATCGCCACCGTGGCCTCGGTCTGCCGGCGCAGCGCCTCGCGCTCGCGCTGCGCGCGCGAGGCCAGCTCCATCTGCGTGTGCGCCAGCTGGCGCCGCACGGCGGACTCGGCGGCGGCATGGCCGGCCGCATAGCCTTCGCGCCGCGCCTTGTCGGCGGCCGCAGCCTGGCGCGCCTCGGCCAGCTCGCGCTGGCGCTGCAGCGCCTGCACCAGCGCCTGGGCCTGCTGCAGCTGCTGCAGTTCTTCCGGCGCGAACACGCGCTGCCGGGTGGCCACGCTGGCCTCCTGTGAAGCAAAGAGCGCGATGTAGCCCATGGCTCACGCCCCCCCGTTCGGCGGCTCGCGCAGCACGATGCGCTGCGCGGCACGCGCCTGGTCGTCCTGCAGCAGCTGCAGCGCCCGGGCCGCCAGCGGCTGCGCCACCGCGGCCGGGCACAGGGCCGACTGCGCATCGGCCGGCGGCAGGCGCGGCGCGGCGAAGCTGCGCATCCACGCCGGCGTGAGGCTGCCCAGCAGCACGGAGCGGCCCGCCGTGTCGAGCAGGCGCGCCAGGTCGCCGCGGTCGGGCACGCCGGGCGCCTGCGCCGGCAGCGCAGGGCTTTGCATCACGCGGTCGAACAGCCGCTCACCCACCAGCGAGCGCGCCGCCCGCAGGCGCGCGGCGTCGATCCACAGCCGCATGCCCGGTGCCGCGAACAGCGCACCGGCCACACGCACCAGGCGTGCACGCTGCTCGTCGGGCCAGAGGCACCATTCGGGCAACTCGCCCAGCTGTGCCCACGGCACCGGGTGGGCCCAGGCCGTGGCCGCCAGGCTGCGCGCCACCTCGCTGCGGTGCGCGCGCCGCTCGCGCAAGGCCTTGAACTCGTGCACGCTCATCACGGCGCCCTCCTCACAGGCGGACGGGCCGCGGGCTTCGCCGGCCTCGCGCGCCCGGGCGCCGCTTGCCGGCGGCGCCAGGCCCACAGCCCGCTGCCGCCCAGCGCCAGCGCGCCGCCGCCACCGGCCAGCGCGACCAGCGTCGGGTCCATCGCCAGCCCGGCGCGTGCCACCGCCGCCGCCGGCGTACCGGTTTCCGGCCAGGGCTCGGCCGGGAACAGCACCACCGTGACGTTGTCGTAAGGCAGGCCCTCGACGCCGTTGACCACCAGCGCCTTGATCTGGCCCACGCTGCCCGAGAGATCTTTCCCCACGCGGTGCTTGATGAACACCGACGCCGCGGCCGGCTGCGGCTTGTCGGCCAGCGGGTCCTTGTCGGGCACGGCCAGGTGCACGCGCGCGACCAGCACGCCGTCGATCTGCGACAGCGTGTGGGCGATCTCCTGCGACAGCGCATGCACCAGGCGCGCGCGCTCCTCCAGTGGCGAGGACACGAAGCCCTCTTTCTTGAACACGCGGCCCATGCTGTCGTGGCTCTCGCGCGGGTAACCGCCGGCGCGCAGCACCGCGACCGCGCGCGCGAAATCGACGCCGCGCGTGGTGACCGCAAAGGTCTGGCCCTCGCGCGGCTCCTTGTCGCCCGCCAGCCCGGCGTTGCGCAGCACCGCCACCATCTCGTTGGCCTGCTGTTCGCTCAGCTGCGTGTACAGCTCCTGCTGGCCGCAGGCGGCGAGCAGCAGCGCCGCGAGCACCGGCACGACCAGCCTTCGCATCTGCATGGGCTTGCTCCTTCTTCGCGTGGGGTCAGCTCTGTTGCCGGAACAGCTGCTGCAGCCCGTCGGAGGCGCGGTTGGCGATGTTCGAGGTGAGCTGGCAATGGAACATGAACTCCTGGCAGCGCACCGTGAGCATCACCATCTCGCCGGGCGTCATGCGCTGGCCCGCCGCCTGCGCCGCGTCGGCCGCGGTGCGCAGCTCGGCCGCCTCGACGTTGATGTGCTCCAGCGGCCTGAACAGCGCCTGCACCGCCGGCCCGATGCGACCGGCCTCCCGCGGCTGCAGCGAACCGAAGCCGCCGCGCGCCTGCGCGTTGCGCAGCGCGTCGTGGAAGCCCGACAGGTCGGTCAGCGACATGCCGTAGCCGGCCTGCACGCCGCCGGGCTGCGCCGCAGGCATCAACGAAGTCACAGCAGCCGAAAGTTCAATCGTCATAAGAGCTCTCCAATCCCTGCACGCCTACTTCTGCGCCGCATCCAGCGGCCGCAGCCCAGCGGCCTCCGCGGATCCGGCTTCGCCGGTCCGCCGGAGGCGCCCCCTCGAGGGGGAAGCGCCGAAGGCGCTCCGGGGGTGGGTCACTGTTTCCGGGCCATGGTCTCCAGGGCACTGCCCACCGATGTGAGCGCGGTGTGCGAGCTGTTGGACAGGAAGCTCATCTTCAGCGTCTCGGCGGTCAGCGCGGTGATCGCTTCCGGCCGGTCGTTGCCGGCGCTGATGTCTTCCGACATCTCCTCGATGCGGCCGGCCTGGTGGTCCAGCGTCTTGCCCCAGGCGTCGGCCATGGCTTCGAACCAGCTGCCGTTGCCGCCCTGGCCCTGGCCGCCCTTGGCGGTGTTGATCGGGGCGGCGGCCATCAGCGACAGGGGATTGATCGTGTTGTTCATCCAGGTCTCCTTGGGTGGGGTGGTCAGAAACGGAGGGTGTGGTGCTGGCCGTCCTTGAACAGCAGCACCGAATGCGCGTCGATGGCGTCGATGCGGTGGCCCGTGGGCAGCAGCGCGCCGAGGAAGTAGCGCGTGCCGTCGGCGGTGACCACGTAAGGGCTCTCGCCCGGCACGATGGAGGCGATGCGCTTGCCGGGGTCGTCGGCCACCGGCACGTGCTCGGGCGGCGGCGCGGGCGGCTGGTTCTTCAGCGTCAGGCCCACCAGCCCGGCCACGTCGCGCCGCGCGGTGGCCATCGCGCGGTCCAGCCGCGCGCCGTCGGGCTCCTGCGTGTGCACCGTCACCTGCCCGGCGGCGTCGCCCTCGGCGCGCGCGGTGATGCGCTGCACGCGGAACACGTCGGCCACCGCGGCCGCGAGCTGCTCGCCGGACCACACCTCGAGCTGCACCGCGCCCAGGCCGGCCTCGGCCAGCAGGCGCTGCAGGCGCTCGCGCTGCTGCGTGGTCTGCAAGTGCCCGCGCACCACGGGCCCTTGGGGACCCGGCTCCACGCGCAAGGCCTGGAACTCCGGCGCGGCCATCAGCAGGCGCAGCGTGCGCGGCTGCAGGTCGGCCGCGGGTGCGACGCGCGGCGACGGCGTCTGCAGCACCAGCCACGCCGTGCAGGTGAGCAGCGCCAGCACCGCCCCGGCACCGGCCAGCCAGCGCTCGATGCGGCGGCGCCCGGGCAGGGCTTCAGCGGCCGCAGCCGCAGCAGGCGACGGCGCAGTGGCCTGGGCAGCGGGCGCGGGCGCCTCGGCCGCGATGAGCGGCAGCTGCCACTGCGCACTGTCGGGTTCGCCCAGCGCGAGCAGCGTGGCCCCCAGGCGCAAGGGCGCATACAGCGGCCAGTCGGCCTGATCGCCCGCGGCCAGCGGGCGCCCGTTGAGCAGCGCTGCGCCGGCCAGCACCTCGAGCCGCGCGCCGACCGCGCCCTGCAGCGTGACGCGCACCCGCGCCTGGCCGATCTGCCGGTCGCGCAGCTGCACGTCGCACTCGGCCTGCGGACCGCCGATCTCGAACGGCTGCGCGAGCGGCAGCGGCGCGCTGGCGCCGCGCTGCTCGCCTTCGAGCACGCGCAGCTCGAACAGGCCGAGGTCCGGGTCCGGGGCGAGCGCCGTGTTCATGGCCTTCAGCGTTCCCCGGCGGGCATGTACTCGGGCTGCGGCCGGGGCTGCGGCACCGCGTCTGCCTGCGGTGCCGGCGGCGCTGCAGGCCCCACCGCCGACGCGCCGGCCGCCGGCGGCTGCGCCTCGAGCAGGCGCGCGGCCGCGGCCGCGGAACGGCCGGGCGCGGCCAGCCGCGGCGTGATGAGGAACATGCGCTCCACGCGGCCCTGCGTGTCGCTGCGCGTCTGGAACAGCGTGCCCACCACCGGGATGTCGCCCAGCACCGGCACCTTGTCGACGCTGCTGCCGCTGGACTCGCGCACCAGCCCGCCGACGAGCAGGCTTTCGCCTTCCTGGATCAGCGCCTGCGTGTTGATCGCCGAGCGCTCCACCACCGGCAGCGTGTCCACCGTGCGGCCCGACAGCGCGCCGTCCTCGATCGCCACCAGCAGCTTGATGCGCACGTTGCCGTTGTCCTTGAACACGTGCGGTGTCACGCGCAGGTGGGTGCCGGCCGACACGTTGAACAGGTCCACCTCTTCACGGCCGGCCACGCGCACGTAGAAGGTCTGGCTGTTGTCGAAGATGGCTTCCACGTTGGACAGCGTGAGCACCTGCGGGCTGGAGACGATGCGCGCGGCGCCGTCGGCCTGCAGCGCACTGATGCGCGCGAGGAACTGGTCGTGGTGGCCCAGCACGGCCGAGATGAAGCCGCCGCGGCCGCTGGGCGGCTCGGTGGGATCACCCGACATCACCGTGCGGCCTGCGTTGGTCCAGCGCCAGCTCACGCCCAGCTCGCGCAGCTTGTCGGTGTTGACGTCGATGATGGTGGCCTCGATCTCCAGCGACTGCGGCTCCACGTCGAGCGCGCCCACCAGCTGCTCGTACTGCGCCAGGCGCTCGGGCGCGTCGCGCACGATCACCGCGTTGAGCCGCGGATCGGCCTCGATGCGCACCTGTTGCGCATCGCCCAGCGCTACGACCGCGGGCGCCGTGCCGGCCTCTGGGTCGCTGCCGTAGGCTGCCAGCAGCGCTTCGGCCACGGGGCTGCCGGTGCCGGCCACGCCGCCGCCGTCGAGCCCGAGCGTGCCGGGCTTGCGCCGCTCGCTGCCCACGCCGCCCAGGCCCTGGCCCTTGAGCTTGGGACGCGTGGGACGCAGCAGCTGCTCGCCGCCCAGGGCCACGGCCTGCCGGGCCCCGCTGGTGACCAGCGAGCGCAGGATGCTCGCCACGCCGGGCAGCAGCACCTGCCGGCCGCCGAATGACATGGACACGTCCTGCGCCCACGCATAGCGCAGGTAGAACACCTTGAAGCCCAACGGCGGCTGCATCCGTGAGGACACCTGCGCAGCACGGTACATCTCGTCCACCTGCTCGATGAAGCGACGCGTGCCGTTGGCGTGCAGGCTGCCGTCGCGCGAGATGCGCAGCGTGTTGCGCGCATCGGTCATGCGCGCCTCGCGCACCGAGCGCATCAGGCGCTCGCCGACCTGCGGCGTCACTGGCAGCGTGCGGCTGGTCACCTCGCCGGCGCTGTACACATGCACCACGGTGCCGTCGTAGTAGCTCACCAGGCCGAAGGAGCGCGACACGTCGCGCAGCACCTTCTCGGCCGGCCCGGTGAAGCTGCCGCTGACCTGGCCGCGCACCGCAGGGCTCACGCTGACCGGCAGGTCGAGCTGGCCGAACAGGTCCTGCAGGAACTGCCCGATCGGCTGCTCGCGCGCGGTGAGCTGCAGCGTGCGGCCGGCCAACGGGAGGGGCGCCGCCTGCGCGGCGGAGGCCAGGGCGCCCGCCAGGCAAAGGACGGCGAGCAGGCAACGGAAGGGCGAACGCATCGTGAGGTGGCTTCGTGTCGTTGTCGTCATGCGGCCTGCAGCAGCGGCGAACCGGGCAGGCCCACGCGGTCCAGCAAGTCGAGCTTGAGCGTGGGCACCAGCTCCTGGTACGAGAGCACCGGCGTGTCGAAGGCGTCGGGCTCGATCAGCTTGCGCAAGTGGCGCCGCAGGTCCACCGGCGCCACGACGGCGTCGGGCCTGTGCTGCGCGATCGCGGCGCTGAAGCGGTCCAGGATGGCCTGCGCGCTGGCCGGGTCCAGCGCCAGCTGGTGCACCCCGCCGGAGACGCGGATCGCATCGCGCAGCTGGTTCTCCAGCTCGGGCTCCAGCAGCAGCGCGCGCAGCTGCCCCTGCGGCGCGTGGCGGTGGCTGATCTGGCGCTTCAGTGCGATGCGCGCGTACTCGGTGAGCGTGTGCACGTCCTTCTCGCGCTGGCCCACGTCGGCCAGCGTCTCCAGCACGTCGCGCAGGTGGCGGATCGGCACCTCTTCTTCCACCAGCCGGCGCAGGATCTCGGCCACCCGCTGCATCGGCAGCGCGCGCATCACCTCCTTCACCACCTCGGGCACGTCGCCGGCCGCGCGCGTGAGCAGTGCGCTGGTCTCCTGGATGCCGAGAAACAGCGCCGCATGCCGGCGCAAGGCCTGGTGCGCGGCCTGCGCGAGCGCGGCGGCCAGGTCGCCTTCGGGCAGCTCGCCCTGCGCGATCGGCACCTCGTAGGCCAGCAACTGCCAGGCCGGCGCCGCGGGCTGCGTGCCCTCGCGCGGCGCCTCGGCGCGGCCGTGCACGCTGATGCGCGGCAGCGGCAGGCCGAGCGACAGCTGGTAGTGCTCCAGCACCTCCTGCAGCGCCTGCACCAGGCGCAAGCCGGCTTCGCCGTGCAGCGCCGAGGCCGGCAGCTCCAGCAGCAGCGGCACCGCGGGCCGCGGCTCGGCCTGCGTGGTGCTGAGCACCTGGTCGCCTGCTTCGCGCCTGGCCATCACCGCATCGAAGGCGGGCTGCGACAGGCGCTGGAAGCGCTGGCGCAGCAGCGGCGTGCCCAGCGCACCGAACAGGCCCAGCACCAGCCCCAGGCCGACGAACACCGCGGCCGGAAAGCCCGGCACCAGCGCAAACAGCAGGCACAGGCCGCCGGCCACCAGCATCACGCGCGGCTTGGCGGCCAGCTGCTGGCGGATCGCATCGCCCAGGTGGCGGTGCGACTCGTCGGTGGTGCGCGTGACGATCAGGCCGGCCGACATGGCGCCCAGCAGCGCCGGGATCTGCGACACCATGCCGTCGCCGATGGTGAGGATGGAGTACTTCACCATCGCGCTGCCCATGTCCATGCCCTGCTGCAGCACGCCCACCGCCAGCCCGCCCAGCAGGTTGATGATGATGATCACGATGCCGGCGATGGCGTCGCCCTTGACGAACTTCATCGCGCCGTCGAGGCTGCCGTGCAGCTTGCTTTCCAGCTCGAGCTCGCGCCGCTTGCGCCGGGCTTCGTCCTTGTCGATCAGGCCCGAGCGCAGGTCGGAGTCGATCGACAGCTGCTTGCCCGGCATCGCGTCGAGCGAGAAGCGCGCGGCCACCTCGGCCACGCGCTCGGCGCCCTTGGCGATCACGATGAACTGCACCACCGTGATGATCAGGAACACCACCAGGCCCACGACGAGGTTGCCGCCGGCGACCATCTTGCCGAAGGTGTCGATGATGTGGCCCGCGTGCCCCTCGAGCAGGATCATGCGGGTGGTGGCGATGGCCAGCGACAGGCGGAACAGCGTGGTGATCAGCAGCACGCTGGGGAACACCGAAAACTCCAGCGGCGTGGCGATGTAGATCGCCACCAGCAGCAGCGTCAGCCCGCAGGCGATGTTCAGCGCCACCAGCAGGTCGATCATCAGCGCCGGCAGCGGCAGCACCATCAGCGCGACGATCGCCACCACGCCGGCCACCAGCAGCAGGTCGCTGTAGCGCGCCAGCGGGCCCTCGGGGCGCTCCGAGGCCAGGCGGAAGTAGTTGGCCAGGCTCATCGCGGCGTGCGCAGCTGGGTCTTCAGCGACAGGTACTCGTCGAGCACGCGGCGCACGTAGCTGCGCGTCTCGGCATAAGGCGGCACCTTGCGGCCGTGTTTTTCCACCGCGCCTTCGCCGGCGTTGTAGGCCGCCAGCACCAGCGCCAGGTTGTTGCCGAAGCGGCCCTGCAGCGTCTTCAGGTAGGCCGAGCCGACCTGCAGGCTCACGGCGGGGTCGAGCAGTTCGCGCTGCGGGTCGGTCACCCCGAAGCGGCGCGCCGTGGCCGGCATCACCTGCATCAGCCCGAGCGCCCCCGCATGCGAGACCGCCTGCGGGTCGTGGCGCGACTCCACGTGCGCGATCGCGTGCAGCAGCAGCGGATCGATGTCGTAGTCGAGCGCCACCTGCTGCACCTGCGGCGCCAGCGTCTGCACGCGGCGCTGCGCGGCGCTCAGGCGCTGCCGCGGCGTGCGCAGCGGCGGCACGGCAGGTGCGGCCGAGGCCGGGGGCTGCGCCAGAAGCCCCTGTGCCGCGTCCGGCACCTGCGCCGCGCGCTCGTCGTACAGCTGCAGCTGCGGCGCCTGGCGCTCGTGGGCACCGGCCGCGTCGACGCGCAGCGCGCAGCCGCGAAGGGCCAGGCTGAACTTGCTGGCGGCGGGCTGCGCCGGGGTCAGCGCCACATGCCGGGGTACTTGGCAGGCCGACGGGTCATCGGCCGCCACCCCCAGCGAGGATGCACACAGCATCCCCAGGCCCATCATGTGGGCGAGGTTCATCGTCTGCTCCCTGAGTCCCGGCGGTCGCGGTGCGGATGCGCCGGCGCCGCCTTGTAGTGGGTGGGCGCATCATGCGGGGCTGTCCAGGCTGCTTCGTGACAAACCTCACAAGGTCTGTGACATCTGGTTTCCTAGGGGGTGCCTGTTTTCTGACTAATGACGCAGCCCTCCCCCGCCCCTAGGACATAGGTTGAAACAAATGCGGCTACGAGAAGCGGTGTGTGTTGCGATCACCGGAACGCCGATCGGTTGGCCGCTGAGTCCCCGTAGCGACGCCAACCCTCCCTAGGCCAAGGGGCCCGGCTGGGATCGTTCCCAGCTTGGCGCGCACCGCCTCGCTTTGCAGACTCTCTCCAAGCAGGAGATCGTGCAAGCGCTTCAGCGGTTCACCGCAGGGCAGTCACAGGCCGACAGTGCGGTGGACAACTATGTGCGCACCCAGCTGGCCGGTGACGATCCGAAGCTGTACCTGGCCACCCTGGGCGGCGGCTCCATTGCATCGCTGGCGGGCCAAGACGGCACGGGCGCAGGCGCACCAAGGCTGCTGCAGCGCCTGCCCAACGGCTCGGTGCAGGCCAAGGGCTACACCTATGCCTTCGATGGCCTGGGACGGGTGGAAACGACGCGCGGCACCTTGACGCTGGAACAAGGCGTGCGTGATCCGCGTCTGCAGCGCGAAGCCGGTGGGGCCGACCGCAGAACCACCGACGATGGCGGGCACATCGTGGGCCATCGGTTCAATCCGCCGAGCGAGGAGTTCAACCTGTTCGCGCAGGATGCGAACTTCAATCGGGGGGCGTATCGGCAGTTGGAGAACGAGTGGGCCATCGCGTTGAGGGACCGTAGGACCGTGAAGGTTGAATGGAAGTTCGAGTACTCTGGAAGCTCGGTAAGGCCGGACAGTCTCAAGGTCAATTACTGGGTAGATGGAAAACCTCACGAGCGCGTGTTCAACAACGCCCGTGGGGGGAGGTAGCCAAATGCCAAACAACCAGGCGGCACATACGAAACTGAAGAGTGAGTTGGCTTGTGTTCTTGCCGCCCAAGAAAGCGGAAGGCGGCGCCTTGCCTACTTCGCAGCAGCAAGCCATGTATCCACAGTCTGCTTGTTTGTCGAAGGGAGCGATCACGTGCGCTACGTGGCTGCGCCACGAGAGCTATTCGATGCGGTACTTGCCGATTGGCATGAATGCGAGGCCACGAACAACCGCTGGACATGGGGATGCGCCGAACTCTTGCCGGACGGTGAGCTGAGATTGCAGACGCATGGCCGCCCATTGGTCCTTGGTGAAGCCGGCGTGGGAGACCAACACCGGGATCAATGGCTTGCTCAGCAATTCGGAAGCGCGAGCATCGCTTATCCGCAACCCGATTGGTAGCTGAGACCCACACCCCATGGCCGACAAGAACGACGGCGGCGACAAGACCGAACAGCCGACCCCGAAGAAACTGCTCGACGCCCGCAAGAAGGGCAATGTCTGGAAGAGCAGGGAGATCCCCAGCACGGTCACCCTGCTGGTGTGGCTGGCGCTGGGCGCGTTCGCCGCGGGCTTCGCGGCCACGCGGCTGCAGGCGCTGCTGGACGCCAGCCTGCTCGGCCTGGGCCAGGGCTTCGCGCAAAGCGCGCGCAACCTGGGCTGGATGGCGCTGCAGACCACGCTGGCCTTGAGCGCGCTGTGCCTGCTGCCGCCCATGGTGGTGGGCGTGCTCGCGGAGTTCCTGCAGACCGGCCCGGTGCTCGCCTTCGACAAGGTCAAGCCCAAGCTGGAGAGCCTGAACCCGGTTGAAGGCGTGAAGCGCATGTTCACGCTGGACAACCTGGTCGAGGTGCTCAAGGCCGTGGCCAAGACGGTGCTGCTGTTCGCCATCGGCTGGTGGGTGGTGCAGGCGCTGCTGCCGCAGCTGTTGCTGCTGGCGCGGCAGCCGGCGCAGCCGGCGGCCGTGGTGGCCGGCCTGAACGAGGCGTTCTGGCAGGTCACGCTGCGCACCACCGCGTGGACGCTCGGCATCTTTGCGCTGCTGTCGGTGCTCGACGCCTCCTGGCAGCGCCACTCCTTCATCAAGAAGATGCGCATGAGCCGGCGCGACATCCAGCAGGAGGTGAAGGAAAGCGAGGGCGACCCCTACATCAAGGCCCAGCGCAAGCAGACGCACCAGGAGTGGTCGCAGCGCAACGCGGCGCAGGCCGCGCGCAACGCCAACGTGCTGGTGGTCAACCCCACGCACGTGGCGATCGCGATCGACTACGACCGCCAGACCTGCCCGGTGCCGGTGGTGTCGGCCAAGGGCGAGGACGAGGTCGCGCGCGCGATGCGCGAAGCCGCCGAGGAGGCCGGCGTGCCGATCGTGCGCAACGTCGAGCTGGCGCGCGAGCTGCTCGCCGGCACGGCCGAAGGCGAGCTGGTGCCGCAGCACCTGTTCGAGGTGGTGGCCGAGGTGATCCTGTGGGCGCGCGAGGTGCGCGAGGAGATCGAGCGCCAGCGGCGGGGCGAGGCCACGCCGGCCGCGGCGGCCGCGCGGCGCTCGGGCGTGCCGGGCGAAGACGCCACGCGCTACCCCGGCTCAGCCGGATCGGCCGGCTCGGCGGGCTAGAGTCGGCGCATGGAAAACTTCGCTTCGTCCGTGGCGAGCATGCTGGTCGCGCTGCTGTTCGTGCTCGCGCTGGCGTGGGGGGCCATCCGCCTGCTCCGGCGCATGCAATACGGCCGCGCGGCCGGCGGCGACCCCGAAGCCTTGCGCTTCGTGCGCGCGCTGCCGCTGGGCCCGCGCGAACGCGTGGTGGTGCTGCACTACCGCGGCGAAGAGTGGGTGCTGGGCGTTGCCGCCGGCGGCATCTCGCTGCTGGGCCGCGGGCCGGTGCCGCCGCCTACTTCTTCTCCGCCGCCGTGAACACCACGCGCTCGGTCACGTTCTTCGCGGCCAGCGTGTCGGTGATGTAGGCGGTGGAGCGCACCAGCAGGTCGCGCGCCACCTCTTCCAGCGGCGAGCCGCTGATGGCGGCGTGGCTGCCGCCCAGGCCCACGCCGCCGGCCCAGCCGCCGCCCGACAGGCCGAAGCCGCTGCGCTGGTTGTCGGCCTGGAAGGTCTTGGAGCCGACGATCCTGGCCTTGTGCACGTCGACCACGCGCAGGTCGATGTTCATGTGGACCTTGGTCTTCTTGAAGTCCACCGAACCGGCCACCACCGACAGCGGCCCCTTCAGCAGGCCGCCCAGCCCGCCCAGGCCGGTGGAGCTTTGCTCGAAGCCCAGCGAGGTGATGGAGCCGGTGATCAGGAAATCGGCGGCCTGCGCCTCGACCTTCTTGCCGATCAGCGCGAGCTCCTTGTTGATCTCTTCGAGCTGCTGGCGCTCCTGCACCTCGAAGCAGCCGGTCTGCGTGAGCGCGGTGGCCAGCATGTCGGTCATGCCGGTGCCCACGCCGGTGTAGGTGGGCTGCTGCACGTTGCCGCCGCTGCCGGCCATGTAGTCCCACCAGCGGTAGCGCCGCGGGTCCTGCTGGCCCGCACCCGAGCTGCAGTCGGCCGACTTGCACTTGATCTCGCTGATCACGACCTTGGCCACCGGCTGGGCGCACCGGGGCACGCTGACCTCGCGCTCGGTGACCTCGCTGGTCTGCGCAACGGCGCAAGGCAGGCTGGCGGCGAGCGCCAAGCCCAGCCATGTAGGGGTTCGCATCTGATTCCTCCTCGCGGAACTGCTGTTTGTCGCCGCCACCCGCGGCGGCGGGCGCAAGGCTAGCGCAGCGGCCCGTGCCGGGCCATCCCATTGACTTGGGGGGAAGGCTACAGATGCCCCGCCGTGCCGAAGCCGTACAGGCGCGTCAGCAGCCGGGTCGGGAACTCGCGCGCCGCTTCGTTGTAGGTGCGGGCGGCGTCGTTGAAGAGCTGGCGCGCGAAGGCCATGCGCGGCTCCAGGTCCTTCAGCGCCTGCAGCGGCCCGGCCACCTCGGCGCTGTCGTCGCGCAGGTCCGGACGGTGTTCGAGCAGGGCCAGCATGCGTGCCGACGCGTTGGCCAGCACTTCTTCGGCCGTGAGCAGCGCGGCGGTGAGCCCGGCGGCCACCGGGCGCGCACGCACCGCCTCGGCAGCAGCCTGCACCTGCAGCAGCGCGCCCTGCAGCGCGTCGAGCGCCGCGGCCTCGTCGGCCAGGTGCGGGCGCAGGGCCGCCAGCAGCGCCTGCAGGCTCTCGCGCTGGCGTTGCAGCTGTTCGTCCACCTGGGCCCAGGCGCTGCCGATCGCGTTGCGCAGCGCGACCAGCCGGTTGTAGGCCCCCACCATCCAGAACGCGAGCACGGCGCCCAGCGCGAACACCGCGATGCGGTCGCCCGTCATGGCCTGCGCTCCGACTGCCAAGCCTCGAAGCCGCGGCGCCGCAGCTCGCAGGCCGGGCACTGGCCGCAGCCATGCCCCCAGGCGTGGCGTTGCCCGCGCTGGCCGAGGTAGCAGGTGTGGGTGTGCTCGACGATCAGCGCGTTCAGCGCCTCGCCGCCGAGCTGGTGGGTCAAGGCCCAGGTCTGGGCCTTGGTGAGGAACATCAGCGGTGTCTCTACCGTGAGCGCCTGGTCCAGCCCCAAGCTCAGGGCCACCTGCATCGCCTTCAGGGTGTTGTCGCGGCAGTCGGGGTAGCCGGAGTAGTCGGTCTCGCACATGCCGCCCACCAGCACATGGAGGCCGCGCCGGTAGGCCAGTGCGGCGGCGAAGGTGAGGAACAGCAGGTTGCGCCCCGGCACGAAGGTGTTGGGCAGGCCGTTGGCCTGCAGCTCGATGGCGCGCTCGGCGGTGAGCGCGGTGTCGGAGATCTGGCCCAGCAGGGTGAGGTCGAGCAGGTGGTCGTCGCCCAGCCGAGGCGCCCACTGCGGGAAGCCGCGTTTCAGTTGCTCGCGCACCGTGGCCCGGCAGTCGAGCTCGATGCGGTGGCGCTGGCCATAGTCGAAGCCCAGCGTCTCCACATGGGCGAAGCGGTCCAGCGCCCAGGCCAGGCAGGCGGTGGAATCCTGCCCGCCGGAGAACAGCACCAATGCGCGGCGGTTCATGCGCGCACTTCGCCTTGCCCCAGCACGATCCACTTCATCGAGGTCAGGCCCTCCAGCCCCACCGGACCGCGCGCATGGAACTTGTCGGTGGAGATGCCGATCTCGGCGCCCAGCCCGTACTCGAAGCCGTCGGCGAAGCGGGTGGAGGCGTTGACCATCACGCTGGCCGAGTCCACCTCGCGCAGGAAGCGCATCGCGTTGGGATGGTTCGTCGTGAGGATCGCGTCGGTGTGGTGCGAGCCGTAGCGGTTGATGTGGGCGATGGCCTCGTCCAGGCTTTGCACGAGCTTGATGCTGATGACGGGCGCCAGGTACTCGGTGGACCAGTCGGCCTCGGTGGCGTGCACCAGCTTCGCGCCGGCCACGCCCGCCAGCAGCTGCTTCGCGCCTGCGTCGCAGCGCATCTCCACGCCCTTGGCCGCAAACACCGCGCCGATGCGCGGCAGGAATGCGGGCGCCACGGCCGCATGCACCAGCAGCGACTCGGCCGCGTTGCAGGGGCTGTACTTCTGCGTCTTGGCGTTGTCGGTCACCCTGAGCGCCAGGTCGAGATCGACCTGCTCGTCCACATAGACATGGCAGTTGCCGTCGAGGTGCTTG
This sequence comes from Pseudomonadota bacterium, assembly GCA_040758375.1. Lineage (GTDB taxonomy): Bacteria > Pseudomonadota > Gammaproteobacteria > Burkholderiales > Burkholderiaceae_C > CAMLIZ01. The sequence continues at coordinate 61,172 of JBFLWE010000017.1, forward strand.
ATCACCGGCACCCTGGCCTCGGCGCTGATGCGCTCGATCAGCCCCTTGCCGCCGCGCGGGATGATCACGTCCACGTACTCGGGCATCGCGATCAGCCGGCCCACCGCGGCGCGGTCGGTGGTCTCCACCAGCTGCACCGCCTCGCGCGGCAGGCCGGCCTCGGCCAGCGCGGCCTGCACGCAGCGCATCAGCGCAAGGTTCGAGTGCAGCGCCTCGGAGCCGCCGCGCAGGATGCAGGCGTTGCCGCTCTTGACGGCCAGCGAGGCCGCCTCGATGGTCACGTTGGGCCGGCTCTCGTAGATCATGCCGAACACGCCCAGCGGCACGCGCATCTGGCCCACGCTGATGCCGCTGGGCCGGCGCTTGACGTTCGTGATCTCGCCCACCGGGTCGGGCATGGCGGCCAGCTCCTCGCAGCCCTGGGCCACGGTGTCGATCACCTTGTCGGTCAGGCGCAGGCGGTCGACCATCGGCGCGGCGAGGCCATTGGATTCGGCGGCGGCGATGTCCTGGGCGTTGGCCGCCTGCAGCACGGCCGCGTCGGCCCGCAGGCGGGCGGCGAGCGCCAGCAGCGCAGCGTTCTTCGCGGCGGTGGAAGCCGCGGCCATCGCGGCGGCGGCCGCGCGCGCGGCCATGCCCACGTGGGCCATGTAGGCCGGGATGTCGTTGGGGGTCATGATGCGCCGATTGTCCCAAAACCGGCTTTCCGGCGTTCAGCGCCACAGTGGCAACGCAAGGATGCCCAGCCACAGCGGCGCCGTGAGCACGAACGCAAACGTCGAGAACACGATCGCCGCCGTGGCCTCGGCCTCCAGGGTTTCATAGCGCTGCGAGAAGATCAGCGCATTGCTGCCCACCGGCAGCGCGGCCGCCATCACGATCACCTGCAGCGGCAGCCCGCGCAACCCGAAGCCCCAGTAGCCGATGGGCAACACCAGCGCCGGCAGCACCAGCAGCTTCAGCAGCGACACCCCCACCGCGCCGCGCACATGGCCCTGCACGCCGTAGTAGGCGAGCGACATGCCGATCAGCACCAGGCACAGCGGCACCACGGCCGAGCCCAGCAGCTCGAGCACCTCGTCCACCACCGGCGGCAGACCGAAACCGGTGGCGTTCCACAGCATGCCGGCCAGCACCGGCAGCACCACCGGGTGAACGATGGTGTTGCGCAAGGTCAGCTTCAGCGTGGCGAGCAGGTGCAGGCTTTCATGGCGGGAGGCGGCGCGCGCCAGGTCCAGCTCCACCAACGTGGTCAGCACCAGCAGCAGGGTCAGCGCATGCAGGCTCACCAGCGTGATGTGCAGGCCCAGGCCCGCCTCGCCGAACAGCGCCGCGGCCATCGGCACGCCCACCTGCAGCGTGTTGCCGAAGGTGGCCGAGATCGCGCGCACGCTGGGCGCCGCGGTGGGCAGCCGGCCGCCGCGGTTGCGCCGCCGCTGCCAGGCATACACGCCCAGCAGCAGCATCAGCACCGGCACGAAGAACGCCGCCAGCAGCCCCCAGGGCAGGGTGGAGAACTCGATGCGCGAGGTGGTGCGGAACAGCAGCGCCGGCACGAAGATGTAGAAAGCCGCGTTGGACAGCGTGCGCGCCGGGTCGGCGCCTTGGCGTTCGTCGCCCAGCCAGCGCATGCGGCCGGCGAACCAGCCGAGCGCCACGACCAGAAAGATGGCCAGCAGCTTGAAAAGCACCGCGATCGACATGGGGGGCGAGTATCGGGCGCGCAGGCAGGCATTTGCGCAGGGTTACGATGCCGCCGCCGCACAAGGCGGCGCTGCGCGGGAATTCGCCCGCGCGGCCCGAGCAACGAGGGATCCATGAAAAAACACATTCTGGCCGGGCTCGCGCTGTGCGCGGCCGCCGGCGCGCAGGCCGCTCCTGGCCAATGGAAGGGCTTCGTCGGCATCGCCGTCACCGGCGGCGGCGAAACGCTCACCGAAGTGCCCTACGACAACGGCGACGTGCAGGACATCCGCTCCGGCGGCCTGGTGGACGTCAAGGGTGGCTTCGAGTGGCGGCAAAGCGGCTCGCCGTTTGCGCTGCAGGGCAGCCTGGGCTACCACGTCGACCGCAGCTCCGCGAGCAACGGCAGCGTGCGCTTCGAACGCTTTCCGATCGAGCTGCTCGGCTTCTGGGACGTGGCGCCGAACCTGCGCCTCGGCGCCGGGCTGCGCTATGCCGCCAACGCCCGGCTGCGGGCTTCGGGCGCGGGGCTGCAGTTCGCCTCCAACAGCGACTTGAGCGCTTCCGGCGGCGTGGTGCTCGAAGGCGAGTACCTGTTCAGCCCGCACTTCGGCCTGAGCCTGCGTGCGGTGAGCGAGCGCTACAAGTTCGACAACAGCGCCAAGGCCGACGGCGACCACCTCGGCGTGCGTTTCAGCTACTACTTCTGAGCGTCCTGGCGCTTCAGGCGGCCTTGCGGGCCGCCGCCTTCTTGGCCGGCACCCGCGCCGCACGCGGCTCGAACTCGAACACGACCTTGCCTTCCTTGGGGTCGTAGGCCAGGAAGGCCTTGAACTTGCGGCGCGTCTTGTTGGAGACGAAGTTCTCCATCAGGTCGGTCCTGCCGCTGGCCAGCAGCTTGCCCATCTGCTCGCGCGCGATGGGCTGCTGCAGGATCACCTTGCCGCTCTTGAAGTCGCAGGTGACGTGCGCGCCCACCGCGTGCTCGCACACGTAGTTGGTGCCGTACTCGAACACCCGGCCGCGGCACTTGGGGCAGTGGCCCAGCGGCTGCTGGTCGGAGAAGTCCACCGGCTCGCCGGATTCCTCGGCCTGCTTGGCGTCTTCGCCGAAGTCGAACTCCAGCTTCCAGTTCTTCAGCTCGTCGTCGTACGCCAGCTTCAGCTCGGCGGTGAAGGGCCAGCCGGCCTTGGAGCGGAAGCCCTCCAGCGGGCCGATCTTCTTGTCGCGCAGCAGCGTCTCGATCTCATCGATCTCGAATGCGCGCCCGCCGGGGATCTTGGTGATCGAGAAGCCGCAGCCGCCGTCCTCGGCCGCCTCGGAGCCGACGCAGACGAAGCGGCGGTAGTTCTCCTTGACCGTGCCGCCGCAGTTGGGGCACGGGGTCTTCAAGGTGGCGTAGTCGCCGGGGATGGTGTCGCGGTCGTATTCCTTGGCCTTCCTGACGATGCGCTCGGCCATCTTGGCGATCTCGGCCATGAAGGCGTCGCGCTGCAGGCGGCCGTGTTCCATCTGCGCGAGCTGGTATTCCCAGTTGCCGGTGAGCTCGGGCTTGGTGAGGTCTTCCACGCCCAGCCCGCGCAGCAGCGTCATCAGCTGGAAAGCCTTGGCGGTGGGGATCAGCTCGCGGCCCTCGCGCACCAGGTACTTCTCCAGGATCAGGCCTTCGATGATGGCCGCGCGCGTGGCCGGCGTGCCCAGGCCCTTTTCCTGCATCGCCTCGCGCAGCTCGTCGTCGTCGATCAGCTTGCCCGCGCCTTCCATCGCCGACAGCAGCGTGGCTTCGCTGTAGCGCGCCGGCGGCTTGGTGCGCAGCCCCACCACGTTGACCTCTTCGTTGGTGGCCTTTTCGTTGGGCGTCACCGGCACCAGCGTGGCGTCCTCGTCCTGCACTTCCTTGCCGTACACCGCCAGCCAGCCGGCATTGACCAGCACCTTGCCGTTGGTCTGGAAATGGTGGCCGGCCACCTGGGTGATGCGGGTGGTGACCATGTACTCGGCCGCCGGGAAGAACACCGCCAGGAAGCGCTTGACGACCATGTCGTACAGCTTGGCTTCCGCGTCGGTGAGGTTCTTCGGCGCCTGCAGCGTGGGGATGATGGCGAAGTGGTCCGAGACCTTGGCGTTGTCGAAGACCCGCTTGGTGGGCCTGATGTAGCCCTCCTTCAGCGCCTTCTTCGCGTGCGGCACCAGCTCGCGCAGAGGGCCCGGCAGGTCCTCGGCCGCGATCATCTCCACCGTCTTCTTCACCACGCCCAGGTAGTCCTCGGGCAGCGCGCGCGAGTCGGTCCGCGGGTAGGTGAGCACCTTGTGCTTCTCGTACAGGGCCTGGGCCAGCGAGAGCGTGGTCTTGGCCGAAAAGCCGAAGCGGCCATTGGCCTCGCGCTGCAGGCTGGTCAGGTCGTACAGCAGCGGGCTCGACTGCGAGCTGGGCTTGGACTCCTCGGTGACGGTGCCCACCTGGCCGCGCACCGCGTCGGCGATCGCATTGGCGTCGCGCTCGACCCACAGGCGGTCGGCGCGCTTGTCGGCGTCGTTCTCGTCCTTCCTGAACTTCGGATCGAACCACTTGGCCTCGTAGCGGCCGGCGGCCACGCCGAAGCTCGCACGCACCTCCCAGTAGTCGCGCGGCACGTGCTTGCGGATCTTTTCCTCGCGCTCGACCACGATCGACAGCGTGGGCGTCTGCACGCGGCCCACGGTGGTGAGGAAGAAGCCGCCGTCGCGCGAGTTGAACGCCGTCATCGCGCGCGTGCCGTTGATGCCCACCAGCCAGTCGGCCTCGGAGCGGCTGCGCGCGGCATCGGCCAGGCCCTGCATCTCCTGCTCGGTGCGCAGGCGCGCGAAGCCGTCGCGGATGGCCTCGGGCGTCATGCTCTGCAGCCACAGCCGCCGCACCGGCTTCGGGCTTTTCTTCTCGATGCCGGCGTACTGCACGATCAGGCGGAAGATCAGCTCGCCCTCGCGGCCCGCGTCGCAGGCGTTGATGAGCTCGGTGACGTCCTTGCGCTTGACCAGCTTGACCACCGCGTTGAGCCGCGTCTTGGCCTTGTCGATGGGCGCCAGTTCGAAGTGCGGCGGGATCACCGGCAGGTGGGCAAAGCTCCACTTGCCGCGCTTGACCTCGTATTCCTCGGGGGCCTTGATCTCCACCAGGTGGCCCACCGCCGAGGTGACCACATAGCGCTCGTTCTCGAAGTACTCGGCATGTTTCTCGAACTTGCCAGCCACCGGCGTGAGCGCACGCACGATGTCCTGCGCGACGCTCGGCTTCTCGGCAATGACCAGGGACTTGCTCATCGTGATGTCTGAATTTCTTGGCGGCCTACAATGGCCCGTCTTCGCGCGCACGCATACGCATACACGCGCGCGCACCCATGAATTCAATGTACCGAATGAAGTCGAACGCGCAAGAAGTCCGTTCCAAGACCCCCCGCAACGCCCGCCATGGCCCCGCCAGCAATGGACACGCCAGCCTCGCCGAACACGACGACAAGGGCCCGCGCATCCAGGTGCGCAGGAGCGGCGTGCACGGCAAGGGCGTGTTCGCGCGCCGGCCCATCGAGCCGGGCGAGACCATCGTCGAATACAAGGGCGAGCTGATCACCTGGACCGAGGCGCTCAAGCGCCACCCGCACGACCCGAAGGACCCGAACCACACGTTCTTCTTCCACATCGACGACAAGCGCGTCATCGACGGCAAGGTCAACGGCAACGCCGCCAAGTGGATCAACCACGCCTGCGACCCCAACTGCGAGGCCGAGGAAGACGGCGACCGGGTGTTCATCAAGGCCATCCGCCCCATCGCGCCGGGGGAAGAACTCTTCTACGACTACGGCCTCATCATCGACGAGCGCTACACGCCGAAGCTGAAGAAGCAGTTCGCCTGCCATTGCGGATCCCCCAATTGCCGTGGCACGATGCTGGCGCCCAAACGCTGAGCCTGTCGCCCGCCCATGTCCGACCCGAGCCCGCCGCGCCATCTCGAATGGGGTGCCGAACAGCTTTGGCAGGCCCTGGTGCCGCTGCTGCCGGGCTTGAGCGTGGAGGTGGTGGCGCGCTGCGAGTCCACCAACACCCAGCTGCTCGACCGCGCCCGGCGCCTGAGCGGCCGGCGTGATGCCCCGATCAGCGGCCCCGGCGAGTTCGATCCGCTGGTCGATGCGGCCGGCACCGAGCCCGCCCCCTATGGCCGCCGGGCCGGCGACACCCAGCCCTGCCTGCTGGTGGCCGAACACCAGTCGCGTGGCCGCGGCCGCATGGGCCGGCTCTGGCAGTCGAGCGCCGGCGCCTCGCTGACCTTCTCGCTGGGCCTGCCGCTGGCACCGAACGACTGGTCCGGCCTGTCGCTGGCGGTGGGCGTGGCGCTGGCCGAAGCCCTCGATCCGGCCGGCGGCCGTATCGGCCTGAAGTGGCCCAACGACCTGTGGCTGATCGACGGGCCCGGGCGCGGCCGCAAGCTGGGCGGCGTGTTGATCGAAACCGTGGCCGTCGGCGCCCGCCGCATGGTGGTGGTGGGCGTGGGCCTGAACGTGCTGCCGCAGCCCACGCGCGACCTGAGCTCCGGCTATGCCTGTCTGCAGGAGCTGGCGCCCGGCGTTTCGGCACCCGAGGCGCTGCACCGCGTGGCAGCTCCGCTGGCCAGCACGCTCAAGGCGTTCGAGCGCGAGGGCTTCGCCGGCTTTGCGGCCCGCTATGCGGCGCGCGACGTGCTGGCCGGTCAGCCCGTGGTGACCACCGCGCCGGAGCTGCCCGAAGGCACGGCCGAGGGCGTGGGGCCCGATGGGGCCTTGCAGCTGCGGGTGGGCGAGACGCTGCACAGCCTGAGCAGTGGCGACGTGAGCGTGCGCCTGCGCGACATGCCGCCGGCAGCCCCCGCTCCTGCGGCCCCATGACCCGGCGAGCGTGCACATGCTGAGAGCGCTGGTCCTGTCGCTGGCACTGGCCAACCTGGGTTTCTACGCCTGGACCCAGGGTTGGCTGGACGCCTTGCTCGGCAGCCCCGGCCAGGGCGAGCGCGAACCCGAGCGGCTGGCGCGGCAGGTGCGGCCCGAAGTCGTGCGCCTGCTGCCGACGCACGCCGGCAGCAGCGTCGCCGCGGCCGCGGTGGACGCCGCCGCGTCAGAGCCGGCAGCGGTGCCCTCGGGCCCGTCCGCTGCGCAGCAGTAGCACCGCCAGGGCCAGGCCGGCGAGCCAGGGCGCAGACAAGGCGCCGCCGCCGTCGCCGCCGGCATCGGGCGCCGCCACCACCTCCACCGTCTGTTCCTTCACGCCCTGGATGCCGGCATCGTCGGCCACCGTGAGACGCACGCTGAAGCGACCCACCGCACCCGGCGTCAGCGTGACGGTCGGCGTGGCCGCCGTGGCGGCACCGCCGGCGAAGGCATCCACCACGCCACCGCCGTCGATCAACGTCCACTGCCAGGTCAGCACGCTGCGCCCGCTGGGCGCGCGGGTGTCGGCCCCCGAGAGCACGACCGGCTGGCCCGCCACCGCGGTGCCGCCGGCCAGCGTGATCGCGGGCAGGGGCGCGTTGAACGCAGCGCTGTAGACCGCCCAGGACGCGTCCAGCATGCCGGCGCCGCAGGTGCCGGTGTTGCAGTAGCACTGGGATTGGTCGCTCGTGCCCGGCGCCCGGCACTGCGCGATCGCGCCGCCATCGTCGGGCGGCGCACCGCGGAAGGGGAAGACACGCGCCGTGTTGGCCAGGAGGGTCTTCACCTGCGCCGGCGTCAGCGCCGGGTTGGCCGCCAGCATCAGCGCCGCCGTGCCGGCCACCAGCGGCGCCGAGAAGCTGGTGCCCACGCTGTAGCGCAGGCCGTCGGAGTAGATCGAGCCGGCGGGCGTGGTCAGCCCCGCATTGCTGGTCGAGAGGATGGGGTACAGGCAAGCGCCGCTGAGGTTGACGCAGTTGCCCGCCGGTGCGGCCAGCGTCACCTCCGGGCCGATGTTGGAGTAGCCCACCTTGGTGCCGACGTGGCGCACGCCGGCCACCGTGACGACGCCCGGGCAATTGCCGGGCGGCTGCACCGCACGGCCGGTGCCGTTGCCCGCCGCGGCCACCACCACCGCCCCGGCGGCCAGCACCTGCTGCACCGCATCGGCATACAGCGTCTGGCTGCAGGGCGTGACGCTGTCGGCCGTGTCGCCCAGGCTGAGGTTGATCACGCGCGCCGGGTTCGGGTTGGGGAGCAGGCCGGGCACCCCCAGGCCCGCCGCCCAGCGCATGCCGGCGACGATGTCGGAGTCGTAGCCGAAGCACTTGCCCAGCACGCGCACCGGCAGCACCCGCGCTGCCCAGCCGGTGCCCGCCATGCCGGCGGCGTTGTCGGTGGCCGCCCCGATCAGGCCCGCGACCTGGGTGCCGTGCCAGGAGCTGTCGGCCTCCTCGCAGTCGCTGAACAAGGGATCACCCAGGTCGCCGGCCGCCACCCAGTCGCCGGGGTCGGAAGCGTCGGCGTCGCGGCCATCGCCGTCATTGGCCACGGTGGCGTTGTCGATCATGTCGAAGCCGGGCAGCAGCTTGCCGGCCAGGTCGGGGTGCTCGGCGCGCACGCCGGTGTCCAGCACCGCCACCACCACGTCGGACGAGCCGGTGGCGATGTCCCACGCCCCCTGGGCGTCGATGCCGGCCAGCACCTCGCTGCCGCTGGACAGGCGAGCGGCCTGCGGCGGCTTGAGGTACCACTGGCCCGCCGCCGGGCCGCCGGCCGGCGGCGGCGAGGGCTGGTACAGCGGGTCGTTGGGCACGCGCGCGATGCGCCGGCGCCGGTCCACCACGGCCAACTCGACCTCGGGGTCGGCCTGCAGGCGCGTGATCAGTGCGGCCGCGCCGACGCCGTGCGCGGTGATCACCTGCGTGCGCTCGTCCACCGCGGCGCCCGCCTGCAGCGCCAGCCCCAGCCGCTGGCCCAGTCCGCCGGCGCGCGCCTGCAGGGCCTGCGCCACGGCGGCGGCCTGCATCACCGGCGCTTCGCCGGTGCCCGCCGCGGCCGCGGACTGGAGGGGTCGCTTGGCGTCCAGCGGCAGCGGGGTCTTGAAGCGCACGATCACGCGCGCGTCGGCGTCGCCGTCCAGCGCGCGGCTCGGGCGCGGCCCCATTTCCGCATGCAACGGCATCGCCGCGAACAGCAGCGCACCGGCCCATGCCGACAGCCTGCACAGGACGGATCGCCAAGCACTCATTGAAAGTCCTCCGTGGTTCGGCATCGAAAGCGTCGACGTCGTGGGCGCCCGGCATGAAAAGCGCCACCGCTGCAATGGCAAGTCTCGTTCCTACACCGCCGCCCCGAGAACAAAAAAGCCGCCCCGACAGGGGCGGCCCTTGCGATCGCGCAATGGGTGCGCCGGTGGCCTACTTGGCGACCACGCGCACCATCTCCAGCACCTTGTTGGAGTAGCCCCACTCGTTGTCGTACCAGGACACCACCTTCACGAAGGTCTTGTCCAGCGCGATGCCGGCTTCGGCGTCGAACACCGAGGTGCAGGGCTCGCCGCGGAAGTCGGTGGCCACCACCTTGTCTTCGGTGTAGCCCAGCACGCCCTTGAGCGCACCTTGCGACTGCGCCTTCATCTCGGCGCAGATCTCCTCGTAGGTGGCTTCCTTGTTCAGCTCGACCGTCAGGTCCACCACCGACACGTCGGAGGTGGGCACGCGGAAGGCCATGCCGGTGAGCTTCTTGTTCAGCTCGGGGATCACCACGCCCACGGCCTTGGCGGCGCCGGTGGAGCTGGGGATGATGTTCTCGAGGATGCCGCGGCCGCCGCGCCAGTCCTTGTTGCTGGGGCCGTCCACGGTCTTCTGGGTGGCGGTGGCGGCGTGCACGGTGGTCATCAGGCCACGCTTGATGCCCCACTTGTCGTTCAGCACCTTGGCCACCGGGGCCAGGCAGTTGGTGGTGCAGGAGGCGTTGGAGATGATGGCCTGGCCGGCGTAGGTCTTGTCGTTGACGCCGTACACGAACATCGGCGTGTCGTCCTTCGACGGGGCCGACATGATCACCTTCTTCGCGCCGGCCTTCAGGTGCTTCTCGGCGGTTTCCTTGGTCAGGAACAGGCCGGTGGACTCGACCACGATGTCGGCGCCCACCTCGCCCCACTTCAGCTCGGCCGGGTCCTTCACCGCGGTGAGGCGGATCTTCTGGCCGTTGACGACCAGCGTGTTGCCGTCGACGGCGATCTCGCCCTTGAAGCGGCCGTGCACGCTGTCGTACTTGAGCATGTAGGCCAGGTAGTCGGGCTCGAGCAGGTCGTTGATGCCGACGACCTCGATGTCCTTGAAGTTCTGCACCGCGGCGCGGAACACCATGCGGCCGATGCGGCCGAAACCGTTGATACCGATCTTGATCGCCATGTCTGCTCTCTCCAGCTATGAAATGAACCGTCTACCGCGAGGGCCTCAAGTGTGCCGCGCCGCCGTTACTTGCCGAGAACAACCTTCACCGTGTCGGCGACGTTCTCTGACGTAAATCCAAAGTGCTTGAACAAAACGCCCGCAGGCGCCGACTCGCCATAGGCGTCGATGCCCACCACCGCGGCGCAGCCGTACTTCCACCAGAAATCGGTAACGCCCGCTTCCACCGCCACGCGCGGCAGGCCGTCGGGCAGCACGCTGCGCTTGTAGGCCACGTCCTGGCGATCGAACACCGTGGTCGAGGGCATCGAGACCACGCGCACCGCGATGCCCTGCGCGGCCAGCAGCTGCTGCGCGTGCAGCGCGAGCTGCACCTCGGAGCCGGTGGCGATGATCACGGCCTGCGCCTTCTTCTTCAGGCCCACCTCGCCGGGCTCGGCCAGCACGTAGGCGCCCTTGCTGATCTCGTCGAGGCCCGCCTTGGGCGCATAGGGCAGGTTCTGGCGCGACAGCAGCAGCGCGCTCGGCCGCGTGGCGTTGCCCAGCGCCATGGTCCAGGCGATGGCGGTCTCGGCAGTGTCGGCCGGGCGCCAGACGTCGAGGTTGGGGATCAGGCGCAGCGACGCGGCATGCTCCACGCTCTGGTGCGTGGGGCCGTCTTCGCCCAGGCCGATGGAGTCGTGCGTGAACACGTGGATCACGCGCGCCTTCATCAGCGCGGCCATGCGGATCGCGTTGCGGCTGTAGTCGCTGAAGGTGAGGAAGGTGCCGCCGTAGGGGATGTAGCCGCCGTGCAACGCGATGCCGTTCATGATGGCGGCCATGCCGAACTCGCGCACGCCGTAGTTGATGTGGCGGCCGTCGTTGGGCTGGCCGTTGCCGTCGAAGCGCAGCGCCGGGGTGGACGAGGTGTTGGTGAGGTTGGAGCCGGTGAGGTCGGCCGAGCCGCCCAGCATCTCGGGCAGCACCTTGGTGAAGGCTTCCAGCGCGAGCTGGCTGGCCTTGCGGGTGGCCACGGTCTCCGCCTTGGTGTGCGCGGCCACCGCCGCGTCCACCGCCGCCTGCGCAAAGCCGGCCGGCAGCTCGCCGCGCATGCGGCGCACGAACTCGGCCGCCTCGTGCGGGAACTCGGCCTTGTAGGCGGCGAAGCGGTCGCTCCACTGCGCTTCAGCCTGCGCGCCCGAAGCCTTGGCGTCCCAGGCCTCGTAGGCCGCCTCGGGGATCACGAAGGGCTCATGCGGCCAAGCCAGCGCATCGCGCGTGAGCTTGATCTCCTCGTGACCCAGCGCTTCGCCGTGCGCCTTGGCGGTGCCGCCGCGGTTGGGCGAGCCTTTGCCGATGGTGGTCTTGCAGATGATGAGCGTGGGCTTGGTGGCCGACTGCTTGGCCTGGGCGATGGCAGCGTCCACCGCATCGGCATCATGGCCGTCGACCGGACCGACCACGTTCCATTGGTAGGCCTCGAAACGCTTGGCCGCGTCGTCCACGTACCAGGGGCTCACCTGGCCGTCGATGGAGATGCCGTTGTCGTCGTACAGCGCGATCAGCTTGTTCAGCTTCCAGGCGCCGGCCAGCGCGCAGGCTTCGTGGCTGATGCCTTCCATCAGGCAGCCGTCGCCCAGGAACACATAGGTGTGGTGGTCGACGATGGCATGGCCAGGGCGGTTGAACTCGGCGGCCAGCAGCTTCTCGGCCAGCGCCATGCCCACCGCGTTGGTGATGCCCTGGCCCAGTGGGCCGGTGGTGGTTTCCACGCCGGGGGTGACGTGCACCTCGGGGTGGCCCGGCGTCTTGCTGTGCAGCTGGCGGAACTGGCGCAGGTCGCTGGCGGCCAGGTCGTAGCCGGTGAGGTGCAGCAGCGCGTAGAGGATCATCGACGCGTGGCCGTTGCTGAGGACGAAACGGTCGCGGTCGAACCATTGCGGGTTCGTGGGGTTGTGCTTCAGGTGACGGCCCCACAGCGCCACCGCCATCTCGGCCATGCCCATCGGCGCCCCCGGGTGTCCGGAATTGGCCTGCTGCACGGCGTCCATGGCCAGGGCACGGATGGCGTTGGCCATCAGGGTGGTGTCGTGGGGGGAGGTGGGGGGCATGGAAA
>JBFLWE010000018.1:0-71048 GCA_040758375.1 Pseudomonadota bacterium
AGCGCGCGTAGAACGCCTTCAGATCCAGCGCGTCGACCGTGTCGTTGATGAAGTGGGCCAGGTGGCCTGCCGCAAGCCAGTCTTGCGGCGCCGCCGGCAGCAGCATCACTTGCTCAGGTTCGTAGGGCGATAGCTTCCAGCCATGCCCCATCAACGCATGCCCCATGCCACGTCGCATCAGGAACTACCCGGTTCTGCCGCGCAGCCTCCTACGGCCTGGCGACCGCCCCCTCGAGGGGGCAACACCAGCGGCCCGGCGAAGCCGGATCCGCCGTGTTCGCCGGGTGGGCACGCTGGCTGCCTATGCACTCAGCCATGCCCACGCTCGAATCGCTGGACCGCAGCGTCGTCGTCTCCACCCACCTCGACGACGCGGTGTTCTCGTGCGGCCGGATCCTGGCCGCGCACCCCGGCAGCACGGTGGTCACCGTGTTCGCCGGCATCCCCGATCGCCACGTGCCCGCCAGCGACTGGGACCGCCGCTGCGGCTTCGGCTCGGCCGCCCAGGCCGTGGCGCAGCGGCGCGAGGAAGACCGCATCGCGCTGAGCCTGCTGGAGGCGCGCGCCGTCTGGCTCAACTTCCTGGACGGCGCCTACGCCACTTCGCCCGCGCCCGGCGAAGTGGCCCGCAGCTTGCAGCAGGTGTTGCTGGAGCTCGCGCCCGACACCGTGCTGTTCCCGCTGGGCCTGTTCCATTCGGACCACCTGCTGGTGCACGAGGGCTGTGCCGAAGCGGTGCGGGCGCTGCCCGATGCGCGCGTACTGGTCTACGAAGACGCGCTGTACCGTGGCCTCAAGGGCTTGCTGCAGCAGCGGCTGATGGCGCTGGCCCAGGGCGGCGTGTGCCTGACGCCGCTGCGCCTGAAGATCGAGGGTTCGGCGGCGTTGAAGGCGCATGCGGTGCAAGCCTACGAAAGCCAGCTGCGCGGCTTCGGGCCGCGGGGCCACGACGACACCGAGGCGCCGGAACGCTGCTGGTGCTACGAACCCGTCGCCACGGAGAGCCATCATGAATCCTGACCCGCGGGTCACGGTGGTGGTGCTCACCCACAACCGTGCGCCGGAACTCGAGCGCACGCTGCGGCGCCTGCAGGCGCTGCCGGAGCAGCCGCGCGTGATCGCGGTCGACAACGGCTCGCGCGACGACACCGCCGGCCGCGTGCGTCAGCGCTTCCCGCAGGTGCACTTGCTGCGCTGCGAGCACAACCTGGGCGCGGCCGGCCGCAACGTGGGCGTGGACGCGGTGCGCACGCCTTTCGTGGCCTTCTGCGACGACGACACCTGGTGGGCGCCCGGGGCGCTCGGCCGTGCAGCCGACCTGCTGCAGGCGCATCCGCGGCTGGCCGCGGTGGCCGCGCGCGTGCTGGTGGGGCGCGAGCGCCACGAAGACGCCACCTGTGCGCAGATGGCCCACAGCCCGATCGAAGAGGCCGACCTGCCCGGTCGGGGGCTGATCGGCTTCATGGCCGGAGCGGTGGTGATGCGCACCGAGGCGTATCGGGACGTGGGCGGTTACGAGCCGCGGCTGTTCATCGGCGCCGAAGAGCGGCTGATGGGGCTGGACCTGGCGGCACGCGGCTGGCGCATGGCCTATGTGCCCGAGCTGGTGGTGCACCACCAGCCCTCCGTACTGCGCGACGAGGCGGGCCGCCGCATGCTGGTGCTGCGCAACGAGCTGTGGATCGCCTGGATGCGGCTGCCCTGGCGCGCCGCCTTGCGCGAGAGCGCGCGCACGCTGCGCGGCCTGGCGTGCCTGGGTCGCATGCCCAGCACGCTGTGGTGGGCGTTGAAGGGCCTGCCCTGGGCCCTGGCGCGGCGGCGGGTGGTGCCGCCAGCCGTGGAAGCGATGCGCCGCCAGGTGCTGGAGGTGGAAAGCCGCCACGACGTTCCCGCGGTGGCAGCGCGGAGCTAGCGTGTGCGCGGGCTGCGCGGGTTCGGACTGCGCTGGGCCTGGCCGGTGGCGGCTGTCTGGGCGCGCTGGCACGAACGGCGCATCCTGCGCCGCGGCCAGCCGCTGACCGGGCGGCAGTGCGAGCTGGCGCGTGCGCTGGGCCTGGCGCGGCCGGAATGCGTGCGCGTGATGGTGGTGCCGGCGTTCCCGCTGCCGGGCTTTCATGCGCTGCAGCGGCTGGGCTGGCGGCGCCTGCCGGGCCTGGCGGTGCGGGCGATCACGCTGGGCCATGGCATCTACTGCATCGGCCAGCCACCGTCCTGGCGGCTGCTGGCCCACGAGCTGTGGCATGTGCGGCAGGTGGAGCGGGCCGGCTCGCTGCGCGCCTTCATCGCCGACTACCTGCGGCAGGTGGCGCAATACGGATACTGGGATGCGCCGCTGGAGGTGGAGGCGCGCGAGGCGGCGCGCGGTTATTCGGAAGTGGCCGGCGCGCCGTGCTCGGCGAGGTAGTCGGCCACCTGCTGCACCCGGTCGCCGGCCGATTCGATCACCTTGGCCAGCTCCTCGCGCGACACCCCCAGCTTGCGCGTCCAGTATTCCGCCTCCCAGCCCTGTTGCAGGTCGATGCGCAGCGCTTCGGCGCGGGGGAAGGGTGGGCGGGGGTCCGGCATCATCGGTCTCCTGTTGATGCCCTGCGGCCCAGCAATCGGCGTGCGAGAGGAGCGAGGCTTATTGCGCGGTCCAGCCGCCGTCCATGGCCCAGGCCACGCCGCGCACCTGTGCAGCAGCCTCGCTGCAGAAGAACAGTGCGAGCGCGGCGAGTTGCTCGGGGGTCACGAACTCGTGCGAAGGCTGTTTTTCGGCCAGCAGCTGGCGTTGCGCCTGCAGCGCGCTCACGCCGCGCTCGGCGGCACGCGCGTCCACCTGCATTTGCACCAGCGGCGTGAGCACCCAGCCAGGGCAGATGGCGTTGCAGGTGATGCCGGTGGTCGCCGTCTCCAGTGCCACGGCCTTGGTGAAGCCCACCACACCGTGCTTGGCAGCCACATAGGCCGACTTGTGCGCGCTGGCCACCAGACCGTGCACCGAGGCCACGTTGACGATGCGGCCCCAGTTGCACCGCCGCATGCCGGGCAAGGCCAGGCGCGTGGTGTGGAACACCGCGCTCAGGTTGATGGCCATGATGCGGTCCCACTGGCCGGGATCGAAGTCTTCGACCGGCGCCACGTGCTGGATGCCGGCGTTGTTGACGAGGATGTCCACGCCGCCCATCTGCTGCCCGGCGAAGCCCATCATCGCGGCGATCTCCTCCGGCCGGCTGATGTCGGCCGGGTGGTGTCGCACCGCCGCCTCGGGGTTGGAGCGCGCCGCCGACACCTCGTGCAGCGCCTGCTCCACGTCGCCGAAGCCGTTGAGCAGCACCTGGGCACCGTGGGCGGCCAGGGCCTTGGCGAGGCCCAGGCCGATGCCGCTGGTCGACCCGGTCACCAGGGCCGTCTTGCCGTTGAACATGAATGAAGCTCCTGTCAGGGTGGGAAATCAGGCGCCTGCGGCCGGGCGCGCGGCGAGATGCCCAGCGCGGCCATCTTGCGGTAGAGCGTGGCGCGGCCCAGGCCCAGGCGTTTGGCCGCGGCCGAGACGCTGGGGCTTTCGGCCAGCGCACGCTCGATCAGGCCACGTTCGTACAGGCTCATCGCCTGGGCGTGGCCTTCGGCCATCGGCGCGCGCGCGGGCTGGCCGGCTGGTGCCGCGTCAGCGGCGGCCGGCAGGCTGGCCGGGCCCAAGGGCGTGGAGACGTCCAGCGCGGCCTGCACGTCGGCGGCGCCGAGCAGCGTCGCGTCGGTGAGCACCATCGCGCGCTCCAGCACGTTGCGCAGCTCGCGGATGTTGCCCGGCCAGGGCTGACGCGCCAGCAGCGCCAGCGCCTGCGGATGCAGCTCGCGGTGGCACCCGGGCTGCGCCTCGGCCATGGCTTCGAGCATCGACTCGCAGATCGGCTCCAGGTCGTCGGTGCGTTCGCGCAGCGGCGGCACGCGGATGGCGAGCACGTCGAGGCGGTAGTACAGGTCGGCGCGGAACTCGCCTTGCTTCACCCGCTCGGCCAAGTTGCGCGAGGTCGCCGCGATGATGCGCACGTCGGCGCGCACCACCTCGTTGGAGCCGATGGCCTCGAATTCCTTTTCCTGCAGCACGCGCAGCAGCTTCGCCTGCACGGCCAGCGGCATGTCGCCGATCTCGTCGAGGAACAGCGTGCCGCCCTGCGCGATGTGCAGCTTGCCGTGGCGCTCGCGCCGGTCGGCGCCGGTGTAGGCGCCCGGCGCCACGCCGAACAGCTCGGCCTCCAGCAGCGCATCGGGAATGGCCGCCATGCTGATCGAGACGAAAGGCTTGTGCGCGCGCGCCGAGGCGCCGTGGATGGCATGCGCCAGCAGCTCCTTGCCGGTGCCGGTCTCGCCGAGCAGCAGCACCGGCGCGTGCGAGGCCGCAGCCCGGCGTGCGGTGCGCTTGAGTTCCAGCGTGGCGGGCGAGGTGCCCACGATGCTGGAGAAGCTGTACTTGGCCTGCCGCGGGGCCGGCCGCGCCTGGCGCGCGGCGGCCAGCTCCTGCTGCATGCACAGGAAGCGCGAGACCAGCGGCGACAGCGTGGCCCATTCGTCCACCAGCGCGATGCCCACGCCGCCGATCACCTCGCCGCCTTCCTTCAGCGGCAGGCGCATCACCACCAGCGGCTTCTTCGGTGTCTCCAGGATGTCGAGCAGGATCGGCCGGCCGCTTTGCACCACCTCGCGCATGCGGCTTTCGGGGATCACGTCTTCCACCCTCTTGCCCAGGGCCGCGGCCGGGTCGTCGTAGCCGAAGCGGCGCGCATGCCGCTCGCTGATCCAGACGATGCGGCACTCGCGGTCCACGATCAGCGTGCCTTCGCTGGCGCGCTCGAAGGCGCGGAACACCGTCTGCATCGCCTGTGCGCGCAGCGCGTCGAAGTCGAGCACGACCGTCATCTCAGGGCCCCATTGGCGTTGCGGGGGTGGTTCACTTCAGCAGCTTCCCCGAGGCGCCGATCACGGTGACCTCGACAAAGCGCGAACCGATGCGGTTGTTCGGCCCGAAGCTGACCGCGATGCCGCCCAGGTCGTAGGGCGACAGCGACTCCAGCGCCCGCAGCACCGCCGCCCGCGTGGGCTTGGGGCCGGCACGGCGCAGCGCCTCGACCAGCACCTTGGCGCCGAGGAACTCCTCGAAGTTGGTGTAGTTGATGGCGGCACCGGGCGCGAAGCGCTTCATCAGCTGGTGGAACTCGCGCACCACCGGCAGCAGGGGCTGGTAGGGGTATGGCACCACCTGGCTGATGCCCAGCCCGCGCACCGCATCGAGCCCGCCCAGGCGCACCAGCTCCGCCGGGTCGACCACCGAAATGCTGAACAGCTGGCCGCCGCCGCCGGCCTCGCGGTAGCGCTTGACGAAGGCCGCGGCGGGCTTGTTCACCGCGACCATGATCACCGCCTGCGCCTCGGCCCCGAGGATGCTGTCCACGGCGGCCTGCACATCGTCGGTATTGCGTTCATAGGGCGCCGCGGCGGCCAGTGGCTGCTGGCGCCGCGCGAGCGCGGCTTCCACGCCGGCCAGCCCCGCCTTGCCGAACGCGTCGTTCTGGTAGAGCACGGCCACGCGCTTGATGCCCTGGGCAGAGAGCTGCTTGACCATGTGCTCGGCCTCGTCGGCATAACCGGCGCGCACATGGAAGATCCAGGGGTTGAAGGGCGCGCGCAAAGGTTCGCCGCCGGTGTAAGGCGCTACCAGCGCGATGCCGGCGTCTTCGAGCACCTTGTCCTGCAGCAGCCGGCCGACGTTGGCCGTGCCGGCGAAGCCGAACAGCGCCACCACCTCGGGCTTGGCCACCAGCTCGCGCGTCAGGCGCAGGGTTTCGTCGACCTTGTAGCCGTCGTCCAGCACCACGGTGCGGATCTTCTGACCGTGCACGCCGCCCTGTGCATTGACTGCATCGAACACGATCTGGCCGCCCAGCACCATCTGCCGGCCGGTGCTGGCCAGCACGCCCGACAGCGGCGCCACCTGGCCGACCACCACCTCGGCCCGGGCCAGCGGCAGCACGGCCAGCAGCAGCGCGCAGGCCATCCAACGCTTGCACATGCTTGTCTCCTCGTGATCGTCTCGTCCCAACGGGCGGCATCCCGAGGCAAGGCCTGTGCCACAACTTGGTGCATGCACCAAGTGCTTGTCAGTTCAATGAAAACCGCCGAGGCTCCGGGTAAATACCAGGTGTCTCAATGGGGAGAAAGTGTCCGGCAGCCAGGCAGGGTTGGCCCGCAAGCCTGTCTCAATAGCGGACAGGCGCGAAAGAGTTCAGGGTTCGCGCAAGTGCAGCACCATGCGCTGGGCCGGAATGCGGGCGTCGTAATAGCCGGGCACCAGCGTGGTCTCGGCGAAGCCCAGCCGGGTGTAGAAGGCGCGGGCGGTGTCGTTGTCGGCGCGCAGCTCCAGTGTCACGCTTTCGATACCCGCCACGCGCGCCGAGGCCAGCAGCCAGTCGACCAGGCGCTGCCCTATGCGGCGGCGGCGCTGCGCGGGCCGCACGCACAGCAGCACCAGGTGGGCATGCGCGTCGCCGAACTGCATGACCGCAAAGCCCTGCACCCGGCCGTGGCCGTCGGCGGCGACGATGGCGCAGGTGTCGCGCTCGCCGATCAGCCGCACGATGCGGTCGGCCGAGTAGCGCCAGCCCAGGCCCGCCTCGATGAAGTCGCGCGACATCGCGGCCATCGCACCGGCATCTGCGGTGCGGGCGAGGCGAAGCACGATCCTGTCGGCGGGCATGGGTCGATTCTTGCACCGCCTCTGTCTCATCTGCCCAGCGAACCGCGCGCAGCCGGCCTGGCCGTCAGGCCGGAGGGGGCGTCAGCAGCCCAGGCGATGCGGATCCTTGCGGATGATCTCCTGCGCCTGCTTCACCGCATACGACAGCGCCTCGCTGGGCGAGGCCCAGCGGTGGCCGCCCGACAGCGCGGTGTCGCGGAAGGCCTCGCGCGGCGGGTTGTGCACGCCGCGCCAGCGGCTCACCACCACCGCCGCCACATAGCCCCCGCGGCTTTCCAGTGCGCCGGCATAGATGCGGTAGTCACCTTCGTTGCACTCTTCGAAATGCATGGTCCTGCTCCCTTCCTTGATCAACCCTCGAGCGAGAACTCGGGCATGTAGATGTCGCCGGCCAGCATCAGCCGGAATGCGCTGCGCAGCGTGTCGGCGTCGGAGGTCTTGAGCACGTAGCCGCAGACGCCCAGGTCCACCGAGCGCACGATGGTCGAGTCGCATTCGGTGGAGGCCAGCAGCGCCAGCGGCATCTGCGGCCACATCTCGCGCAGCAGCGCGGTGGTGCTGACCGGGCGCACGCCGTGGGTGTCGAGGTCGAGCACCATCAGGCTGAAGTGCTGCGGGCCGGTCAGCATGGTCATCGCCTCGGCCATGTGGCTGGCGTCCACCACGCGCGCCACCGGCTCATGGCGGCTGAGCACCGCACGCAGCGCCAGCACGGTCAACGGCTGGTCGGAAATCAGAAGAACGTCCACTCGGTAACTCCTCTCTCTTGCGTTGCCCTGAACGCGTGTTGTCGTATGCAGGCATCGTAGAAAGCGCCACGAGCGGCCGAAACCCCAGGAGGTGTGGACAAGGGGCCCACTGATGGGGGAGCCGGGGATGCACCCCCAAAGGGGTGAACCCGCATGGGGGATGGGGGAGGGGCGGCTGGCGGTTACCGTGCGCGCCGGCGCGCGGCCATCTCGTCGCCCATGGCGCGCAGCGCCTCCGCGCCCTCGGCCCGCACCTGCTGCTCGGCCTCGGGGAAGGCCCATTGGTCTTCCAGCGCCAGATGCTCGCGGTGCACCTCCACGAAGGCCTGCGCAGCATCGGCCAGTGCCGCCTGCTCGGGCAGGCCGCCGTCGGCCAGCGCCTGCAGCAGCGGTGCGAGCGTGCGCCAGTGCCGGTGGATGAGCACGTGGTCTTCCAGCAGGCGCCGGGCCGCGTCGCGCGCCTGCTCGTCGCCGCGTGCGCGCAGCAGCGGGATCACATGCCGTTCTTCGTCCTCGTGATGGGCGGGGGCTGCCAGGTCGAAGTAGCGCAGCACGTCGCGCGCCGCGTCGCGCGCCTGCGCGTCGGCGCCGTGCACCCGTACATGCGACACCAGCCGCTGCAGCAACGACAGCGAACGCCGCACGCGTTCGTGGCAGGCCGCGAGCATCTCGAACGGTTGGTCGAAGCCGGCGGCAGGCGTGTGCAGGCCGGGAAAGACGGCAGTGGTGCGGCGGCTCATGGCGCGATTGTTCCGCTGCGGGCGCGGCCTGCGCGCGCCAGGGAAATGCGTGCCGCACTTCTCTTGTGCTGGCGCATTCCACCGCGCCGGGGGCCTCGGGCCTGCGGTAAGCTGCCGCGCCTGCAAGCCCTGATGCCATGCTCCCTACGCCTGCTGCAGACCCGCTCTCACGTGCCCGCGTGCTCGTCGTCGATGACGATGCCGACCTGCGTGCCTCGCTGCGCGACATGCTTTCGCAGGCCGGCTTCGAGGTGGCCGAAGCCGCCGACGGCCAGCAGATGCGCGCGGCGCTCGCGCAAGGGCAGCCGGCGCTGGTGCTGCTGGACCTGCGCCTCAAGGGCGAAGACGGCCTCACGCTGGCGCGCGGGCTGCGCGCACAGTCGGCCGTGCCGCTCATCATGATCAGCGGGCAAAGCGACGAGACCGACCGCGTGCTGCTGCTGGAGCTGGCGGCCGACGACTTCCTCATCAAGCCTTTCAGCGCCCGCGAACTCGTCGCGCGCGTGCGGGCGGTGCTGCGCCGAACGCAGCCGGGCGCGGGCAGCACCGCGTCGGTGTCGCCGGCGCGCCCCGGCGCCAGCGGCGAGGACCTGTGCTTCGGCCAGTGGCGTCTGAACGTGAAGGCGCGCGAGCTGGTCGATGCCGGCGGCAAGGTCTGCCCGCTCACGCAGGCCGAATACCGGCTGCTGGAGACCTTTGTCCGCCACCCGGGGCGGGTGTGGACGCGCGACCAGCTGCTGGAGCACACGCGCAGCCTGGACACCGAGGTGTTCGACCGCGCGGTGGACGTGCTGATCCTGCGCCTGAGGCGCAAGATCGAGCCGAACCCGAAGCACCCGCAGTACATCGTCACCGAGCGCGGCCAGGGCTACCTGTTCGGCGTGCCGGTCACCACCGCGTAGAAGGCTGTTCATGGGCTGGCTGCAGCGCATCGCGAGTGATCGGCTGCGCACGCGGCTGATGGGCGCGTTCGCGGCGCTGCTGGTGGGCGCACTGGCGCTCACCACCGTGGGCTGGTGGGGCATGCAGCGCACGCAGAGCGAGCTGCAGGCCTACGAGACCGACGTGCTGCCGCAGATCGCCAACGCGCTCGAGATCGCCGAGCGCATCTCGCGCCTGGCCGCCACCGCGCCCAACATGGCCGAGTCGCGCACCACTGCGGCGCTGGAGGCCAATGCCGGCATCGCGCGCAGCCTGCTCGACGAGATACGCCAGCGCTCCAGCATGGTCGATGCGCGCGGGCAGCTCGCCAGCCGCATCGCGCCGCTGCTCGAAAGCGGCGAAGGCAACATCACGCGGCTCACCGAGCTGGCGCAGACGCGCCACCAGCTGCGCGACCGGCTGCTGGCGCAGCTGGAGCGGCTGGAGCAGCTCGGCACGCAGCTCAAGCCGGCCGCCAATGCGGGCGACGTGTTGCTGGCGCAGCTGTGGTCCAGCCTGGTGCTGGGCGCCAACAGCTCGTCGGCGGTGACGCTGGGCCGCATCGAGGCCGATGTCGAGGGCCTGCTGCTGGCCGCGCGCCAGCGCGGCGCCTTCGCCGGCCGGCCGCAGGGCTTCGAAAGCGGCTTCGAGAGCCTGACGCTCGGCGAGGCCAGCGTGCTCACGCTGCGCCGCCGCCTGGTGGACCTGGACACGCGCACCGATGCGCTGGTGACCCTGACGCGCACCAACGCCGATCGCCTGAGCGACATCGTGTCGGCCCACGTGGACCAGCTGCGCGGCGTGACGCACACCCGCAGCGCCCAGGTGCGCCAGGCGCTCACCTCGGGCCAGACCGGGCTGCTGCTGCTCACGCTGGTGTGCGGCTTCATCGCGCTGGGCTCGGCCGCCTACGTGCACCGCCTGGTGGCCCAGGTGGAAAAGATCACCGGGGTGATGTCGCGCCTGGCCGGCGGCGACACCGCCCAGCCCACGCCGGCCACCAACCGGCGCGACGAGATCGGCGCGCTGGCGCGCACCTTCGAGGTGTTCCGCGACAACCTGCTGGCCAAGCAGCAGCTCGTGGCCGAGCTGCGCGCGCAAGGCGAGCTGCTCTCGGCGGTGCACAACAGCATGAACGACGGCCTGGCGGTGTTCGACCGCGAACGCCGGCTGATGCTGTGGAACCCGGCGCTGCAGCAGATGCTGGCGCGCCACGGGCTGTTGCTGATGCCCGGGGACCGGCCCGAGGCACTGCTGCCGCAGCTGCCGCCCGAGGCGCGCTGGCGCGTGCCGGGCCAGGTGGAGCAGCAGCGCTTCGCGCCGGACCTGCTGCCGCCCTTCGGCGCAGAAGGCCACGTCGAGCTGCTGCTGCCCGGCCAGCGCGTGTACGACGTGCGCAGCCGGGCCATGCCCGACGGCGGCGTGGTCAGCCTGGTGACCGACCTCACCGAGCGGCGCGCGATGGAGACGCAGCTGCAGCATGCGATGCGGCTCGACATGCTGGGCCGGCTGACCGGCGGCGTGGCGCACGACTTCCACAACCATCTGGGCACCATCGTCGGCAACCTGGGCCTGCTGCAGGGCCAGGAAGGCTTGGACGACAAGGGCCGCGCGCAGTTCGCGCGCGCGCTGCGCGCCGCCGAGCGCGCCACCGCGCTCACGCGCCGCCTGCTGGCCTTTGCGCGCCGCCAGCCGCTGCTGGCCGAATGGGTGGCGGTGGATTCGATGATCGAGGAAATGGCCGACCTCATCGAATACAGCGCCGGCGCCGACGTGAAGCTGCAGCTCGACCTGCGCAGCGACGACGCGGCGGTGTACCTCGACCGCGGCCAGCTCGAGAACGCGCTGCTCAACTTGGTGATCAACAGCGCCGCGGCCATGCCCTCGGGCGGCGAGCTGGTGGTGCGCACGCGGCGCCTGCGGCGGCCCGATGGCGACCCGCTGCCCGACGAGGTGTCGATCGAAGTGGCCGACACCGGCTGCGGCATCCCCGAGCCGCTGCTCGACAAGGTGTTCGAGCCCTTCTTCACCACCAAGCAAGGCGGCGGCGAGGCGGGCGAAGGCAGCGGGCTGGGCCTGTCCATCGTGCACGGCTTCGTGCACCAGTCGGGCGGCCGGGTGGCGCTGGCCAGCAAGGTGGGGCAGGGCACGTCGGTCACCTTGTGCTTCCCGCTGGCCGACATGCGGCTGCGCAACGCGCCCCAGGCCTTGCTCACACCCACGGCGGCAGCGGCTGCCGCGGCGCCGGCCGCTCCCGGCACCCGCGTGCTGCTGGTCGATGACGACGAGGCCTTTCGCGCCACAGTGGGCGACATGCTGCGACAGCTCGGCTGCGACGTCACCGCCGCGGCTTCGCCCGATGAAGCGCTGGGCGTGCTGCGCGAGGCGCGGACCCTGCCCGACGTGATGCTGTCCGACGTGCGCCTGGCCGCCGGCGCCGACGGCCGCCTGCTGGCCCGGCAGGTGCACGAGCAATGGCCGCAGCTGCCCATCGGCCTGATGTCGGGCGTGCCGCGCGAGGCGCTGGAGCAGTCGCGCGAGCCGATTCGCTGGCCCTTCCTGCTCAAGCCGTTCGACCGCGAGCGCCTGGCACGCTGGCTGCACGACGTGCAGGCGCAGGCGGACGTGTCGGCCTAGCAGGCACCCGCTGGCAATGTTTCAAGGATTACAGCGTCGCGGACAACACATGAAATCTTGTCCGTCGATAGCGGTTATGTAATTCGCTGCAGCGCGCGGGCCCGGTGGCAACGCGTGCGCTCGGAGGACGACACATGACTCGATTCGCGCGGCGCGCCCTGGCGCCCACCGCTTTGGCGACGGCCCTGTTGTGCGCGGCGGCGGCCCACGGCGCGACGCTCAAGATCGCCTGCACCGGCCTGGGCCAGGAGCTCGAGCTGTGCCGCGGCGCCGCGCAGGCCTGGGCCAGGAAGTCGGGCCACGGCGTCGAGGTGGTCACCACCCCCAACGACGCGAGCGAGCGCCTGGCCCTGTACCAGCAGGTGCTGTCGTCCGGCTCGGACAAGATCGACGTGTTCCAGATCGAGATCAACCAGGTGGGCCTGCTGGCCAACCACCTGACGGACCTCAGGCCCTACAGCAAAGGCGTGGAGCAGGGCCACTTTGCCAGCATGGTGGGCAACAGCACCGTGGGCGGCAAGCTCGCCGCCATGCCCTGGTTCATCGACGCCGGGCTGCTCTACTACCGCCGCGACCTGCTCGAGAAGTACAAGCAGGACGTCCCGCAGACCTGGGAGCAGCTCAAGGCCACGGCCCAGCTGATCCAGGACGCCGAGCGCAAGGCCGGCAAGGACAAGATGTGGGGCTACGTGTGGCAGGGCCGCGCCTACGAAGGCCTGACCTGCAACGCGCTCGAATGGGTGGCCAGCTACGGCGGCGGCACCATCGTCGACGAGCGCGGCAAGGTCACCATCGGCAACCCCAACGCGGTGAAGGCCGTGGCCACGATCGCCACCTTCGTCGGCACGATCTCGCCCACGGCGGTGCTCAACTACGCGGAGGAAGAGGCGCGCGGGCCGTTCCAGAACGGCAACGCGGTGTTCATGCGCAACTGGCCCTACGCCTGGGCCGCCTCGCAGGCGCCCGACAGCCCGGTGAAGGACAAGGTGGGCGTGGCGGTGCTGCCGCGCGGCAGCGGCGAAGGCGCGCGCCATGCCGCCACGCTGGGCGGGCAGACGCTGGGCGTGTCGCGCCATTCGAAGAACCAGGCGCTGGCCGCAGAGCTGGTGCTGTACATGACCGGGGCCGAGGTGCAGAAGGACCGGGCGATCCGCGGCTCCTACAACCCCACGATCAGCGAGCTCTACAAGGACGCCGACATCCGCAAGACCAACCCCTTCATGGGCTCGCTGCTGCGCACCTTCACCAGCGCGGTGGCGCGGCCCACGGCCGTGACCGGCTCGCGCTACAACCAGGTGAGCAGCGAGTTCCAGAACGCGGTGCACGAGGTGCTGTCCAAGACGGCCAAGCCGGAGGAGGCGATGGCGCGGCTGAACACGCGGCTCAATCAGCTGTCACGTGGCGGGAAGTGGTGAACCACCCCCGTAGCGCCTTCGGCGCTTCCCCGACAGGTGTGGGCCCCCGGTCGCGGAGTACCGCGCCCGCCCCCCGAGGGGGCGGGCCACTGGCTTCGGAGCGGCCGGGCGCCAGTGGCTCAGAGGGGCGCCGCCAGCGGAGCGGCGAAGCCGGCTCCGTGGCGGCCGCTGGACGCGGCGCAGAGAACGCTCGATGCGCGGTGGAGCGACTGACATGTCTGGGGGGCTGAATCGCCAGCGCGTGCGCTGGGCGTGGATCGCGCTGTTGCCGATGCTGGTGGTGCTGGCCGCGGTGGCCGGCTGGCCGCTGGGGCGCACCATCTGGTTCAGCTTCACCGATGCCTCGCTGGACAACCTGGCCGAGTGGCAGTTCGTCGGGCTGGACAACTACCTCGGCGAGTTCGGCGTGCTCAGCAAGGACTCCGACTTCTGGGGCGCTGCCCGCAACACGCTGGTGTTCGCCTTGCTGTCGGTGACGCTGGAGACGGTGCTCGGGCTGGTGGTGGCGCTGGTGATCAACCACCCCTCGCCGGTGCGCACCTTCCTGCGCGCGGCGGTGCTGGTGCCCTGGGCCATTCCCACCGTGGTGTCGGCGCGCATCTGGGGCTGGATGCTCAACGACCAGTACGGCGTGGTGAACCACTGGCTGGTGCAGCTGGGTCTCGTCGCCACGCCGCTGGCCTGGACGGCCGACCCGCAGTGGTCGCTGTTCACCGTGGTGATGGTGGACGTGTGGAAGACCACGCCCTTCATGGCGCTGCTGATCCTGGCCGCGCTGCAGATGGTGCCCACCGACTGCTACGAGGCCGCCCACGTCGACGGGGTGCCGCCCTGGCGCGTGTTCTGGCGCATCACGCTGCCGCTGATCGCGCCGGGCGTGGCGGTGGCCATGCTGTTCCGCACGCTGGACGCGCTGCGCGTGTTCGACGTGATCTACGTGATGACCTCCAACAGCCGCCACACCAAGAGCCTGTCGATCTTCGTGCGCGAGCAACTCATCGATTTCCAGCTCATCGGCAGCGGCTCGGCCGCGGCCACCGCGCTGTTCTTCGTGATCGCGTTCGTGACCATCCTGTACCTGGGCTTCGCGCGGCGGCGCATGGCCGAAGGAGCCGCTTGATGAAAGCGCGCGGCGGCATCTGGTCCGCACTGTACTGGCCGGTGGCGGCGCTGGTCGTCTTCGCCAGCGTGTTTCCGTTGCTCTATGCGGTGGCCACCTCGGTGAAGCAGGGCAATGCGCTGTTCTCGCCCACCCTGTGGGTGGACGCGCCCACGCTGGCCAACTACGCCAGCCTGTTCGAACAGCAATCGTTCGGCCGCAATCTGCTCAACTCGGCGCTGGTGTCGGCCGGCGTGGTGGCGCTGTCGCTGGCCTTGAGCCTGCTGGCAGCCTGGGCGCTGGGGCGGGTGAGCTTTCGCGGGCGCGGCGTGCTGCTGCTCACCATCCTGGCGGCCTCGATGTTCCCGCAGGTGGCGGTGCTCTCCGGCATGTACGAGCTGGTGCGCGCGCTGGGCCTGTACGACTCGCTGGGCGCGCTGCTGATCGCCGATCTCGTGATCACCCTGCCTTTCACCGTGTGGGTGCTGGTCACTTTCATGAGCCAGCTGCCGAAAGAAGTGGAGGAAGCGGCCATGATGGACGGGCTGGGGCTGTTCACGCTGATCTTCCGCATCTTCATGCCGCTGCTGTGGCCGGCGATGGTGGCCACCGGCCTGCTCGCCTTCATCGCGGCGTGGAACGAGTTCCTGTTCGCGCTCACCTTCACCATCAGCCCCGAGCAGCGCACGGTGCCGGTGGCCATTGCGCTGGTCAGCGGCAACAGCGCCTACGAGGTGCCCTGGGGGTCGCTGATGGCGGCGTCGGTCATCGTGACCTTGCCGCTGGTGGGGCTGGTCGTCTACTTCCAACGCCACATCGTGGCGGGTCTTACTGCAGGCTCGGTCAAGGGCTGAACGACAACACCACATCTATGAGCCGCATCGAACTGCGCAACGTGGGCAAGCGCTACGGCGACGTCGCCGTGCTGCACGACATCAACCTGGTCATCGAGCCGGGCGAGTTCTGCGTCTTCATCGGGCCTTCGGGCTGCGGCAAGTCGACGCTGCTGCGGCTGGTCGCCGGGCTGGAGGAGATCAGCACCGGCGAGCTGCGGATCGACGGCCGCGTGGTCAACGACCTGCCGCCCGCGCAGCGCAACGTGGCCATGGTGTTCCAGAGCTACGCGCTGTACCCGCACATGAGCGTGTACGAGAACATGGCCTTCGGCCTGCGCCACCAGAAGCTGCCCGACGACGAGATCGACCGCCGCGTGCAGGCGGCCGCGAAGTCGCTGCATCTCGATGGCCTGCTGGAGCGCAAGCCCAAGGCCTTGTCGGGCGGCCAGCGCCAGCGCGTGGCCATCGGCCGCGCGATCGTGCGCAACCCGAAGGTGTTCCTGTTCGACGAGCCCCTGTCCAACCTCGACGCGGGCCTGCGCATCAAGACCCGGGTCGAGATCGCGCGGCTGCACCGAGAGATGGGCTCGGCCAGCATGGTGTACGTCACCCACGACCAGGTGGAGGCGATGACGCTGGCCGACAAGATCGTGCTGCTGCGCCCCGACATCGCCGCGCGCGGCCTGCCCAGCATCGCGCAGGTGGGGCATCCGCTGCAGCTGTACCACCATCCGCGCAACCTCTTCGTGGCCAGCTTCATCGGCTCACCGGCGATGAACTTCCTCAGGGGCAGCGCCGTGGCCTGCGAGCCGCAGTGCGTGCGTGCGCGCCTGGCGGGCGGCCTGGAGGTGCAGGCCCAAGTGCTGGCCCCGGCGCTGCAGGCCGGCGAAGAGCTGACGCTGGGCATCCGCCCCGAGCATGTGCTGCTCGGCAGCGGGCCCGGACAGGGCGTGGTGTCCCACCTGGAGCATCTGGGCGAGACCAGCCAGGTCTACCTGCAGGTGGCGGGCCAGGAGGCGATGCTGCTTGCCAAGGGCGCGCTGCCGGGCCTGAAGCTGGGCGACCGCGTGCCCTTCGGGCTGCCGCCGGAGCAGGTGCACGTGTTCCGCGCCGACGGCCAGGCGCTGCCGCGGCCCGCGCAAGCCTGACACGGAACGATGCCATGGGCACCCACACCTACCCGCTGGACGACTGGCGGATCACCGAGACCGCGTTCGACGTCGAGAGCAATCTGCTCGACGAGACGCTGTTCGCGCTGGGCAACGGCTACATCGGCCTGCGCGGCACGCAGGACGAAGGCTTCGTCGGCACGCCGATGCCCACCTTCGAAGGCACCTACCTCAACGGCTTCTACGAAACCTCGGCCATCCACTACCCCGAGACGGCCTATGGGCTGGCGCGGCAGAACCAGTTCATGCTCAACGTGCCCAACGGCAAGCGCATCGAGCTGTGGCTCGACGAAGAGCGCTTCGACCTGCTGCAGGGCAGGACGCTGCGCTACGAGCGCACGCTCGACCTGCGCGAGGGCGTGCTCAGGCGCACGGTGAACTGGCAGTCGCCCGAAGGGCGGCATGTGGAGGTGGTGAGCGAACGCCTGGTGTGCCTGAAGCGCAAGCATGTCTTCGCGATCCGCTATGCGGTGCGGCTGCTCAATTTCGAAGGGCGCGTCAAGCTGGTGTCGGCGCTGGATGCGCGCACGCGCAACCTGGAGGCCGGCGACGACCCGCGCGTGGGCTCGCACGTGAAGGTGCCGCCGCTGCAATGGCTGGAGTCGCGCCAGACCGACAGCGGCGTGCGGCTGGTGCACCGCACGCGCACCAGCAGCCTCACGCTGGTGAGCGCGCTGGAGCACCAATGCGAGGGCGGCCGCGACGCGGTGCTCTCGCGCGAGAGCCTGGCCGCGGGCCAGTGCCTGACCCAGATCTTCTCGCTGCAGGCCGGCGAGGGTGAGACCGTCACGCTGGTGAAGTTCGGTGCCTATCACAGCTCGCGCGACTTTCCCGAGGCCGAGCTGATGCAGCGCAGCGACGAGGCGCTGGCCGAAGCGCGCGCGGCCGGCTTCGACGCCTTGTGCCGCGAGCAGCAGGAGGCGCTGGCCGCGTTCTGGCGCGAGGCCGACGTGCAGATCGGCGGCGACGCCGCGCTGCAGCAGGGCATGCGCTTCAACCTCTACCACCTGCTGCAGTCGGTGGGGCGCGACGGCAAGACCAACATCGCGGCCAAGGGCGTCACCGGCGAGGGCTACGAGGGCCACTATTTCTGGGACACCGAGATCTACGTGTTCCCGTTCTTCCTGGCCACGCAGCCGCAGATCGCGCGCCAGCTGCTGGCCTACCGCTGGGCCGGCCTGCCGGCCGCGCGCGAGCGGGCGCGCGAGATGGCGCATGCCAAGGGTGCGCTCTACCCCTGGCGCACCATCGCCGGCGCCGAGTGCTCCGCCTACTTTCCGGCCGGCACCGCGCAGTACCACATCAACGCCGACATCGCCCACTCGATCAAGCTGTACGTCGAGACCACCGGCGACGAGAAATACCTGCGCGAGCAAGGCGCCGAGGTGCTGATGGAAACGGCCCGCATCTGGATGGGGCTGGGCCATTTCGACGAGCGCCGCGGCGGCGCCTTCTGCATCCACGAGGTGACCGGGCCCGACGAGTACACGGCCATGGTCAGCAACAACTTCTACACCAACGCGATGGCGCAGCAGCACCTCGCGTACGCCGCCAGCGTGGCCGAGCGGCTGCAGCGCAAGCACCCCAAGGACTTCGCGCGCATCGCCGCCGCGATGGAGCTCTCGCCCGACGAGCCGGGCCAATGGCGCCGCGCCGCCGAGGCGATGTACCTGCCGTTGGACGAGCAGTTGGGCGTGCACCCGCAGGACGACAGCTTCCTGCACAAGCCGGCCTGGGACTTTGCCAACACGCCGCCCGAGAAGTACCCGCTGCTGCTGCACTACCACCCGCTGGTGATCTACCGCCACCGCGTGTGCAAGCAGGCCGACGTGGTGCTGGCGCTGCTGCTGCGCGGCGAGCGCTTCACGCTGGAGCAAAAGCGCCGCGACTTCGACTACTACGAGCCGCTGACCACACACGACTCGTCGCTGTCGGCCTGCATCTTCAGCATCGTGGCCAGCGAAGTGGGCTATGCCGACAAGGCCTACGACTACTTCATGCACACCGCGCGCATGGACCTGGACAACGAGCACGGCAACACGCAGTACGGCGTGCACACCGCGGCGATGGCCGGCACCTGGATGGGCGTGGTGTACGGCTTCGCCGGCATGCGCATTCATGAAGGCCAGCTGCGCTTTGCGCCGCGCCTGCCCGCGCGCTGGACGCACTATGGCTTTCGCCTGCGCGTGAGGGGCCGTCAGCTGCAGGTGCAGGTGCGTCCCGGCGAGGCCGAGTACCGGCTGCTCGAAGGCGAGAGCCTGGAGTTGCAGCACGAGGGCCGCACGCTGCGGCTGTCCGCCAGACAACCCGTGCAGACCTTGCCGCTGAGCCGATGAATCCTTCCCCCCGCTTCCAGGCCGTCATCTTCGATCTCGACGGCGTGCTCACCGACACCGCGCACTTCCACTTCCTGGCCTGGCGCGAGCTGGCCCACTCGCTGCAACTGCCGTTCGACGAGGCGTTCAACGAAAAGTTGAAGGGCATCGACCGCATGGGCTCGCTGGAGCTGATCCTCGCCCAGGGCGGGCGGCGCTACTCGGCCGAGGAGAAGCAGGCTCTGGCCACGCGCAAGAACGCGCACTACCAGCGGCTGGTCAGCACGATGGACTCCTCCCATCTGCTGCCCGGTGCCGTGCAGGCGCTGGCCGCGGTGCGCGAGGCGGGCCTGAAGATCGGACTGGCCTCGGTGAGCAAGAACGCCGCCACCGTGCTGCGGCGGCTGGGCATCACCGACCGCTTCGACGTGGTGGTGGACGCAGCGCGCATCCGGCGCGGCAAGCCCGACCCGGAAATCTTCCTCAGCGCGGCGCAGCAGCTGGGGGTGAAGCCGGCTGCCTGCCTCGGCGTGGAAGACGCGGTGGCCGGGGTGCAGGCCATCAAGGCGGCGGGCATGTATGCGGTAGGGGTGGGGAACCCGGCGGTGCTGGCGCAAGCCGATGACGTGATTCCCGGGTTGTCGGCGTTCCGGTTGGAGCGGTATTTGGGGTGATCCACCCCCGTGAGACCCGCAGCGGGTGCTGCCCGCCGCGGGCGCCCACCTCAAACAACCAAGCTCAGCCCTTCACCGCAATCCTTCGCGGCTTCGCCTCCTCGCGCTTGGGCAGCTCCACCCGCAGCACGCCGTCGGCATAGCTGGCCTTCGCGCGCTCGCTGTGCACCGGCACCGGCAGCGGCACGGTGCGCGAGAAGCTGCCGTAGGCGCACTGCATCAGGCGGTAGCGGCCTTCGGTGGTCTCGCACTCGTAGCGCTTGTCGCCTTCGATCACCAGTGCGTCGCCCTGCACCTCGATGCGGAAGTCGTCCTTCTTCATGCCCGGTGCTTCGAGGCGCACGATGACCTGGTCGTCGGTGTCGTACACGTCGGCGGCCAGCAGGCCCCAGCCCGCCGACAGCGGCATCGGCGGCAACTCGTCCTTGCCGCCTGGCTGCGCCTGGGCGGCAGCGCTCGGCCGGTAGCGCGTGACGGCGTTCGCCGCGCGTTCGCGCATCTCGCGCCAGCCGTCGGCGAACGAGTCCCAGGCGTGCTCCAGGCCATGCTTCCATTCGGTCAACACGCTCATGGTGCACTCCTTTTCTGCAAAGCCTTCAGCTCACCTGCACCTGCACGCGGCGCGGTTGCGCATGCTCGTGCTTGGGGATGCGCAGGTTCAGCACGCCGTCCTTCAGGCTGGCGTCGATGCGGCTGGTGTCCAGCTCGCGGCTGAGCGTGAAGGCGCGGCGGTAGCGCGGCACGCGCACTTCGGCATACAGCGGCTGCAGGCGCTCGGGCGTCTGCGGTGCCACGGGCGCCTCGATCTGCAGCGTGTCGCCTTCGATCTTCAGCTCCAGCTGGTCCTTCGACACGCCGGGCAGGTCGGCCAGCAGGGTGATGCCGGTCTGGTCTTCCAGCACGTCCACCCGCGGCGCCATGGCCCGCTCGCGCTCGGCGCTGCGCTGCGGCTGCTGCTGCTGTTGCAGCTGCCCTTGCGGCTGCTCGGTGGTCTTGATCTCTTGACGGTCGCTCATGGTTTCGCTCCTTCAAGGCTCATTGGATGGCGATGCGGCGCGGCTGTGCCGACTCGCGGCGCGCGATGCTGATGTGCAGCACGCCGTCGCGGTAGCTCGCGTTCACGTGTGCGGGGTCCACGTCGTCGGGCAGGCTGATCGCGCGCTTGAAGCTGCCGTAGGGCCGCTCCTGGCTGTACACGCTCAGCTTGCGTTCGCGCGCCTCCTGCTCGCTGGGCAGCGACGAGGGGCGCTCGCCCGACAGCGTGAGCACGCCGCGGTCGATGGTCACGTCGATCTTGTTCGGGTCCAGGCCGGGCGCGAAGGCATAGATCTCCAGGCTGCCCGGCGTGCTGCCCACGTTGATGGCAGGGAAGGTGCCGGGCGCCACCGAGCGGATGCTCGTGGGCGCACCCACGCTGCCGAACACGTCGTCGAGCTCGCGGCGCAGCCGGTCGAACTCGCTGAACAGGTTGCCCGGGAAGTTCAGCATCGATTCATACATGGCGGTCCTCCTGATTCACGGGACGCCGGGGCTCCGGGAGGAGGCCGCTGCGGCGTCTGCACGAGAAATAGGGGCCGCCCGCGGCGGCTTCAAGGCCCGGCGTGCACCGGGCTTGCGGAGGATCAGCCGCTGCGCTACTCGGCTGCGGCGGCACGCGCCGGCAGCCGCGGCTTGAGCACACCGGTAGCCAGCGCCGTGCCGCAGAGGATCACGGCGCAGCCCACCACCATGGCCGGCGTGATGCGTTCGCCCAGGAACACCGCGCCCCACAGCACCGCGAACGCGGGAATGAGAAAGGTGACCGAAATGGCGTTCGCCGGCCCGATATGGGCGATCAACCGGAAGAACAGCACGTAGGCCGCGCCGGTGCACAGCAGCGCCAGGCCCAGGGCCGCGGTCCAGGCCGTGGCGCCCGGCATCTGCTGCGGCCACAGCCACAAGCCCGGCAGCAACAAGGCCAGCGCCGACGAGAGCTGGCTGCCGGCGGCCAGCGCCATCGGCGGCACGCCGGTGAGCCGCTTCTTCGTGAAGCTGGCCGAAAAGCCGTAGAGCAGCGTCGCGCCCAGCACCGCCAGCACCGCCCAGCCGGTGGACTCGGCGCCCGGCTTGAAGCTGGCCTTCTCCCAGGCCAGCCCCAGCACGCCGGCGAAGCCGATCGCCAGACCCAGCACGCGCCAGCCGTTGAGCTTGTCCTTCAGCCACAGCCAGGCGATCAGCGCGCCCCACAACGGCGTGGTGGCGTTGAAGATCGACGACAGCCCTGCGGTGATCGACAGCGCCGCGTAGCTGAAGCACAGGAACGGAATGGCCGAGTTGGTGAGCCCGACGAAGAAGATCGGCTTCCAGTGCGCCTTGAGCGCCGGCCACTCGCCGCGCATCGCCAGCAGCGGCATCAGGAACAGGCTCGCCCCCACAACGCGCACCATCGCCAGCGCCACCGGCCCGAACTCGCCGGCCCCCAGGCGCATGAACAGGAAGGAGGCGCCCCAGATCGCCGCCAGGGTGACCAGCTCGGTGATGTCGCGTTGCTTCATAGGGCCGCCACTGTAGTGAAGGCGCCGCCGTCGTGCCCGGCAGGGTCTTGCGGATTTGTCATCGACTCTTGCGTCGCGCTCATCGGTGCGCCCTCCAGCCGCAGCAGCCAGGCCTTGCGCGGCAGGCCGCCGGCATAGCCGGTGAGCCCGCCATCGCGGCCCAGCACGCGGTGGCAGGGCACGATCACCGACACCGGGTTGCGGCCCACCGCCGCCCCGGCGGCGCGGCTGGCGGCCGGTCTGCCCACGCTGGCGGCAAGGCGCGCATAGGTGCTGGTGGCGCCGGGCCCGATCTGCAGCAGCGCTCGCCATACCGCGCGCTGGAAGGGCGTGCCGTGCAGGTCCAGTGCGACGCGGAAGCCGTCGGGCGCGCCGGCAAAGTAGGCCTGCAGCTCCTCGATGGCCTGCGCGATGAAGCGCTGGCGCGCATCGAAGGGCAGGCCCAGCGGTCCGGGGTGGTGCTTCTGGCCGTCGAACCAGGCGCCGGCCAGGCCGGCCTCGGTGGCGGCCAGGGTGAGTGGGCCCAAGGGCGAGTCCCAGCGGGCCTGTGCGACGAGGGGAATCATGTGCCGGTCTCCAGGGTTTGCCACAGCCGCAGCACCGCATACGCCCGCCAGGGCCGCCAGGCCTCGGCCTGCTGCTGCGCCAGCTTGGCGTCGCGCGTGCGCAGCGCGTTGAGCACGCCGATGTCGCTGGCCGGGAACGCATCGGGCCAGGCCAGCGCGCGCATCGCGATCAGCTGCACCGTCCACTCGCCCACGCCGGGCAGTGCATGCAGCGCTGCCATCGTGGCGGCCAGCGGCGCGCCGCGGTGCAGCTGCAGCCGGCCCTCGTGCAGCTCGCGCGCCAGCGCCTGCAGCGCGCGCACGCGCTGGCGCACGATGCCCAGCGTGCCGATGGCCTCGGGGTCGGCTTCGGCGATGGTTTGCGCCGACGGAAAGCTGCGCGTGATGTCGGCGAACGGCGTGTCCACCGGCGTGCCGAAGCGCTCGACCAGCCGGCGCACCAGCGTGCGCGCGGCGGCCACCGTGACCTGCTGGCCGAGGATGACGCGCGCGGCGATCTCGAAGCCGTCGAAGCCGTTGGGCACGCGCAGGCCGGGCACGTGCGGGCAGGGCAGGGTGGCGCCGAGCACCGGGTCGATCAGCGCCGGGTCGGCGTCGAGGTCCAGCCCCTGGCGCACGCGCTGCAGCACGCTGCCGGCCAGCGGCATCAGCGCCGGCGCCACCGACAGCACCACCTCGTGGCGCGCGGGCTCGAAGCGCGCGCTGATCCAGCCGTGCAGCCAGGCGCCGCCCAGCGGCAGGCTCAGGCTGCGCCGCAGCTCCAGGCCCTGCACCGCCTCCACGCCCTGCACCGCGCGCTGCGCGAAGAAATGCAGCACGCCCTGGACGTCGTACGGCGGCCGGTAGCCCAGGCGGAAGCTCGGGGCATCGCCCTGGGCGCTCAGCTGGCGCGCCCCCGACTTGCGCAGCGCCGAAGGGCTCATGCGGTAGCGCTCGGCAAACGCCGCGTTGAAGCGCCGCACGCTGGCGAAGCCGCTGGCCAGCGCCACCTGCGTGACCGGCAGCGCCGTGTCGGTGAGCAGCTGCTTGGCCAGCAGCAGGCGCTGCGTGCTGAAGTAGTCGAGCGGCGACACGCCATGGGCCTGCTGGAAGATGCGCCGCAGGTGCCGGTCGGTCACGCCCAGCTGCGCCGCCACCTCGGGCAGCGCCAGCGGCGTGCCGTGGCGCGCCGCCGCGTCCAGCATGCGGGCGGCGTGCTGGGCCAGCACCTGCGACGAATCCATCAGCGACAGGCCCGGCGCCAGCTCGGGCCGGCAGCGCAGGCAGGGCCGGAAGCCGTCGCACTCGGCGCTGGCCGCGTTGGCATAGAAGCGGCAGTTCTCGCGCCGCGGCGTGCGCACGCGGCACACCGGCCGGCAGTACACGCCGGTGGAGGTGACGCCGACGAACAGCCGCCCGTCGAAGCGCGGGTCACGTGCCTTCAAGGCGAGGTAGGCGGCGTCGGGCTGCAGCGTCATGCGGGGCATTATGGGGACGGGCGTCCCGGGGGGGTGGCCGTTTTCGGACACGTGCCTGCGCCGCGGAGCCCGGCGGTACAGTAGCCGGCTTCGAACACCCACACACCGCTTTCCGATGCAGCGCAGGTTTTGTTTTGCGGGCCTCGTGCTGGCCCTGGCGGCCTGGTGCGTCCAGGCGGCGCCCACAGCGCCGGCCTTGCAGGTGGCGCCTTTCGCCTTCACCGAGCGCACGCTGGACAACGGCCTGCGCGTGATCGCGCTGGAAGACCATGCCAGCCCCACCGTGAGCATCCAGGTCTGGTACCACGTGGGCTCCAAGGACGACCCGCCGGGCCGCTCCGGCTTTGCCCACCTGTTCGAGCACATGATGTTCAA
This sequence comes from Pseudomonadota bacterium, assembly GCA_040758375.1. Lineage (GTDB taxonomy): Bacteria > Pseudomonadota > Gammaproteobacteria > Burkholderiales > Burkholderiaceae_C > CAMLIZ01. The sequence continues at coordinate 24,218 of JBFLWE010000018.1, forward strand.
GGCCACGCGCTACATGAAGTCGGAGCAGTTCGACCGCATGACCGAGGACGTGGGCGGCTTCAACAACGCCTTCACGGCCGACGACGTGACGGCCTATCACGAGGTCGTGCCCTCCAACCACCTGGAGCGGCTGCTGTGGGCCGAGGCCGAGCGCATGGCCCACCTCGACGTGGACGAGGCCAACTTCCAGTCGGAGCGCTCGGTGGTGCAGGAAGAGTACCGCCAGCGCGTGCTGGCCGCGCCCTACGGCCGCTTCTTCAACGGCATCGCGCCGGCGGCCTACCTGAAGCATCCGTACAAGCGGCCCGGCATCGGCAGCATCGAGGAGCTGCAGGCCGCCACGCTGCAGGACGTGATCGACTTCCACCGCACCTACTACCGGCCCGACAACGCCACGCTGGTGGTGGCGGGCGACTTCGAGCCCAGGCAGCTGCAGGCCTGGGTGGACCAGTACTTCGCCCCGGTGCCGCGGCCCGAGCGGCCGATCCCGCGTGTCACCGTGGCCGAGCCGCGCTGGGCGCGCGACCGCGCGGCGCAGATCACCGGGCCGCAGGTGCCGCTGCCGGCGGTGGCGCTGGTGTGGCAGGCGCCGCCCGTCGGCAGCGCCGACACCGCGGCGCTGAAGGTGGCCGCGGGGCTGCTGTCGGCCGGCGAGTCCTCGCGCCTGAACCAGGCGCTGGTGTACCGCCGGCGCCTGGCCGCGCAGGCCGGCTTCGAAGCCGACCTGCGCGCCGGCCCCGGCCTGCTGATCGCCTACGCCATGGCCGCCGGCGGCCAGGCGCTGCAGCCGCTGGCCCGCGCGCTGGAGTCGGAAGTGCTGCGCCTGGCGCGCACGCCGCCCACGGCGGCCGAGCTGGCCAAGGTGAAGACCCAGCTGCTCACACAGGCCCTCACCGAGCGGCAGACGCCGGATGGCAAGGCTTTTGCGCTGGCCGAAGCGGCGGTGCTGTACGGCGACGCCGGCAAGGCCAACACGCTGCTGGGCGAGCTGCAGCGCGTGACGGCGGCCGACGTGCAGCGCGTGATGCGGCGCTATGTGGCCGGTGCGCACAAGGTGCACCTGACGTATGCACAAGCAGCCGACGCTGCCGCCAAACCAGGAGCCGCACGATGATGACCCGACGCCTGTGCGGCATGCTGTTGCTGGCTGCCGCTGCGGCCGCCGTCCAGGCGCAACCGTACGAGCAGCCACCGCCGCCGGCCGCGCCGCGCCCCGCGCGCGTGGCCGCCCCCGACGAGGCGATGTTGGCCAACGGCTTGCGCGTGATCGTCTCGTCGCGTGCCGGCGTCCCGCTCGTGAGCGTTCGCCTGGTGGTGCTGTCGGGTGCCGAGGCCGACCCGCCGCAGCGTGCGGGCCTGGCCTCCATGACGGCCGGCCTGCTGGCGCGCGGTACCCGGCGCCACAGCGCGCCGGCGCTGGCCGGCGCGGCCGAGGCCCTGGGTGGCTCCATCGAAGCGGGCGCCGGCTGGGACCGATCGGCCGTGGGCATCACCGTCACCACGCCCAAGTTGTCGGCCGCGCTGGGCCTGCTGGCGGAAGTGGCGCTGGAACCCACCTTCGCACCGGCGGAGATCGAGCGCTACCGCGAGCAGGCGCTCGACGAGATGAAGGTGGTGCTGGCGCAACCCGGCGCGCTGGCCGGGCTGGCGGTGCAGCGCGCGGTGTACGGCGACGGCGCCTATGGGCACCCGGTGGGCGGCACGCCGGCCTCGCTGCCGCGCATCGCGCGCGCCGACCTGCGGGCGCACCATGCGCGCTGGTTCCGGCCCGACAACGCCGTGCTGGTGTTCGCCGGCGACATTGCGATGGACGAGGCGCGCGCGCTGGCGCAGCGCCATTTCGGCCGCTGGAAGGCGCCCGCGCAGCCGCTGCCGGCGCCGCGCACGGCCGCCGGCGCGCCCTGGCCGGAGGCCACCGTGGTGATCGACATGCCCAGCGCAGGCCAGGCCGGCGTGGCGGTGGCGGTGCCGGCCGTGCCCGCCTCGTCGCCCGAGCGCTTTGCCGGCATGGTGGCCAATGCGGTGCTGGGCATGGGCTACTCGTCGCGCCTGAACCAGGAGATCCGCATCAAGCGGGGCCTGAGCTACAGCGCACGCAGCGACTTCGATGCGCGCCGCCACGCCGGCGCCGTGCGGGCCTCGCTGCAGACCAAGAACCCGTCGGCGGCCGAGGTGGTGGCCCTGATCGGCGCGCAGCTCGATGCGCTGGCCGGCACGCCGGTGCCCGCCGAGGAGCTGGACGCACGGCGCGCCTCGCTGATCGGCGGCTTCGGCCGCACGCTGGAAACCACGCAAGGCCTGGTGGACGAAGTGACCGACCTGGCGGTGGCCGGCCTGCCGTTGTCCGACCTGCCGCAGCGCATCGGGCGGCTGCAGGCGGTGAGCCCGGAGCAAGTGCAGACCTTCGCCGGCCAGCACTTCGCCCCCGCGCGGCGCCGCGTGGCCGTGGCCGGCGTGGCGGCCGAATTCGAGGCCGAGCTGCGCAAGCTGGGCACGCCGCTGGCAAAGGCGGCACAAGGCGCGTTCGATCTCGAATCGGGCCGTCCGCCTGCCGTGACGCCGAAACCTTGAGCCTGGCGCGGCGCGCCGGCATTGCATTTGCCTATCAGTCCTCGTGCTTGTGACAACGCCGCCGCCCCTGACCCCCGACAATGCCCTGTTTCTCGATTTCGACGGCACGCTGGTCGAGATCGCCCCCCGCCCCGACGGCATCGTGCTCGACCCGATGCTGCGCGGCGCGCTCGCTCGCCTGCACCAGCGCCTGGGCGGCGCCGTGGCCATCGTGTCCGGGCGCCCCATCGCCGAGATCGACCATTGGTTGCAGCCGCTGCAGCTGCCTTGCGCCGGCGTGCACGGCGCCGAACGGCGCAGCGAGGCGGGCGTCGTCACCACCGTGCACGCCACCACTGCGGTGGCCGCCGTCGCCGAACGGCTGCAAGCCCTGGCGGCGCGGCACGCCGGCCTGCTGGTGGAGCGCAAGAGCGTCTCGGTGGCGCTGCACTACCGGCTGGCGCCTCAGCTGGAGCCGGTGTGCCGCGCCATGCTGCAGGAGGCGGTGTCGCAGGAACCCTCGCTGCGCCTTCTGCAAGGCAAGCAGGTGCTGGAGGTGCTGCCGCGCGGCGTGGGCAAGGGCCATGCCATCGACACCTTCCTCGCGGAGCCGCCGTTCAAGGGCCGCTGCCCGGTGTTCGTGGGGGACGACGTGACCGACGAGGCCGGTTTCCAACGGGTACAGCAGCGCGGCGGCATTGCGGTGAAAGTCGGCCCCGGCGAGACTGCGGCCCAGTGCCGCATCGACAATCCGGTGGCCGTGCGCCAGTGGTTGTGCGCCCCCTTGGCCGACAGCTCACCTTCTGCCCATGCCCACCGTACCTGAACCCTACGGCCCCACCACGCTGAACCCCTCGCTCGACCTGGGGATGATCGGCAATGGCACCTTTTCCGCGCTGATCGACCGGCATGCGCGCATCGTCTGGTCGTGCATGCCGCGCTTCGACGCCGACCCGGTGTTCAACGCGCTGCTCGATCCCACGGCCGCCGCCGGCGCCTGGAGCGTGGAGCTCGAAGGCCTGGTGCGCACCGAGCAGCAGTACGAAACCAACACCGCGGTGCTGGTGACGCGCATGTGGGACGCGCAGGGCAACGGCCTGGAGGTGACCGACTTCGCGCCGCGCTACTTTTCGCGTGGCCGCATCTTCCGCCCCTTGCAACTGGTGCGGCGCCTGCGGCCCATCGCCGGGCAGCCGCGCATCGTGATGCGGCTGCGCCCGCGCTTCGACTGGGGCCGCATCGAGCCGGTGGTCACCCGCGGCAGCCACCACCTGCGCTTCGTGGGCCCCGAGGCCACGCTGCGCATGACCACCGACGCGCCGCTGACCTATGTGCTGGGCGAAACACCGTTCCTGCTGCAGGGTCCGCTCGATTTCATCTTCGGGCCCGACGAGACGCTGGCCGCCAGCGTGCGCAACGCCGCCGACGAGATGCATGCCGCCACCAGCCGCTACTGGCGCCACTGGTCGCGCGCGTTGAGTCTGCCGCTCGAATGGCAGGAGGCGGTGGTGCGTGCGGCCATCACGCTGAAGCTGTCGCTGTTCGAGGACACCGGCGCCATCGTCGCCGCCATGACCACCAGCATCCCCGAGGCGCCGGGCAGCGGCCGCACCTGGGACTACCGCTACTGCTGGCTGCGCGATGCGTTCTTCGTCGTGCGCGCGCTCAACAGCATCTCGGAAGTGGCCACGATGGAGGAGTACCTGCGCTGGATCGCCAACATCATCACCGGCCAGCAGGACCTGCGCCACGTGCAGCCGCTGTACGGCATCGGCCTGGAGCGTTCGCTCACCGAGGGCATGGTCGAGAACCTGCCGGGCTATCGCGGCGACGGGCCGGTGCGCGTGGGCAACCAGGCCTGCGAGCACTTCCAGCACGACGTGTACGGCAACATCGTGCTGGCTTTCGCGCAGGCCTTCCACGACACGCGGCTGTTCCGCCGCGCGGGCGAGGTGGAGTTCGGCGCGCTGGAGCGCATGGGCGAGCTGGCCTGGAGCGTGCACGACACGCCCGACGCCGGCATGTGGGAGCTGCGCACGCGCGCGCGCATCCACACCTCGTCGGTGCTGATGAGCTGGGCGGCCTGCGACAGGCTGTCGAAGATCGCGCTCGCGCTGCGCCTGCCCGAGCGCGCCCAATACTGGGGCCAGCGCGCGCAGCACATCCGCGAGCGCATCCTGCGCGAGGCCTGGAGCGAGGAGCGCAAGGCCTTTGCCGAGAGCTTCGGCGGCCGCGAGCTCGACGCCAGTGTGCTGCTGATGGCCGAGGTGGGCTTCATCGACCCGCGCGACCCGCGCTTCGTGTCCACCGTGGAAGCCATGGAGAAGACGCTGGCCGACGGGCCTTTCATGCGGCGATACGAAGCCGCTGACGATTTCGGCAAGCCGGAGACCTCGTTCAACATCTGCACCTTCTGGCGCATCGACGCGCTGGCGCGCATCGGCCGCAAGCAGCAAGCGCGCGAGATCTTCGAGGCGATGCTCAGGGTGCGCAACCACGTGGGACTGCTGGCCGAGGACACGCACCCGGTGACAGGCGAGATGTGGGGCAACTTCCCGCAGACGTATTCGATGGTGGGCTTGATCAACGGGGCGATGCGCTTGTCGCTGCCGTGGGATACGGTGATCTAGATGGCCCGGCTGGTCGTCATCTCGAACCGCCTGGCCGACCCGCGCAAGACCGCCGCCGGCGGGCTGGCCGTGGCCTTGGCGCCGGCGCTCAACGAGACCGGCGGCATGTGGTTCGGCTGGAGCGGGCGCATTGTCGAGGACACCGCGCCGCCGCAGGCGCTGGCCAAGGCGCAGGTGCGCTACTCGGGCAACGTGACGCTGGCCACGGTGGACCTGACCAAGACCGACCACGCGAGTTACTACCTCGGCTACTCCAACAGCGTGCTGTGGCCGATCTTCCACTACCGGCTCGACCTGGCGGATTTCCGCACCGACTACCTCGACGGCTACCTGCGCGTGAACCGGCAGTTCGCCCAGGCGCTGAAGCCGCTGCTGCGCGACGACGACCTGATCTGGGTGCACGACTACCACCTGATCCCGCTGGCCTCGGAACTGCGCGCGCTGGGTTGCCGGCAACGCATCGGCTTTTTCCTGCACATTCCGCTGCCGCCGCCGCTGATCCTGGCGGCGCTGCCCGCGCAGGACTGGCTGCTGCGCTCCTGGTTTGCCTACGACGTGGTGGGCCTGCAGAGCGAAAGCGACGCGGCCCACTTCGCACGCTACGTGTACACCGAGGCCAAGGCCATGGTGCTGCCCGGCCATCGCTACCTCGCCTTCGGCCGCACGCTGCAGGCGCAGGCCTTTCCGATCGGGATCGACGTGGGAGAGTTCCGCGCGCTGGCCGCGGCCGATGAAGCCATGGACACTTGGCGCGAGACGAGCAGCGAGTATTCCAAGCGCCGGCTGCTGGTGGGCGTGGACCGGCTCGACTACTCCAAGGGCCTGCCGCAGCGCATGCAGGCCTTCAACGACCTGCTCAAGCGCTACCCCGGCCAGCGCGGCAGCGCCACGCTGATACAGATCGCGGCGCCCTCGCGCGAATCGGTGGACGCCTATACCCAGATCCGCAAGCAGCTCGAGCTGCTGTGCGGCTCGATCAACGGCGAATACGGCGAGCTCGACTGGATGCCGGTGCGCTACCTGCACCGCACGGTGTCGCGCCGCCGCTTGCCTGGCCTGTACCGCGCCGCCAAGGTGGGGCTGGTGACGCCGCTGCGCGACGGCATGAACCTGGTGGCCAAGGAGTACGTGGTGGCGCAGGACCCCGAAGACCCGGGCGTGCTGGTGCTCTCGCGCTTTGCCGGCGCGGCTGAGCAGATGCACGAGGCACTGCTGGTGAACCCCTACGACATCCCCGCCACGGCCGACGCCATCGAGCGGGCATTGCGCATGCCCCTGGATGAACGCATCGAGCGCCACCGGGCCCTGCTGGCCGGCGTGGAGCGCCACGACGTGCAGTGGTGGCTGCGCAACTTCCTGTCGGCCCTGCAGGGGCAGGCGGCCGAAGCCCAGCCGGCTGTGTAGGCCGTTCCCCACGCGCGAAACGGCCGCGCGGCGACAGCGGGTCGCCGGCATGCCCGGCACAGTGATGGCATGTCACGCCTGCATTTCCGCATCCTGACCGTGAACGCACACAAGGGTTTCGGCTTCTTCAACCGCCGCTTCATCCTCAGGGAGCTGCGCGAGGCGGTGCGGGCGGTGCAGGCCGACGTGGTGTTCCTGCAGGAGGTGCTGGGCGAGCATGCGGTGCACGCGACCCGCTACGCCGACTGGCCCGACCAGCCGCAGTACGAGTACCTGGCCGACACCATCTGGACCGACATGGCCTACGGCCGCAACGCGGTGTATCCGCACGGCCACCACGGCAACGCCTTGCTGTCGCGCTTCCCGATCCGCCACCACGCCAACCACGACGCCTCGCACCCGGGCGACGAAAGCCGCGGCCTGCTGCACTGTGTGCTCGAGCCGGCTGCCGGCGCGCCGCTGCTGCACGCGATCTGCGTGCACCTCGGCCTGCGCGAGTCGCACCGCCGGCAGCAGCTGCAGCAGCTTTGCGAGCTGGTGCTGCGGGAAATTCCGGCCGATGCGCCCGTGGTGGTGGCGGGCGACTTCAACGACTGGCGCATGCTGGGGCACCAGCGGCTGGTGCAATGCGGCGGGCTGCGCGAGGTGTTCGCCGACGCCTACGGACTGCCGGCCCGCACCTTCCCGTCGCGCTGGCCGGCGCTGCGGCTGGACCGCATCTATGCGCGCAACGCGCGCGCCCACCGGCCGCTGGCGCTGCCGCGGCATCCGTGGTCGCACCTGTCCGACCACGCGCCGCTGGCGGCCGAGTTCGACATCTGAGCCATGAGCGGCGAACAGCGCCTGATGCCCCGCTTCCTGCGTCCGCGGCCGCAGAAGGCCTGGGTGCCCGGCAACCGCATCGAGCTGCTTGAAAACGGCGAGCAGTACTTTCCGGCGGTGTTCGAAGCGATCGGGCGGGCGCGGCGCGAGGTGATCGTCGAGACCTTCATCCTGTTCGAGGACAAGGTCGGCCTGGCGCTGCAGCAGGCGCTGATCGGGGCGGCCCGGCGCGGGGTGTCGGTGGACCTGCTGGTCGACGGCTTCGGCTCGCCCGACCTGTCGGCCGGGTTCATCGGTGCGCTGCGCTTAGCCGGCGTGCGGCTGCGCGCCTTCGACCCGCGGCCGCGCTTTCTGGGCATGCTGCGCACCAACCTGTTCCGCCGCATGCACCGCAAGATCGTCGTGGTGGACGGCGAGGTGGCCTTCGTGGGCGGCATCAACTTCAGCGCCGACCACCTCGCCGACTTCGGCCCCGAGGCCAAGCAGGACTATGCGGTGCGCGTGCGCGGGCCGATCGTGGCGAACATCCAGGCCTTCGTGCGCTCGCAGATCAAGCCGCATGCGCCCTGGCCGCCGATCCAGGTGCCGCCGCCGGCCGGGGACGCGGACATGATGTTCGTGTACCGCGACAACCTGCAGCACCTCACCGACATCGAGCGCCAGTACCGCGCCGCCATCCGCGCCGCGCGGCGCGAGGTGATCATCGCCAACGCGTACTTCTTCCCTGGTTACCGCCTGCTCAAGACGATCCGCCAGGCGGCGCGGCGCGGCGTGCGCGTGCGCCTGATCCTGCAGGGCCAGCCCGACATGCAGTTCGTGAAGACGGCCGCCGGCATGCTGCACAGCCGGCTGCTGCCGGCCGGCGTGGAGATCCACGAATACTGCAAGCGCCCGCTGCACGGCAAGGTGGCGCTGGTGGACGATGCCTGGGCCACGGTGGGCTCGAGCAACCTCGACCCTTTGAGCTTGTCGCTCAACCTCGAGGCCAACGTGATGACGCGCGACCCGGCCTTCATCGCCGGGCTGCGCCACAACCTCGAGAGCCTGATGCGCGAGCACTGCCGCCAGGTCGACCGCAGCGTGCTGGCGCAGCGCGGCCGCTGGCATGCGCTGCTGGACTCGCTGGCCTACTACGTGGTGCGCCGCTTCCCGGTGTGGGCGCGGTGGTTTCCCAGCCACCAGCCCCGCCTGGCGCCGCTGGAAGTGCCGGCCACGAGCACCATCGCCCATGCAGAGCCCACCGACGTGGAAGGAGAGCAAGCCGATGCCCCCGCAGGCGCTGGGCGCTGAGCGCGCACGCGATGCTCACGGCCGGCTTGCCAAGCCCGCCTGGCGGCGCTGGGCGAGCCCGGCGATCGGCGTGGCGCTGCTGGTCGTGGTGGGCTGGTTCATGGTGGACCGGGGCCGCAAGATCGACTGGGCCGAGGTGGGAGAGGCCTTGCGCAGCTACCCAGCCTGGAGCCTGGCCGGCACCTGGGCGCTGGCCACGGCCGCGCATGCGGTGTACGCGGGCTACGACCTGCTGGCGCGGCAGCACATCGGCCACCGGCTGCCGCTGCTGAAGGTGTGGGCCGTGGGCCTGGTGTCGTTTGCGGTGAATCTGAACCTCGGCTCCATCGTCGGCGGCATCGGCTTCCGGCTGCGGCTGTACTCCAAGCTGGGGCTGGAGATGGCGGATGCCGGGCGCATCTTCGCGTTCTGCCTGGTCGCCAACTGGAGCGGCTACATGGTGCTGCTGGGCTCGCTGCTGGTCAGCGGCGGGTTCGAGCCGCCGCCGGCGCTCGGGCTGTCGGCAGCGGCGTGGCAGGCGATCGGCGCGGCGCTGCTGGCCGGCGCGGCGTTGTACCTGGCGGCTTGCGAGCTGCGCGGCGGCCGGCAGCTGAAGCTGTGGCGCTGGCAGATGGAGCTGCCGCCGGCCCGCATGGCAGCGGCGCAAATGGCGCTGTCGATGACGCACTGGCTGCTGGTGGGCAGCGTGGTGTGGACGCTGATGCCGCGCGAGCTGGCCTTTGGCGAGGTGCTGGGCACGCTGCTCAGCGCCGCGATCGCGGGTGCGGTGGTGCATGTGCCCGGCGGGCTGGGCGTGATCGAGGCGGTGTTCATCGCCAGCTTCGGCGGCCGGGTGCCCGAGGGAGCGCTGGTGGCGGCGCTGCTGGCGTACCGCGCGGCCTTCTACCTGCTGCCGCTGGCCGGCGCGATCGTGCTGCACCTGGCGCTGGAAGCGCACGCGCGCCGCAAGAAGGGCCGGCGCAAGTCCGGCGGCTGACGCTACACGGTGGGCCGCTGCTCGAAGCCGTCGAGCCTGGCAAACGGCGGAGGCACCTCGGTCACGTCCATCCGCTCCACCAGCGCGGCGGGCATTTCGTCACGCATCCATTCGCACATGCGCGCCAGCTGCTGCGGCGTGCCTTGCAGCATCGCCTCGACCGAATCGTCCATGCGGTTGCGCACCCAGCCGGCCAGCCCGAGGGCGCGCGCCTGCTGCACGCAGGCATGGCGGTAACCCACGCCTTGCACCCGGCCGTACACGCGCACCAGGCGGGTTTCGAGAGGGCGGCTGTCCATGGTGAAAAGGCACTCTAGCGGCCGCCCACCGCGGCTTCAAGCAAAGGCCCGGCGGCACCGGGCTCATGCCGGCGTGCGCGAGCGGGCTTTTGTCTCGGAATCGGCGGCTCTGGCCTGAAAGAGACCGGTGTTGCAGCCGACAAGATATCGGTTGCAGCAGTAGCCAGAGGTTTCGATGGGTGGGTGGAGCAGGCGGCTTGCGTCTTGGGCCGCGGCGGGCGTCGTGGGGAGTCTGTTGACAGTGGCCGGTGCGCTGGCGGCCGAAACGCCGCGCGGGCCCGGTGCCGATCCGTTCGCGCTGACGGCCGAGGCGCGGCAGGTGCTTCAGTGGGTGCAGGCCTCGGCCGACAACCAGGGCCGGCCCTTCGCCATCGTGGACAAGAAGGCGGCGCGCCTGTTCGTGCATGCCCCGGGCGGCCGGCTGCTGGGCGCCGCGCCGGCCCTCATCGGCGAGGCCACGGGCGACCACACCGTGCCCGGCGTGGGCGACAAGCCCGTCTCGCAGGTGCTGCCCGAGGAGCGCACCACGCCGGCAGGCCGTTTCGTCTCGGAGCCCGGTCGCAACCTGAGCGGCGAACGGGTGGTCTGGGTGGAATACGACTCCGGCTTTGCCATCCACCGGGTACGGCCGGGCGCCTCCTACGAGCGGCGCTTGCAGCGGCTGGCTTCGTCCACGGCCACGGACAACCGCGCCTCGCTGGGTTGCGTGGTGGTGAGCGGTTCGTTCTACGACTCGGTGGTGGCGCCGGTGCTGGGGCGCCAGCGCGCGGTGGTGTACGTGCTGCCGGAGACCCGCCCGCTGGCCAGCCTTTTCGGCGACACCCGCGTGGCCTCGGGCACGCCCGGGGCACACTGAACTGCGCCCGTCGCGTCCGGTCTGACGGGGCACGCCCCCTCCAGGAGACCTCGATGACGCGACTTGTCCGCGTGGCGCTGCTGAGCTTGTGCCTTGCGGCCCCCGGTGCCCCGGCGCAGCAGCCACCCAGCCGCTTCGCCGATGCCGGCGCTGCCGCCGATGCGAAGCGCGTGCTGGTGGAAACGGTGGCCGAAGGGCTGGAGCATCCCTGGGGGCTGGCCTTCCTGCCCGACGGCCGCATGCTGGTGACCGAGCGGCCGGGGCGCTTGCGGCTGGTCGGACGCGACGGCCGGGTCTCGGCGCCGCTGGCCGGCGTGCCCGAGGTGCAGGCCTCGGGCCAGGGCGGCCTGCTCGACGTGGCGGTGGACCCCGATTTCGCGAGCAACCGCAGCATCTACCTTTCGTATGCCGAGCCGGGCGAGGCAGGCGCGGGCACTGCCGTGGCGCGCGCGGTGCTGGGCGCCGAGGGCCTGAGCGAGCTGCGCGTGATCTACCGCCAGCAGCCCAAGGTGCGCGGCGGCAACCACTTCGGTTCGCGCCTGGTGTTCGGCAAGGACGGCACGCTGTTCGTGACGCTGGGCGACCGCTATGCCCACCGCGAGAAGGCGCAGGACCTGTCCACCACCATCGGCAAGATCGTCCGCATCCGTCGCGACGGCAGCATCCCGCCCGACAACCCCTTCGTGGGCCAGGCCGGTGCCCGGCCCGAGATCTGGTCCTACGGCCACCGCAACGTGCAGGGCGCGGCGCTGGACCCGGCCACGGGCCAGCTCTGGACGGCCGAGCACGGCGCGCGCGGCGGCGACGAGATCAACCGCCCGCAGGCAGGACGCAACCACGGCTGGCCGGTCATCACCTACGGCGTCGATTACTCCGGCGCCAGGATCGGCAGCGGCACCGAGGCGCCCGGCATGGAGCAGCCGGTGCACTACTTCGACCCCTCGATCGCGCCCTCGGGGCTGGTGTTCTACACCGGCGATGCCTTCCCGCAGTGGAAGGGGCACCTGCTGGTCGGTTCGCTGAAGTTCACCCACCTGGCGCGGCTGGCGCTGCGCGACGGGCGCGTGGTGTCGGAGCAGCGCTACCTGCAGGACCGCGGCGAGCGCATCCGCGACGTGGTGCAGGGGCCGGAGGGCTACGTCTACTTGCTGACCGACAGCCCCGAGGGCAAGCTGCTGCGGCTGCGGCCGGCGAAGTAAAACCTGCGGCGCACGGCCGGTAGCTGACGCAGCAGCGCAGGCACAGCCGTCCGCACCGTCTCCCGCACCACGTCGAGGTTGATGTCGAAGTGGCCATCAGCGATGCGGTTGCGCATGCCGCGCATGCTGCGCCAAGGCACTTGGGCGCGCGTCAGCGCAAACTCGGCGCGCACGTCGTTTCGCTTGAGGTTGAGTGCTACCGACGGTCGCAGGAGCGCACTGCTTTATCGGAACTCACGCCTCCACCGCGGCCGGCGCGGCCAGCGGCTCGCTGGGCGAAGGCGGGACGGCCGGCACGTTGACGATCAGCACGGTCTCTTCGGGCAGCGAGTCGAGCGCCACCCATTCGCCCACCGCCAGCTGGCGCGCTTCGGGTGCTGGGGGTGCGGCAGCCGCGGCGCCCACCTGCAGGCGCGCCTTGATCACGCGCCCGCGCAGGCGCAGCGTCAACTCCGCCTGCGGCCAGTCGGGCGGCAGGCAGGGCCTGAAGCACAGCCGGTCGGCGCGCAGCACCAGCCCCATCATCGACTCGATGGCGGCGCGGTACAGCCAGGCCGCCGAGCCGGTGTACCAGCTCCAGCCGCCGCGGCCCTCGTAGGGCGCGACCGAGTACACGTCGCCCGGCATCACGTAGGGCTCGATGCGGTAGCGGCGTTGCGCGGCCGGCGTGCGCGCACGGTGCGCAGGGCTGAGCAGGTTGAAGTATTCGGCCACCCGGTCGGCGCGCCCGAGCTGCGCCTGCGCCATCAGCGCCCACACCGCGGCGTGGTTGTACTGGCCGCCGTTTTCGCGCACGCCGGGCGGGTAGGCCTGGATGTAGCCGGCGTTGTCGGCCTGGTGCTGCAGCGGCGGGTCGAGCAGGCGGATCACGCCGACCCGGCGGTCGACCAGGCGCGCATCGGCGCATTCCATGGCCTGGCGTGCATGGTCGTCGCCCGGCGGCGAGGCAAACACGCTCCAGGCCTGCGCGATCAGGTCGATCTTGCATTCGGCATTGAGGTGCGAGCCCAGCGGATGGCCGTTGTCGAAGTAGGCACGCCGGTACCAGCTGCCGTCCCAGCCGTGTTTGCGCAGTGCGGTCTCCAGGCCCTGCTGAGCTTCGGCCCACAGCGACTCGTGCGCCTCGTCGCCGCGCTCGTGTGCCAGCGGTTGCCATGCGCGCAGGATCATCAGCAGGAACCAGCCCAGCCACACCGACTCGCCCTTGCCTTCGTGGCCCACGCGGTTCATGCCGTCGTTCCAGTCGCCGGTGCCCATCAGCGGCAGCCCGTGCACGCCGAAGCCCAGCGCGCGGTCGATGGCACGTGCCCCGTGCTCGTAGAGCGAGGCGCGCTGCTCGCTCAGCGCCGGCACGGCATAGACGTCCTCGCGGTCTTCGGGCACCGGCTCGCCTTCGAGGAAGGGCGCTTCGTCGTCGAGCAGGCTGCGCTCGCCGGTGACGGCCAGGTAGTGCTGCATCGCATAGGGCAGCCACAGCAGGTCGTCGCTGAAGCGCGTGCGCACGCCGGCGCCGGTGGGCGAGTGCCACCAGTGCTGCACGTCGCCTTCGCGGAACTGGCGGCTGGCGTGCAGCAGGATCTGCGCGCGCAGCGCCTCGGGCTCGCTGTAGACCAGCGCCATCGCGTCCTGCAACTGGTCACGAAAGCCGGTGGCGCCGCCGGCCTGGTAGAAGCCGGCCTTGGCCCAGAGGCGGCAGGCCACCGTCTGGTACGGCAGCCAGCGGTTGACCATGGCGTCGAACAGCGGGTCGGGCGTGCGCACGGTGAGCGCTCGCAGGCGGCGGTCCCAGGCCTGCACGGCGCGGTCGACCGAGCCTTGCAGCGCACCCGGCGCCCGCAGCCGCTCGGCCAGCGCGAGCGCGGCGCCGCGGTCATCGCCATAGCCCAACACCCAGTGGCACTCGAAACTCGCGCCCGGCGGCAGCAGCACGCAGGCGTCGAGCGCGCCGCACGGGTCGAGCCCCATGCCCGAGGCGCCGCCCAGTGCCCGCGGCAGGTGCAGCCGGCCCAGCGAATCGAAGAACTCGTCGCGTGCACAGGTCCATTGCTGCGCGGTGGCGCCGGCCAGCATGAGGAAGGCCGTGCCGCGGCCGAAGCCGCCCTGGTGCTCGAGCTGGCGCGCCAGCACCGCCTGCACCTCGGGCACGAACTCGGTGGCCACCGTCATGCGGTCGCCGCGCTGTGCGCCCAGCACCCACTCGACCATGCCCACCAGCCGCAGCATGCGTTCGTGCAGGCCGGTGTTGTGCAGCTTGACCTGCAGCAGCTTGGCCGGCTCGCGCGGGTGCACCGCGATCCGCAGCTCGATGCCCAGGCCGGGGCGCTCGTGGGCGAAACGACTTTCGCCCTGGGTGTGGGTGACGCGGTAGCCCTGCACGCCGTTGCGGTCCAGCGTGGGCAGCAGGCCCCAGAGCTCCCGCGTGGCAAGGTCTTGCACCAGGAAGTGTTCGCTCGGCGGATCGAGCAGCGGGTCGTTGCTCCAGCCGGTGAGCTGGTTCATGCGGCTGTTGCGCGCCCAGGTGAAGCCGCTGCCCGACTCGCTGACGATGCAGCCGAATTGTGGATTGGCCAGCACGTTGACCCAGGGACGAGGCGTGACGCGCAGGCTGTCGACCTGGATCTCGAACTCGCGACCGTCTTCGGAGAAGCGGTTGGGCGCCACTTCGTCGGGCGAGGGCGCCTCGGCGATGGCCGCGCGCTGGCGGCGGTCAGGCAGCAGCGGGGCTTCGTCGCCGCGCGCGGCCATGGCTGCGGTTCGCGAGGGTGGCTCGCCCACGCTCAAGGCCTGCGCGAGCAGGCGCGCCAGCGGCCGGCCGTCGGCCAGCAGGTCCGCGCGTGCATAGGCCTGCAGCGCGGCGATCTCGGCCGGCGTCACCTCGGCGAGCTTGAGCACGTGCACGCCGCCCTTGTCGGGCTGTTGCGCCGCCGGCGCGCCGAGCGCAAGCCGCATCGTGTGGATATGGTCTTGCAGCGGCGTCAGGTACGAAGGCGGCTCGCCGTTGAGCACGACCAGGTCACACGGCAGGCCCGCGTTTTCCCACAGGCGCTGCGCGGTGAGCAACGCCTGCACGGCGGCCAGGCCGAGCGCGGTGTTGATGCGCACCAGCAGCAGCGGCAGGTCGCCCGAGATGCCGAAGCGCCACAGCACGCGCCGGTCCAGCGACACCTCGGGCGGGCGGCGTTCGCGCGAGCAGGTGGCCAGCATCAGCGTGGTGAGGTCCTGCATCGCATGGATGTCGGCCGGCTCGACGCGCAGCTCGCGGTGGCGGATGCGCGTGAGCGTGGCCGACATCAGGCGCGCGCGCTGCAGGTGCACGTCCTGCCGGTACTTGTCCACCACGCCGAGCAGGGTGTCGCTGTCCTGCGCGGCGGCGGTGGCGAAGGTGATCTCCACGCGCGCCTGCGCCGGCACCACCAGCCGCACCGCCAGCGAGGCCACCGGGTCCAGGCCGGTCTCCAGCAGCCCGTCGGCGCGTGCAGTCTGCGAGGCGCCCGGCCGGGCCTGCGCCACGTGGCCCAGCCGCGGCAGCAGCCGCGCACGGTCGCAGGTGATGCGCACGGCGACCGGCTCGATGTCGCTGGTGGCGAGGAAATGGGCGGCCCACAGCGAGGGCTCGCCGTCCAGTCGCGGCCGTCGCTCCAGCAGCACGCCGCGCGGGTCGGCGGCATGGGCCTGCACGAACAGGTTGGAGAACGCGGGGTGCGATTCATCGGCGCGCTGGCGTGCCAGCGCCACCTCGAACCAGCTCAGCAGGTCGAAGGCCACGGCTTCCACGGCCAGGTTGTGCAGCTGCACGCGCCGGAACTCGACATCGTCGTCGGGGCTCACCCACACCGCGACGCGCGCCTCCCACTCGTCGCATTCGGCATCGAACTCCACGCGGTCGTTGTAGAAGCGGGTGCGGTAATGCGCATCGGGGCGCGGGTTGGGCGAGCGCGTGAGCGAATGGAACTCCACCTCGTCTTCACGGCGCAGCATCAGCCAGGTGCCATAGGCGTCGCGCAGCGCGTCGTCGCGCCAGCGGCTGACCGCGTGGCCGCGCCAGCGGCTGGCGCCGGCGCCGCTGGGCCGCAGCGCCACGCTGTACGAGCCGTTGCCCAGCAGCTGCGTGGGCGGCAGGCCGTGCGCCAGGTCGCCCGGGTCGAGGCTGCGCGCGGCCGACACCGCGGCGCTGTCCTCCGCCAACGGCGGGCGGTAGGGCGGCTCGCCGACCCGGTAGACGATCTCGCGCGGCAGGCGTTCCTGCAGCAGCGGCGCATGGGCCTGCGCCAGCGGCGCCAGCGAGAACCAACGCCGCGGCGCGCCGTCGGCCAGCAGGTTGGCCAGCGCCACCAGGCTCATGCCCTGGTGGTGGGCCATGAAGGTGGCCACCTGCTGCGGCCGGCCGTCCTCGCGCAGGCGGTTGCGGGTGAAGTCCATCGCCTCGATGAAGCCGCACAGGCCGCGTGCGCCCAGCCGCTCCAGCCGTTTGAGGTTGGCCACGGCGGCGGCCGGGTCCACCAGCGCGGCCAGCACCGTGGCATAGGGTGCCACCACGCGTTCGTCGGGCGGGGTGCGGCGCAGCGCCAGGCGCGGCACGCCGAAGGCCGAGTACTGGAACGCGAGGGTGTGGTCCTGCGCGAAGTAGGCGCACTCGGAAACGCCCCACGGCACGCCGTGCGTGTCTGCGAACTCGCGCTGGGCCTGCACCGCCACTGCGGTGGTGCGTTCCAGCAGCCCGCCGGGCGGCTCGTCCATCACGATGCTGGGCATCAGGTACTCGAACATCGAGCCGGACCATGATTGCAGCGTGGGCCGCCCGTTCACGCCCGCGAAGGGCCGGCCCAGCGCGGCCCAGTGCTGGCGCGGCGCGTCGCCCTTGGCGATGGCCACGAAGCTGGCCAGCCGGGCTTCGGAGGCCAGCAGGTCGTAGTAGGCCCCGTCCAGTGCCGCATCGGCCGGGCGATAGCCGATGTGGAACAGGCGCCGCTTGGCGTCGTAGAGAAAGCTGAAATCCATTGCGTTGGCCAGGGCGTCGGCGCGCTGGGCCAGGTCGCGCAGCGCCGGTCCCCAGCGGTCGCGGTCGGCCTCGCGGTCGCGCAGCAGGCTGTCGAGCTGGCGCAGCAGGTCGGCCAGCGGTTGCAGCTCGGGCCGTGCCGGCGCGAAGCCCGCGTCGGGGGACTGCGCGGCAGGCTGCGTGGCGGCACGCCAGGCGGCCTGGGCGGCGTCGAGCAGCGTGCGCAGCCGCGCCGGGTCGCGCCGCCACAGGGCCCACAGGTCTTCGTCGAGCAGCGCCCGCAGCGCGGGCTGGTGCAGCAGCTCGGCCAGCGCCGGGTCGCTGCGGTGCTGCAGCCGGCGCGCCGCGGCACGCAGCGCGCGCCCCATGGCCTCGTGCGGCGCCGGGGTGCTGGCCATCTCGCGGCAGGCCTCGGCCACCGCCCAGAGGTGGCCCGCGAGGTTGCCGCTGTCCACGGTGGACACGTAGGCCGGGGTCAGCGTCTGCAGGCTCTGCGTGTCGGTCCAGTTGTAGAAATGGCCGCGAAAACGCGGCAGCTTGTCCAGCGTGTCCAGCGTGTTCGCCAGGCGCTCCACCGTCTCGGTGGTGCCGATGAAGCCCAGGCGTCGCGCGCACACCACGGCCAGCAGGTACAGCCCGATGTTGGTGGGCGAGGTGCGGTGCGCCAGCATCGCGCGCGGTTCGGTCTGCAGGTTGTCGGGCGGCAGGTGGTGGTCCTGCGGGCCCACGGCCAGCTCGAACAGCCGCCAGGTGTCGCGCGCCACGTCGTGCAGGTAGCCCGCGTCGGCGTCGGACAGCGGCGGCCGGCGCCGCAGCCGCGCGAAGGGCTGGCTGGCCAGCCATACCGCGCAGGGCGTGAGCAGCCACAGCAGACCGGTCGCGACCAGCCAGGCCGAGCCCGAGCCGCGTGCGAGCAGGCCGCAGACCAGCCACAGTGCCGCCGCCGCGCTCGTGGGTGCATGGTGGCGCAGCAGCGCCGGCAGGTCGCGCGGCGCACGAGCCTCGGCCTGGGCGGCGGTGGTCCATTGCAGCAAGTGGCGGCGGCTCACGCCCAGGCGCCACAGCGCACGCGCGATCGCGTCCAGCCGCAGCAGCGTGTCGTGCATCAGGCAGGCGCAGCGCCACAGTGCGGCGAGCAGGCCGGCGGCGATCTGCCGGCCCGCCTGGCGCAGCAGGTGCTGGCCGGCGGCGTCGGAGCGGCCGGGCACCAGGCAGGCCAGGCCACCGAGCAGGGGCCCCAGCGCAAAGGCCGCGAACACCAGCGCTGCCGCGCGCAGCGGCGTCACCGTCTCCAGCGCGAAACTCATCCACAGCAGCGCCACGCACGCCGGCGCCAGCAGCGAGCGACGCAGGTTGTCCAGCATCTTCCACAGGTTGAGCGCGCCCACGCGGCCGTGCAGCGCAGCGCCGAGGAAGGGCAGCAGCTGCCAGTCGCCGCGCGTCCAGCGGTGCTGGCGCGAGGCATCCGCGTCGGGGTGCAGCGGCTGGGGCTCCAGCAGCGCCACGTCGGAGAGATAGGCGCAGCGCGCCCAGATGCCTTCGAAGAGGTCGTGGCTCAGCAGCCGGCCCTCGGGCACGCGGCCTTGCAGCGCGGCATGGAAGGCGTGCACGTGGAGCAGGCCCTTGCCGGCGAAACTGCCCTCGCCGAACACGTCCTGATAGACCTCCGAGCTGCCGCTGCTGTAGGCGTCGAGCCCCCAGTGGCTGCTGCTGTGCAGCCAGGCGAAGGGCGTGGCGGCGCCGCCTTGCGGTATCGGCGCAGCGATGCGCGGCTGCAGCACGCCGTAGCCGGCGACCACGCGGCGCGTGTGGGGATCCAGGCGCGGGGCGTTCAGCGGATGCGCAGCCACCGCGACGAGCTGGCGCAGCGTGCCGGGCGGCATGCGGGTGTCGGCGTCGAGCGTCACGACGTAGGCCACGCCGGGCATGATGCGGCTGGCCTCGCCCAGGTCGATGAAAGGCGAGGCCGAAGCGCCGGCGAGGTGGGCCACCAGCTGCTCGAGCTTGCCGCGCTTGCGCTCCCAGCCGATCCAGGCGTGCTCGCTGTCGCTCCAGCTGCGCTCGCGGTGCAGCAGCAGGAAGCGCGGGCCCGGCGCGTCATCGGACGCCGGGTGACGGGCATTGAGCGCGCCGATCGCGGCCTGGGCGGCGTCGAGCACGAGCTTGTCGCGCGCGGCCTGCCGCTCGGCGGCGTCGGCCCAGTCGGACAGCAGCGCGAACTGCACCTGCTGCTCGCGATTGGCCAGCCACGCCTGCTCGAGCCGGTGGGCCAGTTCTTGCACGGCCTCGGTGTCGTGCAGGATGCACGGCACCACCACCAGCGTGCGCTGCTCCGGCTGCAGCCCCTGTTCCAGCCCCAGCCGCGGCAGCCGGTGCACCGGCACCGACTCGGCGAGCAGCCGATGCAGCAGCGCGAGCACGCATTCGGAGGCGGGAAATGCCAGCAGCGCCACGGTGAGCAGCTCGGCCCAGGGGACCAGCGCCTCGCCGGCCAGCGCCGCCTGCATCAGCAGCACGGTGCCGAGCACCACACTGCCGATGTACAGGGCCCAGCGGTTGCGGCGCAGGAAGTCGCCGCGCGCGGAGGCAATGCCGAGTTCGGCGGCCAGCACGGACCGGCCGGGCCCGATGAGGAAGTGGGCCGGCCCCAGCGCGCGCAGGCCCTCGTCGGCTTCCGCCAGGCGCAGCGCGGCATCGGCCACGTCCACCTCGCTGCGGCGCGAGTCCTGTGCGAGTCGTTCGATCGCATGGGTGCACTGGTCGCGCGTGAGCTCGCTGCTGGCGCAGAACGCCGGCGACTGGCGCAGCCGCCCCAGCACCGGGCTCACCGCATCGACCAGCGCGCTCCATTCCAGGTTGTTGATCGCGCGCAGCGCGTTCACTGCATGGCTGACGCTCACGTTGTTGGCCGCCTGCTGCGCCTGCACCTCGGCCAGCTGCGCCGCGCCGTCGGGCACCCGCTCATGCAGCCAGCCAGCCCAGTCGGGCGGCTCGCTGGCCAGCGGCTCGTGCAGCAGGCGCTGGTGCATCTGCGCCAGGAAGGCCAGCTGCACGCCGCGGCGCTCGAGGTCCGCGCAGATCGCGTTCAGCGCGTTTTCGTCGATGGCCTCGGGGTGGTCGCAGCAGCTGTTGGCCAGCTCGCGCGCGGCCTTGTTGGCGGCCACGGTTTCGGCCAGCCGCGCCAGGTTTTCGACCAGCACCACGCGCAGCGTCGTCGGCAGCGCCCACAGCTCGCCCAGCGTGAGCACGTCCACCTCCTGGTACGCCTGCAGGAAATGCTGCAGCAGCTGCGCATCGAAGCTGGAGTCGGTGTGCGCGACGAAGGCCCACGCGATGCCGTAGATGCGCGGCAGCCCGGCCAGCGGCTCGCTGCGCAGCTTGGGCAGGTGGGCGTAGTAGTGCGGCGGCATCCCGGTGCGGATTTCCGGGATCTGCGCCTCGATGAGGTGAAAGTTGTCCAGCAGCCATTCGGCTGCGGGGCTCAAAGCGTCGCCCTGGCTGCCCAGCGTCTCGAGGTAGGCGCGCACGCGCTTGAGCAGCGCCAGGTTGTCCTGCAGGCGCGGGAAGAACGGCGGCGTGTGCTTGCGGCGCCGGCCGTGGCGACGCTCGACCGGCTGCGCCTGTGCCAGGCTGATGCCGTGCTGGTGAAACCGCTCCTGGCCGAACAGCACCGCGCGCAGCGGCGGCGGCAAGGGCCCGCTGTGCGGATCAAGAAAAGCCCGGGCCTGGGGGCGCAGGCCAGGCGCAGCCGGCAGCATGCGTCAGCGCATCAGCACCCACACGCCACCGGCCAGCCCGAGGGCCGCAGCCACCGAGGTCACGTGGGTGACGGTAAAAGCGCGCATGCGTGACAGCAGGCTCTGCCACCGGGCCCACCGGCCCTGGCTGCCCACGCAGCGCTGCAGCTGGTCGGCGAGCAGCCGAAGATCGTCCTCGATGCAGGCGCCGGCATCGCGGCCCGCAGGGCCTGGCGCACGGATGCTGGTTGACGTCATGGAACCTCCTGGGTTTGTGTTGGGCAATCGCCGTTCCCGCTGGCCCAACTTTTCAATCTAGGAGGTGGCGCCGTCTTGCGCCAATCAGCCTTTGCTGAATCGCCTGTAGGAACTTGCTGGCGCAGGCTATCGGTGCGACCGGCTTCAGACCGGCGCCGCCACGTCCAGCAGCTCGCTTTCGATCTGCAACTGGGTCTTGCCGTCCTGCAGCGCCGCGCCATCGACCAAGAAGGTGTCTTCCACCCGCTCGCCCAGCGTGCTCACCTTGGCGAGCTGCAGGTTGATGTGGTGCCGCGCCAGCACGCGGGCGATGCCGTAGAGCAGGCCCGAGCGGTCGCTGGTGCTCACGCTCAGGAGCCAGCGCTGGCCGCGCTCATCAGGCCGCAGTGAGACGCGCGGCGTCACCGGGAACGAGCGCACGCGGCGCGACACGCGGCCGCGGCTGGGCTCGGGCAGGGGGCCTTGTGCCGCCAGCGTGGCGGCGAGCTGGGTTTCCACCAGTGAAATGATGTCGCGGTAGCTGCCGGCGTTGCCGGGGTCGATTTGCGGGCTCACCACCTGGAAGGTGTCGAGCGCGAAGCCGGCGCGGGTGGTGTGGATGCGCGCATCGAGGATGCTGAAGCCGGCGTGGTCGAAATAGCCGCAGATGCGCGCGAACAGGTCGGGCTGGTCCGGCGCATACACCAGCACCTGCAGGCCGTCGCCCACCGGCGACAGACGGGCGCGCACCACGGGCTTGTCGGTCTTGACGTGGCGCCACAGCGAGCGCGCATGCCAGGCGATGTCGGCCGCGTCGTGGCGCACGAAGTAGCTCACCTCCAGCGTCTCCCACAGCGGCTTCTCGGTGCCGGGCAGGGCGGAGCGCAGGTTGAGCATCGACCGCGCCTCGGCCTTGCGGGCCTCGATCTCGGCGTCCATGTTGGGCTTGCCGCCGCCCAAGGCGCGCAGCGTGAGCCGGTACAGGTCTTCCAGCAGCTTGCCCTTCCACGCGTTCCACACCTTGGGGCTGGTGCCGCGGATGTCGGCCACGGTGAGCAGGTACAGCGCGGTGAGCGTGCGCTCGTCGCCCACCAGCCGCGCGAACTTGGCCACCACCTCGGGGTCGCTCAGGTCTTCCTTCTGCGCCACGCGCGACATCGTGAGGTGGTGCCTGACCAGGAACTCCACCAGCTGCGCATCGGCCTTTTCCAGGCCGTGCTCACGGCAGAAGCGCCGCGCCTCCACCGCGCCCAGCTCGGAGTGGTCGCCGCCGCGGCCCTTGGCCACGTCGTGGAACAGCGCGGCGATGTACAGCACCCAGGGCCGGTCGAACTGGGCCGCGAGCTGCGAGCAGAAGGGGTACTCGTGCGCGTGCTCGGGGATGAAGAAGCGGCGCACGTTGCGCAGCACCATCAGGATGTGCTGGTCCACCGTGTACACGTGGAACAGGTCGTGCTGCATCTGGCCCACGATGCGGCGGAACACCCAGAGGTAGCGGCCCAGCACCGAGGTCTGGTTCATCAGCCGGAAGGCATGGGTCTGGCCCTCGGGCTGGCACAGGATCTCCATGAACTGCGCGCGGTTCACCGGGTCGCGCCGGAACTTGCCGTCCATCACCCGGCGCGCGTTGTACAGCGCGCGCAGCGTGCGCGCCGACAGGCCCTTGATGCCGGGCGTCTTCTGGTAGATCAGGAAGGTCTCGAGGATCGCGTGCGGCTCGCGCACGTACAAGTCGTCGTCGGCCGCTTCCAGCATGCCGGCGCGGTCGAAGAAGCGTGCGTTCAGCGGCCGCATCGCGGCGTTGACCGAACCGCCGATGGCGTCTTCCAGGCCCAGCACCAGGATCTGGTTGAGCTGCGCCACCGCCTTGGCCGCCCAGTAGTAGCGCCGCATCAGCAGCTCGGAGGCGCGGTGCGCCTTGGTGGACTGGTAGCCGAAGCTCTCGGCCACGGCGGTCTGCAGGTCGAACACCAGCCGGTCCTCGCGCCGGCCGGCCACTATGTGCAGCCGCGCGCGGATGAGCTTGAGCAGCCCCTCGTTGCGCTGCAGCTGCTTCACCTCGAACGGCGTGATCAGGCCGTTCTTGCACAGCTCGCGCCAGGTGTGGCCCAGGCCCGCCGCGCGCGCGACCCACACCACCACCTGCAGGTCGCGCAGGCCGCCGGGGCTTTCCTTGCAGTTGGGCTCCAGCGAGTAGGGCGTGTCCTCGTACTTCACGTGGCGCTGCCGCATCTCGAGCGTCTTGGCGCGCAGGAAGGCCTTGGGGTCCACCACCGCGGCGGTGGCCTTGCGGAAGCGCTGGAACAGCTTGCGCTCGCCGCGCAGGAAGCGGGCTTCGAGCATCGCGGTCTGCACGGTGACATCGCGCTGTGCTTCGGCAACGCACTCGGCGACCGTGCGCACCGAAGAGCCGATCTCGAGGCCGATGTCCCAGCAGGCGGTGATGAAGGCCTCGATGGCGGCGTTGTGGTGCGAGGAGCTGTCGTCGGGCAGCAGCAACAGCACGTCGACGTCGGAATACGGGAACAGCTCACCGCGGCCATAGCCGCCCACGGCCAGCAGCGCGGCGCTGGGGGGCATGCCGGCCTGCTGCCACAGCTGGGCCAGCGTGGCGTCGACGTGTTTGGCCAGGCTTCTTGTGAGCGTGGTCGCCGCGGCTGCGCTGGCGCGTGAGCTGCGGAATCGCTCGATCAGCGCGCTTTTGCCTTCGCGGAATTGCTGGCGCAGGGTGCCGACGGCTTGCGCCGGCGGGTCGGGCTGGGCCGACATGGGGTGATGCGCAGTGAAGCCTACGCGGCGGTGGCCGGCGCTTTCACGAACTCGGGCACTGCCGGGCTGCCGGCCGACAGCGTGAGCACCTCATACCCGGTCTCGGTGACGGCCACCGTGTGTTCCCACTGCGCCGACAAGGACCGGTCCTTGGTGACGATGGTCCATCCATCGCCCATCTCGCGGATCTCGCGCCGCCCGGCGTTGACCATCGGCTCGATGGTGAACACCATGCCCGGCACCAGCTCTTCCAGCGTGCCGGGCCGGCCGTAGTGGAGCACCTGCGGCTCCTCGTGGAACTTCTTGCCGATGCCGTGGCCGCAGAACTCGCGCACCACCGAGTAACCCTGGGACTCCACGAACATCTGGATCGCATGGCCGATGTCACCCAGGCGGATGCCGGGCTTGACCTTCACGATGCCCCGCCACATGGCCTCGTAGGTGATGCTGCACAGGCGCTTGGCGGCGATGGAGCCCTCGCCCACCACGAACATGCGGCTGGTGTCACCGTGCCAGCCGTCCTTGATGACGGTGACGTCGATGTTGACGATGTCGCCGTTCTTCAGCGGCCGGTCGTTGGGAATGCCGTGGCACACCTGGTGGTTGATCGAGGTGCAGATCGACTTGGGGTAGGGCGTGTAGCCCGGCGGCGCGTAGTTCAGCGGCGCGGGCACGGCGCCCTGCACGTTCACGATGTGGTCGTGGGCCAGCTTGTCGAGCTGGTCGGTGGTGACCCCGGGCTTGACGTGCGGGGTCAGCATGTCCAGTACTTCAGAGGCCAGGCGGCCGGCCACGCGCATGCCTTCGAGGTCGGCAGCGGTCTTGATCGTGATGCTCATGGGGCGCCATTATTCCATCCGGGCCGTAAAATCGCGGGTTTTCCAGGGGGGCGCCCCTGCTGGCGACTCCTGAATCCTCCACACCCCCCGCGCACCGCATGTCCTCCGCCCACAAGCACCTGATGCACTTCGAGGGCGGCAACGCCTTGTCCGCGTTCCGCTCCCAGGCCTTGCTGCAAAAGCTTCAGGCGATCAGCCCCGACATCACTGCCGTGCATGCGCGCCATGTGCACTGGGCCTGCAGCGACGGCGAGCTGGCGCTGCCGGTGCGCGACCGGCTGGCCGACCTGCTGCGTTATGGCGACCCCTACGAAGGCCCGGCAGCCGACGGCGTGCTGGTGGTGGTGATGCCGCGGCTGGGCACGGTGTCGCCCTGGGCCTCCAAGGCCACCGACATCGCCCACAACTGCGGGCTGCCCATCCACCGCGTCGAGCGGGTCACCGAATACCGGCTCACGCTGAAGACCACGCTGTTCGGCGCCGCCAGGCTGCTCGACTCGCAGCAGCTGCAGGCTGCCGCGCTGCTGCTGCACGACCGCATGACCGAAAGCGTGGCCTTCGAGCGCGAAGCCGCCGCCCACCTGTTCGACGAGCAGCCCGGCAAACCGATGGAGCACGTGGATGTGCTGGGCCAGGGCCGCGCGGCGCTGGAGCGCGCCAACACCGAGTTCGGCCTGGCGCTGTCGGACGACGAGATCGACTACCTGGTCGGCGCCTTCCAGGGCCTCAAGCGCAACCCCAGCGATGTGGAGCTGATGATGTTCGCGCAGGCCAACAGCGAGCACTGCCGCCACAAGATCTTCAACGCCAAGTTCGTGATCGACGGCGAGGAGCAGCCGCTGTCGATGTTCCAGATGATCCGCAACACCGAGAAGGTGTCGGGCCGGTACAGCATCGTGGCCTACAGCGACAACGCCGCGGTGATGCAAGGCGGCCCGGCCGAACGCTGGCTGCCCGAGGGCCATGACGGCGGCGGCAGGTATGCGGCGCGCCACGAGACCGCCCACGTGCTGATGAAGGTGGAGACCCACAACCACCCGACGGCGATCTCCCCGTTCCCCGGCGCTGCCACCGGCGCCGGCGGCGAGATCCGCGACGAGGGCGCCACCGGCCGCGGCGCGCGCCCCAAGGCCGGCCTCACCGGCTTTTCGGTGAGCCACCTGCACCTGCCCGAGACGGCAGAGCCCTGGGAAACCGAGCCTTACGGCAAGCCGGCGCACATCGCCAGCCCGCTGCAGATCATGATCGACGGCCCGCTGGGCGGGGCCGCGTTCAACAACGAGTTCGGCCGCCCCAACCTGGGCGGCTACTTCCGCGTCTATGAGCAAACGGTGGCCGGCGTGCGCCGCGGCTACCACAAGCCGATCATGATCGCGGGCGGGCTGGGCACCATCAGCGAAGGCCAGACGCACAAGCTGCCCTTCGGCGCCGGCACGCTGCTGGTGCAGCTGGGCGGCCCGGGCATGCGCATCGGCATGGGCGGCGGCGCCGCCAGCTCCATGGCCGCGGGCACCAACACCGCCGCGCTCGATTTCGACAGCGTGCAGCGCGGCAACCCCGAGATCGAACGCCGGGCGCAAGAGGTCATCAACCACTGCTGGGCACTGGGCGAAGACAACCCCGTGCTCGCGATCCACGACGTGGGCGCAGGCGGCCTGTCCAACGCCTTCCCCGAGCTGGTGGACGGCGCTGGCAAGGGCGCGGTGTTCGACCTGCGCAAGGTGCCGCTGGAAGAAACCGGCCTGGCGCCCAAGGAGATCTGGTGCAACGAAAGCCAGGAGCGCTATGTCCTGGCGGTCGATCCCGCCAGGCTCGCCGACTTCCAGGCGATGTGCGAGCGCGAGCGCTGCCCGTTCGCGGTGGTGGGTGTGGCCACCGACGACACCGAATTGATCCTCGAAGACGGCCCCGGCGGCCAGCGCGCGATCGACATGCCGATGGAGGTGTTGCTCGGCAAGCCGCCGAAGATGACGCGCGACGTGGTCCGCGTGCCGCGCACGCGGCCGCCGCTGCAGCTGACCGGCGTGTCGCTGGAGAAGGCGGCCCTGGACGTGCTGCGCCATCCCACGGTGGCCAGCAAGCGCTTCCTCATCACCATTGGCGACCGCACGGTGGGGGCTCTAAGCCACCGCGACCAGATGGTGGGCCCCTGGCAGGTGCCGGTGGCCGACTGCGCGGTGACCTTGGCCGACTACGCCGGCTTCCGAGGCGAGGCCATGAGCATGGGCGAGCGCACGCCGCTGGCCGCGCTGGATGCGCCGGCTTCCGGCCGCATGGCGGTGGCCGAGGCCATCACCAACCTGCTGGCGGCGCCGATCGAGCTCGAGCGCGTGAAATTGAGCTGCAACTGGATGGCCGCCTGCGGCGAGCCCGGCGAGGACGCGGCGCTGTACGACACCGTCAAGGCCGTGGGCATGGAGCTGTGCCCCGCTTTGGGCATCGGCGTGCCGGTGGGCAAGGACAGCCTGTCGATGCGCACCCGCTGGGCCGAAGGCGGCCAGCAGAAGCAGGTGACCGCGCCGGTGTCGCTGATCGTCTCGGCCTTCGCCACGCTCGACGACGTGCGGGGCACGCTCACACCGCAGCTGCAGCCGGGCGACACCACGCTGATCCTGATCGACCTGGGGGCCGGGCACGGCCGCATGGGCGGCTCCATCCTGGCGCAGACGCTGGGCCAGTTCGGCGACACGGTGCCTGATGTGGATGACCCGCAACGGCTGAAGGCCCTGGTGCAGGCCGTCAACCGCCTGCGCAGCGAAGGCAAGCTGCTGGCCTACCACGACCGCAGCGACGGCGGCCTGTGGGCAGCGGTGTGCGAGATGGCGTTTGCCGGCCACCTCGGCGTGAGCCTCAACGTCGATCTGCTGGTGACCGAGGGCGACGGCATCGCCGACAGCCGCGCCGAATACGGCGACTCGAAGAATTGGGCGTCGCAGGTGGGCGAGCGCCGCAACGAGCTCACGCTCAAGGCCTTGTTCAACGAGGAGCTGGGCGCGGTGATCCAGGTGCGGCGCGACGAGCGCGACGCGGTGATGGCCGTGCTGCGCGAGCTGGGCCTGTCACGCCACAGCCATGTGATCGGCAAGACCAACGACAAGCAGGTGGTCGAGGTCTGGCGCGATGCGAAGCCGCAGTTCAGCGCCAGCCTGCGCGATCTGCAGCAGGCCTGGGACGAGGTGAGCTGGCGCATCGCCCGGCTGCGCGACAACCCGGCAGGTGCCGACAGCGAACACGCCGCCGCCGGCGATGCGGCCGACACCGGCCTGCATGTGCACCTGACGTTCGACCCGAAGCAGGACGTGGCCGCGCCCTTCGTCGCCGCGGGCGTCCGTCCGAAGGTGGCCATCCTGCGCGAACAAGGCGTGAACTCGCAGGTGGAGATGAGCTACGCGATGGCGCTGGCCGGCTTCGACACCTGCGACGTGCACATGAGCGACCTGCAGGCCGGCCGCACGGCGCTGGCCGACTACGTGGGCTTCGTGGCCTGCGGCGGCTTCAGCTACGGCGACACGCTGGGCGCCGGCGAAGGCTGGGCGCGCTCGATCCTGTTCAACCCCGACCTGGCCGAGCAGTTCAGGGCTTTCTTCCAGCGCACCGACACCTTTGCGCTGGGCGTGTGCAACGGCTGCCAGATGATGGCGGCGCTGAGCCCCATCATCCCCGGCGCCCAGGCCTGGCCCAAGTTCACGCGCAACAAGAGCGAAAGCTACGAGGCGCGGCTGGCGCTGGTGGAGGTGCTCGAAAGTCCCTCGATCTTCTTCGAGGGCATGGCCGGCAGCCGCATTCCCATTGCGGTGGCCCATGGCGAAGGCTTTGCCGACTTTTCGCAGCGCGGCGACCTGAATGCCGTGCACAAGGCCCTGCGCTTCGTCGATGCGAGCGGCCAGCCCACCGAGCGGTACCCCTTCAACCCCAACGGCAGCCCCGGCGGCCTGACCTCGGTGACCACGCCCGATGGGCGTTTCACCGCGCTGATGCCGCACCCCGAGCGCGTGTTCCGCAACATCCAGATGAGCTGGACGTCGGGCCACAAGGACGAGCTGAGCCCGTGGATGCGCATGTTCCGCAATGCGCGCAAGTGGGTGGGGTGAGCTTCAGGCGGCCGGCCAGTCGCGCCAGGAACGCACGCTGATCCCCTGGCGCTCGTAGGAGCGGTCGCCTCCATAGACGACGCTGGCACGGCCCGCCGACTCGCCGGCGAAGCTTCGCCACTTGCGCAGCGCGTCGGCCCAGTCCTGCGCGTAGGTGAGGCCGGATTTCAGCTCCACCGCGTCGAGGTGGCTGTTGTCAGCCTCGATCACCAGGTCGATCTCGTGTCCGGCATGGTCGCGCCAGAAGTGCAGCGCCGGCGACAAGCCAGCGTTGCAGCGCGACTTGATGAATTCGGACACGGCCCAGGTCTCGAACAACGGGCCGCGCATCGCATGTGTGGCCAGCGTGGCGGCGTCGCGCACGCCCAGCAACCATGCTGCGAGGCCGGAGTCGAGGAAGTACAGCTTCGGCGTCTTGACCAGGCGCTTGCCGAAGTTACGGTGGTAAGGCGGCAACTGCACGACGACGTAGCTGGCCGCCAGCACGCTGAGCCAGGCACGCGCGGTGGGCTGCGTGATGCCGCAGTCGGTGGCCAGAGAGGCCAGGTTCAGCAATTGGCCGCAGCGCGCCGCGCACATGCTGACGAAGCGCTGAAATTGCGTGAGGTCGCGCACCGCCACCAAGTGGCGCACGTCGCGCTCGATGTAGGTGGCGACGTAGGCCGCAAACCAATCGGCCGGCTCGACAGGCCGGTCGTACAACGCAGGGTATCCGCCCTGCCAAAGCATCTGTTCCAGCGACTTCGGCGCATCGGCCAGTGGGCGCAACTCGGCCCATGACAAAGGCAGCAGGTTCACCATGCCCACCCGGCCTGCCAACGACTGGGTGATGCCGTTCATCAAGCCGAACTGCTGCGATCCGGTGAGCACGATGTCGCCCATGCGGCGGCGCTCGTCGGCCCAGCCCTGCAGATAGGAGAACAAGCCAGGGCAGCGCTGGGCTTCGTCGATCACCGCGCCGCGTGCCTCGAAGCGGCGCAGAAAGCGCCGCGGGTCGGTATCGGCGAAGGCCCGCTCGTCGGGGTCTTCCAGCGACACATACGGCTTGTCGGCAAACAAGGCCCGCGCCAGCGTGGTCTTGCCCGATTGCCGGGGGCCGGTGAGCGCCACCAGGGGAAAGCCCTTGGCAAGGCGTCGGATGGCGGCTTCGGCATGGCGCGGGATCATGAAAATCGAAAATTGAATTTTGAAATTTACATGATCATA
Source organism: Pseudomonadota bacterium (assembly GCA_040758375.1). GTDB lineage: Bacteria > Pseudomonadota > Gammaproteobacteria > Burkholderiales > Burkholderiaceae_C > CAMLIZ01. The sequence continues at coordinate 54,119 of JBFLWE010000018.1, forward strand.
CTCCTGAGGAGGCCACCAGCCGTGCGATCAAATACCGGTCCAGCGCCACGATCCTGAACGCCATCGACGGTGCGGCGCGCAGCTGCAGCAGCAGGCGCTGGGTGCGAAAGCCGTCGTCGGGGTCACCGCTCAGCAGGCGCTCCGACACGCCGGGCTGCAGCAGGGCGCCGAACAGCGGCCCCACGAAAGCGCGCTCGCACAGGCGGTGGGTGCGCAGCATCCATGCCAGCGGATGCGTGCCCAGGTCGCACAGCAGTACCGCTTCGCCTTCGGCCGCGGCCTGCAGCGCGGCGGGATCGATGGGTCCCTCGACGCTGAAGTAGCCGTTCACGAAAGGCCGCAGCACGGGTGCGGCCGGATAGTGCTGCAAGGTCAGCGGCATCGGGATGTTCATGTGTGGCGCGGCGGCCGCGAGTTGTGCGTTCATGTCGGTTCCTCGTGTGATCGTGTCGCTCAGCGCAGGATGGGGCTCTGGCGTTTCCAGGCCGCGTCCTGCCAGCGGTAGAAGGCGGTGATCGACTCGGGCTTGTCGGCCCGCTTCTCGGTGACCAGCGAGTCCACCCGCAGCACCTCGAAGCTGCGCTTGAAGCGGCCATCCACCTTGGCCTCGCGCGCGGCGAGCAGGCGCTTGCCGTCGGGCAGCCAGCCGGCGAACTCGACCACGCCGAGCTGCGTGTCGCCGGTGGCCGGCGGCAGCACGTTCACTTTCCAGCCCTTGGGGCTTGCGTGGAACACCCACAGCTCGCGCCAGCTGGCCAGCGGCTGCACGGCCACGGCCAGCGCGGTGCCGGCCGCGTTGGCGCTGGCGGACTGGGCCCACACGGTGCCGTAGGTGCAGCGCTCGGCCAATGGCTTGGGATGCGCGCGCTCGCGGTCGATCAGCAGCAGGCAGGTCTGGCCCGGCAGGCCCGCTTCGGTGAGCAGCGCCAGGCGCTGGCGGCCGGCCGGGTGCGGCTGCAGGGCCCAGCGCGAGGCGTTGGTGCGCACGGCGGCCTCGGCGTAGGCCATCTGGTCGTCGTCGGCCAGCTCGGTCTTGTTCACGCCGGCCAGCGCCTGCAGCGCGCGTTCGGCGGCGGCAGCGGCGTCACCCTCGGGCTGGCGGCTGCGCTGGTAGGCCAGGGCAGCCCACGCGCCGGCGCGGCGCAGGCGCAGGCGGTTCTTCAGCGCCTCGGGCAGCGACGCGGTGTCCACCTGCTCCAGCAGCTGGGCGCGCTCTTCGTCGAGTTGCGCCCGGGCCAGGGGCGGCATCGCGGGTTCGATGCAGTCGTCACGGGTGAGTGCCAGCGCCGCGCGGGCGTGCTGCTCGGGCGTGGGTTCGAGCGCGAGCGTGCGCAGGAACGCGTCGCCCTGATAGCACAGCTGCACGCGGCCGTGGTGCTCGATGCTGCGCATCTGCACGCCGTAGGCTGCCGCCACTTCCAGGTGGGCGGCCAGCGCCGCGTCCTGCGGCTTGGCCTGGCGCACCGAGGCGCGGCGCGCCAGCCGCTCGGCCAGGGTGCCCAGCGCATCGAAGGGTTCGGCGGTGATCTCGCCGGCTGGCACCGCCTTGAGGTAGGCCGCCGCGTAGGCGATGCCCAGCGCTTCGGCGCCCGGCGTGTCGCGCAGGAAACGCAGCACGGCCAGCAACTGCGGCGCTTCGCCGGGCGTGAGCGTCAGCCGCCGCACCTGCATGGCGCGCACGTAGCCGGCACGCTCGCGCCGATGGTCGTACACCTGCAGGTGGTCCAAGCGCTCGCCGCGCACCTCGAGCAGGTCGCCTTGCCACAGCAGCGCCTGCTGCGGCGAGCCGTCGCGCGCGGTGGCGCGCAGGGCCACCTGGTCTTGCGCCACGATGGCGTAGGCCGTGGGTGTTTCCGCAGGCGCCGGCGCGGCGATCGCCGTGGCGCAGAAGGCGATGCTGGCCAGCGCACCGGCCACGGCAGCCGCGGCGGTGAACGCCACGGCCACGAGAGAACGGCGCGGGCTCATTGAGCGCTCCTCGTCACTTGACCGGCATGCGCCGTGGTCTGGGCCTTGGCGCCGCCGATCAGGCCGGCGCCGATGAAGCCGCCGTCGCCCGGCGGCGGCGCGATGATCACCTGCACCTTGTCCGACAGCTTGTCGGCCAGCGTCTTCTGGATCAGCAGCGGGTGCTGCGTGATGAGCGCGCCTTCGCGCGCCATCTGCTCGCTGTTCACCTTGCCCAGCCGGTCGAGGCGGTAGGCCTCGGCATCGGCCAGCTTCTGGCGCGAGTCGGCCTCGCCGGCGGCTTCGATGCGGCGCGCCTGCGCCTGGCCTTCGGCGGTGCGGATGCGCGAAAGCTTGTCGGCCTCGGCCTCGAGCTGGCGCTGCTCGATCTGCTTTTGCTTGAAGGGCAGCACGTGCTTCATTGCCTCTTCCTGCGCGCGGGCGGCGATCACCTGCTCGCGCGCCGCGGCCTCGGCGCTCTTTTCGCGGCGCACCTTCTCGGCCTCGGCCTCCAGCGCCGTCTGCACGACCTGCTTGTTCTTCAGCTCGATCGTGTAGCGCATGCGCTCGGTTTCCAGCTCTTCGGCCAGCAGCTTGTCCATGCCGTGGCGGTAGTCGGCCGGCAGGTCCACCTTGCCCATCAGCACCGAGCGCAGCACGATGCCGTCGGCGGCCAGCTTGCCGCGCAGCTCGGACTCGACCTGCTGCTGGATCTCGGCGCGCTTGGTCGAGAAGATCTCGCGCACGGTGTAGCGGGTGAACACCTTGTAGATCACGCCCTGCACCGCCGGCTCGACGACCTGGCCGTTGAGGTCTTCGGGCAACGCGCCCGAAAGGCTGGCGATGCGCGCCGGGTCGAGTGCATAGCGCACCGCCAGATCGACGCCGATCGACAGGCCTTCCAGCGACTGCAGCGGCGCCTCGCCGGTGGCGCGGGCCACCTGCAGCGGTCGGTACACCTGGTCGCGCAGCGGATAGACGCGCATCTCGTGCACGCCGGGCAGCACCAGCACGCCGCCATCGCGGAACTGGGCCACGGTGCCGGTGAGGCGGTTGCTGCGAACGCCCAGCTCGCCGCGCTCCACCGCCTGCATCGGCGGGTGCTTCCACAAGCCCCAGCCGACCACGGCCACCACCGTGGCGCCCACGATCGCGCCACGCGAATCCAGCGCCCGCCGGCCCAGCGCGCGCAGCGCGTTGCCCAAGCCACCGAAACCCTCGCGAATCGCGGCGGCGATCGCGTTCATCCGCTCCGTCATTTGGACCCTCCAGAATCTTGCCCCCGAGACGCCTGCGGCGTCGGCCCCCGAGGGGGCGTCGTCGCCTTGGGGCGGCCCGGCGGCGACTGGTCTTGAGACCGAAGCCATTTTGGAAATCACCCCGTGGAACGATCAAAGGGTGCGCGGGGCGACTTTGGGAACGCCTGTGAAGGTTTCTTCACACGGAGCACGCCGGGGCGGCCCGCATAATCGCCGCCCAGGAGGACCCAGCCTTGGCCAAAGTGGCCCTGATCGAAGACGACGTGCCCACCAGCAACCAGCTGCGCGGCTGGATCGAGGCGGCCAGGCCGGGCATCCAGGTGGACCAATGGTTCACGCGCGACGATGCGGAAGGCGCGATCGAGCGCGAGCGCTACGACGTGGTGGTGCTCGACATCGAGCTGGGCCGCGAGCGCCATGCCGGCGTGGCCATCATCAACGCGATCAACAAGCGCCACGGCACGCCGGTGCTGGTGGTCTCGGCGATGCCGGCCACCATCTACCGCAGCATCATGAAGGCGCTGGACGCCTGGGACTATCTGCAGAAGACCAGCTTCGACGAGTCGGAGTTCGCCGAGACCTTCCTCGAGATGCTGCGCGCCGCGAAAGACGCGCGCGCCGGCGGCGAGCCGCGCGACGAGCTCTCGCTCGACCCGCTGTGGCAGAAGTCGCCGCTGTGGCGCGAGCAGCGCCTGAACCTGCCGCTGACCGCGCAGCGCATCCTCGCCACGCTGTACCAGCGACGCGGGCAGGTGGTGTCGTACGAAGACCTGTTCCAGGTGGTCAAGAGCGGTCGCAACCGCGACAACATCCGCAAGCACGTGAGCACCATCCGCGACGCCTTCCGCGAGATCGACCCCGGTTTCGACGGCATCGAGAACGTGCCGATGCGCGGCTTCCGCTGGGTCGAAGAGAAATGAGGCAGCACTGATGAGGATGCTGTGGCGCTGGCTGGCCTCGTTCCGGCGCCGCATCCTCTTTCGCACCGTCTTCCTGCTGCTGATGGTGGCCACCGTGGCCTTGGCGGTGGCGGTGCTGCAGCAGGAAAAGCAGCTCAGCTACGAGGCCTACCGCAAGAGCCTGCGCAAGACCGAGGCGCAGCTGCTGGCCAAGCTGCACCATCCTTCGGGCCAGTTGGCGCTGCTCAACCCGCAGGCGCACCAGGGCGGGGTGACGCCGCTCAAACCGCTGGTGCTGCCGTACTCGGCCATCGACTTCGACGACCCGCACAAGGCGCAGCAGACGGTGGAGCTGGCCGGCTGCCTGGTGCAGTACCCGCGCCACGGCGCGCTGTGCGTTACGGTGCCGCACACGGCCTGGGCAGGCGGCTTCCTGTACATCGCGGGCAGCTTTGCCAGCGGCGAGTTGGTGCCGCGCGCACGCGGCGAGCTCGACGTCACCACCGCGCACCGGGTGCGCCTGATCGTCTCGATGCGCGGCCGCACCGAGCACTGGGTGGCGCCGTTCGAGCAGCCGCCGCAGCGCCGTGCGCGCGAGGCCGAGAGCGGGCGCCTGACCGGCTTTGCGGTGGAAGGGGCGTCGCTGGCCGGCGCGCGGCCCAGCCGCGAGTTCCGCGGCTGGCTGTGGCAGGACCGCGACTGCATCCAGGGTGCGGCACCGGCCGGCTGCCTGCGGCGCGCGTTCTTCTCGATGCGCCTGCCGGTGGAGGCCTTGCGCGAGGCGGTGTTCGACCGCTCGCAGCGCGGCGTGTGGCCGCCGCCGGACCTGGACCGCATGGTGGTGCACCTGCAGGTGCTGCCGCCGGGCGACGGCGCGGCGCCGCTGCTCGACAGTGACGACCCGGAGGCCATGCCGCCGTTTTCGTTGCAGGAGCTGAAGTCGCTGCTGCTGCCGGGCGAGACCCTGCGCGTGCTGAGGCTGCGGCCCAACGCGCCGCCCACCAGCGTGCTCACCCTCGTGGGCGACGAGACGGCGGCGCCGTCGCGTCCTTGGCTGGACCAACTGGTGCGCAAGCTGCTGGTGGAAGGCGACGGCGTCCCGATCGAGGCGCAGGACACGGTGTCCACGCCGCTGGGGCCCTACCGCGTGGTGCTCACCGGCGACCTGCGCAGCGTCGACGCGCGGCTGGCCGGCGTGGCCACGCGCATGGTGTGGTTCGTGGGCGCGATGCTGCTGGCGATCGTGCTGGCTTGGTTGATCATCGAGGCGGGCCTGATCCGCCGCATCGGCGTGCTCACGCGCCGTGCGCGCGCCGTGTCGCGCGACGTGACCGGCGCACGCGGCGTGAGCGACCTGCAGGTGGCCGACCTGCGCGGCAGCGACGAGCTGGGCATCCTGGCGGGCGCCTTGTCCGACCTGCTGCAACGCGTGAGGGAAGACACGCAGCGCGAGCGCCTGCGCGCCGAGCGCGAGCGCGACCTCTGGCACGCCGTGGGCCACGAGATCATGTCGCCGCTGCAGTCGCTGATGGCGCTGCACGGCGGCCCCGACGATCCGAGCCGCCGCTACCTGCAGCGCATGCAGCAGGCGGTGCGCGTGCTCTACGGCAGTGCCTCGCCCAGCGAGGCCTTCGAGACCAGCACGCTGGAACTGCAGGCCATGGACCTGCACCAGTTCCTGCGCCATGTGGCCGCCAACGCGCCGCATGCGGGCATCGAGTGCGTGGTGCTGGAGGCCGAGGCAGGCCTGGGCGAGGTGATCGTGCGTGCCGATGAGCACTCGCTGGAGGACGTGGTGGCGCACGTGCTGCGCAATGCCGGCCGCTACCGCGTGCCGGGCACCGACATCACGCTGCGGCTGCGCGCGGATGCCGCCAGCGCCGAGGTGGAGATCCACAACCAGGGGCCGCCGATCGCACCGGAGCTGATGGACAAGATCTTCGAGTACGGCGTGTCCGACCCGGCCAGCGGCGAGGGCGGCACGCACCGCGGCCAGGGGCTGTTCGTGGCCAAGACCTACATGGCCAAGATGGGCGGCACGATCCGCGCCCACAATGTCGGCGGCGGTGTCGCCTTTGTGCTGGCCCTGCCCAGGGCGGGCGGCTAAATTGATGCCCGCCCCAAGCAACGCACGGGGCAGGCCTGCGCCTTGGGGCGTCACATCGGCTTTGGAGCGGCCCGGCGCCGATTTGGCTGGAACCCGCCACCTTCAACGACAACGAGGAGCTTGCCGATGCTTGCCACCGTGCTGGTTGCGCTGGTCGCGCTGATCCATGTGTACATCGTGGTGCTGGAGATGGTGCTGTGGGACAAGCCGGCCGGCCGCAAGGCCTTTGGCACCACGGCGGAGTTCGCGGCGCAGTCCAAGGTGCTGGCCGCCAACCAGGGCCTGTACAACGGCTTTCTCGCCGCTGGCCTGTTCTGGGGCCTGTGGCTGGGTGCCGAAGGCCGGGCCGTGACGCTGTTCTTCCTGGGCTGCGTGCTGGTGGCGGGCCTGTATGGGGCGGCGACGGCCTCGCGCAAGATCCTGTGGGTGCAGGCGCTGCCGGCGGCGCTGGCCATTGGCGCCGTGCTGTTCGCCGGCTGAAGCTACTCGCCCTTGGCGCCCAGCGCGCGCAGCTTCGCCAGCCACCGCGCCCGCTGCGCGTCGTTCATGCCTTCCACCAGGCCGATCAGGGTCTCGTGGATGGGCGAGATGCCCACGAAGCCGAGGATGTTGCGCTCCAGCGCCTTCAGGCTGTGGGCGCGGAAGTACCAGCGGTACACCACTGCCGGCATGCCCATCGTGACCACCACGCGGGCCGAGCGGCCGGTGAGCAGCTTGGCCGGCATGCCGCGCGCGTCGCGCTCGGTGCCGATGGCAAAGCCGGGCCGCATCACCTGCTCCAGGAAACCCTTCACCAGCGCCGGCATGCCGCCCAGCCAGAGTGGGAAGAACAACACGACGTGCTGGCTCCAGGCCAGGGCTTCCTGCGCCGGCTGCAGCGCCGGCGGCAGCGGCCCATGCTCCCATTCGTGCTTGCTGCGCAGCAACGGGAAGTCGAGCTGGTTCACCGCAAGCGTGCGCAGCTCGTGGCCAGCGCTGCGCGCCCCGTCGGCGTAGGCCTGGGCGAGCGCATGCGCCAGGTGCGGCGTGCCGGGGTCGGGATGGCCTTGCAGCAGAAGGATTCGTTTCGTCGTCATGCGTCCATCGTGCCCCGCGGCTGCGGTCGGCGCTTGATGTCGCGCAACCGGGGCAAACCGGGGGCTCAAGGGGCGACAGGGCGCCGCGGCGGCAGCGTGCCGTCGATCACCGCGCGTACCAGGTGCGCGGCCGGCGCGCTCAGCTCGGCCAGCCGGTCCACCGCGTCCTGCTCGATCGCCTGCAGCACCAGCTCGTTGATGCCGCCGACGATGGCCATGGCCATCGTGCGCAACAGGGGCAGCCGGTTGCCCGCCCGCTCGCCGGCCACGCGCACGATGAACTCGGCGATCTCGAGGTTGACGCGACGCCGCACGCGCAGGCCTTCCGGGCCCAGGTGCAGGATCTCGATGAACAGCGTGCGCAGCAGCGGCGGGTTGCAGGCCAGCGTGGCGAAATAGGCTGCCAGCGCATGCTCGGCCTGCTGGTGCCAGTCGCGCGCCGGGTCCAGCGCCTGGCGCAGCACCTGCATCGCCTGCTCGCTGGCCGCCTGGTACAGCGCGAACAGGCATTCGGCCTTGCCCGCGAAGTGCTCGTAGAAGGTGCGCTTGGACACCCGGGCCTGGGCGGCGATGTCGGCAATGGTGGTGTCGGCATAGCCCTTGCGCGCCACCACCTCCGACATCGCGTCGAGCAGGCGGCGGCGGTGGTCGGTGGCGGCTTCGGCAAGGGCGTCGGTGTCCATCAGCGCGCAATGGTACTTGACAGTACCAAGGCCCGGCTGGCACATTGCCGCGGTGCCGGTACGACTTGGTACCAAGGCAAGGAAAACACCCATGACCGAGCTCGTCGTCCGCCGGCTGTTGATCGACCTGGACCGGCCGCTGCCGCGGCACTGGCATGGCGGCGACGCTTTCCGCAGCGCCTATTTCAACGCGCTGTCGATGAGCTTTCCGATCGGTGAGCAGTTCTTCATCGACGCGGTGCGCAGCGGGGCCAGGAGGCTGGGACCCGAGCAGCAGGCGCGCTTGCAGGCCGAGGTGCAGGGTTTCGTGGGCCAGGAGGCGACGCATCGGCGCCTGCACGCGCTGTTCAACGGCCACCTGGAACGCCAGGGCCTGGTGAACCACTGGGCCGAGCGCGCAGCGCGGCGCATTGCCCGCATCCAGGCGTTGGACGTGCGCCACCACCTGGCGGCCACCGCGGCGCTGGAGCACTTCACCGCCATCCTGGCCGAACACCTGCTGTCGCATCCCGAGCAGTTCGCAGACACCGAGCCGCGCTTGCAGACGCTGTGGTTCTGGCATGCGTCCGAAGAGTCGGAGCACCGCAGCACCGCGTTCGATCTCTACCAGTCGTCGGGCGGCGACCACCGCTGGCGCGTGCGCTGGTTCCGCATCGTCACGGTGCACTTCCTCACTGATGCGCTGCGCCAGACGGTGAACAACCTCTGGCACGACGGTACGCTGTTCCGGTGGCGCACCTGGCGCAGCGCCGTGCACTTCTTCTTCGGCCGTGGCGGCCTGGTGCGCGAATGCTTCAAGCCCTGGCGCGCCTACTTCCGGCGCGATTTCCACCCGTCGCAGCAAGGCTCTGGCCGGGCGGCGCAGTGGCTGTCGCAGCACGCACGGCAATACACGGTGGTGAGCGGCCGCGCCACGGCGTGAGCCGGCCGCCGCCGGATCAGGCGGCGACCGTCTGGTTGCGGCCGCAGCCCTTGGCGCGGTAGAGGCGTTCGTCGGCCAGCGCCACCAGCCGGTTGCGCACTTGGACCTCGTCGCGGTGGGCCAGGCCGATGCTCACGGTGACTTTCAGGCCGGGCTGGATCTCGCTCCATGGCGCGGCTTCGATCGCGCCGCGCAGCCGCTCGCAGGCGCTCGCCGCGAGGGCCGGATCGGCGCTGCGGACCAGTAGCGCGAATTCCTCGCCCCCGTAGCGGGCGCACAGGTCGCCCTGGCGCGTGCCTTGCCGCAGCAAGACGCCGATCTCTTGCAGAACCCTGTCGCCTACCAGGTGCGAAAAGCGGTCGTTGACCTGCTTGAAGTGGTCCACGTCGAGCAGCGCGAGGCTGAAGCGCTCGCCGGCGTCGAAGGCGGCCTGCAGCGACTCGTCGAGGTGCCGGCGGTTGGACAGGCCGGTCAGCGTGTCCTGCAGTGCCTGGCGCGAGCGGTGCTCGGCTTCGCGGGTGAGTTCGAGGTTGCTGCGCTCCAAGTGCTCGGCGCGCAGCCGCTCGGACTCGGCAGCTGCCTTGGCCCGCTCGGTCTCGAGCTGCACCGCCACCGCCTGCGAGCGCAGCTGCGCGGTTTCGGAGGCCACGGCGGCGAACAGCGCGTGATAGCGCTTGTGGTGCTGCAGTGCGGCGGCCACGTCACCGGTGCGCTCGCAGGCCTCGGACAGGTGCAGCTCGCACTTCATCGCGTAGGGCTGCGCGCGGATCTCCTGCGACAGCGACAGTGCGGCGGCAAGCGCGTCGCGTCCGGCCTGCGGACGGCCGCGCGCGAGTTCGAGCAGGCCCAGCGTGATGAGGCCATAGGCCTCGCCGCGCTGGTCGCCGATGCTGCGGGAGAACGCGAGCTGCTCCTCGATGGCCGCCTGCGCGGCTATGAAGTCGCCAAGCCCGGTGAGGTCGCGGCAGATGTTGACCAGGCTTGTCGCCACGTGATGGCGATAGCCCAGCGCGCGCATCAGCGCCAGGCATTCGCGGTGCAGTGCCAGTGCGCGGGCGAAGCACTCGTGCGCGCGGCCGGCGTCGTCCTGCGCCGAGAAGCGGTCGGCCTGGTACGCATGCACGGTGCCGAGGTTGCCCAGGCAGCGCGCAAGCAGCTCTTCGTCGCCCGACTGGCGCGCACAGGTCACCGCATAGTCCAGCCGGTCGATGGCGCGGTCGAACTGCTGCGAGGTGCGGTGGGCCACGCCGAGGGTGTTGGCCGCCCAGGCGCGGGCGCTGGAGTCCCCAGTGGCTTCGGCGAGGCGGCAGGCGGCATGGCCGTGCTCCAGCGCGTCGTCGGTCTGCCCCAGTTCGCTCAGCAGCAGGCTGTGCATGGCCCGCGCGTTGGCGTGGTCCACCGGCTGTTCGCAGCGCTGCCAGTCTTCCAGCGCGGCGTAGGAGCATTTGAGGGCCAGATCCAGCCGGCCCAGGTAGAAGTGACTGCGCACGAGGCAGTCGCCGGCCCGGGCCGCACCCAGCGCATCGCCCGCCACCGCGGCAGCGGCCAGGGCCCGCTCGCCGAGCGCGAGCGCCGCGGCGGGGTCGCCATGGCGATTGAGCGAGCGCGCTTGCTCGATCAGCGCCGCCGGATCGAGGCCGATGCGGAAGGAGGCACTCATGCTGTCACGCAGGTTCGCCGGGCATGCATGCTTCCTCGGCAGACCGGATGTCGGAATGAAGCGCCCGGGCGGCAGCACGCCGGGCGCAGCGAGAAATTGTTGGTGCCGCCGCCGGTTCTATGGAGCAGGGCGGCTGCGGTGGAAGGTGACCGGCACCGCCGCCGCCTGGTTCAGCACCCTGCGTTTGATCCTGCCCACCACGTGCATCTCGCAGGGCTTGCAGTCGAAGCGCAGCGTGAGCTTCTCGTCGCCGTTGACGATCACCAGCGGCTCGGCCTTCACCGTGCCCTGCACGCCGGTCACACCCTTGGCCTGCTTGGGGCACAGGCTCAGGGAGTAGCGCACGCAGTGCTTGGTGATCATCAGCGACACCTCGCCCAGCTCCTCGTGCGACTCGTAGGCGGCGGCGATCACCTTCACGCCGTGCCTTGCGTAGAAGTCGCGCGCCTTGTGGTTGTGCACGTTGGCGAGGTAGCTGAGCGTGTCCTCTGGGTAGGGCACAGGGGGCTCGGCCGGCGCCTTGCGCGGCAGGCGGGGCAGCGCGGCCAGGCGCGCGGCTTCCAGCCGCTGCACCGCTTCCCGGCGCAGGCCGTTCACCGTGCCTGCCGGCACGAACCACGCCTGCCTCGTGGCGATCGAGATCTCGATCGGTTCGAAGATCGTGTTGCCCAGCTTGCCCAGGTGTTCGCGCAGCGCGGCTTCGGCGCGTGCCGCGTCCTTGGCCGGCTGCCTGGCCAGGGCCACCGTGGCGCGGGCGCTGTGGCCGTCTTCGTCGGTGAGGGTGAGCACCAGGCCGTCTGCGGTGTCTTGGAGCTTCATCCACACGCCGATGCGGCGCTCGGCGGTTTTCTTCTCGAGCAGCCGGTCCCAGGCCATGTCGCGGTTGCGGTGCAGCTCGATGTTCGGGCGCAGGTGCTTCATCGAGGCCACCGGCTCGTTGGGTAGCACCCGCCAGCGCCGGCCGCCCAGCGGCTGCGCCACGTTGACCTGTACGCCGATCAATCCTTTCAGCTGCAGGTCGTAATAGGTGAGGCCGTCGCCGTTGTGCAGCGCCTGCACGCCGTCGGCCAGCTCGAGTTCGAAGCTGGCGGCATCGACCTTCACCACGTGGCCCAGCGGCAGCCCTGCATGCTTGGGCGAATCGAAGGCACCGATGTCGGCCTGGCGGCCGTGGACGAAGTAGTCGGTGGCGCCGCGGTTGAAGTTGCGCTCGGGGTCGGGGGTGAAGAAAAAGCTGGTTCGGCCCGACGACGCCCGCCGCAGGTGCGCCCGCTCCTCGAGGATCTGGTCGAGCAGCAGCCGGTAGTGGGCGGTGATGTTCTTCACGTAGCCCATGTCCTTGTAGCGGCCTTCGATCTTGAAGCTGCGCACGCCCGCGTCGATGAGCGCGCGCAGGTTGTCGGACTGGTTGTTGTCCTTCATCGACAGCACGTGCTTGTCGTGCGCGACGATGCGGCCCTGCGCGTCGCTCACGGTGTAGGGCAGGCGGCAGGCCTGGCTGCAGTCGCCGCGGTTGGCGCTGCGGCCGGTATGGGCGTGGCTCACGTAGCACTGGCCGCTGTAGGCCACGCACAAGGCGCCGTGGATGAAAAACTCGATGGTCGCGTCGGTGGCCTGGGCCACCGCGCGGACCTGCTGCAGCGTCAGCTCGCGCGCCAGCACGATCTGCGAGAAGCCGGCCTGCCCGAGGAAGCGCGCCTTCTCCACCGTGCGGATGTCGCACTGGGTGCTGGCGTGCAACTGGATCGGCGGCAGGTCCAGCTCGAGCAGGCCCATGTCCTGCACGATCAGCGCGTCGGCGCCCGCTTCGTACACCTGCCTCACCATGCGGCGCGCGGGCTCCAGCTCGTCGTCGCGCAGGATGGTGTTGAGCGTGACGAACACGCGCGCGCCGTAGCGGTGGGCGTGGCGGGCCAGGCGCTCGATGTCGGCCACCTCGTTGCCGGCGTTGGCGCGCGCGCCGAAGGCCGGGCCTCCGATGTACACCGCGTCGGCGCCGTGGTTCACGGCCTCGATGCCGATGTCGGCGTCGCGGGCGGGCGAAAGCAGTTCGAGACTGAAGCGGTCAGCGGACATGGTGCGGCGAAGCGGTGGCAGGCCCCGTGCGCGCGGCGTCGGCGGACGGGTCCGGCAGTGTAGCCAGCCCGTCGCCGGGCTGCGCATTGCGCCGCAAGACCACCGCGAAGGTGGTGCCCGCGCCTTCGGTGCTTGTCACCTCGATGCGGCCGCCCATCTGCTCGACCAGGTGGCGCACCAGCACCAGGCCGATGCCGGTGCCCGGAATGCCCAGCCGCTCGCGGCCCAGCCGGTTGAAGGGCTGGAACAGCTGCGCCTGCTGCGCCGGCGACATGCCCAGCCCGGTGTCCTGCACCTCGATGCGCACATGCTCGTCGTCGCTGGCGCCCAGGCGCACGTGCACCTCGCCGCCGGGGCGGTTGAACTTCGTGGCGTTGGACAGCAGGTTGGTCAGCACCTGGATCAGGCGCGTGCGATCGGCGTATACCGGCGGCGGCAGCTCGGGCAGTTCGATGCCCAGGCTCACCTGCTGCTGCCCGGCCAGCGGTTGCACCATGGCGGCGGCCTCGGCCACTGCCGGGCCGAGGTCGACGGCGCTCAGCGTGAAGCTCTGCCGCCCTTGCTCGATGCGCGAGATGTCGAGGATGTCGTCGATCATCTTCACCAGGTGCCAGCCGCCGTCTTCGATGTGGCGCAGGTAGGTGAGCGTGCGCTCGATGTCGCCGTCGGACAGCGAGCGCGCCGACAGCTGCGCAAAGCCGAGCACCGCATTGAGCGGTGTGCGAAGCTCGTGGCTCATGCGCGAGAGGAACTCGCTCTTCGCGCTGCTGGCCAGCTCGGCCGCCTCGCGCGCACGGTCGGCGTCCTGCAGGCGCTGGCGCTCCGCGACCTCGCGCTCCAGCTCCAGCGTGCGCTCGTGGATGCGTGCTTCCAGCTCGGCGTTCACCTGCGCCAGCCGTGCTTCGGCGCGGCGCCGCTCCACCGCCTCGGTCTCCAGGCGCGCGATGGCCGCCTGCAGCTGGTTGACCGAGGGAATGCGCAGGGCCTTGGGGATCATCGGCCACAGCAGCACCGCGGCGGCGACCGAGACAATGCCGGTGAGCAGCTTCACCCCCGCCAGCAACCAGTACACCGGCTCCCACACCAGCCACACCGCGAGCAGGTGTGTCAGGCCCGACAGCAGCATGAACGCGCTCAGCAGCCACATGATCCAGTTGAAGCGCAGGTCGCCGCGGCGCCGCGCCAGCACCACCAGCAGCAACGGCAGCGACAGGAAGGCCAGCGCCATCAACACTTCGCCGGCGATCATCGGCCACAGTACGCTTTCGGCCCACGCCAGGCTCTCCCCCAGCGAGGGCCAGGAGGACGACAGGCGGGCAATGGCATCAAGCACGCATCTCTCCCGACGGGCACGGCTTCGGCCCCGGACGGCGGTGTTCGATCATCCTGCGCCTTGAGCAAACCCGGTGCCTTCCCCCCAAAGAGGGGCTGATATCGTCATGGTCGTGAACTTGTCCACACAAGCAGCCCCAAGCCCGCGATTCGATCGGCTGGACGCCCTGCGCGGCGCCGCCATCGTCTGGATGGCGGTCTTCCATTTCTTCTTCGACCTCAGTCATTTCCACCTGATCCAGCAGGACTTCAAGCGCGATGCGTTCTGGCTGGTGCAGCGCACCTGCATCGTCTCGCTGTTCCTGTTCTGCGCCGGCATGGGCCAGGCGGTGGCGCTGCACCAGGGGCAGGGCTGGCGTCGCTTCTGGCGCCGCTGGGCGCAGGTCGCCGGCTGTGCGCTGCTGGTCACCGCCGGCTCGGCGCTGATGTTCCCGCGCAGCTTCATCTACTTCGGCGTGCTGCACGGCATCGCGGTGATGCTGGTGCTGCTGCGGCTGGCCGCGCCGATGGGGGCTTGGTTGTGGCCGCTGGGTGCGCTGGCCATCGCGCTGCCCAGGCTGGTGCAACACCCGTTCTTCGACACGCCGTGGACCAACTGGGCAGGGCTGGTCACGCGCAAGCCGGTCACCGAGGACTACGTGCCGCTGCTGCCCTGGATCGGCGTGATGGCCTGGGGGCTGGCCGCCGGGCAGTGGGCGATGCAAAAGCGGCCCGGCTGGATCACCGGGCCGCTGGCGCGTCCATTTGCGCCCTTGGCGGTGCTGGGCCGCTGGTCGCTCAGTATCTACATGCTGCACCAGCCCGTGCTGATCGGCGGGCTGATGCTGTACCTGGCGGTCAGTCGAAGCTTCTGACGCAGCGCGGTCCGCCGCGCACCAGGCAGCGCGCGAGCTCGGGGTCTGTCTTGAGCAGGTGCATCGCGCGTGCGGCGAAGGCGGTGTCGGCAAAGTCGCTGAACAGGCCGTCGACGCCCAGCGCGTAGAAGGCCAGGTACTCGTTGAGCGGGTTTTCCTGGAAGCTGCCGGTCAGGCGCTTTTGCTCATTGCGGAAGGTGTACGGGTGCACCAGCAGGCCCAGCTTGTGCGCGTTGGACACCACCTCGGACGGCGGCAGCAGGCGGCGGTCGCGCTCGTCGATTCGCCCGTCACCGTTGGCGTCGGCGCAGGCGCCGTCTTCGATCTTCTGGCAGGCCGAGCTGATCAGGTAGGGCTTCCACGGCCCGATGCCGTCGGCATAGCCGCGCACCTCGGCCAGGCCTTGCGGGGTGAGCAGGTCCTTGAAGCTGCCGGCGCGGCCCGACACCACCCAGTCGTAAGGCTTGTCGTATGGCGCCACCAGCGAGATCGTGCCGTCGGGGTTGACGCCATCGGCATCCACCAGCTGCACCAGGCGCACGCTGGTGCGCTGGCGCAGGTATTTCAGGTTGGCGGTCTCGAAGGACTGGATGAACACCGGCGCGCCGCGGTGGTTGAGCCCATGGCGCTGCAGCACCGCCAGCAGCCGGTCTTCCAGCGGCAGGCCGATGCGCTGGTGGTAGGTGGGATGCTTGGTCTCGGGGTACAGGCCGATGCGCCGGCCCTCCTCGCGCGCCTTGCGCTTGACCAGCTCGATCACCTCGTCCAGCGTCGGAATCTCATAGCGGCCGTTGAACGACGGGTCGCGCTCGGGCAGCGGCTGCACCGCGCGCAGCTGCTTGATCTCGGCCAGCGTGAAGTCGCTGGCGAAGAAGCCTTCTTCCTCCACACCGTCCACCACGGCCTTGCGCCGCCGGCCGGCGAACTGCGGCAGGTCCTTCACGTTGGTGGTGGCGATCATGTTGGGCTCATGGCGCGCGATCAGCACGCCGTCCTTGGTGGCCACCAGGTCGGGCTCCACGTAGTCGGCGCCCATGGCAATGGCCAGCGCGTAGCCCTCCAGCGTGTGGTCGGGCAGGTAGCCGGGGGCGCCGCGATGGCCGATGACCAGCGGCGCGCCCTCGGCGCGGCGCTGGCCCGGCGCGGGCTGCGCGTCGGCGGGCTCGAAGGCCGTGGCGAGCAGTGCGGCCACGACGAGGGTGGCCGCCAGCGGGCGGAACGAGGGCATGAGGGACTCCCTGTTGGTTGTGCTTCGGATACGGTAGCGATGTTGGATGACAGCGCGGTGAAGTGCACCCGCTACCATGGCCGGATGAGTAACAAGATCCTCTTTGGCTTCCACGCCGTGACCGTGCGGCTGAAGACCGCGCCGCAGTCGGTCACCGAGGTGCACGTCGATGCCACGCGGCGCGACCAGCGCATGCGCCAGTTCGTCGAGCGCGCCAAGGAGGCCGGCGTGCGGCTGATCGACAGCGACGACGAGCGCCTGCACAAGCTGTGCGGCACGCACCGTCACCAAGGCGTGGTGGCGCGCGTGCAGCCGCTGGTGGCCAAGCACTCGCTCGACGACGTGCTCGACGAGGCGCAGGGCGCGCCGCTGTTGCTGGTGCTCGACGGTGTGACCGATCCTCACAACCTGGGCGCCTGCCTGCGCGTGGCCGACGGTGCCGGCGCGCATGCGGTGGTGGCGCCCAAGGACCATGCGGTGGGCCTCAATGCCACCGTGGCCAAGGTGGCCAGCGGCGCTGCCGAAACCGTGCCCTACCTGATGGTGACCAACCTCGCGCGCACGCTCAACGAGCTGAAGGAGCGCGGCATCCTGGTGGTGGGCACGAGCGATGCCGCTGCGCAGTCGCTGTACGGGGCCGACCTGCGGCAGCCGGTGGCGCTGGTGCTGGGCGCCGAAGGCGCCGGCCTGCGCCAGCTCACCGCCAAGACCTGCGACCTGCTGGTGCGCATCCCGATGAAGGGCGCGGTGGAGAGCCTGAACGTCTCGGTGGCGTCCGGCATCTGCCTGTACGAGGCGTTGAGACAACGGGGCGGCTGAATGTGAGCCCCCGGCCGCCTGGCGGCCGCCCCCCGAGGGGGCTGCAATCCGCGACCGGGAGACCCGGA
>JBFLWE010000019.1:0-69714 GCA_040758375.1 Pseudomonadota bacterium
CCGCGTGCGCAAGGCAGAACAGGAGCGCCAGGCCGCCCGCAAGCAGGAAGAAGAGCGCGCGGCCGCGCAGCGCGCCGAGAACTGCACCCGCGCGAAGGAATACATGCGCACGCTCGACAGCGGCATGCGCATCGCGCGCGTCAACGAAAAAGGCGAACGCGAGTTCCTCGACGACAAGCAGCGGGCCGACGAAACCCAGCGCACGCGGCAGGTGATCTCGAGCGAGTGCCGCTGAGCGGGGCGGCCCAAGCTTGGCAGCGGCCCGGCGCCCGGGCTGAGCGCCGCTTCAGCGCGGCGCCGTCTTGCGGCCAGCCCCCTGGCCCTTGTAGCGTTGGCGCCGTGCTTCCTTCGGATCGACTTCCAGCGGGCGGTACAGCTCCACGCGGTCACGGTCGCGCAAGAGCGTGTCGGGCGGCTGCTTGCGCCCCCAGATGCCGACCTCGGGCTGCCCCGCCAGCTCGGGATGCCGGTCCAGCAAGCCCGAAGCCTGCACCGCTTGCCACAGGGTCGCGCCCCCAGGCAGCTCGAGGGCCAGGCACTCCACGAGGCCGGGCCCCGGGCTGTAGCACACCTCAACGCGCACCATAGACCTGTTCCGCGCGCTTGACGAAGGAATCGACGAAGGTGTTGGCCACGCGGTCGAACACCGGGCTGATCAAGGTCTCCAGCGCGCCGCGCTTGAAGGCATAACAAAGGTCGAACTCGATCTTGCAGGCCTGCGCCGTTGCGTCGCCCTCGCCCAGCGGCAGGAAGCTCCAGGTGCCGTCGAGGTGGGAGAACGGGCCGTCCACCAGCTCCATCATCACCGAGCGGCCGTGCACGTGAACGTTGCGCGTGGTGAAGGCATGGCGCACGCCGGCATAGTGCAGCGACAGCCGAGCGGTCATGCCGCTGTCATGCGCCTCCAGCACCTCGGCGCGGTCGCACCACGGCAGGAACCTGGGGTACTCCTCCACGCCTGTGACCAGCCGGTACATCTCGAGCGGCGAGTACCACAAGAGGACGGACTTCTTCACGTGCTTCATACAATGCACCGATTATGTCGTCGCTCATTGCAGAGAACCGGCGGGCGCGGTTCGAATATCACATCGAAGAACAGTTCGAAGCCGGCATCGTGCTCACGGGCTGGGAGATCAAGGCCATCCGTGCCGGCCAGGTGCAGTTGACCGACGGCTACGTGGTCATCCGCGACGGCGAGTTGCAGCTGATCGGCTGCCGCATCAATGCGCTGCGCAGTGCCTCCACGCATGTGACACCCGAGGCCGACCGCACCAAGAAGCTCCTGATGCACAAGGAAGAGATCCGCCGCCTGATCGGCAAGGTGGAGCAAAAGGGCTTCACGCTGGTGCCGCTGAACCTGCACTACAAGAACGGCCGCGTGAAGGTGGAAGTGGCGCTGGCCAAGGGCAAGGCCCAGCACGACAAGCGCGAGACCGAGAAAAAGCGCGACTGGGAGCGTGAAAAGGGCCGGTTGATGAGACACAAGGTCTCATCCAACCCGAAGGGTTGAAGCGTCGAAGACGCGACGGCACTTTCGGTGCAGCCAAAAGGGCCGGTTGATGAGACACAAGGCCTCAACCAAGCCGTCTCAAGGCCTGCTCCAGGTCGGCGACCAGGTCCTGCGGGTCTTCCAGCCCGATCGAAAAACGCACCAGCACGCCGGCGTAGGGATGCGGCAGCGTGCGCATGTGCTTCAGGTCGTAGGGCACGACCAGGCTGACCGGGCCGCCCCAGGAGTAGCCGATGCGAAACAGCTCGAGCGCATCGACGAAGGCATCGACCCGCGCCGCCGTGTAGCGGGCATCGAACACCACTGAGAACAAGCCGGCCGCGGCACTGCAATGGGAGCGCCAATGTTCGTGGCCGCGCGCGCCTTCGAAGGCCGGATGCAGCAGTTGCGCCACTTCGGGCCGCGCCTTCAACCAGACGGCCACCACACGCGCGGCCTCGTCCTGCGCCCTGTAGCGCAGCTCGACCGAAGGCAGCGCGCGCAGCACCGCCTCGGCATCGTTGGCGCCGACGCCCAAGCCCCAGCGCATGTGGGCGCGCAGCAGCTGCTCGTGCAGGCGCTGGTCGCGTGTGGTCACCGCGCCCATCAGCACGTCACCGCCGCCGGAGGGGTATTTGGTCAGCGCGTGCATCGACAGGTCCACGCCCAGGCCCTCGCCCAGCTCGAAAGGGTTGAAGGCGATGCCAGCACCCCAGGTGTTGTCCAGCACCGTGGTCACGCCCTTGCCGCGGGCGGCCTGCACCAGCGAGCGCAGGTCGGGGAACTCCATCGTCACCGAGCCGGCCGCTTCCAGCCAGGCCAGCCTGGTGTGCGGGCCGATGGCCTGCTCGAAGGCCTGCACATCCAGCGGGTCGTAGAAGCGGTGTCCGATGCCCCAGCGCCTGAGCTCGGTCACCGCCAGCTCCTTGCCCGGGCCGTAGCCGTTGTCGGGGATCAGCACCTCGTCGCCGCTGGACAGCAAGGCCGCGTCCACCAGGCCCACGGCGCACAGCCCGCTGGGCGTGAGCACCGTGTACAGCCCGCCTTCGAGCGTGGCGATGCGCTCCTCCAGCGTGAACGTGGTGGGCGTGCCGTGCAGGCCGTAGGTGTAGCCCTGCTTGCTCTTCCAGTTGCGCGCCCGCATCGCGGCGGTGTTCGCGAAGATCACCGTCGAAGCCTTGAACACGCCGGGTTGCGGCGCCTCGAAGCCCGCTGGCGGCGTGTACGGGTGGTGGATCAGCTCGGTGCGCTTCTTGGGCATGGCGGCTTCAGACCGGCACGCCGATCAGGTCATGGCCTTGCGTGCCGACGATGCGTGCCTTGGTGAATTCGCCGACCTTGAAGGTCTTGGAGGCCTTTTCCGGCGGCAGCAGCTTCACGGTGCCGTCGATCTCGGGCGCATCGGCATAGCTGCGGCCCACGCCGCCCTTGCGGCCCAGGGCCGGCGCTGAATCCACCAGCACCTGCATCGTGGCGCCGACGCGGCGCTGAAGGCGCTCGGTGGACACGCGCTCGGCCACGGCCATGAAGCGCGCACGGCGTTCCTCGCGCAGTTCCTGCGGCAGCATGCCCGGCAGCTCGTTGGCCGCGGCACCCTCCACCGGCGAATAGGCGAAGCAGCCGGCGCGGTCGATCTGGGCCTCTTCCACGAAGTCGAGCAGCATCTGGAACTCTGCTTCCGTCTCGCCGGGGAAGCCGGCGATGAAGGTGCTGCGGATCACCAGCTCAGGGCAGATCTCGCGCCACCGGGCGATGCGCTCCAGGTTGCGCTCGCCGCTGGCCGGGCGCTTCATGCGCTTGAGCACATCAGGATGCGCATGCTGGAAGGGCACGTCCAGGTAGGGCAGGATGCGGCCCGAGGCCATCAGCGGGATCACGTCATCGACGTGCGGATACGGGTACACATAGTGCAGCCGCACCCAGGCGCCGTGGCGCTCGGCCAGCAGCGCCAGCTGCTCGCACAGATCGGCCATGCGCGTCTTCACGGGCTTGCCGTCCCAGAAGCCGGTGCGGTACTTCACGTCGACGCCGTAGGCGCTGGTGTCCTGGCTCACGACCAGCAGTTCCTTCACGCCGGCTTCGAACAGCCGCTGCGCCTCGCCCAGCACCTCGCCGACCGGGCGCGACACCAGGTCGCCGCGCATGCTGGGGATGATGCAGAAGGTGCAACGGTGGTTGCAGCCCTCGCTGATCTTGAGATACGCGTAGTGCTTGGGCGTGAGCTTCACGCCTTGGGGCGGCACCAGGTCGACGAACGGATCGTGCGGCTTGGGCACGTGCAGGTGCACCGCGTCCATCACCTCCTGCGTGGCATGCGGGCCGGTGACGGCCAGCACCTTGGGGTGCACTTCCTTGACCAGGTTGTCGCTGCTGTGGCCCGCCTTGGCACCGAGGCAGCCGGTGACGATGACCTTGCCGTTGTCGGCCAGCGCCTCGCCGATGGTGTCCAGGCTCTCCTTGACGGCCTCGTCGATGAAGCCGCAGGTGTTCACGATCACCAGGTCGGCGCCGGCGAAGGTTTTCGAGGTGTCGTAGCCCTCGGCGCGCAGCTGGGTGAGGATCAGCTCCGAATCGGTCAGCGCCTTGGGGCAGCCGAGGGAGACGAAGCCGATCTTCGGCGCCTTGGTCGGGGAATCGGGGGCGGCGGCGGGGGCCAGGGTGTCGCTCATCCCGCGATTGTCCCAAAACGGCCGTTCCCGACGGCCGCGCCTGGCATCGGACGCGCGCTACTTCTTGTTCGGTGGGAAGCCCGGCACGCCGGGGAACAGCGCGCCCGCCTGCTTGGCCATCTGCTCCTGCATCTGCACGAACAGGTTCTTCGACTGCTCGAGGTAGTTGCCCATCAGGCCTTGCACCATGGGCGCCTGGCCGCTCAGGAACTGAGACCACATCTCGGGCGTGAAGTTGTTGGCGTCGTACAGGCCCTTGGCCTGGTCGGCGAAGCGCTGCTGGATCTCCACGAAGGTCTGCAGGTTCTTCTCGAGGTACGAGCCCATCATGCCTTGCATGGCATGGCCGTAGAAGCGGATCACGTTGGCCAGCATCTGCGTGCTGAACATCGGCATGCCGCCGGTCTCTTCCTCCAGGATGATCTGCAGCAGGATGCTGCGGGTGAGGTCTTCGCCGGTCTTGGCGTCGCGCACCTCGAAGTCCTCGGAGTTCAGCACCATCTTCTTGACGTCGGCCAAGGTGATGTAGCTGCTGGTGCGGGTGTCGTAGAGACGGCGGTTGGGGTACTTCTTGAGAACGCGCACGCCGCCCGCGGCGTCGCTGTCAGCCGCGCTGCCGCGGCGGTTGGAAGCCATCAAGGAACTCCTGGGTTCGTGCTCGGATGCGGGCCGATTCTAGGAGCGGGCTCCCGGGGCTGTGAGCGGGTGTTTCCCTCAGAGGCGTCGCCCCGGCTGCAGGGCGGGCCTTCACGCGCGCCAGGGCGTGGCCCCGCAGGCGACGAACTGCGGGTTGCGGAAATCGGCGCGCGCGTAGCTCAAGGGCCGGCCGTCGAGTTCGGTGACGCGGCCGCCGGCGGCCAGCAGCACCGCGTGGCCGGCGGCGATGTCCCAGGCCATGGTGGGGCCCAGCCGTGGGTAGACATCGGCCCGGCCCTCGGCCAGCAGGCACAGCTTGAGCGAGGAGCCGACGTGGCGCAGTTCGGCCACGCGGGCGCCGCGCAGAAAAGCCGCGAGCGCCTGCTCGTCGCCGTGCGAGCGGCTGGCCACCACGGTCCAGCCCTCGGGGGGAACGCTACGGCAGCGGATCGGCTGGCGCACGCCGCCTTGTTCGGCGAAAGCGCCCTGCCCGTGCACGCCGGCATAAAGGCGCGCCAGCGCGGGTGCGAGCACCACGCCCAGCACCGGCACGCCCTGCTCCACCAGCGCCACGTTCACGGTGAATTCGCCGTTGCGCTGCACGAACTCCTTGGTGCCGTCCAGGGGATCGACCAGCCAGAAGCGCGGCGCCAAGGCCGGGCAGCGGCCGGCGGCCACCGCTTCCTCGGCCACCACCGGCACAGCGGGCGCGAGCCGCTGCAGCGCCGCCACGATCAGGGCCTCGGCCGCCTCGTCGGCGTCGGTGACCGGCGAGGCGTCGGCCTTGCCGCGCACGGCGAACTCGCGGCCGTACACCCGCATCACGGTGGCGCCCGCCTCGTGCACGGCGTGGATCACGCCCTCCAGCAGCTCGTGCACGCTACAGCAACTCCTCCGGCACCAGGGGCGAGAGCAGCCAGTGCTTGAAGCGCTGCCACGGGGTGCTGTCAGGCTCGGTGGCGAGCAGCATCTCGGCCTCGTCGCCTTCTGCGATCCACTCCAGACCGGCACCGTCGGCCTTCAGCCGCACCTTGTAGGCGCTTTGCAGGCGGTCGATCTCGATCACGCGCATCAGCTCGCGCGCGAGCTGAGGGCTCCTGATCACGGCGCCGAGCTCGGTGTTGATGGTGGCCGAGCGCGGGTCGAGGTTCATCGAGCCGATGAACGACACCTCGCGGTCGATGACCACCAGCTTGGCGTGCAGGCGCCCCAGCGAGCCGCCGAAGAGGAACATGCGCTTGTTCTTCTTGACGCGCGAGGAACTCAGCTCGTAGAGGTGCACCCCCATGCGCAGCATGTCCTCGCGGTAGCGGCTGTAGCCCAGGTGCACCACCGGCTCGTCGGTGGAGCCCAGCGAGTTGGTGAGCACGGTGACCTCCACGCCGCGGTCGCGCAGCTCCTTCAGCAGCGCCATGCCGCGTGGCCCCGGCACGAAATACGGCGACGAGGCCACCAGGCTCTTCTTCGCCGAGCGGATGGCCTCGAAGACGTTGTAGGTGACGCTGGTCTCCAGCAGTTCGCCGCCGACGCTGCCTTCGAAGGGCTTGTCGGGGTGGTCGGCGAACACGTACGCATCGCCCCACACCAGGCCCAGGCGCCCGCCGTCCAGGTCGTCGGCGATCGGGCCGTAGCCCAGCACGTCGTTCATCGGCACCGGCTCGGGCGCCGGCGTCTGCCCAGGGCCGGTGCGGCGCTCGAAATGCTCGCGCAGCTCCGCGGGGCCCAGGCTGCTGCGGGCCACGGCCTGCAGCGGGTACACCGGGTCGCTGTTCCAGTAGCGGTCGAACAGGCCCTGCAGCGGCGGCACCACCCAGCCCACCACGAAGGCATCGAGGTCGATGAAGTTGTCGCTGGCCCCGCGCAGGTAGTACTCGTTGGCTACGTTGCGCCCGCCGATCACCGCCATCGCGCCGTCGGCGATGAACAGCTTGTTGTGCATGCGGTGGTTGACGCGGCCGAAGTCGTTGAGCGAGACCAGGAAACGGGTGTTCTGGCCCCGCTCGCGTGCGCAGCAGAACGGGTTGAACAGGCGCACCTCCACGTTGGGATGGGCCGCCAGGCCAAGCAGCAGCTCGTCGTGGCCGCTGGTGTAGTAGTCGTCGAGCAGCAGCCGCACGCGCACGCCGCGCAGCGCCGCATCGCGCAGCGCGCGCAGCAGCCAGCGCCCGGTTTCGTCGTGCTCGAAGTGGTAGTACTGCACGTCCAGCGACACCTCGGCGCGCCGCGCCAGCTGCACGCGCGTGTCGAGCGAGAACGAGCCCAGCGGCATGAGCCGGAAGCCCGAGAGCCCCGGATCGGGCTGCGAGGCCTTGGCGATGCGCCCCAGCGTGGTCTTTTCCGACAACGGGATCGCCTCGCTGGCAATGGCCTCGCGGTCCACTTGCGGCAGCGGCGTGGCGCAGCCGGCCAGCAGGGCCAGCGCGAGCATCCATCCTCCGAACCGAAGCAGCCATGCGTTCATCGAAGGTCCATTCTGCGCGAAGCGCGCGGAAAAACCCCGAATCGCAGCACCGGCGCGAGCCTCTACCCTCTGGTCCATGCGAGCTCCCTACGTCCCCCAGATCCGTCTTTTCCAGCAATGGCTGCACCAGCACCGCGGCCTGCGCTTCGACAGCTACGACGCGCTGTGGCGCTGGTCGGTCGAAGACCAGCCCGGCTTCTGGGGCAGCCTGTGGGAATACGAGTCGATGGACTCGCCGGTTCCTTACACCGCCGTGCTGGCCGACGCCCGCATGCCGGGGGCGCGCTGGTTCCCCGGCGCGCAGGTGAACTACGCGCAGCGGGTGCTGCGCCATGTGCAGGCCGCCCATGCCGCCGGGCAGCCGGCCATCGTGAGCGAGGACGAGCTGGGCCGCGTGCGCGAGCTGGGCTGGCCGGAGCTGAAGCGCCAGGTCGCGGCCATGGCGCTCGCGCTGCGCGGGCTGGGCGTGCAGCGCGGCGACCGGGTGGCCGCCTACCTGCCCAACGTGCCGGAGACGGTGGTCGCGTTCCTGGCCTGCTGCAGCATTGGCGCGGTGTGGAGCGTGTGCGCGCCCGACATGGGCACGCAGGCGGTGGCCGACCGCTTCCGGCAGATCGAGCCCAGGCTGCTGATCGCCGCCGACGGGGTGCACTACGCCGGCAAGCCGATGGACCGCAGCGAGGTGGTGGCTTCGCTGCGCGCGGCGCTGCCCAGCGTGCAGAAGCTGGTGCTGCTGCGCTCGCCGCATGCCGCGCGCCGGCTGCCCGCCGATGCCGACTTCGAGCAGGCCCTGGCCCGCGACGACGACGCGGTGGCCGCCTTCGAACCCGAGTGGCTGCCCTTCGACCACCCGCTGTGGATCGTGTACTCCAGCGGCACCACCGGCCTGCCCAAGGCGCTGGTGCACGGCCACGGCGGCATCCTGATGATGGGCGCGGCCGGTGGCAAGCATCTCGACGTGGGATCCAGCTACGACCCCAACAGCTTCGGCGAGCGCTTCCACTGGTACAGCAGCACCGGCTGGGTGATGTGGAACTCGCAGGTCAACGGCCTGGTGGCCGGCGCCACGATCTGCCTGTACGACGGCAGCCCTTCCGGCCCCAAGGACCGGCCCGACTGGGGCGTGCTGTGGCGCTTCGCCGCGCGCCACCGCGTCAGCTACTTCGGCGCCGGCGCGGCCTTCTATGCCAACTGCATGAAGGCCGGACTGGACATCGCCGCCTGCGGCGACCTGCGCCGCATCCGGGCGCTCGGCTCCACCGGCTCGCCGCTGCCGGAAGAGGTGCAGCGCTGGGGCACGGCGCAGTTCGAGCGCGTGGGCACGCCCGGCATCTGGTGGAGCAACATCTCCGGCGGCACCGACTTCTGCGGCGCCTTCGTCGGCGGCCACCGCGAGCTGCCGCAAACGCCCGGCCGCATGCAATGCCGCCAGCTCGGCTGCGCTGTCGAGGCCTGGAACGAAGCGGGCGAACCGGTGAATGAAGCCCCCGGCTGCGGAGATACCGCAGCCACCCCCCGAGGGGGTCAGCCCGGTCTCGGGAGCGGCCCAGCGCCCGGGCTGATCGACGAGGTGGGCGAACTGGTGTGCACCAAGCCGCTGCCCTCGATGCCGCTGTACCTTTGGGGCGACAAGGACCATGCGCGCTACCTCTCCAGCTATTTCGACGTGTTCCCCGGCGTCTGGCGCCACGGCGACTGGCTGAAGATCCACACCGACGGCAGCTGCGTGATCTACGGCCGCAGCGACGCCACGATCAACCGCCACGGCCTGCGCCTGGGTACCAGCGAGATCTACGCCGCGGTGGAGGCGCTGCCGGAGGTGGTGGACTCGATGGTGATCGACCTCGAATACCTGGGCCGGCCGAGCTGGATGGCGCTGTTCGTGGTGCTGCGGCCCGGGCTCGCGCTCGACGAGGCGCTGCGCGCCCGCATCGCCGATGCGATCAAGACCGCCGTGTCGCCGCGTTTCCTGCCCGATGCGCTGGTGCAGGCGCCCGAGATCCCGCGCACGCTGTCCGGCAAGAAGCAGGAGGTGCCGATCACGAAGCTGTTCCTCGGCCACCCGGTCGAGAAGGTGGTGAACCGCGACGCGATGGCGAACCCGGGCTGCCTGCCCTGGTATCAAGAGCAGGCGAAGGCGCACGCAGCGCGGGCTTAACCGAAGCGCAGCACCTGCTCCGTCGCGCCCGCCGAGCGCAGCACCAGCGTGTGCTCGCGCGTGCGGACGTTCACCTGCAGCTCAGCTTGGGCGTCGGCCGCGGTCCAGCACAGGTCGAGCGCATCCACGCCGGATTCGCGCATCTCGAAGCGCCCGCCGAACGCGGGGTGCGTGTTGCGCAGCCGGATCAGCGCCAGCAGCTGCTGCACCACCGGCCTGGCGAGCGCACGCTCGAAGTCGGCCGCGTCGTAACGGTGCCGGTTGATGTCGCGCCCCACGCCGGTCTGCGCCAGCAGCGCCATGTCGTTCTCGCCGGCCAGCAACCCCACGTAGTACACCTGCGGCACGCCGGGCAGGAAGAACTGCAGCGCACGGGCGAGCAGGTAGTCGCGGTCATTGCGCGCCAACGCGTCGTAATACGTGCAGTTCACCTGGTACAGGTCGAGGTTGGAGGCCGCGGCGCCGGTGGCCTGGCGGCTCTGGCCGCCGCTGGCTTCGTGGATGTGCTCCACCAGCCGGTCCAGTTCGTCGTCGGGCACCAGGCCCGGCCGCTCGTTGGGCGCGCTGCGGTCGGCGCCGATGTCGATGATGCCGATGCCGTCGTGCGTGTCGAGCACCGTCACCGCGTTGGTGGGGCGCTGCGCGATCCAGCGCTTCAGCGGCTGCGCGGTGCCGAAGGCAAATGCGTGCAGCAGCAGCGGCGGCAGCGCGAAGTCGTACACCCAGTCCACGCGCCGCGCGATCTTGACCTGCGTGCAGTAGTGGGAGTGGATCTCCACCAGCACCTCGATGCCCAGAGACCGCGCCTCGGCCGAGAGCTCGGAGATGAAGTCGAAGGTCTCCGGCAGCATGAAGCAGGAGCTGCCGGCCTTCTTGACGGCATAGCCCACCGCGTCGAGCCGCACCATGCGCACCCCGGCGCCGGACAGCGTGCGCAGGATGCCGCTCAGGTACTGGCGCCCGGCCGGATGCTGCACGTCGATGTCCACCTGCTGGCCGGTGAAGGTGGTCCACAGCAGCCGGCGCTCGCCGCTGGCGAGCGTGAACATCGTGAACGGCAGCCCCGGCCGCGGGCGGTAGATGTCGAGCAGGTTGCGCTCGCTGGCGCCGTGCGGGAACACGCTCTTGAGCGTGAGGAACATGCCGTCGTAGGGCGACTTCGCGCCACGCGCCGACCAGTCCTGGAACTGCGGCGACTGCGAAGACACGTGGTTGACGATCACGTCCACCATCAGGTCCAGCTCGCGGCCGAGCGCCGCCACGTCGCCCCAGTCGCCCAGGCGCTCGTCCACTCGCAGGTGGTCGATCGGGTCGAAGCCGGCGTCGGCGCCGTCGATGCGGTGGAAGAACGGCAGCAGGTGCACGCCGCCGAACACGCCGGCCAGGGGGCCGCAGAGCAGCTTGCGGATGTCTTGGAAAGTGCCGCCGGGCAGGCGGTCGACGTAGGCGATGAGTTGGACTTGGTTCTTCATGGAAGGGTCGGGGCCGGTGCAACTGCGGGCACCGCGCGCACCCGCAGCACACAGGCCGCGGCCACCAGCAACAGCACGCCGGCCAGGCGGATCACGTTCTCGGGTCGGCCAGCCAGCCAGCTGTCGTAGATGAGCGGCAAGGTGGCGATCTGCAGCAGCATCGGCAACACGATGAACATGTTGAAGATGCCCATGTACACACCCACGCGGTGCGCGGGCAGGCTGCCGGCCAGCAGCACATAGGGGTTGCCCATGATGCTGGCCCAGGCCAGGCCGATGCCCACCATCGGCAGGAACAGCCAGCCCGGCGTGTGGATGGCGGGAATGGCCATCATCCCCAGGCCGGCGAGCACCAGGCAGGCGCTGTGCACGGCCTTGGGGCCGAAGCGCCGGGCGAAGGGCAGCATCGCGAACGCCGCGACGAAGGCCACGGCGTTGTAGAAGCCGCCCAGCTGCCCGTTGAGCAGGTTGGCCTCGCGCAGGCCGGGCGACGCCGGGTCGGTGCTGCCGTACAGCGTGGAAGCCAGCGACAGCACCACGTACTGCCAGTAGCAGAACATCGCGTACCACTGGAACAGCTTCATCCACGCGAGCTGGCGCATCGTGGGCGGCATGTCGCGCAGGGCGTCGGCGATTTCGCGCAAGGCCGCCTTGAGCCCGCGCGGCTGCTGGCGGATGTGCTCTCGCTCCACCGCGGTGAGCGGCAGCTCGGGCGTGGTGCGCACCGACCACAGGATGGACACGATGGAGAACACCGCGCCCACGATGAAGGCCGCGATCGTGATGTGCGGAATGTGGTGGGCGTTGACCGCGTCCTTGTTCATGCCCAGCAACACCATGATCGTGGGCGCCAGGTAGGCCAGGGTCTGGCCCAGCCCGGTGAACGCGCTTTGCATCAGGAAGCCCAGCGAATGCTGCTCGCGCGGCAGCCGGTCGCTCACGAAGGCGCGGTAAGGCTCCATGGTCACGTTGTTGGCCGCATCCAGGATCCACAGCAGGCTGGCCGCCATCCACAGCGTGGGGCTGAAAGGCATGAACAGCAGCCCCAGGCTGCAAAGCACCGCGCCGATCAGGAAATAAGGCGTGCGCCGGCCCCAGCGCGAATCGGTGCGGTCGCTCAGGGCGCCGATGATGGGCTGCACGATCAGCCCGGTCATCGGCCCGGCCAGCCACAGCAGCGGCAGGCTGGCCTCGTCCGCCCCCAGGTAGCGGTAGATCGGGCTCATGTTGCTCTGCTGCAGCCCGAAGCTGAACTGGATGCCGAAGAAGCCGGCATTCATGTTCACGATCTGCCAGAAACCCAGGTGCGGCTTGCCCATGCGCTTAGAACGTGTACTTGAGGCTCAGCTTGGCGGTGCGGCCGTTGACGGCCCGGGCGATGTACAGCGGGTTGTTGCCCAGGTTGTTCTGCGCCTCGGCCTCGGTGTAGCCCAGAGTGTCGAACAGGTTGTTCACGCCCAGCTGCAGCACCAGGTTGTCCCGCAGCTCGTAGTTGGCGAAGGCGTTGACCACGGTGTAGGCCGGCAGCACGACCTGGTTGTCGTTCTGCGCATACGACTTGGTGGTGCCGATGACAGAACCGCCGACCTCCAGGGGCCCGAAGGTGTACGACGGCGCGATCTGGTAGATCAGGTCGGCCTGGCGGCGCGGCACCTTGCCGTTGTTGGGGCCCGAGGTGATGCGGGCATGCGTGAAGGTGGCGCCGCCGATCACCCGGAAGTCGCCGATCCGGTAGGACAGCTCGGCCTCCAGGCCTTTCGAGTCGTAGGAATCCTGCTTGACGGTCTGGGTGGTCACCTCGAAGCCCGCGCCTTCCTTCGTCTTGGCGAAGAAGGCCGTGACGAAGGCATTGAGGCTGCCCTGGCGGAACTTCAGCCCCGCCTCGATCTGGTCGACCTCGTTCACCGGATAGGGGTCCACACCGGTGGCCACGCGCGTGTCCCAGATCACGCGGTCGGGTGACTTCCACGAAATGCCGTGGCTGGCGCGCGCAAAGGCGGCCAGGTTGCGCTGGAACTCGTAGTTGGCGCCCACCGAGTAGGAGGTGCCGTCGGTGGCATAGCTCACCGTGTTGCGGCGCGTCGGGTCCCAGCCGGCGGCACCGCCAAAGATCTGCCAGCCGCTGGCGCGCTGCTTGTCGTAGCGCACGCTGGCGTCCACGGACAGCGGCCCCTGGTCCCAGGTGAGCGCGGCGTACGGCGCCACGGCCGTGAGGTCCACGTCGAACGAGCGGTAACAGCAGCCGCCCCAGGTGGTGATGGCGTCGCCCACCGGCTGGGTGGTGGGGGCACCGTTGTCATCGACGATGCGCGCGCCCTCGCCCTTCAGTTCGAAGTTGTAGCGGTTCCAGTACCAGGTCTGCGCAAAGCGCTGCACGCCGGAGAACAGGCCGCCGGTGGCCGTGAGCTTGCTGGCCTCGCCCAGCGTGAAGGCCTTTTGCACGCGCAGGTCGTTGAACACGTTGCCCATGTCGTCGAGCGCGGTGTTGAAGATGTGGGCCGAGAAGTACGGTGTGGTCGAGGTGCTGGTGGGCGGCTGCGAGCCGGCCGGGAACACGCCGATGAAACGGCCGCTGATCGCGCTCTTGCGGAAACGGTTGGTGATCGAAAGGTCGCCCGCGAACTTGAAGTGCGCCTCCACGCCGATCGAGTCCACCTTCACCGCCAGCCCGTCGGCCGGGTTGGTGGCCAGGCGGTTGCCGTTGCGGTCGACCACCACGTCCTGCGGAAAGTTCGAGTTCACGAAGAAGGCGGTGCGCGGGTCCACCCCCTGCAGCTCGGTGATGGTGTTGCCGTCCAGGCTCACCGGCACCGGCAGGTAGGTGGGCGTGCGGTCGTCCAGGTGCTTGAAGTTCACCCGCAGGTAGCCGTTGTCGAACTCCTTGGTGATGCTGGCCTTGATCTGGCCGCCGTTTTCCAGCGTCACATTGGAGGGGCGCGCGCCTTCGCCGATGCGGTAGAAGCCGCCCACGTGGCCATAGAGCTTGTCGCCCAGGCGCGTGCCGAAGTCGAAGTCGGCGCGCTGCTGGCGATGGTCCAGCCCCAGGCTCATGCCGATGGCGCCGCCGCCGTGCTTGCCGGTCTTGGACAGGAAGTTGACGATCGCGCCCGGCGAGTTGGTCGAGAGCGTGGAGGACGAGCCGCCACGGATGGTGTCGATCGAATCGAGCGAATAGTCGGCGCGCAGGAACTGGTCGGCCGTGGCGAACGACACGTCGCCCACCAGCAGCACCGGCAAGCCGTCTTCCTGCAGTTGCACGTAGCGGCCGCCCCCGTCGGACATGGGCAAGCCGCGCACGCCGAGGTTGGCGTTGCCCTCGCCGCCGGTGGACTCGGCGCGGATGCCGGGCACGGCACGCAGCACCTCGGTGGCGCTGGCGGCCACGGCGTTCTGCACCTGATCGGCATCGAGCGTGCTCACCGAGACGCTCTGCTTCATCTTCGTGCGTGCGGTGGTGGTGCCGGTGACGACGATGCGCTCGAGGTTGAGGCCGCCGTCGGACTTGGGCGCCTCGGCGGGTTCGGCCGACTTCTGCGGCTCGGCCTGGGCAGCGGCCGCAGGGGCCGGTGCGGGGGAGGTCTGCGCGTGCGATGCCTGCAGGGCCACAAAGGCCGCTGCCGCAAGGGCCACGGCACGGGGGGTCGCGTTGAGGGTCATGGTGTCTCCGGGTCTTCGTGCGTCCGCGATGCGGGATCACGGTGCCGCGACTGTAGATTTCAATGCAACCGCTTGCATATGGGATCAACACCAGTGAGTCATGCAAATCCATGCAAACGGTTGCGTTACACTCCGCACCATGCCGCATGCCACGCCCGAGCGCTCCGCGCCCGCTGCCGAAGCCACACGCTCACGCCGCGTGCAAATGGCCGACATCGCACGCCTGGCCGGCGTGTCGGTGTCCACCGTGTCGCGCGCACTGGCCGGCAGCGAACTGATCAACCCCGAAACCCGGGCCCGCATCGCCGAGCTGGCCAAGTCGCTGCACTACGCGGTGAACGTGGGGGCCCAAAACCTCGCGCGCGGCCAGAACCGCACCGTGGGCGTGGTGCTGCCGCTGGACACGCAGACCCGGCAGCATGTGTCCGACCCTTTCTTCCTGGCGCTGGTGGGCTCGATCGCCGATGCCCTCACCGAGCAGGGCTGCGACATGCTGCTCACGCGCGTGGACGCCGAGCACCTGGACCGCGCCGCCCAGCTGTACGACAGCGGCCGCGCCAGCGGCATCCTGCTGATCGGCCAGTGGCACCACCATGACCAGCTCAACAAGCTGGCGTTGCGCGGTGTGCCCATGGTGGTGTGGGGCACGCAGCTGCCGGGCCAGCTGTACTGCACCGTGGGCAGCGACAACCACGCCGGCGGCCTGGCCGCCACGCGGCACCTGCTGCACCTGAAGTGCAGGCGCATCCTGTTCGTGGGCGACCCCGAGCTGCCCGAGGTGGCGCGCCGGCGCGACGGCCATGTGGCCGCGCTGCACGAGCGGCACCTGGCGCCGCGGCCGGAGCTGGTGCTGCGCGTGCCCTTCGCCACCGACCTGGCGCGCGAGGCCGTCGAGGCGCGCTGCGCGCCGCCGCTGGACTTCGACGGCGTGTTCGCCTGCTCCGACCTGCTGGCCATGACGGTGATCAACGTGCTGCGCGCCCGCGGCATCGAGGTGCCGCGCGAGCTGCCGGTGGTGGGCTACGACGACGTGGAGCTGGCGCGCCACCTGCATCCGTCGCTCACCACGGTGCGCCAGTCGATCCCCGAAGCCGGGCGGGCCATGGTGCAGGCGCTGCAGCAGCTCATCGACGGCGCTCCGGCGGCGCCGGTGCAGCTGCCCACCGAGCTGGTGGTGCGCGAAAGCAGCCGCAGGCCTTGAGGGCGGGGCCCTACAGGTCCACCGCGTGCAGCGCTGCGCGCACGCGCTCGCCGGCGCTCGCCTGCCCGGGCAGCGGCACCGTGTCGTAGTCGCCGCGCATGGCCTTCAGCGCATGGCGCTCGCGCTCGATCTCGCGCCGCGTGCGCACGCCCAGCCGGCGAAACACCGGTATCGGCGGGCACCAGCCCTGCAGCGCGTGCTGCGCGAAGAACGCGAACACGGCGGTGGGCAGCCAGAAGAAGCGCCGGTGCACCGTGGCACCCAGCAGCAGCCCCAGCGACGAGATCACCGAGGCATTGAGCTGCAGCACACGCTCGATGTCCCATTCGCGCTCGAGCCGCTGCAGCCGCTCGCCGATCTGCGCGGCATCGGCCCCCTCCAGGCGCAGCACCTCGGCGTCGCTGCGCTCGCGGATGGCCTCGTTGACCGCGGGGTCGGTGCGCAGCTCGACGCGCAGGCTGGTCGGGGGCAGTCGTTCGGTCAGGCTTTGCATCGCATGCCTCCTAGTGCAACTCCTGCGCGGCGCTTTCCTGCACAGGCTGCGACGCACCCTGCGGCTGCGCGCCCAGGCCGGCGAAGTCTCCGCGCAAGGCCTTCAGCGCATAGCGCTCGCGCTCGATCTCGCGCCCGGTGCGCACCCCCAGCCGCCTGAACAGCGGCATCAGCGGATAGCGTCCTGTCAGCGCCTGCACCAGCACCGCGACCGCGGCGACGCCCGAGAGCGCGGCCCATCGCGGCCCCAGCGCCTTGCCGAGCGCCAGGCCCAGCAAGCCCATCGTGGCGGCCTCGGCTTCCAGCACGCGGTCGGCGTCCCATTCGCGGTCGAGCCGGCGCAGGCGTTCGCTGGTGGCCGCAGGGCCGGCTTCGGCACAGCGCGACAGCTCGGCGACGGTGGCGTTGTCGATGCGCCGCAGCACCTCGCGGGCGGTGCGGCGGCGGATGCGGTCGGCTTCGAGGCTCACGGCGGGCTCCTGCAGACACTGCTGCCTTGCCCTGCAGCAAATGCGGCGCCCGCCCGGGGGGGCGCAGCGCTGGCGTCAGCCCTGCGGGCTTTCGGTCATGCGCTCGCAGTACGCCTTCAGGTGCTCGGGCAGGTCGGCGGGACATTCGCCACAGGCGCGGTTGCCCGGCACGGCATGGTCGATGAACTTCGGGTACGGCAGGTTCAGCTCGGCCATCAGCTTCACGAACTCGTCCATCGTGCGTTCTCCGCCCAGACGCGGATTGCGCTCGCGCTCCTGGGCAATGGTGGAGACATGGCGGTGCTGGTAGTCGTGGCCCGGGTACACCAGGCAGTCGCCCGGCAGCGCAAACAGCCGCTCCCGCACGCTGCGGTACAGCGCCTCGGCGTCGCCGTTCTGGAAGTCGGTGCGCCCGCAGCCATCGATCAGCAGCGCATCGCCGGTGAACACGCGGTCGCCCAACCGGTAGGCGTGGTGGCTGTCGGTGTGGCCGGGCGTGTACAGCGGCTCCAGGCGGATGCTGCCCACCTCCACCGGCACGCCCTCCTGCACGCCCAGGTCGGCGCAGGGCAGCCGGTCCAACGCGGGGGCCGCGATGCGGCTGCCCACGCGCTGCTTCAGGTGGCGCGCGGCGGTGATGTGGTCGGCATGGATGTGGGTGTCCAGGGTCAGCGCAAGTTTCAACCCCAGTGCCTGCAAAAGCTGCAGGTCGCGGTCCATCGCATTGACCACCGGGTCGATCAGCACCGCCTGCCCGGTGTGCTCGCAGCCCAGCAGGTAGGTGTAGGTGCTCGACAGCGGTTCGAAGAGTTGCCTGAACAGCATGCGGTGTCCTTTCCCGGTGTTGCGCCGCCAGCCTACGTGCAGCGGGCTGCGCTGGCAACTCGGCGCCGCAGCGCGCGCGTGCACGCCGATTGCTGAAGAAGCAGGTTCCCCCATCCCGCATGCCCCAAGGAGCGCCCGAATGTCGATGTACTACGTGGTCCAAACCCCCAAACGATTCGAGGATGCGGCAGACGACCTGCGAAGCGCAGTGGAAAGCCACGGCTTCGGCGTCTTGCACGTGCACGATCTCGGCAGCACGTTGCGCAGCAAGGGCGTCGTGTTCTCCGAGGACTGCAAGGTGTTCGAGATCTGCAACCCGCGCCTGGCCGGCGAAGTGCTGGCGGTGGACATGCGGCTCAACATGGCCCTGCCTTGCCGCATCTCGGTCTACACCGAGCGTGGCGCCACCCGCATCGGCCTGATCCGGCCCTCGCCCATGCTCGAAGACCTGTCGGACGACCCGCGCCTGCGCGAGATCGCGCGCGAGGTGGAGGAGCAGGCGCGCCAGATGGTGGACGAGTCGCGCTGAGATCCACCGCCGCCCCACGGGCACACCCCGTGCTCGCCCGTCTGGTGGACGGCAGGCCGGGCCGCGACGCGCCCGCCCGGCCCTGCCCGGTCTTCCGAAGGCGCGAAGAAGGGGTTTGCAATGAAAGTTCGCGAAGCGATGACCGGCGACGTGCGCGTGGCCAGCCCGGACCAGACCATCCAGGAGGCCGCACGCCTCATGGCCGACTGCGACATCGGTTCACTGCCCGTCGGTGAAAACGACCGCCTGGTCGGCATGCTGACCGACCGCGACATCGCGGTGCGCGCGGTGGCCGACGGGCGGGGGCCGGACACCAAGATCGCCGAGGTGATGTCGCACGAGGTGATGTACTGCTTCGAAGACGAAGACCTGGACCACGTGGCCAGCAACATGGGCAACATCCAGGTGCGCCGGCTTCCCGTGGTCAACCGCGACAAGCGACTGGTGGGCATCGTGTCCATCGGCGACATCGCCGCGTGCGAAGACGCCGACAAGACCGGCAAGGCGATCGCCGGCATCTCCACGCCGGGTGGGTTCCACTCGCAGGCGGCCCACTGACGGCCAGCCACGGCCATGCCCTGACTGCCGGTGCACGGCGGCCGTCAGTCCGCTTCGAGCAGGTAGTCGGCGATGAGCGCCGCGTGGTGCTCGGTCAGGCGCATCTCGGGCATCGCAGTCCCGGGATGCACCTGCTGCGGCTCGAGCAGCCAGCGCACCAGGTTCTGGCGGTTGTTGGGCAGCCCGCCAGGCAAGGCGGTCCGCCGCGCAAAGTGCTCCAGCGGCGGGCCGACCTCGGTGTCGGGCCCCACGACACCGGGCACCCGATGGCAGGCGATGCAGGCGTATTGCCGCAAGGCCACCTGGGCCTGCTCGCGCCTGCTGCGAGGGCGCAGCGGCCGCGTGTCGGCCGTGGACGGTGGCGACGCACAGTCGCCGGGCGCGGCGGCGGTGGCCTGCCCATAGTCGGCCGGCGACATCTCGGCCAGCCGGTCCACGAAGGCCACCACCGCCCAGAGCTGCTCGTCGGACAACCGCAGCTCCCAGGCCGGCATGCCGCTCATCTTGATGCCGTGGCGCGTGATCCAGTACACCTCTTCGGGACGCCAGCGGCGCGCGGCGTCCACCAGCGAGCCGGGCAGCGGCTGCAGGCCCTGGCCCGGGGCGCCCGGCGCGACACCGGGCCCGCCATGGCACTGCACGCAGTGTTGCCGGTAGCAGGCAGCACCCAGCGCCAGGCGCTGTGGCTCGCGCAAGGAGGGCGCCTCGATGCCGGCAGCCCGCGCCCGCACCGACTGGCGCATCGTTGTCTCGAGCAGCCAATAAACCGGCCGGGTGTGCGACGTCAGGGCGGAGATGTCGTACAAGCCCAGCCACACGAACGCCGCCGCCGCGGCAAATGCCAGCAGGGCCGCGGACAACAAGCTCAGGATCACCGTCTTCATCAGGCCGCCCAGGACTCCAAACGCCCCCTGCTGCTGCAAGCGGCGCACCATGCCCCTGGGCACGAAACTTGGTGACAAGGGCCACGATGCCGACATCGCCCGACATGCCCATGCCTTCGGTGCTCGCCCCCGCCAGCAGCGAAGCTGCCGTGTTGCATGAGCTCAGCCAGGTGCTGCTGGCCGGGGCCGGGCTGGTCTTCCTGGGGGTCGCCCTGCTGCTGGCGCTGGCCCTGCGCCGCCGCGTCCCCGGCTCGGCAGCGGGGTGGATCGTGGGCGGCGGCATCGCGCTGCCGGTCGTGGCGCTCAGCGCCTTGCTGCTGTACAGCACCGCGCGCACCGCAGGCCTGGAGCGGCCGCTGGCCGATCCGCAGCTGGTGGTCAGCGTGACCGGCCACGCCTGGTGGTGGGAGGTGCGCTACCCGGCGCCCGCAGGCGCCGAGGCGGTGGTGCTGGCCAACGAGCTGCGCCTGCCGCTGCAGCGGCCGGCACAGATCAGCCTGCAGGCCGAGGGCGTGATCCACAGCCTGTGGGTGCCGCAGCTCGGCGGCAAGCGCGACCTGGTGCCCGGGCGGGTCAACCACCTGGTGTTCACGCCCTGGCAGGCTGGGGTGTACCGGGCGGCATGTGCCGAGTACTGCGGTACGCAGCATGCGCGCATGGCGCTGCCGGTGGTGGCGATGCCGGCTGCCGACTTCGAGCGCTGGCTCGCCGCGCAGGCCAGGCCGGCACCGCCGGCCGCGCAAGCCACGCCGGGCGCGCAAGCCTTCCGCGCCAACGGTTGCGCCGCCTGCCACAGCGTGCGCGGCCACCATGCGCCGGCCGGGCGCGGGCCCGACCTGACCCACGTGGCCAGCCGCCTCACCCTGGGCGCGGGCGTGCTGCCCAACGAGCCCGGCAGCTTCAAGCGCTGGCTCGTCGGCGTGCAGCAGCTCAAGCCGGGCGCACGCATGCCCTCGTATGCGCATTTGGACGCCGCCACGCTCGATGCGCTGGTGGCTTACCTCGAAACGCTGCAATGACGCAGGGCGACATCTCGTCCGGCGGCCCGCTGCGCAACCGCCTGCCGCGGCCGCCGGGGGAGCTGCAGGCGCTGGAACGGGCGTGGGCGCTGCCGCGCGGCTGGCGCTCGGTCACCGCGGTCAACAACACCTACATCGGCCAGCTCTACATCGGCACCGCACTGCTGTTCCTGCTGCTGGCCGGCGTGCTGGCGCTGCTGATGCGCGCCCAGCTCGCCCTGCCCGGCACCACGCTGCTGGCGCCAGACACCTACAACCAGGTGTTCACGATGCACGGCACGGTGATGATGTTCCTGTTCGCCGTGCCCATCGTCGAGGCGATCGCGGTGTACCTGCTGCCCAACATGCTAGGCGCGCGCGACCTGCCGTTTCCGCGCCTGTCGGCCTATGCGTACTGGGCCTATGCCTTCGGCGGGCTGGCCTTCTTCTGCTCGCTGTTCTTTGGCCTGGCACCCGACGGCGGCTGGTTCATGTACCCGCCGCTCACCGGCCCCGAGCACTCGCCGGGCATCAACGCCGACTTCTGGCTGCTGGGCATCGGCTTCATCGAGATCTCGGCCATCGCCGGCGCCATCGAGCTGATCATCGGCATCCTGATGACACGCGCGCCGGGCATGACGCTCGCGCGCATGCCGGTGTATGCCTGGGCGATGCTGATCGTCGGCTTCATGATCGTGTTCGCCTTCCCCGCCGTGATCGCCTGCACCGCGCTGCTGGAGCTGGAGCGCGCCTTCGACTGGCCCTTCTTCGACGCGCAGCGCGGCGGCGACCCGCTGCTGTGGCAGCACCTGTTCTGGTTCTTCGGCCACCCCGACGTGTACATCATCTTCCTGCCGGCAGCCGGCATGGTGTCGGCGATGCTGCCCGCGCTGGTGGGCGCGCCGCTGGCGGGGCACCGGGTGGTGGTGGCCGCGCTGCTGGCCACCGGCTTCTTCAGCTTCGCGCTGTGGACCCACCATATGTTCACCGCCGGGCTGGGCTCGCTCTCCTTGAGCTTCGTCTCGGCGGCCAGCATGGCGGTGTCCATCCCGGCCGGCATCCAGGTGTTCGCCTGGCTGGCCACGGTGCAGCGCGGGCGCGTGCGCTGGAACACCCCCACGCTGTTCCTGCTGGGCTTCCTGCTCACGTTCACGATGGGCGGCCTCACCGGCGTGATGGTGGCGGCCCTGCCCTTCGACTGGCAGGCACACGACAGCTACTTCATCGTGGCGCACCTGCACTACGTGCTCATCGGCGGCATGGTGATGCCGGTGTTCGCGGCGCTGTACTACTGGATGCCGCTGCTGCGCGGCCACGGGCTGAGCGAGCGCTGGGGCCGCTGGGTGTTCGCGCTGGTGTTCGGCGGCTTCCACCTCACCTTCTTCCCGATGCACATCGCCGGCCTGCGCGGCATGCCGCGCCGCGTGTACACCTACGACGCAGGTTTGGGCTGGGAGGGGCCCAACCTGCTGGCCAGCGTGGGCGCCGTGTTGCTGGCCCTGGGTGTGCTGCTGCTGGCGATCGACGTGCTGCGCACACTGCGCCGGCCGCGACGCGAGCACCGCAAC
This sequence comes from Pseudomonadota bacterium, assembly GCA_040758375.1. Taxonomy (GTDB): domain Bacteria; phylum Pseudomonadota; class Gammaproteobacteria; order Burkholderiales; family Burkholderiaceae_C; genus CAMLIZ01. Next base: position 22,068 of record JBFLWE010000019.1, read on the forward strand.
CCGTGGAACGCGCCCACGCTGGAGTGGCTGCCTTCCGGCTCCTACGGCATGCGCAGCATTCCCGAGGTGCAGAGCCGCAATCCGCTGTGGCACCAGCCGACATTGGCCCACGAGGTGCGCGAGGGCCGGCACTGGCTGCCGGGCACGGCCACCGGCCTGCGCGAAACCATCGTCACCACGCCGCGCAGCGCCCGGCCGCACCACCTGATCGTGCTGCCGGGTCCGAGCTGGCTGCCGCTGCTGGGCGCGCTGGGCACGGCGGGCTTCTTCCTGCTGCTCACGGTGAAGTGGATCGTGCCCGGCTTCGCGGCCGGGCTGCTGGCGCTGGGCTGCGTGCTGGCCTGGCTGTGGCAGACCGACCGGCTGCCGCAGCCGGCCGCGCAAGTGGCCGATGGGGTGCGGCTGCCCGTGGGCGCGGCCAGCGTGTACGCCCACTCCTGGTGGGCCACCGTGGTGGTGCTGCTGGTGGACTTCACCGTGTTCGCCTCGATCGCCTTTGCCCATGTGCACCTGGCGATGCGCCTGCAGGTGTGCCCTCCGCCTGGCGCGGCGCTGCCGCCCCTGGGCGAGCTGCTGCGGGCCGCGGCCGGCTTCGCGGTCAGCGCCGGGCTGATGGGGTGGACCGGCGTGGCCTCGCACCGGCGCGCGCTGGGGCGCACATGGCTGCTGCCGCTGGCGGCCGCGCTGGTGTTGTTGGGCCTGTCGTTCGCCGCGCTGCTGTCGGCGATGCACGAGGCCCGGCTCTCGCCCTCGGCCGACGCCTGGAGCGCCAGCGTGGCGGCCTTGCTCGGCTACTTGGGCTTTCGCGTCACGGTGCAGCTGGTGGCGGGCGCGTATCTCGGCGCGCGCCTCTGGCAGGGCCTGGTCGCGCCGCGCCAGCGTGCCACCTGCGACAACGTGGCGCTGCTGTGGTGGGGCGCCTGCTTGCAGGGGCTCGTCGTCGCGCTGCTGCCGCATGCGGTGGCAGCGCTGATGCCATGAACCGGCCGCGTTCGCCCTTCTTTGCCGGCGTGTGGGCCGGCTGCACGCCGCTGCTGCTGTGGGCGCTGCACTTCGCCTTCTGCTATGTGGTCACTGCGGTCGGCTGCAGGGCCTGGATGCAGGCCGCGGAGGCTTCGCTCACGCCGCTGCAACTGCGCGGCCTGATGGCCGCCGGCACCGCGCTGGCGTTGACGCTTGGGCTATGGCTGTTGCATCGCGCTTGCGGTGCAACGCGCCACGAGCGCGCCGGCCTGCTGCCCAGGGTGCGCCTGGCCAGCGCCGCGCTGGCGCTGGTGGCCATCGCATGGACCGGCCTGCCGCTGGCGCTGCTGCCAGTGTGCACTGCGGGCTAAGCCGTGTTCAATGCAAAAAACCCGGCAAGCCGCTCGATGAGAGGCTTGCCGGGTTCCGGTACTGGTAGGCGCAATTGGACTCGAACCAACGACCCCCACCATGTCAAGGTGGTGCTCTAACCAGCTGAGCTATGCGCCTGAAAGAGAAGCCGCGCAGTATAGCAGCTTCGTCGCTCGCTTCCGTGTGCGCGCACACCAGGCGCCCTATTTCCGGCGTGCCTGCCGCACGCCGCTCACCTGCGCCACCTGCCGCAGCACCTGCGCGAGCCGCGCCGCGTCGCTCACCTCCACCGTGAAGGTCATCCAGGCCGTGCCGCCGCGCGCATCTTTCACGCTCTGGGTGTGCACGCCGGTGACGTTCATCTTCTCCTTGGCGAACACTTCCGAGATGTCGCGCAGCAGCCCCTGGCGGTCGCCGGCCTCGACGATCACGTCCACCGGGTACACCGCCGGCTTGTCGCTCGGCGGCCGCCCCCACTGCACCGGGATCACGCGGTCGGGCGAACGCTCAGCCATGTGGCGGTAGTTCACGCAGTCGGCGCGGTGCACCGCCACGCCCTTGCCGCGCGTGACGAAGCCGCCTATCGGATCGGGCGGCGCCGGCCGGCAGCACTTGGCCAGCGTGGTCAGCAACGATTCCACGCCCACCACCAGCACGCCGCCGCGCGTGGTGGCGCCCTCTTCCGCGCGCGCCTTCTTCAGCACCACCTCGTCGGGCGTGGGCGGCGCCTCGGCCGGACGCAGCAGCTGCTCGATGTTGCGCAGGGAGTACTCGTCCTTGCCCACCACCTCGAACAAGGCGTCTGCGCCGCGAAAGCCCAGTTGCGCGGCCAGGTCGTCGAGCTTGAGCGCGGTGCGGCCCTCGCGCTGCAGCAGCTTTTCCACCGCCTCGCGCCCGCGCGCCACCGTCTCGGCCTGGGCCAGCGCGTTGAACCAGGCGCGCACCTTGGACTTGGCGCGCGAGCTGCGCAGGTAGCCCAGCTCGGCGTTCAGCCAGTCGAGCGAGGGGCCGCCCTCCTTGACAGTGCTCACCTCCACCGTCTGCCCGCTTTGCAGCGGCGTGTTCAGCGGCACCATCACACCGTCGACCTTGGCGCCGCGGCAGCGGTGGCCCAGGTCGGTGTGCAGCGTGTAGGCAAAGTCCACCGGCGTGGCGCCGGCCGGCAGCTCGATCACCGCGGCCTGCGGCGTGAACACGTAGATGCGGTCGTCGAAGGCCACGCCCTCGCCTGCGCTGTCGGCGCCCTGCCGCGCGGCGAGGTCGCGCTCCCAGGCGAGCAGCTGCCGCAGCACCGCCTTGCGGGCCTGCGCCACCTGTTCCTCGAACTCGCCCGCCGCGCTGACGCCGGCGTAGCCGCGCGCGCCGGCCTCCTTGTAAGCCCAGTGCGCGGCCACGCCGTGCTCGGCATGCTCGTGCATCGCACGTGTGCGGATCTGCACCTCCACCGGCCGGCCCTCGTCGTCGAGCACCACGGTGTGCAGCGACTGGTAGCCGTTGGGCTTGGGCCTGGCGATGTAGTCGTCGTATTCGCCGGCCACCGGCCGGTAGCGCTCGTGCACGCGGCTCAGGGCGGCGTAACACTGCGGCACGTCGTCGACGATCACGCGCAGCGCGCGCACGTCGAACACATGCGCGAAGTCCAGGCCCTTGCCCTGCATCTTCTTCCAGATGCTGTAGATGTGCTTGGGCCGGCCCTGCACTTCTGCCTTGAGGCCCGCCGCGGCCAGCTCGCGACCCACTTGCTCGCGTATGGCCTCGACGCCCTGCTCGCGTTCGGTGCGCTTCTCGTCGAGCAGGCGCGCCACGCGGCGATAGGCCTCGGGATCGAGGAAGCGGAACGACAGGTCCTCGATCTCCCACTTGATCTGCCAGATGCCCAGCCGGTTGGCCAGCGGCGCGAACACCTGCTGCGACTCCAGCGCCAGCGCATGCGGACACGGCTGCTTGCTGGCGGCGTAAAAGCGCAGCGTCTGCAGCCGCGAGGCCAGGCGCAGCAGCACCACGCGCAGGTCGCGCGAGAACGCCAGCAGCATCTTGCGCACACGCTCGGTCTGTTGCGCCAGCAGCGCGCCGGCCACCTGCGCCTCGCGTGCGGCGCGCTGGATCTGCACCAGCTTGCGCGTGTGGGTCACCAGGCTCGCATACGAATCGCCGAAGGCCTGGGCCACCACTTCCTCGGGCCGCTGCAGGAAGTCGGCTGCATAGACGAGATACGCCGCCGCGCGCATCGACGGCGCCGCGCCGATTCGCTGCAGGATGCCGGCCACGCCGTCGGCATGGGCCAGTGCGTCTTCGCCGGTGTCGAGCTGCCGGCCGGCCAGCAGCGGCTCGGCGAAGGCGCGTGCGCGCAGCAGCGCGCCGTGCTCGGCATCGTGCTCCTTGGGGCCCGCCGGCACCTCGGCCAGCGCGACGATGGCCGCGCGCTCCTGCGGCCGCTGCTGCAAGCCTGTCTTCATGCCGACAACAGAAAACTTCTCACGGCCTCCACCTGCTCGGGCTGCAGCAGCGTGGGCGCATGGCCCACGCCTTCGAACTCGATCAGGCGCGCACGCGGTCCGCGCTGCGTCATCTCGATCGCGGTGTCGCGCGCCAGCAGGTCCGACTCGGCGCCGCGCAAGACCAGCGTCTCGCTGCGCAGCCGGTCATAGGCCTGCCACAGCTGGGCCTCGCCGGCGGCCGCGGCCTCGGGCGTGACGGCGCGGAACGGCACCGCGATCGCCGGGTCGTAGTGAGGCTTGAAGCCGTTGTCGTCGGCCTTCAGCTGCGGGCCGGTCAACGCCAGCCACTGCTCGCGGGTGTGGGGGCCGAAGCTCTGCGAGATGCTCCACAGGTAGTCGGCCGCTTCGTCCAGCGTCTTCCAGCGCACCGGTTGCCCCAGGTACTGGCCGATGCGCTGCAGCGCTTCGTAGCGGATCGCCGGCCCCACGTCGTTGAGCACCAGCCGCCGCACCGGCGCACCGGGCAGCGAGGCCAGCGCCATGCCGATCAGGCCGCCCATCGAGGTGCCCACCCAGTCGAGCTGCATCGCGTTCACGCGTGCCAGCAGCGTGACCATGTCGGCCACGTAGCTGGGCACGACATAGCCAGCCGGATCGACCAGCCAGTCGGACTGCCCGCGTCCCACCACGTCGGGGCAGACCACGCGGTACTGGTCCCTCATGGCCTGCGCCAGGGTATCGAAGTCGCGCCCCTGCCGCGACAGGCCGTGCACGCACAGCAGCACGCGCGGATTGGCCGGGTCGCCCCATTCCCAGTACGCCATGCGGTGCAGGCCGCGGGCATCGAGGCACTGCACGTGATGGAGGCGTGGTTGCGTCATGGTGTTCCGACAGGCCGTGGACATAATCAATGCTAGCAATCGAACCGGAGTAAACCTCATGCTCAAGGGAAAAACCGCGCTCGTCACCGGCTCCACCAGCGGCATCGGTCTCGGCATCGCGCAGTGCCTGGCCCGCCACGGCGCCAACATCGTGCTCAACGGCTTCGGCGACCATGAAACGCCGAAGCGCCAGCTCGAGGCGCTGGGCGTGCGCGTGGGCTACCACGGCGCCGACATGAGCAAGCCGGCCGAGATCGAGGCGATGATGAAAATGGCCGAGGCCGAGTTCGGCGGCGTGGACATCCTGGTCAACAACGCCGGCATCCAGCACGTGGCCAACGTGGAAGACTTCCCGCCCGAGAAGTGGGACGCCATCATCGCCATCAACCTGAGCTCGGCCTTCCACACCACGCGCCTGGCGCTGCCCGGCATGAAGGCCAAGGGCTGGGGCCGCATCATCAACGTGGCCTCCACCCACGGGCTGGTGGCTTCGGCTCAGAAGTCGGCCTACGTGGCATCGAAGCACGGCATCGTCGGGTTCACCAAGGCGGTGGCCCTGGAAACCGCGACCACCGGCGTGACGGTGAACGCCATCTGCCCCGGCTGGGTGCTCACGCCGCTGGTGCAGAAGCAGGTGGACGCGCGCGCAGCGAAAGACGGCGTGGACGACGCGGAAGCCAAGCGCCGCCTGCTGGCCGAGAAGCAGCCCTCGCTGCAGTTCACCACACCCGAACAGCTGGGCGAGCTGGCGCTGTTCCTCTGCACGCCGGCCGCCGATAACGTGCGCGGCGTGGCCTGGAACATGGACGGCGGCTGGGCCGCGCAATGAATGTTGGCCTCCGGCCGCGGGGTACCGCGGCCACCTCCCGAGGAGGTGCGACCTTGCTTGGGGCGGCCCGGCGCGGCGGTCGCGGTGTTGGCCTCCGGCCGCGGGGTACCGCGGCCACCTCCCGAGGAGGTGCGACCTTGCTTGGGGCGGCCTACTTGCTCATCTGCACGCTGCCGTTGACCGTGGCGGTCACCGTGCCCTTGCCCGGCTCGACCGGCAGCGACTGGTCCATCGCGACCGCTTCCATGGCCTTCGCGCGCATGTAAGGCACGGGCGGACTGCCGGCCTCGCCCGTCATCACGTGGACCTCGCGGATCGTGTAGCCGCCGTAGCCGAACTGGCGCGCCATCTCGGCCGCCTTGGCGCGGTAGCGGGCGATCGCCTGCGCAGTGAGCTCGGCCTCGACCTTCTCGCTGGCTTCACGCGAAAGCGTGTACGACACGCGCGCGATGCTCAGGGTGGACAAGCGCCCGGCGAGCTGGGCGATGGCCTGCATGTCCTTGCCTTGCACGGTGAGCTCGGCAGTGCCGTGCCAGCCGTTCATCACACCCTTGTTCGTATAGCGCGGATAGAGCGAGAACGCGCCCGTGTGCACCTCCACCAGGCCCGGCTTCGCCGCCTTGCGGGCCTCGGCCAGGGCCGCGTCGATCGCCTGCTTCAGGCCGGCTTGCACCGTGCCGGCGTCCTGCCCTTCGCGCGTGGTCGAGAGCACCACGCTCAGCACGTCCTTGGTCACCTCCGCCTGCGCGCTGGCGCTGAGGTTGAGCACGCCTTGGGGCGCGGGCAGCGCCACGGCGGTCTGCGCGGCAGCGGCGCCGGTCAGCAGCAGGCCGAGCGCGAGCGCCAGGACCCCGCGGTATTGGGTGGCTGGTTGCATGTCTTTCCTTTCGATGTTGTGCGTTGGGACCGGGCTTTCGGGCGTTGCGTGAACACCTGCCTGCTGGCACGGCGCTGCGCCGCCATCGGGGCTGCCGGTCGGCCGCAAGATTTGTAACAGAGGGTCAGAGGGCCTAAAACGGTGCGGAAAACTGCGCACAATGCCGCTGTTACAAATTCGGAGGCTGTATGACTGCTCCCACCAACGCCCGAGCGGACCGCATTGTGGTCGTCGATGACGACGCCCGCATCCGCGACCTGCTGCGCCGGTACCTGACGCAGGAAGGCTTCGAGGTGCTGTTGGCCGAAGACGCCAAGGCCTTGAACCGGGTGCTCACCCGCGAGACGGTCGACCTGATCGTGCTCGACCTGATGCTGCCGGGCGAGGACGGCCTGTCCATCTGCCGCCGGCTGCGCGCGGCCAACGACGTCACCCCCATCATCATGCTCACCGCCAAGGTCGAGGACGTGGACCGCATCGTCGGCCTGGAGGTCGGCGCCGACGACTACCTGCCCAAGCCCTTCAACCCGCGCGAGCTGCTGGCCCGCATCCATGCGGTGCTGCGCCGCCGCCCGGCGATGGAAGCGCCCGGCGCCCCGGCCAAGGAGCCGCAGACCGTGACCTTCGGTCCCTTCGAATTCGACCTGTCGCTGCGCCGCCTCACCAAGAACGGCGAGCCGGTGGCGCTGACCACCGGCGAGTTCTCGATGCTCAAGGCGCTGGTGCGCCATCCGCGCCAGCCGCTGTCGCGCGACAAGCTGGCGCAGCTGGCGCGCGGCCGCGAGTTCGAGCCCTTCGACCGCAGCCTCGACGTGCAGATCTCGCGCCTGCGCAAGATGATCGAGCCCGATCCGGCGCAGCCGCGCTACATCCAAACCGTATGGGGCGTGGGCTACGTGTTTGTCCCGGATGGCGCGACCTGAGGATGTGAGCCCCCGGCCGCCTGGCGGCCGCCCCCGAGGGGGCTGCGATCAGTGACCGGGAGACCCGGATCACCGATCGAGCGCTAAGTAATACCGCCCATGGCCGCCTCGGCGGCCAGTCCCAGGGGGAGACGCCCTCCGGTGTCGGGCATCATTTGCCGCCATGCCTCGCAAGACTCCTGCGCTCAGCCTTTTCTGGCGCACCTTCTTCCTGCTCGCGATCCTGCTGTTCGGCGGCATCTTCGCCTGGGTGCAGACGCTGCGCGCGCTGGAGTTCGAGCCGCGCGCGGTGCAGGCCGCGCAGCAGATCGCCAGCCTGGTGAACCTGTCGCGCGCCGCGCTGCGCTATGCCGACGGCATCAACCGCGTCACCGTGGTCAAGACCATGAGCGACCAGGAGTCGGTGAAGGTGCTGCCGCGCGAGCCGGGCGACAAGTGGGAGCCCTTCGAGACCGACCGCTTCTCGCGCCGCATCGGCGCCGAGCTGCGTTCGCGCCTGGGGCCCGACACGCTGGTGGCCACCACGGTGAACAACCAGCCCGGCCTGTGGGTGGGCTTCACGATCGAGCACGACCCGTACTGGCTGCTCGCCGACCCGCAGCGGGTATACCCCACCGCGCGCGGCGCCACCTGGTTCATCTGGGTGGGCATCGCGCTGCTGGCCACGGTGGTGGGCTCGGTAGCGATCGCGCGCCTGATCAACCGGCCGTTGCGCGAGCTGTCGTTCGCCGCCAGCCGCATCCGCGAAGGCGAGTACGACTCGCGCCTGGACGAAAACACGCTCACCAGCGAGATCCGCGAGGTGAACATGGGCTTCAACCGCATGGCGCGCGAGCTGGCCAAGGTGGAGGAAGACCGCGCGGTCATGCTCGCCGGCATCTCGCACGACCTGCGCACGCCGCTGGCGCGCCTGCGCCTCGAAGCCGAGATGAGCGTCAACGACGAAGAGGCGCGTCGCAACATGGCGATGGACATCGACCAGCTCGACGCCATCATCGACAAGTTCATGGACTACGCGCGTCCCGGCGAGGTGAAGCTGGTGCCGGTGCACCTGGCCAACCTGATCGACCGCGAGGCCGCTGCCTTCCGCGACCCCTCGCAGATCCGCATCACCTCGCGCGTGGCGATCGACCTGATCGTCATGGCCGACGAGACCGAACTGGGCCGCGTGTTCGCCAACCTGTTCGAGAACGCGCGCCGCTACGGCCGCAGCACCAACACCGGTATCGCAATGGTCACGGTGAGCTACGCGCGCACCGGGCCCTGGGTGATCGTGAGCGTGCGTGACCAGGGTCCCGGCGTGCCGCCCGAGAAGCTGGCGCAGCTCACCACGCCCTTCTACCGCGGCGACGCGGCCCGCACCGCCGCCACCGGCGCGGGCCTCGGCCTGGCCATCGTCGAGAAGGCGCTGCAGCGCATGGGCGGAAGCTTCGAGCTGGCCAACGCGCCCGACGGCGGCCTGGTGGCCCACATCCGGCTGCGCCGAGCGCCTTGAGCACAGGCCGCCTGGCGCCGGTCTGGCTAGGGACGGTCGGGCTCGCGCACAGCCAGCAGGCACACCGCACGCGCTTCGATCGCGCGGCCCTCGCCCACCGGCCCCATCTTCTCCGCCGTCTTGGCCTTCACATTCACGCGCTCGGCGCCAATTCCCAGCGCTGCGGCAATGCGCTCGCGCATCGCAGGAATGTGCGGCGCCATCTTGGGCGCCTGGGCCACGATGGTGCTGTCCACATTGACGATCTCGCAGCCCGCGGCGCGCACGCGGCGTGCGGCCTCGGCCAGCAGCGCGTGCGAATCCGCGCCCTTGAACTGCAGGTCGGTGTCGGGGAAATGCCGCCCGATGTCGCCCAGGCCTGCGGCACCGAGCAGCGCGTCGGTGATCGCATGCAGCAAGGCATCGGCATCCGAATGCCCGAGCAGGCCATGGGTGTGAGGGATCGTCACGCCGCCCAATACCAGCGGCCGGCCGGGCACGAGCTGGTGCGTGTCCCAGCCTTCTCCAATGCGCAGGTTCATCGGGTCCATGTGGTCAACGCCGGGTCGCGAACAGGCGCTCGGCCAGCTCGAAATCACCCGGCCAGGTGAGCTTGAAGTTCTCGAACTCGCCGCGCACCAGCTTCGGTGCATGGCCCAGCGCCTCGACCGCGCTGGCTTCGTCGGTGACGCCGGCGCCGGCATGGGCCAGCGCGGGCCTGAGCAGGCCCAGGCGGAACATCTGGGGGGTCTGCGCGGCCCATTTGTGGGCACGGTCCACGGTGGCCTGCACGCGGCCCTGTGCTTCTTGCTTCAAGGTGTCGGCCAGCGGCAGCGCGAGCAGGCCACCCACCTCGTCGTTCTCGCATGCGGCGATGAGCCGCTGCACCCACTCGCGCTGCAGCAGGCAGCGTGCGGCATCGTGCACCAGCACCCAGTCGTGCGGCTGGGCGCCGCGCGCGAGCAGTTCGTCCAGGCCATTGGCCACGGTGTCGGCACGGGTGGCGCCGCCCGCGCGGCAGACCCAGCCGCGCTCGCCTTCGAACCCCGGCAGCAGCGCCGCAAAGCGCTCGTCGTCCGGCGACAGCACCACCAGCGTGGCCGTCAGTTGCTCCACCGCGCCCAGCGCGGCCAGCGTGTGTGCAACCACCGGCCGCCCCGCGACGCTGCGGTACTGCTTGGGCTCGCCCGGGCCGGCGCGGCTGCCGCTGCCGGCACAAGGCACCAGCGCAAAACAACGGGGGGAAGATCCGATCTGCATCAGGCGCTGATTGTCTCGCAGCGCAACGCAGCAAAGCCGCCTCCTAAAATCCCGCGATGCAATTGCCTTCCATCGCACGCGGCAAACGCTTCACCCTGCCCCGCCCGCTGGGATCGGCCGATGCACTGCTGCTGGCGCGCTACGCGCAGCAACAGGCCGCGAACAAGACCCTGCTGGCCATCGTCACCGCCGAGCCCGCCGACGCTCAGCGGCTGGTTGACGAGTTGCCTTTCTTCGCGCCGGGTTTGCGGGTGGCCGTGTTCCCCGACTGGGAGACCCTGCCCTACGACACCTTCTCGCCGCACCAGGATCTGATTTCCGACCGGCTGGCCACGCTGTGGCGTATCCAGCGGCGCGAGCTCGATGTGGTGCTGCTGCCCGCCACCACCGCGCTCACGCGGCTGGCGCCGCCGAGCTTCCTCGCGGCCTACACCTTCCACTTCAAGCAGAAGGCCCAGCTCGACGAGGCCGCGCTGAAGGCCCAGCTCACGCTGGCCAGCTACAGCCATGTGAGCCAGGTGGTCTCGCCCGGCGAATACGCGGTGCGCGGCGGGCTGATCGACCTGTTTCCCATGGGCTCCAGCGTGCCCTACCGGGTGGACCTGTTCGGCGACGAGGTCGATTCGATCCGCACCTTCGACCCCGACTCGCAGCGCAGCCTGTACCCGGTGCCCGAGGTGCAATTGCTGCCCGGCCGCGAGTTCCCCATGGACGAGGCTTCGCGCCACGCATTCCGTGCGCGCTGGCGCGAAAAGCTCGAAGGCGACCCCAGCCGCTCGCGCATCTACAAGGACATCGCCAACGGCATTGCCACCGCGGGCATCGAGTACTACCTGCCGCTGTTCTTCGACGAAACGGCCACCATCTTCGAGTACCTGGGAGAGCAGGCCACCCTGGTGCTGCACGGCGAAGTGGACGAATCGCTCAAGCGCTTCTGGGCCGACACCCGCGAGCGCCACCGCTTCCTGCAGCACGATCCCGAGCGGCCGATCCTGCCGCCGGAAGAGCTGTTCCTGAAGCCGGAAGACTTTTTCTCGCTGGCAAATGTGCACTCCACGCTGGCGCTGCGCGGCAACGACCCGGTCGACTGGGCTCGCCCGTTGCCCGACGTGAGCGTGGACCGCGGCGCCACCGAGCCGCTGGCGCGGCTGCAAAGCCACCTCACCGGCACGCCGCACCGTGTGCTGCTGGTGGCCGAAAGCGAGGGCCGGCGCGAGAGCCTGCTGGAGCTGCTGCGCGACCACAAGATCGACCCGCCCAGCGTCGGCACGCTGGCCGAGTTCGAGGCCGGCGACGAAAAGGTGGCCATCACCGCGGCGCCGCTGGCCGCCGGCTTCTTCTGGCATGAGCCGGCGGATCGCACGGCGATCCAGTTCATCACCGAGACCGAGCTGTTCTCCACGGCGCCTTCGAGCCGCCGGCGCAAGAAGCAGGAGCAGGTCAGCAGCGTCGAGGCGCTGATCAAGGACCTGTCAGAGCTGAAGATCGGCGACCCGGTGGTGCATGCCAACCACGGCATCGGTCGCTACAAGGGTCTTGAAAACATCGACCTCGGCGAGGGCGTGAGCGAATTCCTGGTGCTGGAGTACGCCGACAACGCCACGCTCAAGGTGCCGGTGTCGCAGCTGCACTTGATCAGCCGCTACACCGGCGTGAGCGCCGACGAGGCGCCGCTGCACAAGCTGGGCTCGGGCCAGTGGGAAAAAGCCCGTCGCAAGGCCGCCGAGCAGGTGCGCGACACCGCCGCCGAGCTGCTGAACCTCTACGCCCGCCGTGCCGCGCGCGAGGGCTATGCCTTCCGCTTCCAGCCGCACGACTACGAGGCCTTCGCGGCCAGCTTCGGCTTCGAGGAAACGCCCGACCAGCGCGCCGCCATCCACGCCGTGATCCAGGACATGGTGAGCCCGAAGCCGATGGACCGGCTGGTGTGCGGCGACGTCGGCTTCGGCAAGACCGAGGTGGCGTTGCGCGCCGCCTTCGTGGCGGTCACCAGCGGCAAGCAGGTGGCCCTGCTCGCACCCACCACGCTGCTGGCCGAGCAGCACTACCAGACCATCAGCGACCGCTTCGGCAAGTGGCCGGTCAAGGTGGCCGAGCTGTCGCGCTTCCGCTCCACCAAGGAGGTCAAGACCGCGCTCGAAGGGCTGGAGAACGGCACGGTGGACATCGTGGTGGGCACGCACAAGCTGCTCAGCCCCGACGTCAAGTTCAAGCGCCTGGGCCTGCTGATCATCGACGAGGAACACCGCTTCGGCGTGCGCCACAAGGAGGCCATCAAGGCCATGCGCGCCGAGGTGGACGTGCTCACGCTCACCGCCACGCCGATCCCGCGCACGCTGGGCATGGCACTGGAGGGCCTGCGCGACCTGAGCGTGATCGCCACCGCGCCGCAGCGGCGCCTGGCGATCAAGACCTTCGTGCGCAACGAAAACCAGGGCGTGATCCGCGAGGCCGTGCTGCGCGAACTCAAGCGCGGCGGGCAGGTCTATTTCCTGCACAACGAGGTGGAGACCATCCAGAACCGGGCCACCAAGCTGCAGGAGCTGCTGCCCGAGGCACGCATCGCGGTGGCCCACGGCCAGATGCCCGAGCGGCAGCTCGAAAGCGTGATGCGCGACTTCGTGGCCCAGCGCCACAACGTGCTGCTGTGCTCCACCATCATCGAGACCGGCATCGACGTGCCCAGCGCCAACACCATCGTGATCTCGCGCGCCGACAAGTTCGGCCTGGCGCAACTGCACCAGCTGCGCGGGCGCGTGGGCCGCTCGCACCACCAGGCCTATGCCTACCTGCTGGTGCCCGACGTGCAAGGCCTCACCAAGCAGGCGGCGCAGCGCCTGGAGGCCATCCAGGCGATGGAGGAGCTGGGCTCGGGGTTCTACCTGGCGATGCACGATCTCGAGATCCGCGGCGCCGGCGAGGTGCTGGGCGAAAGCCAGAGCGGCAACATGCAGGAAGTGGGCTTCCAGCTCTACAACGACATGCTGTCCGAGGCCGTGCGCTCGCTGAAGGCCGGGCGGGAGCCTGACCTGCTCTCGCCGCTGTCGGCCACCACCGAGATCAACCTGCACGCGCCGGCGCTGCTGCCCGATGCCTACTGCGGCGACGTGCACACGCGGCTCAACCTCTACAAGCGCCTGGCCACGGCCGAGCGCAGCGAGCAGCTCGACGCGATGCTCGAAGAGGTGACCGACCGCTTCGGCAAGCTCCCGCCGCAGGGGCAGACGCTGTTCGACACCCACCGGCTGCGTGTGCTCGCCAAGCCCTACGGTGTGGCAAAGGTGGACGCGAACCCGCAGCTCATCACCATCAGCTTCAAGCCCAACCCGCCGGTGGACGCGATGGCGATCATCACCCTGGTGCAGAAGAACCGGCACATCAAGCTGGCCGGCAACGACAAGCTGCGCGTCGAGCGCGCGCTGCCCGACCCCAAGGACCGGGCGCAGATGGTGCGCGACGTGTTGAGGTCGCTGGGGCAGCCGCAGGCCGCTACCGCGGCCTGAAGGAAGCTCAGCCTGTCTTGCGCGGCTGCGGCGGCGTCTGCAGCAGCGTGTCGGCGAACGCGCTGTTGACCATCACGCTGGCATTTGTGGGCTTGGGCTCCGTCAGGCGCACCGCAGAAGGCTGCGGCACGGTGCGGTTGCGCCGCGCGCTTTCCAGCTCCTTCTGCACGGCCTCGGTCTGCCTGCGCGCCTGCAGCAGCATCTCGTTGGTCTGCGACAAGCTGGCACTGAGCTGCTCGTTGCGCTGTCGCAGCTGGCGCAGCTGCGGCATCAGGCGCCACCAGGCGCCGCCAAAGGCGAGACCGGCACCCACGGCACCGCTCGCCAGCACTTCAAGAATCGGGAACGAAGCCATGGGAAGAGGAAGGAATTACGGCAACGCCGACAAGTTACCGCCGGGCGTGCGAGAACACAGCGAAAAAAGTCACGCCTTGGCAGTGCAAGCAGGTGCACACCCTTGGCCGAGGGGGCAAAACATACAATCCGGCCCTTTCGTTGCGCGCGTTCCATGATCTCTCCCTCTCCTGCCCCGGGCCTCGTCGTGCGAGGCTTCACCCCGCCGCTGCGGCTGTCGGACTTCAAGCTGATCGCGTTCGACATGGACTCCACGCTGATCAACATCGAGTGCGTGGACGAGATCGCCGGCGCGGCGGGCCGCAAGGCCGAGGTGGCCGCGATCACCGAGGCGGCCATGCGCGGCGAGATCGCCGACTACAAGGAGAGCCTGCGCCAGCGCGTGGCGCTGCTCAAGGGCGTGCCGGTGTCGGCGCTGGAGCAGGTGTACCGGGATCGGCTGCAGCTCAACCCGGGCGCTGAGGCGCTGGTCAAGGCGGCGCAGGAGGCGGGCTTGAGGACGCTGCTGGTCTCCGGCGGCTTCACCTACTTCACCGACCGCGTGCGCGACCGGCTGAAGCTCGACTTCACGCGCAGCAACGTGCTGGAAGTGCAAGACGGCGCGCTCACCGGCCGCATGGTGGACCAGCCCTGGGGCGACATCTGCGACGGCGCCGAGAAGCGCCGCATGCTGCTGCAGACCTGCGAGCGCCTGGGGCTCAGCCCCCGGCAAGCCATCGCCGTGGGCGACGGCGCCAACGACCTGCCGATGATGGGCGAGGCCGGACTCTCGGTGGCCTACCACGCCAAGCCCAAGGTGCGCGAGCAGGCGATGGTGCAGATCAACGAGGGCGGGCTCGACCGGCTGCTGGAAGTGCTCAGCCTGAGCGCCGGGCCGCTCCCAAGCGAAGGCTGACCCCTCCGGGGGGTGGCTGCGGTACTCCGCAGCCGGGGGCTCCATTCAGCTCGCAGGCATCGACAAGCGCTTCACGCCGTTGACGAAGCGCGACAGCGTGTCCGACATCGCACCCGGCGCGAGCCGCACGTCGATCAGCTGGAACCGTCCGCGCGTGGCACATGCCTCGCGCAGCGCCTGCACCAGCTCGCGCCGCGTCGCCACCCGGTGTCCCTGCCCGCCCATGCCGGCGGCCATCGAAGCGAAGTCCCAGTGCCCCAGGTCGTTGAAGCGCGACTGCGGCTGGAACGCGCGCAGCATCTCCCACGCGCCGTTGTTGAACACCACCACGATCGGGTCGCTGCCGTGGCGGCGTGCGTTGCCCAGCTCCCAGCCGGTCATCTGGAACGCGCCGTCGCCCACCAGCACGATCGGCCGTTCGCCGGTGGCCGCCTGCAGGCCCAGCGCGGCCGGCACGCCGTAGCCCATGCCGGCGTAATAGCCGGGCGCCAGCAGCGCGGTCGGCGCCAGGTCCAGCCCGGTGAAAAGGCAGTCGCCGACGTCGCTGACCACCGGACGGCGGCCTTCGCGCGCCAGCAGGTCGTTGAGCGCACAGGCGATGTCGCGCGGCGTGACCGGTGCATCGTCCTCGAGGCAGCCGGCGATCGGCGGCGCCGGTGGCGGCACCGGGCGCCGGCCCGATGCGGCGGGCACGCGCTCGAGCAGCGCATCGACCAGCGCGCCCAGCGGGATCTGCGGGTACACGTGATGGCCCAGCCGCACTTCGGACTCGATCGCCTGGATCGTGTGGCGCAGGTCGATGCGCCGCTGGGAGACGGCGAAGTTGGTGTCGGAGATGATCACGCCCAGCAGCAGCAGGCCATCGGAGTCCTCCACCTCCGAGGTCACGCGGGCCTCGCCGGCCACGCCGAGGTAGGTGCCGATCACCGGCGCGTCGGCACCGGCCAGCAGCCCGCGCCCCATGAAGCTGGTCACCGTGGGCAGGTTGAGCCGTCGCGCCAGCTCGGCCACCTGGCGCTCCAGGCCGTAGCGTCGCACTTCCACGCCCACCATCAGCACCGGCCGCTGGGCGACCCTCAGCCGTCCCAGCACCTCGTCGGCGCAGGCCGCCACCGCGTCGGCATCGGGTCGCAGCCCGGGCAGCGGCCGCACCGGCTCGCACGGCACGCCGGTCATGTCGCGGGGCACCTCGACATACACCGGCTTGGAATGCCGGATCGCGTTGTGCAGCACGCGCGCAATCTGCGCCGGCGCCTGCCCGGCATCGTCCAGCCGGGCCTGGTCGACCGTGATTTCGCGGTAGATGCGCCACTGCGAGTCGAGCGTCTTCACCTGGTGATGCAGCTGGAAGCCGCTGGCCGCCTCGTGGGCGGCGGGCGCGCCGGAGATCACCACCACCGGCACCCGCTCGGCATACGAGCCGGCCACCGCGTTGACCATGTTCAGCGCGCCGGCACCATAGGTCACCGCGGCCACGCCCAGGCCGCCTCGGTAGCGCGCGGCGGCGTCGGCGGCGAAGCCCACGCCGGGCTCGTGCGACAAGGTGTGCAGTGGCAGGATGCCCAGGCGCTCGACCTCGGCGAAGAAGGGCAGCGCGAAATCACCGGGGATGCCGAAGATCTCTCGCGCGCCATGCTCGCGCAATGCGGCGAGCAGCACGTGGGACAGGTTCACGGTTTCAGGCGGCCTTGTGGGCCTTGGGTTGAACGTGTCCCAGATGCTGGGGCGTCCGGCGCTGCGCCGCGTTGATCCGGCTTAAGAAAGCCAGACTCTCTTCAGCGCTTTATTGCGCAGTCCTCAGCTCGCAAGCTGACTCCATGCCTTGTCTAGCCGCTTCACGCTCACCGGCTGCGGCGTGCGCAACTCCTGCGCAAAGAAACTCACGCGCAGCTCCTCCAGCAGCCAACGGTATTCATCCAGCCGCGCATCGGATGCGCCTTTCAGCTCAGCCAGCCGCCGCAGATATCGCTGCTCCAGCGGACGCAGCTCGGCCAGGCGTTGCGCGTCGCGCACCGGGTCGCCGCGCAGCTTGTCCAGCCGCAGCTGCATCGCCTTGAGATAGCGCGGAAAGTGCTGCAGCTGCGCATAGGGCGTGAGCGGCAGAAAGCGCCTGGGCACCAGGCGCTGCAGCTGTGCCTGCAGGTCGTCGGCCACCTCCTTCGGTGGCTTGGCGTCCTTGAGCTTGCGCACGGTGGCGGCGTACTCGGCCAGCACCGTGCCGGCCAGGCGCGCCACCTCCTGCGCGATGAGGTTCAGGCGCGGACGGCCTTCATCAATGCGCGCCTTGAAGCCGGCTTCGTCGGTGGGCAGCGGTTCCTGCAGGAAAGCCTTGTCCAAGGCCACGTCGATGATCTGTTCGCGCAACTCCTCCTGCGTGCCCAGCGGCATGTAGGCCACGGCCATCTTCTGCAGCTCGGGGATGTTCTTCTCCAGGTACTTCAGCGGTTCCTTGATCTGCAGCGCCACCAGCCGGCGCAGGCCGGCGCGGTGCCTGGCCGCCGCCACGTCGGGCTCGTCGAACACCTCGATCTCGACATGCGTGCCCTTGTCGATCAAGGCGGGAAAGCCGATCAGCGTCTGGCCGCCCTTCTTCACTTCCATCAGCTCGGGCAGCTCGCCGAAGCTCCAGCGGGTGTGGCGGACGGCCTCGGGGGCCGGCGCTGCGGCGGCAGCGGCTTTCGCCGGTGCCGCCGCCGACGCTGCAGCCGGCGCTGCGGGCACCACGCCCTTCAGCACCGCCAGCGCCTGGAAGGCCGAGCGCGCCTGGCCGCCCAGCTCGGCCTTCAGCGTGCTGAGGTGGCGGCCCAGCCCCAGCTGGCGGCCGTGTTCATCGACCACGCGGAAGTTCATGAACAGGTGCGGCGACAGCATGTCGAGCTTGAAGTCGGCCCGCTTCACGTCGAGCTGGGTTTTCTCTCGCACCGCCTTGAGCAGGCGTTCGAGCAGGCTGCCGTCGGCAAACGGCGTGTCGGCGATGAAGGCCTCGGCGTACTCCGGCAGCGGCACCAGCCGCGCGCGCGGCTTTTGCGGCAGGCTCTTCAGCAGGGCCAGCACCTTGTCCTTCAGCATGCCGGGTACCAGCCACTCGCAGCGGTCTTCGCTCACCTGGTTGAGGGCGTAGATGGGCACGGTGACGGTGAGTCCGTCCTTCGGGTCGCCCGGGTCGTGCAGGTAGCTCGCGCCGCAATCCACCCCACCCAGGCGAATGGTCCTCGGAAAGGCCGAGGTGGTGATGCCCGCGGCCTCGTGGCGCATCAGCTCTTCGCGCGTGAGCCACAACAGCTTGGGTTGTTTCTTCACCTCGTCGCGGTACCAGCGCTCGAAGGTGAAGCCGGAGACCACCTCCGGCGGCAGCTGCTGGTCGTAGAAAGCATGGATCAGCGCGTCGTCGACCAGCACGTCCTGCCGGCGCGATTTGTGCTCCAGCTCCTCGACCTGGCGCACCAGCTTCTGGTTGTGCGCGAGGAAGGGCAGCTTGGTGTCCCACTCGCCGGCCACCAGCGCCTCGCGGATGAAGATTTCGCGCGCCGCGGCCGGATCGACCTTGCCGAAGTTCACGCGCCGGTTGCTGTAGACCACGATGCCGTACAGCGTGGCCCGCTCCAGCGCCACCACCTCGGCCGCCTTCTTCTCCCAATGCGGCTCCAGCAGTTGCGTCTTCAGCAGGTGGCCGGCGATCCACGGGATCCACTGCGGCTCGATCGCCGCGATGCCGCGCGCGTAGAGCCGGGTGGTCTCCACCAGCTCGGCGGCGACGATCCAGCGACCGGGCTTCTTGCTCAAGTGCGCACCCGGATGGCGCCAGAACTTGATGCCGCGCGCACCCAGGTACCACTCGTCGTCGTCGGCTTTCAGGCCGATGTTGCCCAGCAGCCCCGCAAGCATGGCCAGGTGGATCTGCTCGTAGGTGGCAGGGGCGCCGTTCAGGCGCCAGCCGTGCTCGGCCACCACCGTGTGCAGCTGCGAATGGATGTCGCGCCACTCGCGTACGCGCCGCGGCGAGACGAAGTGGTCGCGCAGGAGTTGCTCGTGCTTGCGGTTGCTCAGCTTGTGTTCGCCTTGTTTGCCGCGCGACTCTTCCAGCCACTTCCAAAGCTTCAGGTAGCCCATGAACTCCGACTTCTCGTCGTCGAACTTCTTGTGCTTCTCGTCGGCCGCCTGCGCCTGCTCCATCGGCCGGTCGCGCACGTCTTGCACGCTCAAGGCGCTGGCAATGATCAACACCTCGGCCAGCGATTGGCGCTCGCGCGCCTCCAGGATCATGCGGCCGATGCGCGGGTCCAGCGGCAGCTTGGCCAGCTCTTGGCCGATGGTGGTGAGCTCGTTGCGCTCGTCCACCGCGTTCAGCTCGCCCAGCAGCGCGTAGCCGTCGGCGATGGCCTTGGACTTCGGCGGCTCGATGAAGGGAAAGTCCTCCACCTGCCCCAGCCCCAACGCCTTCATGCGCAGGATCACGCCCGCCAGCGACGAGCGCAGGATCTCCGGGTCGGTGAAGCGCGGCCGCTCGGCGTAGCCCTTCTCGTCGTAGAGGCGGATGCAGATGCCGTTGGCCACGCGGCCACAGCGGCCCGCGCGCTGGTTGGCCGCCGCCTGGCTGACCGGCTCGACCTGCAGCTGCTCCACCTTGTTGCGGTAGCTGTAGCGCTTCACGCGCGCCAGGCCCGAGTCGATCACGTAGCGGATGCCGGGCACCGTGAGCGAGGTCTCCGCCACGTTGGTCGCCAGCACGATGCGGCGCGCGCCGTGCGGCTCGAACACACGGTCTTGCTCGGCCTGCGACAGCCGCGCGAACAGCGGCAGGATCTCCACGCCCGGCGGATGGTGCTTGCGCAGGTGCTCGGCCGCCTCGCGGATCTCGCGCTCGCCGGGCAGGAACACCAGCACGTCGCCCGGGCCTTCGCGCCAGAGCTCGTCCACCGCGTCGGCGATCGCGTCGTTCAGGTCGCGCTCTTTGCTTTCTTCGAACGGCCGCCAGCGCTGCTCCACCGGGTACAGCCGGCCCGACACCATGATCACCGGCGCCGGCCCCTTGGCGGAGGCGAAATGCTGGGCGAAGCGCTCCGCGTCGATGGTGGCCGAGGTGACGATCACCTTCAGGTCCGGCCGCCGCGCCAGCACCTCGCGCAGATAGCCGAGCAGGAAGTCGATGTTGAGCGACCGCTCGTGGGCCTCGTCGATGATGATCGTGTCGTAGGCCTTGAGCAGCGGGTCGGTCTGCGTCTCGGCCAGCAGGATGCCGTCGGTCATGAGCTTGACCGAGGCGCCCGTCTGCAGCCGGTCCTGGAAACGCACCTTGAACCCCACCACCTCGCCCAGCGGCGTGTTCAGCTCCTCGGCGATGCGCTTGGCCACCGACGAGGCGGCAATGCGGCGCGGCTGCGTGTGGCCGATCAGTCCCTGGCCGCCGGCGCCACGCCCGCGGCCCATGGCCAGCGCGATCTTGGGCAGCTGCGTGGTCTTGCCGGAACCGGTTTCGCCGCAGACGATGACCACCTGGTGCTCGGCCACGGCGCGCATGATCTCCTCGCGCTTCGCGGAGACCGGCAGCGATTCAGGGAAAGTGATCGGCGGCACCGGCGTCGCCGGACGGCCTTTTGAGGGAGGAGGAGAAACCTGCTGATTCACGAGGGTGCGGATTATCTGTGAGCGAGGAAGGCCACCCCCTTGCGGCACAATCCCTCGCCAACCCCCCCAACGCCTTCTCACCACGGCCCTTCGATGAGCCTTGTTTTCCCCCATACCTTCGTGCCGTGGTTCCGCTCGGTGGCGCCCTATATCCATGCCTACCGGGGCAAGACCTTCGTGGTCGCCATCGTCGGCGAGGCCATCGCCGCCGGCAAGCTCAATGCCTTCGTCACCGACCTGGCGATCCTGCATGCCATGGGCATCAAGCTGGTGCTGGTGCACGGCTTTCGCCCCCAGGTGAACGAGCAGCTCGCCGCCAAGGGCCAGACCTCCAAGTTCAGCCACGGCATGCGCATCACCGACGCGGTGGCACTCGACTGTGCGCAAGAGGCCGCCGGGCAGCTGCGTTTCGAGATCGAGGCGGCATTCTCGCAAGGGCTGCCCAACACGCCGATGGCCAACGCCACCGTGCGCCTGGTCTCGGGCAACTTCCTCACCGCACGGCCGGTAGGCATCGTCGACGGCGTCGACTTCCAGTCCAGCGGCCTGGTGCGCAAGGTGGATGCCGCCGCGATCAGCCGCGCCATGGACACCGGCGCCATCGTGCTGCTCTCGCCTTTCGGCTTCTCGCCCACGGGCGAGGCGTTCAACCTCGCGATGGAGGAGGTGGCCACCAGCACCGCGATCGCGCTGCAGGCCGACAAACTGGTGTTCCTGACCGAGCTGCCGGGTGTCCCCGAAAACCTGAAAGACCCTGAAAGCGCCATCGACACCGAGCTGACGCTGGCCGACGCCGAGAAGCTGCTCGCGCAGCTGCCGCGGCCAACGCAGCCGAGCGAGATCGCCTTTTACCTGCAGCACTGCGTCAACGCCTGCCGCCAAGGCGTGGAACGCTCCCACATCCTGCCGTTCGCGGTGGACGGCGCGCTGCTGATGGAGGTGTACACGCACGACGGCATCGGCACCATGGTGGTGGACGAAAAACTCGAAAGCCTGCGCGAAGCCACCGCCGACGACATCGGCGGCATCCTGCAGCTCATCGAGCCTTTCGAGCGCGACGGCACCCTGGTCAAGCGCGACCGCACCGAGATCGAGCGCGACATCGACCACTACACCGTGATCGAGCACGACGGCGTGATCTTCGGCTGTGCGGCGCTGTATCCCTACCCGGAGTCCAAAACCGGCGAAATGGCCGCGCTCACCGTCTCCGGCGCCGTGCAGGGCCAGGGCGACGGCGAGCGCATCCTCAAGCGCATCGAGCAGCGCGCCAAGGCCATGGGGCTGACCAGCATCTTCGTGCTGACCACGCGCACGATGCACTGGTTCATCAAGCGCGGATTCCAGGTGGTCGACCCCGAATGGCTGCCCGAAGCCCGCAAGCGCAAATACAACTGGGACCGGCGCTCGCAAGTGCTGGTCAAGAAACTGGCTTAAGGAGAAGCAATATGGCACGCATGGTGCAATGTGTTTACCTGAAGAAAGAGGCCGAAGGGCTTGACTTTCCGCCTTACCCTGGGGAACTGGGCAAACGCATCTATGACAACGTGAGCAAGGAAGCTTTCGAATCGTGGAAGCGCCACCAGACGATGCTGGTCAATGAAAATCGCCTCAACTTGGCCGATGCACGCGCCAGGCAGTACCTGGCGCGGCAGATGGAGCGGTTTTTCTTCGGAGATGGCGCCGACCAGCCGGCGGGTTATGTACCGCCTTCGGGCAGCTGATAGTTCCCTGTTTGAGCCGGGTATGCGGCGGCGGTGATATATTCACCGCCGCCGTTTCACTTTTCCAGGAGACGATTCGTGCCTACCCTGCAGGAACTGCTTGCCCAGAAGGCCGCGCTCGAAAAACAGATTGCCGAAACCCAGCGCCAGGAACGCGCCGACGCAATCGCCAAGGTCAAATCCCTGATGGCTGAATACGGCCTCAGCGCCGCCGATATCGTGGGCAAGTCACCCGCCGCCCCACGTGCGCCCTCGGCCGGCAAGAAGGTCGCGCCCAAGTACCGCAATCCCGACACCGGAGAAACCTGGACCGGCCGCGGGCTGCAACCCAACTGGCTGAAAAGCGCGCTGGCGTCCGGCAAGAAGCTCACCGACTTCGCGCTTTGACTTGTTCGGCTTGACAGGCAAACGAATACCCACGTCTCGAAGGGTCGCCTCCGGCGGCCCTTTTTGCTGGGATTTCGATCGCGGCCACCCCCTTTGACTGGGGGCATCGCCCGGCAGAAGCGGCTGATACGATTCGCCGGATTTGCCCGCCCAAACCCGTGTCGCCCACGCTTTCCGCCCCTGCCGCCGCTGCCAGCCATTGGCTGGGCCGCGCCTGGCTGGCGGCCACGTCGTGGTGGCGGTCGCGCGTGGCCGCCCATCGCTGGCAATTGGCGCTCGAGGGCTCGAATATCGGCGTGGCCGACTGGAACCTCCACACCGGACGCGGCTACACCTCCCCGCGCTGGCGCAGTCTGCTCGACGACCAGGACGGAACCACCAGCACACCCGCCGGCTGGCTGGCTCGCATGCACGACGACGACCGCCCGCGGCTGCAACAAGCGCTGCAGGCACTGTCCGCACCCGGCCAGGAGGGTTTCCGCCACGACCTGCGCATGCACACCCGCGCGGGCTGGAAGTGGTTCGAGGCCCGCGCGGTGGTGGCCGAGCGGGGCGCCGACGGCCGCACCCGCCGCGTCGTGGTGGCGGTGGCCGACGTAGCCGAGCGCCGCGGCGCCGAAGAACGCCAGCGGCTTTCGGCCAAGCTGTTCCAGCACCTGCACGAGGGCTTGCTGATCACCGACGCTGAGTTGCGCGTGCTCGACGTGAACCCCACCTATTGCCAGATCACCGGTCTGTCGCGCCAGGAGGTGCTGGGCCGCGTGCCCGCGCTGCTGCAGCCGGCCGCGGAAGGCGCCGCGCGCGAGCAGCAGGCCGCCATGTGGGCCAGCCTGCGCGCCACCGGCACCTGGCGCGGCGAGCTGGTGCAGCGGCGCCGCAACGGCGACCCCTGCGCACTGCACCTGACCATTTCCACCGTGCAGGGCTCGGAAGGCCGCGTGCGCAACCATGTGCTGGTGATCTCCGACATCACCGAGCAGCGGCTGCAGCGCGAGCGGCTGGAACGCCAGGCCCATTTCGACGAACTCACCCGCCTGCCCAACCGCACCCGGCTGGCCCAGATGATGAGCGAGGCCATGGTCGCCTGCGAGCGCGAGGGCTGCCTGCTGGCGGTGTGCTACCTCGATCTCGACCACTTCAAGCCCGTGAACGACCGTTTCGGCCATGCGGCGGGCGACCGGCTGCTGGTCGAGCTGGCCGGCCGGCTGCGCGGTGCGCTGCGCAGCCACGCCGCCTGGTCCGATGCCGCAGCCCGGCTGGGCGGCGACGAATTCGTGCTGCTGCTGCGCACCGGCACGCTGGACGAGGCCCGGCTGGCGGTGGAGCGCGTACTGCGGGTGGTATGCCAGCCATATGTGATCGGCCCGGGCTTCGAGGCCGTGCAGATCACCGCGAGCGTGGGGGCCACCGTCTACCCGCTGGACCGCGGCGACCCGGACACGCTGCTTCGGCATGCCGACCATGCGATGTACGGTGCCAAGCAGTCGGGCCGCAACGGCTACCTGTTCTTCGACCCCGAGCACAGCCGCCGCACCGAGGAGCGGGTCATGGCCATCGGCCGCCTGCAAGAAGCGCTGGACCACCACGAGCTGGTGCTGCACTACCAGCCCAAGGTGGACATGCGCCATGGGCGGGTGCTGGGCGTCGAGGCCCTGCTGCGCTGGAACCATCCCGAGCAAGGCCTGCTGCCGCCGGGGCAGTTCCTGCCCCTGGTGGAACACACCGGCCTGTCCGCCAGCATCGGAGACTGGGTGCTGGAGCAGGCGCTGGACCAGCTGGGGTTGTGGCAGCGCATGGGGCTGGACCTGAGCATCAGCGTCAACGTTTCCGCGCGCCACCTGCAGGAGCCCGACTTCGCACAACGCCTGACCGAGCTGCTCGCCCGCCATCCGCAGTCGCTGGGCCCCAAGCTCGAGCTGGAGGTGCTGGAGACCGCCGCACTGGCCGACGTGGCCTATACCTCGGCCTTGCTCGACAGCTGCCGCCGGCTGGGCGTGCGCTTCGCGCTCGACGATTTCGGCACCGGCTACTCCACCCTCACCTACCTGAAGCAGTTGCCGGTCGACGTGTTGAAGATCGACCGCTCGTTCGTGCACAACATGCTGGACGACGCACAGGACCTGGCCATCGTCGAGGGCGTGATCGGCCTGGCGCGCACCTTCGGCTGCAGCGTGGTGGCCGAAGGCGTGGAAGCCCCGGCCCAGGCACGCATGCTGATCGAGCTGGGCTGCGAGATCGGCCAGGGCCTGGGCCTGTCGCCCGCCATGCCGGCCGAAGAGGTGTACCGCTGGGTGCGCGACTACCGCGGGCCGTTCGCCCTGTCAGCCGCCGCCGGCAGCGAGGTGATGCCCGCCCACGGCTGAGGGCCGGGCGGCCTACTGGATGTCGAACACGAGTTCGACGATGCCCTGCTGTGAATGCAGCAGCGGCTGGAAGCGCCATTGCGCCACCGCCTCCACCGCGGCCGTGTTCAGGCGCGCATGGCTGGTCTTCAGCACTTCTGGATCGCGCACGGAACCGTCGGGCAGCACCTCGAACCGCACCTGCACCGAGCCTTTCTGGAGCCGCCGCACGACCGCGGGCGGGAAATCGGGGTCCACCTGGTGCACCAGCACCAACGGCATGTCCACCGGTTCGGGCGCGGGCTTGGCCGGGGCGGTCGACGGGGCCAGTGCCATGGCGTCGGCGGCGGTGTCGGTTGAAGGGGCCGAGGCCTGGGATGCAGCGGAAGACGCTGGCAGCGCCTCGGCGCTGGCGGTCGGCCCCGCAACGGGGTCTGCCGCAGTCTCCGCCAACGCGGCCGGGGCCGCGGGCTTGCCGACGGCGACCGGGGTCTCGGAGTCCGAGATCTCCGCCGTCCGGGCCGGTTCTGCCGGCGTCTCGGGCCGCGTTCGCACCATCGGTTTGGGCGCCGGCGCGGCCGCCGCCGCAGGCTTGTCGTCCGCGCCACGCCGTGGCTTGTCAGCGTGGATCAGGATCCACTTGAACACCTTGTCGGCTTCCCGCTGCGCCCGCGCCGCCGCGGCCGCATGTTTGGGATCGACCGCCGACTCCTGTGCCCCCAGCGCCGGCGCAAAGCCAAGCCCGGCACACAGGACGGCCAAGCATGTCCTCTGCCGAATGAACCCCTGCGCACCCACCTGATGCATGACGTGTTCTCCCATCCCGCGCCGTGTAACCAGCGGTAGCGCCGGGAGTGTAGTCAGGCTACACCACCGGTTGATCGGTTGAAACCCCGGCCCAGCGGCCGCAATGCGTGCACAAAGTCCGCCCCGGGCGCCGCCCGCGAGCCCCCGCCGCTAGACTGCCGGGGTGATTCCCGCCGGCTTCATCCAAGACCTGCTTTCGCGCCTGGACATCGTCGACATCGTCGGCCGCCACGTCGAACTCAAGAAGGCCGGCATCAACCACAAAGGCCTTTGCCCCTTTCACGGAGAGAAGACGCCCAGCTTCATCGTCAGCCCGAGCCGCCAGACTTATCACTGCTTCGGCTGTGGCGCCCATGGCGATGCGCTGCGCTTCCTGATGGAACACGCCGGGCTCGGCTTCGTGGACGCGGTGCACGAGCTGGCCCAGCAGGCGGGCATGACGGTGCCCGAGGACGACACCACCCCCGAGGAGCGCGCACGGGCGTCGCAGCGCAAGGCGCAGCAGGTGTCGCTCACCTCGGTGCTGGCGCGGGCGTCCGACCATTACCGCCAGCAGCTCAAGAGCAGCCCCCGAGCCATCGACTACCTCAAGCGCCGCGGCCTCACCGGCCAGATCGCGGCCCGCTTCGCGATGGGCTACGCCCCACCCGGCTGGCGCAGCCTGGCCAGCGTGTTCGCGCAGTACGACGACCCGTTGCTGGCCGAGGCAGGCCTGGTGATCGTGCAGGGCGAGGACGAAGCCGAGCAGAAGCGCTACGACCGCTTCCGCGACCGCATCATGTTCCCGATCCGCTCGGTGCAAGGCGAGGTCATCGGCTTCGGCGGCCGCGTGCTCGACCAGGGCGAGCCGAAGTACCTCAACTCCCCGGAAACGCCGGTGTTCGTCAAGGGCCGCGAACTCTATGGGCTGTACGAGGCCCGTCATGCCTTACGCGACAAGGGCTACGTGCTGGTGGTCGAGGGCTACATGGACGTGGTGGCGCTGGCGCAGCTCGGTTTTCCGAATGCGGTCGCCACCCTGGGCACCGCCTGCACCGCCGACCATGTGCAAAAGCTGTTCCGCTTCACCGACAGCGTGGTGTTCAGCTTCGACGGCGACGCGGCCGGCCGGCGCGCCGCCGGGCGCGCGCTGGAAGCCGCGCTGCCGCACGCCAGCGACACCCGCAACATCCGCTTCCTGTTCCTGCCGCCCGAGCACGACCCCGATTCCTACGTACGCGAGCATGGCTCCGCGGCCTTCGAGCAATGCATCGCCCAAGCCGTGCCGCTGTCGCGCCAACTGGTCGAGGCGGCCGCGGAGGGCTGCGACCTCGCCAGCGCCGAGGGCCGATCGAAGATGCTCGCCCAGGCCCGTCCGCTGTGGCAGGCGCTGCCCGAGGGCGTATTGCGGCGCCAGATCCTCGGCGACCTGGCGGCCCAGGGCGGCGTGTCCAGCGACGACCTGCTTTCGCTGTGGGGGCATGCGGCACGCCGCCCGTCCGAGCGGGTGAATTCGGGCGCCCAGACTTCCCCGCGCAACGAGCGCCGCGCGGGCGGCACGCGCCGCCTGCTGCAAGGCGCCCCCACACTGCTCGACCGGGCCTTGTGGCTGCTGGTGATCCGTTGCGAACTCTGGGACACGCTCGGTCCCTCGGCGCACGACCTGCTGGCCGACCAGCCGGCCCCCTATGGCCCGGCCTTCGCCTGGCTGGAGCGACATCTGCACGAACACGGGCCCGCGCAGTCGCAGGTGCTGCTGGAAGCCTTGGCACAGCAAGACCTCGGGCCGCAGGGGCCGGCGCTGGTGCACCGCATTGCCCAGCTGCACGAGGTGGAGCCGGGGGTGGACCTGGCCCAGGAGCTCACCCTGGTGCTGGACCGCCTGCTGCTGCGGGCACTGGAAGACGAACGCAAGCTGCTGCTCGAGTCCGGCCCCTTGTCGGACCAGGACGCCGCCCACGCCCGGGAACTCCTGCAGCGCTGGGCCGATCTGAAGAAGCGGTTGCCCACCGGCGCCTGAAAGCGTTGCAAAAAAGGGCTTAACAACGGGCTCCGAGCGCCCGAAAGAGTCCTTGCGTTTTTGACGGCAAGCCCTACATCGACAATAATGTAGGGTTTGTTGCCGCGGCAAGAGTGACAGCAGCACAACGCCTAGGACACCAGGGCTAAAGGCCACCCTCGACAAGGGTCACCATTGAAGGCCACCGTTCCCTCCCCTAGCCAGCTGCAAGACAGAGTCGTCCACGCGATCTTGCCTGCCCGACGCCCGCCGATGCGCCGCCCTGCAGGGGCCGTGCATCCGTGTCCTTTTGGACGCGGATGCCAAACCCGCCTGCCGGACGGCTGCCGCCGACGCCGAACCGGGCAATTTCCCGCCTATTTCATCCGAGGACTCGCATGACCGCCAAGAAGCCCGCCGCCCCCGCGACCAAGACTGCCGCCAAGGGGAAGACCGCCCCCGCAGAGGACAAGAAGAAGCCGGCGGCCAAGGCCACCCCCGTGAAGGAGGAGCCCAAGGGCAAGCGCGGCCGCAAGCCCAAGGAAGAAGCCAAGAAGGAAGAGCTGCCCGAGGACGACTTCGCCGACGTCGAAGGCGACCTGGAAGTCGAGCCCGAGATCGAGGCGGTCGAGACGGAAGAGGCTGACGAGAAGGCCAAGGCCAAGCCGCTGCGCATGAAGGTCAGCCGCGCCAAGGAGCGCGCGCTGATGCGCGAGTTCGGCCTGGACGAGACGGCGCTGACCGAGGAAGAAGTCGCCAAGCGCCGGCAGGAGCTCAAGACCCTCATCAAGATGGGCAAGACGCGCGGTTTCCTGACGCACCAGGAAATCAGCGACCACCTGCCCGAGAAGCTGGTCGAAAACGAGATCCTCGAGGCCATCGTCTCGATGCTCAACGACATGGGCATCGCGGTGTACGAGCAGGCGCCGGATGCCGCCACGCTGCTGATCGCGGGCGGCACCACCACCACCGCCACCGAGGAAGAAGCCGAGGAAGCCGCCGAGGCGGCGCTGTCCACGGTGGACTCCGAATTCGGCCGCACCACCGACCCGGTGCGCATGTACATGCGCGAGATGGGCACGGTGGAACTGCTCACGCGCGAGGGCGAGATCGAGATCGCCAAGCGCATCGAAGGCGGCCTGCAGGCCATGATGCTGGCGATCAGCGCCTCGCCCACCACCATCGCCGAGATCCTGTCGATGGCCGACCGCATCGCCGCCGGCGAGATCCAGATCTCCGAGGTGGTGGACGGCTTCGTCTCCGACGACGAGGCCGACGACTACGTGGCCGAGGAGGACTTCGACGAGTTCGACGAGGAAGACGACGACGACGGCCAGGGCGGCAGCAAGGCGCTGACCAAGAAGCTCGAGGAGCTGAAGACGGCCGCGCTGGAGAAACTGGACCACCTGCGCCGCGAGTTCGACAAGATGCGCCGCGCCTTCGAGAAGGAAGGCTACAAGTCGCCGGCCTACAACAAGGCGCAGCAGGCCATCAGCGACGAGCTGATGACGATCCGCTTCACGGTCAAGACCATCGAGCGGCTGTGCGACATCCTGCGCTCGCAGGTGGACGACGTGCGCCGCTACGAGCGCGAGCTGCGCAAGATCATCGTCGACAAGTGCGGCATGCCGCAGGAGCACTTCATCAAGGTGTTCCCGCCCAATGCGCTGAACCTCAAGTGGGCCGAGAAGGAAGTGGCCGCCGGCAAGCCCTACAGCAACGTGCTCAGCCGCAACCTGCCCGCCGTGCAGGAGCTGCAGCAGAAGCTGATCGACCTGCAGGCGCGCGCCGTGGTGCCGCTGGAAGACCTGAAGGAGATCAACCGCCGGATGAACGAGGGCGAGAAGGCCTCGCGCGACGCGAAGAAGGAGATGATCGAGGCCAACCTGCGCCTGGTGATCTCGATCGCCAAGAAGTACACCAACCGCGGCCTGCAGTTCCTCGACCTCATCCAGGAGGGCAACATCGGCCTGATGAAGGCGGTGGACAAGTTCGAATACCGCCGCGGCTACAAGTTCTCGACCTACGCCACCTGGTGGATCCGCCAGGCCATCACCCGCTCCATCGCCGACCAGGCCCGCACCATCCGCATCCCGGTTCACATGATCGAGACGATCAACAAGATGAACCGCATCTCGCGCCAGCACCTGCAGGAGTTCGGCTACGAGCCCGACGCGCCCACGCTGGCCGAGAAGATGGAGATGCCCGAGGACAAGATCCGCAAGATCATGAAGATCGCCAAGGAGCCGATTTCCATGGAGACGCCGATCGGCGACGACGACGATTCGCACCTGGGCGACTTCATCGAGGACACCAACAACGTGGCCCCGGTCGACGCCGCCATGCAGGCCGGCCTGCGCGACGTGGTGAAGGACATCCTCGATTCGCTCACCCCGCGCGAGGCCAAGGTGCTGCGCATGCGCTTCGGCATCGAGATGTCCACCGACCACACGCTGGAAGAGGTGGGCAAGCAGTTCGACGTGACGCGCGAGCGCATCCGCCAGATCGAGGCCAAGGCCATTCGCAAGCTGAAGCACCCCAGCCGCAGCGACAAGCTCAGGACCTACCTGGACAACCTGTAAGCGGCTTCGCCGCCCCTCCCCGCCGGCTCCCACGCAACGGCTTCGGTTTTTCCGGAGCCGTTTTTTCATGCCCGGGCGCTAAACTGCCACCCGACATGACCCGCATCGCCGAACGCACCGTCCTCTTCGCCGATCTGCGTGGAAGCACCTCGCTGTACGAACAGCTCGGCAACGCCGAGGCCACCTCGGTGGTCACGCACACCGTCAACGCGCTCGCGCGCGCCGTGCCGGCCCACGACGGGCAGGTGATCAAGACGCTGGGCGACGGCCTGATGGCGGTGTTCGCGCGGCCGCTGGCCGCGCTGCAGGCGGCCAGCCAGATGCACGAGGTGCTCGACCGCCTGGTCAGCCGCGGCAGCGAACACGGCGCCTCTTCCGGCCTGCGCGCGCTGCGCCTGCAGGTCGCGCTGGCGCACGGCGAGGTGGTCGAGATGGGCGGCGACTGCTATGGCGATGCCGTGAACGTCGCGGCCCGCCTGCTCGACCACGCCGGCGACAACGAGACCCTCATCACCGGCGATGTGTTCACCGGCCTGCCCGAGGAGACCCAGGCGCGTTTCCGCAGCCTCGACCGCATGCAGCTGCGCGGCCGAGTCGAGCCGGTGCAGGTGCACCTGCTCAGCAGCGACGGCCGGCGCGGCGATCCGGCCGCCACGCAGTTCGGCGACGTCACGCCCTCGGCCGAGCCCGAAGGCATCCGCCTGGTGTGGATGGAAGTCAACCGCATCTACTCCGGGCCGCACCTTCCCATCGTGCTGGGCCGCAGCCCGCAGTCGGCCTTCTGCATCGACGATTCGCGCGTCTCGCGGCTGCATGCGCGCATCGACTGGCACGGCGGCACTTTCCAGCTCACCGACCTGAGCTACAACGGCACCTACGTGCGCTTCGGCGGCGAGGAAGAAGTGCTGAGCCTGCGCCGCAGCAGCTGCACGCTGCACGGCAGCGGCGTCATCGGCCTGGGCGGCCCACCCAGCGACAGCTTCCTGCCGACGCTGCACTTCGAGGTGCTGAGCTTCATGGACACCGTGCCCCACACGGTGGAGTAGCGATGCGGCTGCTGTACGTCGAAGACAACCGCATCAACGCGCTGCTGTTCGAAGAAGCGCTAAAGCTGCAGCAGGGCTTCGAATTGCGCATCGCCGAAGACGGGGCGCAGGCCATGGAGATCGTGCGCGAGTGGCTGCCCGAGGTGCTGGTGCTCGATTCGCACCTGCCCGATGTGAGCGGCACCGAGCTGCTGCTGCGCCTGCGCTCGCTGCCCGCGCTGGCAGACGTGCCGGCCTTCATGTGCTCGGCCGACGCGCAGCCCGAAGACATGGAGCAGGCGAGGGCCGCAGGCTTCGGCGGGTACTGGACCAAGCCCATCGCCATCCAGTCGGTGCTGGCGGACCTGCGGCGCTTGAATCCCTAGCCAGCCGCGCATCGCCACGGTGGCCGACAATCGGCGCCGATGCCATTCGCTCCCGAACCCTCATTTGCCCACGGCAGCGTGCCGCGCACGGCGGTGCTGCTGGTGAACCTCGGCAGCCCCGACGCGCCGGAGGCACCGGCGGTGCGGCGCTACCTGGCCGAGTTCCTGAGCGACCCGCGCGTGGTCGAGATCCCCCGCTGGGCGTGGAAGCCCATCCTGCACGGCATCATCCTGCGCACGCGGCCGGCCAAGTCGGCCGCCAAGTACGCCAGCATCTGGACGCCCGAAGGCTCGCCGCTGAAGGTATGGACCGAGAAGCAGGCCAAGCTGCTGCTCGGTGCGCTGGGCGAACGCGGCCACCGCGTGCTGGTGCGCCACGCGATGCGCTATGGCAGCCCTTGCGTCGCGGCCGAACTCGATGCGCTGAAGGCCGCCGGGGCCGAGCGCATCCTGGTGCTGCCGCTGTATCCGCAGTACTCGGCAACCACCACCGCCAGCGTCTTCGATGCGGTGGCGCATTGGGCGCGCAGCACACGCCGCCTGCCCGAGCTGCGCTTCGTGAACCACTTCCACGACGACGCGCTGTACATCGAGGCGCTGGCGCAGCGGCTGCTGGCCCATTGGGCCGAGCACGGGGCCGCCGAGAAGCTGGTGCTGAGTTTTCACGGTGTGCCCAAGCGCACCTTGATGCTGGGCGACCCCTACCACTGCGAATGCCAGAAGACGGCCCGCCTGCTGGGCGAGCGGCTCGGCCTGCCACCCGACAGGCTGTTGGTCACGTTCCAGAGCCGCTTCGGCCGCGCCGAGTGGCTGCAGCCCTACACCGAGCCCACGCTGCAACGGCTGGCGCGTGAAGGCGTGCGCCGGGTCGACGTGGCCTGCCCAGGCTTCGTCAGCGACTGCCTGGAGACGCTGGAAGAGATCGCGCAGGAAGCGCGCGACGCCTTCCTTGCCGCGGGCGGCCGCGAGTTCCACTACGTACCCTGCCTCAACGACGATCCGCGCTGGATCGCCGCGCTGGCCGAAACCGCCCAGCAGCATCTGGCCGGCTGGCCGACGCGCGAGCAGCCGTCATCGGCAGAGCTGCAGCGCCAGCGCGAACGCGCGCTGGCGATGGGAGCAAAGGTCTAGGGCCTTCAGCCGCCCAGTCCGGCTCAGGCCTGGGCGGCCTTCCAGGCACGGCGGCGCTGCAGCCAGCGCATCATCGGCGGCAGCAGCAGCACCAGCAGACCGATGGCGAAGATGGTGGCCGACAGCGGCCGCTCGATCAGCACCGTCCATTTGCCTTCGCCGATGGACAGCGCGTTGCGCATCTGCGCTTCGGCCATGGGGCCGAGGATCATGCCCACGATCACCGGCGCGGTCGGGAAGTCGAAGCGCCGCATCAACACGCCCAACAGGCCGATCGCATACAGCAGGAACAGGTCGAAGGCCGACTGCCGCATGCCGTACACCCCCACGGTGGCGAACACCATGATCCCGGCGTACAGCGCGGGCTTGGGTACCTTGAGCAGCTTGACCCACAGCCCCACCAGCGGCAGGTTGAGCACCAGCAGCATCACGTTGCCGATGTACAGCGACGCGATCAGCGCCCACACCAGCGCCGAGCTGGTCTGGAACAGCGTGGGGCCGGGCTGGATGCCGTAGTTGGTGAAGGCCGAGAGAATGATCGCCGCAGTGGTGGAGGTGGGAATGCCCAGCGTCAACAGCGGCACCAGCGTGGCGGTGACGGAAGCGTTGTTTGCTGCCTCCGGACCTGCCACACCCTCGATGGCGCCGGTGGTGCCGAACTGCTCGGGGTTCTTCGACAGCCTCTTTTCCATGCCGTACGACAGGAACGTGGGGATCTCCGTGCCGCCGGCCGGCACCGCGCCGAAGGGAAAGCCAAGCAAGGTGCCGCGAATCCACGCCGGCCAGGAGCGCCGCCAGTCCTCCTTGGTCATCGTCAGGCTGGTCAGCCTGTTCTGCGATTCGTCCTGCCGGCCCTCGTAGAGCACGGCGTACATCGCTTCTCCCACCGCGAACAGGCCCACGGCCACGAGCACCACCTCGATGCCATCGACCAGCTCGGCGACGCCCAGCGTGTAGCGCGCCTGCCCCGAGATCTGGTCGATGCCGATCAGGCCGATGGCCAGGCCCAGCACGAGGCTGGTGAATCCGCGCAGCAGGCTCTGGCCCAGCACCGCCGACACGGTGATGAAGGCCAGCACCATGAGCGCGAAGTACTCCGGCGGGCCGAAGCGCAGCGCGTACTCGGCGATGGCCGGCGCGAACAGGGTCACCAGCACGGTGGCGATGGTGCCGGCGACGAACGAGCCGATCGCTGCGGTGGCCAGCGCTGCGCCGGCCCTGCCGCGCTTGGCGAGCAGGTTGCCCTCCATCGCGGTGATCATGCTGCCCGTCTCGCCCGGGGTGTTGAGCAGGATCGAGGTGGTGGAGCCGCCGTACATCGCGCCGTAGTAGATGCCGGCGAACAGGATCATCGAGGCCGTGGGGTCCACGTGCGCGGTGATCGGTAGCAGCATCGCCACCGTGAGCGCCGGCCCGATGCCGGGCAGCACGCCGATGGCGGTGCCGACCATGCAGCCGAGCAGCGCCCAGACCAGGTTGATGGGCGTCGCCGCGGTGGCGAAGCCTTGCATCAACGATTGCCAGAGGTCCATCGCGGGTACTTCCTCAGATCCAACCCGAACGGGTGATGCCGGGCAGCGTGAGGCCCAGCAGTTTGGTGAACAGCCAGTAGACCGGGGCCGAAAGCGCCAGGCCGATCAAAGCATCGCGCCCCAGGCGTGACAGCGCCGGCGCCTGGCCCATCGAAAGCCGAAAGCCGCGCGCCGCCAGCGCGAACAGCAAGGCGCACGACGGGATGAATCCGATCGTCGTGATCAACGACGCGTTCAGCAGCAGCCCCGCCGACACCCACGCCATGCCGCGCCAATACGCGGCAAGCGTGGGGGCCGCCGGCAGGCCGCGGAACCCACCGGTCGCGGCCTGCACGAGGAGCACCACGCCGCACAAGGCCATGGCGGCGGCCACCAGCCAGGGCAGGAATCCCGGCCCCACGCCGGCGTAACCTGCCTCGCCACGCACCTGCGACGCTCCGACTGCCAGCGCCGCGGCGAGCACCAATGCCCCGCCGCCCACGGCCTTCTGCCAATGGGTGCTCATGGCGTCAGAGCATGCCCAGCCTGACCATCAGCGCGCGCAGGCGAGCATGGTCTTCCTCGACGAAGCGGCCGAATTCGTCGCCGGTCATCACCGCGGAATTCCAGCGGTTGGCCTGCAGCGTCTCCTGCCAGCTCTTGGTGCGGGTGGCC
This sequence comes from Pseudomonadota bacterium, assembly GCA_040758375.1. Taxonomy (GTDB): domain Bacteria; phylum Pseudomonadota; class Gammaproteobacteria; order Burkholderiales; family Burkholderiaceae_C; genus CAMLIZ01. Next base: position 57,007 of record JBFLWE010000019.1, read on the forward strand.
TTGGTCACGGCATCGATCAGCGCCTTGCGCTGCTCGGCGCTGATGCCCGGCGCGCCGTACACGCCGCGCCAGTTGCCGATCTCCACGTCGATGCCCTGCTCCTTGAGCGTAGGAATGTCCACGCCCTTCTGCCGGGTGCCGGCGGTGTAGGCCAGCGCGCGCATCTTGCCGGTCTTGATGTATTCCTCCATCTCGGCATAGCCGCTGGTGCCCACGGTGATGTGGCCGCCCAGCACCGCCGCGGTGGCCTCGCCACCGCCCTTGAAGGGCACGTAGTTGATCTTGGCCACGTCCACACCCACGGCGTTGGCGATCATCGCCACGCTGATGTGGTCGGTGGAGCCCTTGGAGCCACCACCCCACTTGACGCTGGCCGGGTCCTTCTTCATCTGCTCGACCACGTCTTTCATGCTCTTGATCGGCGAGTTGGCCGGCACGACGAACACGTTGTATTCGGCGATCAGGCGCGCGATCGGCGTGGCGTTGGCCATGGTCACCGGCGGGTTGTTCTGCACGATCGCACCCACCATCACGGCGCCCACCACCACCAGCGCATGGGGGTCGCCCTTGCTCGCGTTGACGAACTGCGCCAGGCCGATGGTGCCGCCGGCACCGCCTTTGTTCTCGTAGGTCACCGAGCCGGCAGCGCCGGCTTCCTGCAGCGCCTTGCCGATGCCGCGACCGGTCTGGTCGTAGCCGCCGCCGGGGTTGGCACCGATCATGATCTTGAAGTTGTCCGCCGCCTGCGCGACGGGCATGCCGCCCAGGGCAGCGGCAAGCAGCGGAAGGGCCAGGGCCTTGAGTGCGGTGCGACGCATTGAGATATCTCCTTGCTGAGGGTGGTGCACGACAACGCAGGGCATGGTCCTCCCAGGGTCGGCCGTCGGCATGCGGGTGAACCCGCACGCTTCGGTGCCAGCCTGTCATGCGGCTGTCGGCACCCTCGCTGGTCGCTGTCAAACCGCTGTCAGCGCTGCCCGGCCAGGGTCGGCCCCGAGCCGCCCAGGCCCGTCAAACGCGGCACACTGCGGGCCATGAAACTGCTGCTGGTCGAAGACGACCCCTCCATGGCGCAGGCCCTGCGTCTGGCGCTGGAGCGGCGCGGTTTCGAGGTCGACTGGTGCGGCGACGGCGTGGAGGCGCTGAACCGCCTGCGCCACCATGGGCCCGACCTCGCGCTGCTCGACCTCACCATTCCCCGGCTCGACGGCCTGCAGGTGCTGCACCGCGCCCGCGCCGAAGGCCTGAAGCTGCCCATCATCCTGCTCACCGCGCGTGGCGCGGTGGGCGACCGCGTGCAGGGCCTCAACGCGGGCGCCGACGACTACCTGGCCAAGCCTTTCGACCTGGACGAACTGGAGGCCCGCATCCGCGCCCAATTGCGTCGCCACGGTACCGAGGTGCAGGAGCGCCTGAGCTGCGGGCCGCTTGCGATGGAGCGCGATTCCGGCGCCTTCTACCTGGGCGATGAGGTGCTGGAGCTCACGCCGCGCGAGCAGGCGCTGCTCAAGGCCCTGATCGCCAAGCCGGGCCATGCGGTGGCCAAGGAGAAGCTGTTCCGGCTGGTGTTCCCGATGGAGCAGGACATCCAGTTCGAGGCGATCGAGGTGGTGGCCTACCGGCTGCGCAAGAAGCTCGCCGGCTCGGGCGTGGCGCTGGTCACGCTGCGCGGGCTGGGCTACCTGCTGAAGGCGGACGCGCAGGCTTCATGACGTACTCGCTCAGGCGCTACCTGCTGGCGTGGATCATCACGCCGATCGCGCTGTTCGTCGTCTTCGACACGGTGAGCCTGTACCGCAACGCGCTGGACTCCATCAACACCGCCTACGACCGCTCGCTGCTGGCTTCTGCGCGCTCCATCGGCGAACTGCTGGAGTTGCAGGGCTCCCAGCTCAAGGTGGAAGTGCCCTACACCGCGCTGGAGATCTTCGACGCCGGCAACCGCGGCCGGCTGTACTACCGCATCTCGGGCTTCGAAGGCGAGTTTCTCTCGGGCTACGAGGACCTGCCCGTTTACGACCGCAAGCTGCCCAAGCGCAGCGCCTATGCCGCGCTGGTGGACTTTTACGACGGCCAGTACCGTGGCGAGCCGGTGCGCATGGCGGCGCTGTACCAGCCGGTGTCGTCGCAAGAGGCCCGCGGCATGGTGCTGATCCAGGTGGCCGAGACGCTCGAAGTGCGGCAGGTTCTCGCGCGCCAGATCCTGCTGTCGACGTTGCTGCGCCAGGCGCTGCTGATCGTGGTGGTGGCGCTGGTCACCTGGGTGGTGGTCACGCGTGCGCTGCGGCCGGTCGAAGCGCTGCGGCGCCAGCTCAGCGAACGGCGCGAGGCCGACCTGTCGCCGGTGCGGCTGTCCCATCCGCCGGCGGAGCTGCAGCCCACGCTGGCCGCCATCAACGACCTCATGCAGCGTCTGCAGCGGCTGATGGAGCACCAACGCCAGTTCGTGCGCGATGCCTCGCACCAGCTGCGCACGCCGCTGGCGGTGTTGAAGACACAGGTGCAGAACGCGCTGGCCACGCCGCCGGGCGAGCCGCTGCCGCGCCAGGCGCTGGAAGACATGCACGGCACGGTGGAACGCGCCGCCCGCCTGGCCAACCAGATGCTGGCGCTGGCCAAGGTCGAGCAGGTGCAGTCGCAGGGCCCCTCGACGCCGCAGTCGCTGAGCGAGGTGGTCAGCGAGGTGGCGCTGGACATGTCGCCGCTCATCGCGGCCAAGCACCTCGACTTCGAGCTGCAAGCCGATGAGAGCGTGCGAGTGCAGGGCCATGACTGGATGCTGCGCGAGCTCACCCGCAACCTGCTGCACAACGCGATCCGCGAGACGCCGGCGGGCGGCCACCTGCTGCTGGCGGTGAAGGCTGCGCCGGCGCCCCGGCTGCTGGTGAGCGACAGCGGGCCGGGCCTCAAGCCCGAGCTGGCGCAACGGCTGTTCGAACCCTTCCACACCGGCCACCCGAGCGAAGGCAGCGGCCTCGGGCTCGCCATTTGCCGCAGCATCTGCGACGCCCTGGGCGCCGAACTGCGGCTGCAGAACCGTCCCGCCCCTGGCGGGGGCCCCGCCGGTCTGGACGCCGAGGTGCGCTTCTCCACCGGGGCGGCTGACAGCGACGGCACAATCCGCGAATGAGCGAAGCATCCACCGGCCTGAAGGCCGTGCGCCTGGACAAATGGCTGTGGGCGGCCCGTTTCTACAAGACCCGCACCCTGGCCGTGGAAGAGATCGGCAAAGGCCGGGTTTCGGTGAACGGCCAGCCCGCGAAGGCGGCCCGTGAGCTCAAGCCGGGCGACCAGGTGGAGTTGCGCCAGGGCGGCGTGACGCGCACGGTGCTCGTCAAGGGACTGAGCGCGGTGCGCGGGCCCGCCCCGGTGGCGCAGGCGCTGTACGAGGAGACGCCCGAAAGCGTGCAGGCGCGCCAGCGAGCGGCCGAACAGCGCCGCATGGGCGTCGAGCCTGCCCAGGCCATCGAGCATGGCCGCCCCACCAAGCGCGACCGGCGCCAGCTGGCCGACTGGCAGCGCTGGTCCGCGAAGATCTAGGCCCCGACAGCCTGACGCCCCCCTTGAGGAGCCACACCGGCGGACAGGCGAAGCCGGATCTGCGGTGTGCACTCAGTGGGGGTTGAAGCGTGGCGAGCTGCCCTCATGTGCGGCCGGAGCCGGACAAAACCCCTCTCTTTGATCAAAACATGAACAGTCCCGAGCAAACCCCTGAAACCGGCCATAACGGCCCCGCCGCCGGTGGCGAAGCGCAACAGCCCCAGGCCTCGCCGGAGCAGCGCCTGGCCGAGCTGGAAGCCAAGCATGCCGAGATGGCCGACGCCTACCTGCGCGCGAAGGCCGAAGCCGAGAACACCCGCCGCCGCGCCGACGAAGAGATCAGCAAGGCGCGCAAGTACGCGGTGGAAGGCTTCGCCGAGAGCCTGCTGCCGGTGAAGGACAGCCTGGAAGCAGCCATCGGCATCCCGGACGCCACTCGCGAGCAGATGCTCGAAGGCGTGCACGCCACGTTGCGCCAGCTGGCCGCCGTGCTCGAGCGCAACAAGGTGCTGGAGATCAATCCGCCGGCGGGCACCCGGTTCGACCCCCACCAGCACCAGGCCATCAGCATGGTGCCGGCCGAACAGGAAGCCAACACCGTGGTGGCCGTGCTGCAAAAGGGCTACCTGATCGCCGACCGCGTGCTGCGCCCGGCGCTGGTCACCGTGGCGGCGGCCAAGTAAGGCCGGCGTGATCATGGCGGCCGGTTTCTTCCAGCAGTTCGGCATGCAGCCGGTGGATTCCGCCGGCTTCGATGCCGCGCTGGCGGCCGCCGGCGCTGCGCTGGTGGGCGTGTATTTCTGGGGCGAGGATTGCTTCAACTGCGAGCAGTTCAAGAAAGCCGCCCTGCTCAAATCCGACCCCTTCCAGGCCCTTGGCCTGCGGTGGCTGCAAGCCGATGTGTACGCCGACCCGGCGCTGGGCCAGCGCTTCGGCTTGTACGGCGTGCCAACCTTCTACTTCTTTCACCGGGGCAAGAAGCTGGGCCGAATCACCAGCTGGCCGGGGTGGCCGCCCTTCGAGCAGGCGGTGCAGGCCTTGCGCCAACGCACGGCTTGCGTGCATACCGCATCTTGAAATGACGGCACCCATTCACAACTAGACGACAACCGAATTCAGTTCCAAGGAGAAATCTCAAATGGCAAAGATCATCGGCATCGACCTGGGCACCACCAACTCGTGCGTGGCCATCATGGAAGGCAACACGCCGAAGGTGATCGAGAACAGTGAAGGCTCGCGCACCACGCCTTCGATCGTCGCCTACCAGGAAGATGGCGAGATCCTCGTGGGCGCGCCGGCCAAGCGCCAGGCCGTCACCAACCCCAAACACACCTTCTATGCGGTCAAGCGCCTGATCGGCCGCAAGTTCACCGAGAAGGAAGTGCAAAAGGACATCGACCTGATGCCCTACAAGATCGTGGCCGCCGACAACGGCGACGCCTGGGTCGAAGAGCGCGGCAAGAAGCTGGCGCCGCCGCAGATCAGCGCCGAAGTGCTGCGCAAGATGAAGAAGACCGCCGAGGACTACCTGGGCGAAGAAGTCACCGAGGCCGTGATCACGGTGCCGGCGTACTTCAACGACAGCCAGCGCCAGGCCACCAAGGACGCCGGACGCATCGCCGGCCTGGATGTCAAGCGCATCATCAACGAGCCGACCGCCGCCGCGCTGGCCTTCGGTCTGGACAAGCACGGCAAGGGCGACCGCAAGATCGCCGTGTACGACCTGGGCGGCGGCACCTTCGACATCTCGATCATCGAGATCGCCGATGTCGACGGTGAAAAGCAGTTCGAGGTGCTCTCCACCAATGGCGACACCTTCCTGGGCGGTGAAGACTTCGACCAGCGCATCATCGACTACATCATCGGCGAGTTCAAGAAGGAGCAGGGCGTCGACCTCACGAAGGACGTGCTCGCGCTGCAGCGCCTGAAGGAAGCCGCCGAGAAGGCCAAGATCGAGCTGTCCAACAGCGCGCAGACCGATGTCAACCTGCCCTACATCACGGCCGACGCGTCGGGCCCCAAGCACCTGAACATCAAGCTCACGCGCGCCAAGCTCGAAGCCCTGGTCGAAGAGCTGATCGAGCGCACGATCGAGCCTTGCCGCATCGCGATCAAGGACGCGGGCGTCAAGGTCAGCGAGATCGACGACGTGATCCTGGTCGGCGGCATGACGCGCATGCCCAAGGTGCAGGAGAAGGTGAAGGAGTTCTTCGGCAAGGATCCGCGCAAGGACGTCAACCCTGACGAAGCGGTGGCCGTGGGCGCGGCAATCCAAGGCCAGGTGCTGGGCGGTGACCGCAAGGACGTGCTGCTGCTCGACGTCACGCCGCTGTCCCTGGGCATCGAGACCCTGGGCGGCGTGATGACCAAGATGATCAAGAAGAACACCACCATCCCGACGAAGTTCGCGCAGACCTTCTCCACGGCCGACGACAACCAGCCGGCCGTGACGATCAAGGTCTATCAGGGTGAGCGCGAGATGGCCTCGGGCAACAAGCTGCTGGGCGAGTTCAACCTCGAAGGCATCCCGCCGGCGCCGCGCGGCCTGCCGCAGATCGAGGTGACCTTCGACATCGACGCCAACGGCATCCTGCACGTGAGCGCCAAGGACAAGGGCACCGGCAAGGAAAACAAGATCACCATCAAGGCGAACTCCGGCCTCACCGAGGACGAGATCCAGAAGATGGTGCGCGACGCCGAGACCAACGCCGCCGAGGACAAGAAGAAGCTCGAGCTGGTGCAGGCCAAGAACCAGGCCGACGCGCTGCTGCACAGCGTGCGCAAGTCGCTCAAGGAGCACGGCGACAAGCTCGATGGCGCCGAGAAGGACAAGATCGAGTCCGCGCTGAAGGACCTTGAGGAGTCGCTCAAGGGCGAGGACAAGGCCGAGATCGAGTCCAAGACCGAGGCGCTGATGGCCGCGAGCCAGAAGCTGGGCGAGAAGATGTACGCCGACGCGCAGGCCGCGGCCGCCGCTGCGGGCGCCGGTGCTGGAGCCGCCGGCGGCGCCGAGCAGCCCCAGGCCGAGGCCCGCCCGGCCGACGACAACGTGGTGGATGCCGAGTTCAAGGAAGTGAAAGACAAGAAGTAATGCGCGCTTGAGGCCGTTTCGAGCCGATCCCCCGTGGGCCTCTTCAAGCGCACGGGGGCTTTGCGTTTAAAAGACATACCCCATGGCAAAGCGTGATTACTACGACATCCTCGGCGTGGCCAAGAACGCCAGCGACGAGGACATCAAGAAGGCCTATCGCAAGCTGGCGATGAAGTACCACCCTGACCGCAATCAGGGTGACGAGGCCAAGAAGGCGGAGGAGAAGTTCAAGGAGGCCAAGGAGGCCTACGAGATGCTCTCCGACCCGCAGAAGCGGGCCGCGTACGACCAGTACGGCCATGCGGGTGTGGACCCCAACATGGGCGGCGCCGGCGGCGGCTTCCGCGGCGGCCCCGAGGGCTTTGGCGGTTTCGCCGAGGCGTTTGGCGACATCTTCGGCGACATCTTCGGCCAGGCCGGCGGCCGGCGCGGCGGCCAGCAGGTCTATCGCGGGGCAGACCTGTCCTACGCGATGGAGATCACGCTGGAGGAGGCTGCGCACGGCAAGGAAACGCAGATCCGCATCCCGAGCTGGGACACCTGCGACACCTGCCACGGCAGCGGCGCCAAGCCCGGCACCTCGCCCAAGACCTGCCCTAGCTGCAACGGCAGCGGCACGGTCCACCTGCGCCAGGGCTTCTTCAGCATCCAGCAGACCTGCCCCCACTGTCACGGCAGCGGCAAGATCATCCCCGAGCCGTGCACCGCCTGCTCGGGCCAGGGCAAGATCAAGCGCACCAAGACCCTGGAGGTGAAGATCCCGCCCGGCATCAACGAGGGCATGCGCATCCGCTCGGCTGGCAATGGCGAGCCGGGCACCAACGGCGGCCCGCCGGGCGACCTGTACATCGAGATCCGCATCAGGCAGCACGAGATCTTCGAGCGCGATGGCGACGACCTGCACTGCACCGTGCCGGTGAGCCTGACCACCGCGGCGCTGGGCGGCTCGATCGAAGTACCCACGCTGGGCGGCAAGGCAGAGATCGATCTGCCCGAAGGCACGCAGCATGGCAAGACCTTCCGCCTGCGCGGCAAGGGCATCAAAGGCATCCGCTCCAGCTACCCCGGCGACCTGTACTGCCACATCGCGGTGGAAACGCCGGTCAAGCTGACCGAACACCAGCGCAAGCTGCTGAAGGAACTGGACGAGTCCTTCCGCAAGGGCGGCGAACGCCATTCGCCCAATGCGAAGAGCTGGACCGACCGGGTCAAGGACATCTTCAAGTGACAAAAGGGGGAGTTCTTCCCCCTTTTTAGCGCCGGTGGCCGGCGGCGTCGCCCGCTACACTGGTTCTGCCCGGACGACGCATGTGTTCCTGCGCCGGGCAAGGGAAGGACCAGTCCAATGCGGCTGCTCGACGCCGACATCCAGCAAGCCAAGGCGCTCGTCGTCGATGGCAATCCGGTTTCACGCAGCGCCCTCGTGGCCATGCTCAAGGACGCGGGCGCTGGCAAAGTGGAGCAATGTGCCAAGGCGGCCGAAGCGCGCCGCCTGCTCGAAACGCGCTACTTCGACATCGTCCTGTGCGAGTACCACTTTCCCGGCGAGTCGATGACCGGGCAGGACATGATCGACGACCTGCGCCTGGCACAGCTGCTGCCGCTGACCACGGTGGTGGTCATGATCTCGGGCGAGGCGGCGTACGCGCAGGTGGCCGAGGCCGCCGAGGCCGCGCTCGACGCCTACGTGATCAAGCCGCACACCGAACAGGCGCTGCGCGACCGGCTGGCCGAAGCGCGTCAGCGCAAGCGGCTGCTGCGGCCGATTCTCGACAAGGTTCAGAACAAGCAATACGCCGAAGCGGCAGACCTCTGCCAGACGGTATATGAAACGCGCGGCCCCGGATGGGTGCACGCCGCACGCATCGGCGCCGAGCTGCTGCTCAACCTGGGCCAGCCCCATGCGGCCATGAAGATGCTGGAGGCCGTGCTCGCCACCAAGGCCCTGCCCTGGGCGCGCATGGGTATCGCCCGTACGCAGTACAAGGCCGGCAGCCTGAACAACGCCCGGCGCACGCTGGAAAGCCTGCTGTCCGAACAGCCGGGCTACGTGGACGCCTACGACGTGATGGGCCGCGTGCTGCTCGACCAGGGCGATACCGTGGGCGCCATCGAGGCGCTGCACCGGGCCTCCGAGCTCACGCCCGGCAGCGTGGCGCGGCTGCAGAAGTTCGGCGTGCTGGCGTTCTACTACGGCAACCAGGGCGAAGCCATCGAGGCGCTGCAGCGCGCCACCAACATCGGCGTGAGCTCCAAGGCCTATGACATGCAAGGCCTGGTGCTGCTGTCCGCGCTGCAATACGACCGGCGCGAGACACGACAGCTCGCCCTGTCGCAGGCCACGATGAAACGCGTGCTGCGCGAAGCCCCGAACAGCGCCCGCCTCAACCGCTTTGCCGCGGTGGTGGACTGCCTGCACTTCCTGGCCACGCGGCGCGTGCCTGATGCGGTGATGCAGGTGCGGCAGATGCTGGGCACGGTGACCGAGCCCCAGTTCGACTTCGAGGCCGCCTGCAACCTGCTGATGCTGGTGACCCGCCTTTACGCCGAAGAAACCCGGCTCGACGACATCGAGCATCCGATGCAGGTGCTGGCGCGGCGCTTCGCAGTCTCCAAGACCACCTGCGAGATGCTGGTCAGCGCGGCGCGCCACCAGGAGGAGCTGGCCGGTCCCATCCGGCTCGGCTATGCCCACATCAGCGCGCTGGCCGAAGCCGCGGTGTCGCTCTCGGTGGCGGGCAGGCCGCACGAGGCGGTGCTCGAGCTGCTGAACCAGTCGGAGCAGACGCTGAACTCCAAGCTGCTCGACCTGGCGGCCCATACCCTGCAGCGGCACCGCGCGGCGATACCGGATGCAGCGCTGCTGCAGGAGCGCATCGACACGCTGCGCAACCGCTACCACAGCTACGGCACCCAGGTTCACCTCACCCGGCCCGGCGAGAGCCTCTGAAGCCCGGCGCGCGGCCGGCCTGACTCAAGTCAGCGGCAGCGGGGCCGATATCCCGGCATCGTCCGCCTCGAGGATCGATGCCCGATGCACCGCCGACCGCCCCGCCGCCACGCCCGCCGCACACGGCACGGCATGGCCTCGACCGAGGCCCGCTGATGCATCCCTTGGACCGCCACATCGCGGATTGCAGAGCGCTGGTGGTCGACCCCAATCCCACCTCGCGCAGCATCATCGCCTCGCAGCTGCGCGACCTGGGCCTGGGCACTGTGGCCCAATGCAGCCGCATCCAGGATGCACGACGCCAGCTGGAGACACGCGAATTCGAGTTCGTGCTGTGCGAGCAGCATTTTCCGAACGAGGCCTATTCCGGCCAGGACCTGCTCGACGACCTGCGGCGCGCGCAGTTGCTGCCCTTTTCCACGGTGTTCATCATGATCACCGGCGAGGCCAGCTACGGCAAGGTCGCCGAGGCCGCCGAGTCCGCGCTCGACGGCTACCTGCTCAAGCCCCACACCGCCAGCGGCCTGGCCGAGCGCCTGCGCCACGCGCGGCAGCGCAAGCGCACGCTGCGCGAGATCTTCGAAGCCATCGAAGACCAGCAGTTCGAGGTGGCGGCCCGGCTGTGCCTGCAGCGCTTTCACGACCGCGCGCCCTACTGGCTGTACGCCGCACGCATCGGGGCCGAGCTGTTGCTGCGCCTGGAGCAGCATGCCGCGGCCCAAAAGCTCTACGAAGCGGTGATCGCGGCGCAGGCCGTGCCGTGGGCACGCCTGGGCGTGGCCCGCGCACAGCTCGAGGCCAACCAGCTCACACCGGCGCGGCGCACACTGGAGAGCCTGATCGCGCAAGACCCGAGCTACGCCGACGCCTACGACGTGATGGGCCGCGTGCAGGTGGAGCAAGGCGAGTTGCCGCAGGCGCTGGCCACCTACCGGCAGGCGAGCGAGCTGACGCCGGGCTCCATCATGCGGCTGCAAAAGCAGGGCATGCTCGCCTTCTACCTGGGTGAGCACGAGGAGTCGGCCAGGGCGCTGGACCGTGCGGCGGCGCTGGGCATCAGCTCCAAGCTGTTCGACTACCAGTCGCTGGTGCTGCTGGCCTTCGCGCGCTTTCATCAGCGCGATGGCAAAGCGCTGCAGCGTTGCCTGGACAACCTGAACCATGCGCTGGAGAAGGCGCCCGAGAGCCGGCGGCTGCGCCGCTTCAAGCAGGTCGTGAGCGCCTTGAACCAGATGCAGCTGCGGCAGGTGGCTGCGGTGGTCGCCGAGGTGCGTGAACTGTCTGCCGACCTGCGGGCGCCCGATTTCGACATCGAGGCTGCCAGCAACATGCTGGCCCTGGTGTCGCAGCTCACCGCAGCCGAGCTGCGTCTGGCAGAAGCCGAACAGTGGATCGAGACCATAGGCCTTCGCTTCTGCACCGCCAAGGGCCTGAGCGAGCTGCTTGCGCGCAGCGCGAGCCCTCATGCCCCGTTTGCCGAGCTGGTCAGGCGCTGCCACCTCCAGGTGCACGAGATCGCTGAAGCATGCATGGCACACACGCTCAACGACGACCCCGACACCACGGTGCGCAAGCTGCTGGCGCAGGGCCAGCGCACCGGCAATGCCAAGCTGATCGACATGGCGCGCCTCACGCTGCAGCGGCACCAGGCGCGCATCGAGAACGCCGCGGAGCTGGAGCCGCAGCTGGCGGCGCTGCGCGAACGCTATGGTGGCAGTCTGCGCGCCGCACCGCTCGGCCAGGACCAGGACCGGCAACCCGGAGGCGTGGCGCTGCGCGCACGCTCGCCAGCTCAGGAGCCCGCGGCGGCAGGGCTGGCCAGTGCACCTGCGTCGACCCCCTCCGAATGACGAGTCAGAACAGTTCGCCTTGCCGCGCGGCGGCCGCAGTCCTGGGACGGCGGAAGTGGCTGAAGTCCATGGGCGCGCGCTCGCCGCTGAGCCCGTAGCGCTGCTTGGCCTTTTGCACCCGCTGGGCATACAGCTCGGCCCACACGCCCTCACCACTCATGCGCTTGTCGAAGCGGCTGTCGTAGTCCTTGCCGCCGCGCATCTCGCGCAGGCGTGCCATCACGCGTGCGGCCCGGTCGGGAAAGTGCTGCTCCAGCCATTGCTGGAACAAGGGGTTCACCTCCCACGGCAAGCGCAGCAGGATGCTGAAGGCCGAGCTCGCGCCTGCGGCGGCCGCCGCCTCCATCACGCGCTCGATCTCCGGCTCGTTGATGAACGGAATGACCGGCGAGACGCTCACGCCCACCGGCACGCCGGCCCGGGCCAGCGTTTCGATCGTTTTCAGGCGCCGGTGCGGCGCCGCGGCGCGCGGCTCGAGGATGCGCGCGAGCCCCGGGTCCAGCGTGGTGATGGACACGTACGCCGCCGCCATGCCCTGGGCGGCCATGGGCGCGATGAGGTCCAGGTCGCGCTCGATGCCGGCCGACTTGGTGATCACCGAAAACGGATGCCTGCACTCCACCAGCACCTCGATCACCGAGCGGGTGATGCGCAACCGGCGTTCCACGGGCTGGTAGGCGTCTGTCGCCGAGCCGATGTTCAGCGGCAACGGCTCGTACCGCGGACTGGCCAATGCCTCGCGTACACGCTCGGCGGCGTTGACCTTGGCGATGATGCGGGTCTCGAAGTCCAGGCCGGGGGAGAGATTGAGGTAGCTGTGTGTCGGCCGCGCGAAGCAGTAGATGCAGCCGTGCTCGCAGCCGCGGTAGGGGTTGATCGAGAGGTCGAAGCTCACGTCCGGCGACGCGTTACCGGAGAAGATGGACTTGACCCGCTCCTCGATGATCTCGGTTGCCGGCGCGAGCCTTTCTTCATGGGCCATCTGCTCCAGCGTGCCCCAGCCGTCGTCGAACGCCTCGTGCGTGTCGCGGGTGAAGCGGTGCTCGATGGCCCAGGCGGTGCCACGGCCCTTGTAGGGCATGAACACCAGCGTGGCGGCAGGGTGGGCAGCGTCGGCTCTGGGGTCGCGGCTTGGCATGCTCTGAATATATAAGGGGTATCCTGTTAGCTCCAGAACCACCGGAACTACTGGATGTCCGTACATATGGTACAGCCAGAAGCAGGCAAGGACTACCCGCGTAACTGGAACGAGTTCCTGGACTGGTTTTCCAGTGAGG
>JBFLWE010000020.1:0-69481 GCA_040758375.1 Pseudomonadota bacterium
GGCCACCCCCCGCGGGGGTGCAGCCGGCGTTTGGGGCGGCCCGGCACGCGGGCTGAGTGGCGCCCCCGGCCGCCGGGTACGGCGGGCCGGAACGCCCCTTGCCGGTTTTCCGGTGCTCCCACGCATCGAAAGGACCGCAAGATGACCGACGACGCACTTCTCTCCTCGCCCGCGCGCAGCTCGCTGTTCGAGGCCACCGGCCACTACGGCGCCGCCTACGGCGACCCGATGCAGCATTTCGGCACCGGCGGGCCGGTCTACCACGACGAGTTCCACCACCACTACCAGCAGCTGCGCCGCGAGCACGAGCGCCAGCTCGACGAGGACTACCAGGCCTGGCGGCGCCACCGCTTCGGCGACGAATTCGACCACTGGCGGCGCAGCCGCCAGGAACCTGCGGCCCCGCGTGACGACGGCCCGCTGCAGTCGCTGGGACGCGCGGTTTCCGAGACCGTGACGGGCGCCGACGACGAGCACCGCGCCCCGCAGCGCGTCGAGACCGAGCGCTTCTTCGAGCGCTCGTGAGCACGCCGTCTCAGGCCGGCGGCGCCAGCTGCCAGCCTTGGTCCACGCGCTCGAAGCGCCGGCATTCGGTGGCCGCGAAGGTGCCGATTTCAGGCTGCCACTCGTAGCGCTGCACCTCGACCAGGTCCTTGTGCAGCGCGAGCAGGTTGAAGGCATTGCGCTCGCCACGCCCGCGGGTGGAGGTGGCGGTGCCGGCGGCCACCGCCAGCGCGCCGTAGCCCGCCAGCGGATGGCGCGCCGCGCTGTCGTGGCTGCTGCTGGCGTGCAGGTGGCCGGCCAGCAGCACGTCCACCCCGCACTGCGCGAACGCGGCCATCGCCTCGTCGGCGCGGCCGATGAGCTGGCGCTCGTCCACCGGCCCGGGCAGGTCGAAGGGATGGTGGGTGACCACGACCTTCAGCATGTGCCCCGGCAGGTCGCACAGCGCACGGCGCACCCGGGCGAGCTGGCGCCGGTTGACGCGCCCGTTCTTCACCACCAGCGAGCGCGCGCTGTTCAGGCCCAGCACCACCAGCTGCTCGTCGCGGTACAGCGGCGACAGGTCGGCCGTGATGTGGCGCTTGAAGCCAGCCAGCGGCCAGCCGAAGCGCGCCAGCACGTTGTACAGCGGCACGTCGTGGTTGCCCGGCACCACCACCTGCGGCTTCGGCAGCCGGTCGAGGAAGGCACGCGCCGCCTCGAACTGCACCCGGCGCGCCCGCTGCGTGAGGTCGCCGGACACCACCAGCACGTGCGGCGCCAGTGCGTGCACGCGCTCGGCCAGCGGCTGCAGCAGCCGCTCGTCGACGCGGCCGAAGTGCAGGTCGGACAGGTGCACGATCTTGCGCATGGCCACGGCAGCGGTGCAAACCGGATGCCGGGCGTGGGGATTGCCGCGCCGCGAAGGCCCCGCCCGCGATGACCCCTGGCGCGATGACCCTTGCGCGCGATGGCCTTTCGCCGCATCGGGGCAAGCCCGTGCTGCTTACAGTTCGCCCATGACCGCCACGCCCCGCCTGTCCGTCCCGAAGGAAAAACTCAAGTTCGTGCTGCTCGAGGGCATCCACCCCTCGGCGGTGCAGACGCTGCAGGCCGAGGGCTACAGCCAGATCGTCACCGCGCCCAAGGCGCTCAACGGCGAGGAGCTGGCCACCGCGATCGCCGACGCCCACTTCGTGGGCATCCGCTCGCGCTCGCACCTGACCGAGCAGGTGCTGGCGCGTGCGACCAAGCTCACCGCCATCGGCGCCTTCTGCATCGGCACCAACCAGATCGACCTGGGCGCCGCGCTGCGCCGCGGCATCCCGGTGTTCAACGCGCCGTTTTCCAACACGCGCAGCGTGGCCGAGCTGGTGCTGGCCGAGGTGATCATGCTGATGCGCGGCATCCCGCACAAGAACGCGGTGCTGCACCGCAACGGCTGGGTCAAGAGCGCCGCCGGCTCGTATGAAGTGCGCGGCAAGACGCTGGGCATCGTGGGCTACGGCCACATCGGCACGCAGGTGGGCGTGCTGGCCGAGCAGCTGGGCATGCAGGTGGTTTTCCACGACATCGAGGCCAAGCTGCCGCTGGGCAATGCGCGGCCGCTGCCGTCGCTCGACGCGCTGCTGGAAGCCGCCGACGTGGTGACGCTGCACGTGCCCGAGACGCCGGCCACGCAGAACATGATCGGCGCGCTGCAGCTGGCGAAGATGAAGCCGGGCGCGCACCTGATCAATGCCTCGCGCGGCACGGTGGTCGACATTGATGCGCTGGTGGGCGCGCTGGACACCGGCCACATCGCCGGCGCCGCGATCGACGTGTTCCCGGTCGAGCCACAAGGCAACGACGCGCGCTTCGAGTCGCCGCTCACGCGCTTCGACAACGTGCTGCTCACGCCCCACATCGGCGGTTCCACCGCCGAGGCGCAGGAAAACATCGGCCGCGAGGTGGCGGCCAAGCTGGTGCGCTATTCCGACAACGGCTCCACCGTGAGCGCGGTCAACTTCCCCGAGGTGTCGCTGCCCGAGCACACCGGCCGCTGCCGGCTGCTGCACATCCACCGCAACGTGCCCGGGGTGATGGCGCGCATCAACGAGCGCTTTTCCGAAGCCGGCATCAACATCGCCGCGCAGTACCTGCGCACCAACGAGGAAGTGGGCTACGTGGTGATCGACGTGGACACCACGGCCAGCCAGGTGGCGCTGGAAGAGCTGTGCGGCATACCGGGCACCATCCGCTGCCGCATCCTCTACTGACGGGCCGGCACGCGTTTCAGCTGTCGATCTCCCACAAGTGCCCGCAGCGCCGGCACTGCACGCGCCAGCGCCGCCCGCCCTCGCTGTCGGCCAGCAGGTTCCATTGCGCGTAGCTCTTGCAGGCCGGGCAGGCCGCCTGGTTGGCCACATACTCGGCGTGCATCAGCAGGTACAGGTAGCGCCGCAGCGCCCAGACACCGATCACGCCGCTGGTGAGCGCACACCCCGCCAGCACCACCCGCTGGCCGAGCGGCAGCTGGGCGCTGAAGACCTCGGCCGTGCTGAACAGCGCCACCGCGCACAGCAGCAGCAGCACCAGGTGCAGATGGCTCTGTGTGAGCTCGCTTTGGTACCAGCGCTGGAAGCCTTGGCTGCGCACTCTCTGGATCGCTGTCATGGGGCCCGCCTTTCCCGCCCGCCCCGCTTGCGCGAGGCCTGCCACGGCACGATGTTCTCACCGTGCGGCCCCTGTCGCAAACAGCGTGCCGCCCGTGTCCCGGGGTGAGGCGGCGCCTGGGCCAGAATAGCCGGCCTCGCCGCGGCCACCCCCGGGACAACCCCAGGGCTGTCTAGACAAGCAGTCACAAATCCTGCTTTGCCCCTATTGCCCCGCACAAACGGTGGCCTAGACTCGCGCGACTTCGATCCATCCTCACAAGGGACGCAACAGGCCATGAAGAAACCCTTCAAACCCGCCGCCTCGATCCGCCACGCCGCCGTGCTGGCCACCGCGCTGTGCGCCTTCGGCGCCCAGGCGGCCACCACGCTGATCTACTGCTCCGAAGGCAGCCCCGAAGGCTTCGATCCCGCGCGCTACACCGCCGGCACGACCTTCAACGCCAGCTCGCAGGCCATCTTCAACCGCATCGTCGAGTTCGAGATCGGCGGCACGCGCGTGATCCCCGCGCTGGCCGAGAAGTGGGACATCAGCGCCGACGGCCTGACCTACACCTTCCACCTGCGCAAGGGCGTCAAGTTCCACAGCACCGACTGGTTCAAGCCCAGCCGCGACTTCAACGCCGACGACGTGGTGTTCACCTTCGAGCGCATGCTCAACAAGGAGCATGCGTTCAACAAGGCCACGCAGCCGGCGCCCAGCTTCGAGTACGCGCAGGACATGGGCCTGCCCGACAACATCGCCAAGGTGGAAAAGGTCGACCCGCAGACCGTTCGCTTCACGCTGAAGAAGGTGGACGCCGCCTTCCTGGCCAACCTGGCGATGGACTTCGCCTCGGTGCACTCGGCCGAATACGCCGACCAGCTGCTCAAGGCCAACGCCGCCAACGACCTGAACACCAAGCCGGTGGGCACCGGCCCGTTCGTGTTCCGCCGCTACGAGAAGGACGCGCAGATCCGCTACGCCGCCAACCCGCAATACTGGCGCGGCAAGGCCAAGATCGACAACCTGATCTTCGCCATCACGCCCGACTCGGCCGTGCGCATGAACAAGCTCAAGGCCGGCGAGTGCCAGATGTCGGTGTATCCGAAGCCGGCCGAGGTGGAGGTGCTGAAGAAGGACCCCAACATCAAGCTGGTGCACGAGAACGGCCTGAACATCGGCTACCTCTCGCTGAACGTCAAGCACAAGCCCTTCGACAACCTCGACGTGCGCCGCGCGATCAACATGGCCGTCAACAAGAAGGCCATCGTCGACGCGGTGTACCAGGGCGCCGGCCAGGTGGCGGTGAACCCCATTCCGCCGGCGATGTGGTCCTACAACAAGAACGTGAAGGACTACGAGTACAACCCCGCCAAGGCCAAGGAGCTGCTGGCCAAGGCCGGCTTCGCCAACGGCTTCGAGACCAAGCTGTGGGCACTGCCGGTGCAGCGCCCCTACAACCCCAACGGCTCGCAGATGGCCGAGATGGTGCAGGCCGACCTGGCCAAGGTGGGCATCAAGGCGCAGATCGTCAAGTACGAGTGGGCCGAGTACCTCAAGCGCGCCAAGGAAGGCGAAAGCGACATCGGCATGTTCGGCTGGACCGGCGACAACGGCGACCCCGACAACTTCCTCGCCACGCTGCTGTCGTGCGCCGCGGTCGGCGGCTCCAACTACGCCCAGTGGTGCGACAAGGAGTACGACGACCTGGTCAACAAGGCCAAGCAGACCACCAAGGTGGCCGAGCGCACCAAGCTCTACGAAAAGGCGCAAGAGGTGGCCAAGCGCGAAGCCGTGTGGGTGCCGATCGCGCACTCGGTGGTCTACCAGCCGATGCGCAAGAACGTCGAGGGCTACAAGATGAGCCCGTTCGGCTCCGTGCAGTTCTACGGCGTGAGCGTGAAATGAACCACCCCCGGAGCGCCTGCGGCGCCTCCCCCTCAAGGGGGCAACACCAGCAGACCGGCGCAGCCGGATCTGCGGTGTTCGCTGGGCTGCGGCCGCTGGACGCGGCGCAGAGGTAATCCGCAGGCCTGGCGGCCTCGGCTTGATGCCTGGCCCACCGGCCGGGCATCGTTGTTTGAAACGTCCACGAGACGAGATCCATGAAACTCCATCGCATCGCGCTCGCAGCGCTCGTGCTGCAGGCCCTGGCCGGCTGCGCCGCCGGGCCGTCCAGCGGCCCCGCCGCCGGCGCGCTTTCCGGCATCGACAAGACGGCGCTCGACCCCGCCGTGCGCCCGCAGGACGACCTGTTCCGCGCCGCCAACGGCCGCTGGTTGAAGACCACGCAGATCCCGGCCGACAAGTCCGACTGGGGCATCGTGCGCGAGATGCGCGACCGCTCCGACGCGCGCGTGCGCGCCATCGTCGAAGACCTGGCCAAGGGCACGCACGCGCCCGGCAGCATCGAGCAGAAGATCGGCGACTTCTACGCCAGCTTCATGGACGAGGCCGCGATCGACGCCGCCGGCCTGCAGCCGCTGCAGCCCTGGCTGGCCGAGATCGACGCATTGAAGACACCCGCCGAGCTGGCGCGCCTGATCGGCCGTCTGCAGGGCATGGTGGACACGCCGCTGGCCGTGGTGGTGTACCCCGACGCCAAGGACCCCGGCACCTACCGCGCGCTCACCTGGCAGGACGGCCTGGGCCTGCCCGACCGCGACTACTACCTCAAGGACGACGAGCGCTTCGCCAAGGCGCGCACCGCCTACCAGGCCTACCTGGAAAAGCTGTTCGCGCTGGCCGGCGACCCGGCCGCGGCGGCCAACGCCAAGACCGTGTATGCGCTGGAGAAGCAGCTCGCCGAGGCGCAATGGCCGCGCGTGGACAACCGCAACCCGGTCAAGCGCTACAACCCCATGACGCCGGACGAGCTGGCGGCCCAGGCGCCCGGCTTCGACTGGCGCGCCTATTTCGCCGGCGCCGGGCTGCCGCCGCTGGACCGGCTGTCGGTGTCGCAGCCCAGCTACGCGGCCGCGTTCGCCAAGCTGGTGGCCACGCGCCCGCTCGCCGAGCACCGGTTGCTGCTGCGCGCGCGCCTGCTCGACGGCGCGGCCGACGTGCTGCCCAAGCCCTTCCGCGAGGCGCGCTTCGCGTTCCGCGACCAGGCGTTGCGTGGCGTGCAGCAGCCGCTACCGCGCTGGCAAAAAGCCACCGGCGCGCTCGACGCCGCGCTGGGCGAGGCCGTGGGCCAGATCTACGTGCAGCGCCATTTCCCGCCGGCCTACAAGGCGCGCATGCAGGAGCTGGTGGGCAAGCTGTTCGAGGCTTATGGCCAGTCGATCGACGGCGTGGCCTGGATGAGCCCGGCCACCAAGCTCAAGGCCAAGGAGAAGCTCGCCAAGTACTCGGTGAAGATCGGCTACCCCGAGGTGTGGCGCGACTACTCCCGGCTGGAGGTGCGGCGCGGCGACGCCTTCGGCAACGGGGTGCGCGCGGCGCGCTTCGAGTACGAGCGCCGCGCGGTGCGCGCCGGCCAGCCGGTGGACCGCCGCGAGTGGGGCATGACGCCGCAGACCGTCAACGCCTACTACAACCCGAGCTTCAACGAGATCGTGTTCCCCGCGGCGATCCTGGAGCCGCCGTACTTCGACATGCGCGCCGACGACGCCTTCAACTACGGCGCCATCGGCGCGACCATCGGCCACGAGATCAGCCACGGTTTCGACGACTCGGGCAGCCAGTACGACGGCGACGGCAAGCTCAACAACTGGTGGACCGAGGCCGACCGCAAGGCCTTCGAAGCGCTGGGCGCCAAGCTGGTGGAGCAGTTCGACGCCTACGAGCCGGTGCCCGGCCA
This sequence comes from Pseudomonadota bacterium, assembly GCA_040758375.1. GTDB lineage: Bacteria > Pseudomonadota > Gammaproteobacteria > Burkholderiales > Burkholderiaceae_C > CAMLIZ01. The sequence continues at coordinate 6,923 of JBFLWE010000020.1, forward strand.
CAAGGTCAACGGCAAGCTCACGCTGGGCGAGAACATCGCCGACCTGTCGGGCCTGCAGATCGCCTACAAGGCCTGGAAGCTCTCGCTGCAAGGCCGCGAGGCGCCGGTGATCGACGGCTTCAGCGGCGAGCAGCGCTTCTTCATGGGCTACGCCCAGTCGTGGCGCGACAAGATGCGCGAGGAGCGCATGGTGCAGATCCTCGCCAGCGACCCGCACGCGCCTTCCGAATACCGCGCCAACGGACCCACCAGCCACATGGACGCCTTCCACCAGGGCATCGGCACCAAGCCCGGCGACGGCATGTGGCGGCCCGCCGACCAGCGACTGCGCATCTGGTGACCCTTGCACCGCTGGGATGAACTCCGCTTCCGACACGACATGAACATGCATCGACACCTGATCGCCTTCGCCGCCGCGCTGATGCTCGGCTCCGCCCACGCCGCCGGCACGCTGACCGTGTGCACCGAAGCCTCGCCCGACGGCTTCGACATCGTGCAGTACGAGTCGGCGGTGACCAACGACGCCGCCGGCCGCACCCTCTACGACCAGCTGCTGGGCTTCAAGCCCGGCACCACCGAGGTGGTGCCCGGCCTGGCCGAGAAGTGGGAGATCAGCCCCGACGGCCTGACCTACACCTTCCACCTGCGCAAGGGCGTGAAGTTCCACACCACGCCCTGGTTCAAGCCCACGCGCGACCTCAACGCCGACGACGTGGTGTGGTCGATCAACCGGGTGAACGACAAGAACCATCCCGCCCACGGCGTGGCCAAGAACGGCTACGTCTACTGGGAAGGCATGGGCATGAGCAAGCTGATCAAGTCGGTGGAGAAGGTCGATGCCCACACCGTGCGCATCACGCTCACGCGGCCCGAGGCGCCCTTCCTCGCCGACATGGCGATGGAGCCCATCGGCTCCATCTACTCGGCCGAATACGGCGAGCAGCTGCTCAAGGCCGGCAAGATCGGCGACATCAACACCCAGCCGGTGGGCAGCGGCCCCTTCATCTTCCAGAGCTACCAGAAGGACGCGGTGATCCGCTACACCGCCCACAAGCAGCACTGGCAGGGCGCACCCAAGGTCGACAAGCTGATCTTCGCGATCACCAACGACCCCAACGTGCGCATCCAGCGCCTGAAGGCGCAGGAGTGCCTGGTGGGCACCAACATGAAGCCCGAGCAGGCCGGCACCTTCGACAAGGACCCCAACGTCAGGATCGTGCGCAACAACGCGCTGCTCACCTTCTACATCGCGCCCAACGCCAAGCGCAAATGGGTGTCGGACAAGCGCCTGCGCGAAGCGCTGTGGCACGCCTGGGACAAGAAGACCTTCGTGCAGGCCATCTACGGCGGCAACGCCACGCCGGCGGCCACCTTCCTGCCGCCCAGCATGTGGAGCCACGACAAGAGCCTGAAGGACCGGCAGGACGTCGAGAAAGCCCGGCAGCTGGTCAAGGCCAGCGGCTACGACGGCAGCGAGCTGGTGGTGTTCGTGCGCATCGGCGGCTCCATCGACGGCAAGCGCGCCGCCGAGCTGATGCAGGCCGACTGGGCCAAGGCCGGCATCAAGGTGCGGCTGCAGATGATGGAGTGGGGCGAGATGCTCAAGCGCAGCGGCAAGGGCGAGCACGACATCACCTTCCTCAACTGGGCCGGCGACAACGGCGACCCCGACAACTTCCTCACGCCCAACCTGAGCTGCGCCGCGGTGGAAGGCGGCGGCAACAAGAGCCAGTGGTGCAACAAGCAGTTCGACGAGCTGCTCGACGCCGCGCGCAAGGCCACCGACCACAAGAAGCGCATCGAGCTCTACACCAAGGCGCAGAGGCTGGTGTACGACGACGTGGGCCTGATCCCCGGCGTGTACCCGGTGTACATGACGGCAGTGAACAAGCGCGTGTCGGGCTACATCCCCGATCCGTTCACGCACAACGACTTCCGCTCGGTCAGCGTCAAATGAAGCCGCTGCACGTTCTGGTGGCGGCCGGGCTGGCGCTGTGCGGTGCCGCCCAGGCCGCCGGCACGCTCACCTTCTGCATCGAAGGCGCCCCGGAAGGCTTTGACATCGCGCAGTACGAGACCATCGTCACCAACGACGCCGCCGGCCTCACGCTGTACGACACGCTGCTGCAGATGAAGCCCGGCACCACCCAGGTGGAGCCCGCGCTGGCCGAGCGCTGGGAGGTCAGCGCCGACGGCAAGGTGTACACGCTGCACCTGCGCAAGGGCGTTCAGTTCCACACCACGCCCTGGTTCAAGCCCACGCGCGAACTCAACGCCGACGACGTGGTGTGGTCGCTCAGCCGCATCAACGACAAGCAGCATCCGGCGCATGCGGCCGCTCGCAACGGCTTTCCCTATTGGGCCGGCATGAGCATGCCCGCGCTGGTCAAGTCGGTCCGCAAGGCCGGCCCGATGAGCGTGCGCATCGAGCTCACGCGGCCCGAGGCCGCGTTTCCCGCCAACCTGACCATGACCTCCATCGCCTCGGTGTACTCGGCCGAATACGGCGAGCAGCTCGCCAGGGCCGGCAAGCTGGAGCAGCTGAACACCCAGCCGGTGGGCACCGGCCCCTTCATGCTCAAGAGCTACCAGAAGGACGCGGTGATCCGCTACAGCGCGCACAAGCCCTGGTGGGGCGGCGCGCCGAAAGTGGACCACCTGGTGTTCGCCGTCACGGTGGACAACGCCGTGCTGGTGCAGCGCCTGAAGGCCGGCGAGTGCATGGTGGGGCGGCTGGCCAACGACAAGGCCGCGGCCTTCGCCAACGACCCCAAGTTCACGCTGGTGCGCAGCAAGCCGCTGACCACCACCTACGTCGCGCCCAACGCCCAACGCCCGTTCACCGGCGACAAGCGCTTGCGCCAGGCGCTGTCGCTTGCGATCGACCGCGCGGCCATCGTGCAGTCGGTCTACGGCGGCGAGGCCGAGATCGCGGGCAGCTTCCTGCCACCGGGCATCTGGAGCCACGATCCGCAGCTCAAGGAAGCGCGCGACCTCGACAAGGCCCGGCAGCTGGTCAAGGCCAGCGGCTACGACGGCCGCGAGCTGCAGCTGTTCGCCACCGCCGGCAAGAGCGACGTCAAGCGCTTCGTCGAGCTGCTGCAGGCCGACTGGGCGCGCATCGGCGTGAAGGTCGCCGTGCGCCTGATGGAGCTGGGCGAGCTGTACAAGCGCACCGGCCAGGGCGAGCACGACCTGGCCCTGCTCAGCTGGTACAGCGACAACGGCGACCCCGACAACTTCTTCACCCCCAATCTCGCCTGCGCCGCGGTGGAAGGCGGCGGCAACAAGGCGCGCTGGTGCGATCCGCGCTTCGATGCGCTGCTGTCGCGGGCACGCGCCACCACCGACTTCAAGCAGCGCACCGAGGCCTACGCCCAGGCGCAGCGCCTGCTGCACGACGAGGCGGGCGTGCTGCCGCTGGCGCACCGCTACGGGCTGGTGGCGGTGGACAAGCGGGTCACCGGCTTCGTGGCCACGCCCTTCGGCGGCCACGACTTCCGCGCCGCCGGCGTCAAGTAGAGGCTCACCCCATGCTCGGATTCCTGCTGCGCCGCGTGGCGCTGGTGGTCCCCACCTTCCTCGGCATCACGCTGCTGGCGTTCTCGCTGATCCACCTGATCCCCGGCGACCCGGTGCAGGTGATGGCCGGCGAGCGCCGGCTCGACCCTGAATTCCACAAGCAGGTGCTGCACCAGCTGGGCCTGGACCTGCCCCTGTGGCAGCAGTACCTCAACTACCTGGGCAAGGCGGTGCGGCTCGACCTCGGCGAGTCGTTCGTCACCCACGAGCCGGTGTGGAGCGAGTTCACCAAGCTGTTCCCCGCCACGCTGGAGCTGTCGCTGTGCGCCATCGTGTTCGCCACGGTGCTCGGGCTGCTGGCCGGCGTGCTGGCGGCCATCAAGCGCGGTTCCTGGCTGGACCATGGCGTGATGGGCCTGTCGCTCACCGGCTTCTCGATGCCGATCTTCTGGTGGGGCCTGCTGCTGATCATGTTCTTCTCGGTGGGCCTGCGCGACATCGCGCCCGAATGGGCGCTGCCGGTGTCCGGGCGCATGGCGCTGGAGTTCGACATCGCCCCGCGCACCGGCTTCATGCTGGTGGACGCCTGGCTCTCGGGCGAGGAAGGCGCGCTGAAGTCGGCGCTGTCGCACCTGGTGCTGCCGTCCATCGTGCTGGGCACCATACCGCTGGCGGTGATCGCGCGCATGACGCGCTCGAGCATGCTGGAGGTGCTGCGCGAGGACTACGTGCGCACCGCCAAGGCCAAGGGCCTGTCGCCGGCGCGCATCGTGTTCGTGCATGCGCTGCGCAACGCGCTGGTGCCGGTGATCACCGTGATCGGCCTGCAGGTGGGCACGCTGCTGGCGGGCGCGGTGCTCACCGAGACCATCTTCTCCTGGCCGGGCATCGGCAAGTGGCTGATCGACGCGATCGCGCGGCGCGACTATCCGGTCGTGCAGGGCGGCATCCTGATCGTGGCCACGCTGGTGATCCTGGTGAACCTGCTGGTGGACCTGATGTACGGCCTGGTCAACCCCCGTATTCGACACGCAAAGTAAGGGACCGCGCATGAGTGCTGTGCTCGCCACCGAGGAAGCCGCCCACGCCGGCGCGCCGCCCTCGTCGTTCAAGGACTTCTGGCGCCACTTCGCGGCCAACAAGGGCGCGCTCGCCGGGCTGATCTACTTCTCGCTGATCGTGCTGGCGGCGCTGCTGGCGCCGCTGATCGCGCCGCACAGCCCGATCGAGCAGTACCGCGACGCGCTGCTGGCGCCACCCGCATGGCATGCCGACGGCAGCAGCCGCTTCCTGCTGGGCACCGACGACATCGGCCGCGACATCCTGTCGCGCCTGCTGCACGGCGCGCGGCTGTCGCTGATGATCGGCCTGGTGTCGGTGACGCTGGCCATCATCCCCGGCATCGCGCTCGGCCTGGCCGCGGCCTTCTTCCCGCGCGCCGGCATCGCGATCCTGCGGCTGATGGACATCATGCTCGCGCTGCCCAGCCTGCTGCTGGCGATCGCGGTGGTGGCGGTGCTGGGCCCCGGGCTCACCAACACCATGTTCGCGATCGCGCTGGTGGCCATTCCCAGCTACGTGCGGCTGGTGCGCGCCTCAGCCATGTCGGAGCTGTCGAAGGACTACGTGATCGCCTCGCGCCTGGCCGGCGCGCGCACGCCGCGCCTGATGTTCGACACCGTGCTGCCCAACTGCATGGCGCCGGTGATCGTGACCGCCACGCTGGGCTTCTCCGACGCCATCCTCACCGCGGCGGCGCTGGGCTTCCTGGGCCTGGGCGCGCAGCCGCCCACGCCCGAGTGGGGCACCATGCTCGCCTCGGCGCGCGACTACATCGAGCGCGCCAACTGGGTGGTCACCTTCCCCGGCCTGGCCATCCTGACCACGGTGCTGGCGATCAACCTGATGGGCGACGGCCTGCGCGATGCGCTGGATCCGCGAATGAAGAAACTTTCATGAACCCCCACGCTCACATTCGTTCGCTGCCCCCCGAGGGGGCTGGCCTCCTTGAGGCGGCTCGGCGGAGGCCGTCATGAGCCACCTCCTCGAAATCCGCAACCTCACCGTCGAGTTCGGCCCCGAAGGCCGGGCCTTCGCGGCGGTGAAGGGCGTTGACATCACCCTCGACCGCGGCGAGCTGCTCGGCGTGGTGGGCGAATCGGGCTCCGGCAAGAGCGTGAGCATGCTCGCGCTGATGGGCCTGATCGAGGCCCCCGGCCGCGTGAGCGCCGACGTGCTGCGCTTCGACGGGCATGACCTGCTGAAGCTGCCGCCGAAAGAGCGCCGCAAGATCGTGGGCCGCGACATGGCCATGATCTTCCAGGACCCGATGACCAGCCTGAACCCCAGCTACACGGTGGGCACGCAGATCATCGAGACGCTCAAGGTGCACCAGCCCGGCACCAAGGCCCAGATGCACGAGCGCGCGCTCGAGCTGCTCAGGCGGGTGGAGATCCCCGACCCCGACTCGCGGCTGCGCGCCTATCCGCACCAGCTGTCCGGCGGCATGAGCCAGCGCGTGATGATCGCGATGGCCCTGGCCTGCAACCCCAAGCTGCTGATCGCCGACGAGCCCACCACCGCGCTGGACGTCACCATCCAGGCCCAGGTGCTGGACCTGCTGGTCACGCTGCAGCGCCAGCAGAACATGGCGCTGATCCTGATCACGCACGACCTGGCGCTGCTGGCCGAGCACGCCCGGCGCATCGCGGTCATGTACGCCGGCGAGGTGGTGGAAACGCAAACGGTGCCCACGCTGTTCGAGCGCCCGCACCACCCGTACACCGCGGCGCTGATGGCCTCGATCCCCGAGTCGAGCCGCGGCGCGCGGCGCCTGCCCACGCTGGCCGGCGTGGTGCCCGGCATGCACGACCGTCCGCAGGGCTGCCTGCTCTCGCCGCGCTGCCCCAACGTGCGGCCCGAGACCTGCACCCAGGTCCACCCCGACCTGCTGCCCATGCCCGACGGCGGCCATGCGCGCTGCCTGTTCCCGCTGAACGTCGCGCCGCACGAAGAGGTGGCCCCATGAATGCCGTGACCACCCCCTTGCTCGAAGCGCGCGACCTCTCGCGCCACTACCACGTCTCGCGCGGATTCATGAAGCCGCACGCCACGGTGAAAGCGCTCAACGGCGTGAGCTTCAGCGTGCACCCCGGCGAGACGCTGGCGGTGGTGGGCGAATCCGGCTGCGGCAAGAGCACGCTGGCGCGCGCGCTCACGCTGATCGAAAAACCCACCGGCGGCGCGCTCACCATCGACGGCATGGACGCCACCGCCGCCTCGCCCGAGCAGGCCAAGGCCTTGCGCAAGCGTGTGCAGATGGTGTTCCAGAACCCCTATGCCTCGCTCAACCCGCGCAAGCGCGTGGCGCAGATGCTGGAGGAGCCGCTGCTGCTGAACACGCCCATGAGCGCGCCCGAGCGCCGCGAGCGTGTGCAGCAGATGCTGGCCCAGGTGGGCCTGCGGCCCGAGCATGCGCAGCGCTATCCGCACATGTTCTCCGGCGGCCAGCGCCAGCGCATCGCGATCGCGCGCGCGATGATGCTGCAACCGAAGCTGCTGGTGGCCGACGAGCCCACCTCGGCGCTGGACGTGTCGATCCAGGCGCAGATCCTCAACCTGTTCATGGACCTGCAGGAGCGCACCGGCACCGCCTACGTGTTCATCACGCACAACCTGAGCGTGGTGGAACACATCGCCGACCGCGTGATGGTGATGTACCTGGGACGCGTGGTGGAGCATGCGCCCAAGGCGCGCCTGTTCGCGCAGCCGATGCACCCCTACACCAAGGCGCTGCTGTCGGCCACGCCCAGCATCGACCCCAGGCGCCGGCTGCAGAAGATCAAGATCGTGGGCGAGCTGCCTTCGCCGCTGAACCCGCCCAGCGGCTGCACCTTCCACAAGCGCTGCCCGTATGCCACCGAGCGCTGCAGCGCCGAGGTGCCCGCGCTGCGGCCGGTGGCCGGCGCCGAGGTGGCCTGCCACTATGCGGAGGAGATCATGGCGGGAACCCAGGCGGCCACGCAATGACGGCGGCTCATCCCTAGAAATCGACATTTCGTCAGCCGGCGGTTGCCTTTCGCCGCGCGGGCCTCCTACAGTGCGCCACCCACAAGGCGCACAACACCCAGGAGGCCAGCGCATGCTGTCGATCACCCGTCTCACCCACACCTACCCCAACGGCACGCGGGCGCTCGACGACGTGTCGCTGGACATCCCGCGCGGCATGTTCGGCCTGCTCGGCCCCAACGGCGCGGGCAAGTCGTCGCTGATGCGCTGCCTGGCCACGCTGCAGATCCCCACCGCGGGCGAGATCCGGTTCGACGGCCTGGACGTGCTGGCCGAGCCCGCCAGGCTCAGGGCCCAGCTGGGCTACCTGCCGCAGGACTTTGGCGTGTACCCGCGCGTGTCGGCCTGCGACATGCTGGACCACCTGGCCGTGCTCAAGGGCATCGGCTCGCGCGGCGAGCGCAAGGCCACGGTGGAAGCGCTGCTGCAGCAGGTGAACCTGTGGGAGGTGCGCAAGAAGCCGATCGCCGGCTTTTCCGGCGGCATGCGCCAGCGCTTCGGCATCGCGCAGGCGCTGATCGGCAACCCCAGGCTGATCATCGTGGACGAACCCACCGCCGGGCTCGACCCGGAGGAGCGCAACCGCTTCAACAACCTGCTGGCCGAGATCGGCGAAAACGTGGTGGTGATCCTGTCCACCCACATCGTCGACGACGTGACCGACCTGTGCTCGCGCATGGCCATCCTGGTGCACGGCCGCATCGTCGCCAGCGGCGCGCCGCAGACCATGATCGACGAGCTGCAGGGCAAGGTGTGGCAGCGCGCGATCCACAAGGAGCAGCTGGCCGCCTACCGTGAGCGCATGGCCGTCATCGCGACGCGTCTGCGCGGCGGCCGGCCGGTGATCCACGTGCTGGCCGACCATGCGCCCGAGCCCGGCTTCGAGCCGGTGCAGGCCAGCCTGGAAGACGTGTACTTCGCCACCCTGCACGGCCAGCGCGCCCATGGCAAGAGCCGCGTGCGGCTGGTGGCCTGAAGCCGCACAAGGAGCCTCACCATGCTGCGACACGTCGCCGCCTTCGAATGGCGCTACCAGATCAAGAGCCCGGTGTTCTGGGTCGGCTGCCTGATGTTCTTCCTGCTGGCCTTCGGCTCGGTCACGGTGGACCAGATCCAGATCGGCTCGAAGGGCAACGTCCACGTCAACTCCCCGTTTGCCATCGTGCAGACGCTGGCGATCATGAGCCTGTTCGCGGTGTTCGTGGTCGTCGCGCTGGTGGCCAACGTGGTGATCCGCGACGACGAGACCGGCTTCGCGCCCATCTTGCGCTCCACCTCCGTGGGCAAGGTCAGCTACCTGGTGGGCCGCTTCGCCGGCGCGCTGGCCGCGGCACTGCTGGTGCTGGCCTCGGTGCCGCTGGCCATCCTGGTGGGCTCGTGGATGCCCTGGCTCGACCCCGAGAAGCTGGGCGCCTTCCGCCTCGGCCACTACCTCTACGCGCTGTTCGCCTTCGGCCTGCCCACGCTGCTGATCGTCTCGGCCACGTTCTTCGCGCTGGCCACGGCCACCCGCTCGATGATGTGGACCTACGTCGGCGCGGTGGCGCTGCTGATGCTGTACTTCGTGATGCGCGGCATGCTGCGCGAGCCGCAGTACGACGGCATCGCGGCGCTGGTCGATCCCTTCGGCCTGTCGGCGCTGTCCACCACCACCAAGTACTGGACCGCCGCCGAGCGCAACACCCTGCTGCCGCCGCTGGCCGGCCCGCTGCTGGCGAACCGGCTGATCTGGGCCGGCGCGGGGCTGGCCATGTTCGCCTTGGCCTACCGCCTGTTCCGATTCGAGCAGCCGGCGTCGCGCAAGGCCAGGCCGGCAGCCGCTGCCGACGACACGCCGCCGCCCGCGCCCGCCACCGCCGCGGGCAGCGCGCTGGCCGCCCCACGCGCCGACGCCGCCACGCGCCGCGCCCAGCTGTGGCGCCTGGCGCGCTTCGACATGGCCTTCGTGTTCCGCAGCCCGGCGTTCTTCGTGCTGCTGGGCATCGGGGTGCTCAACTCGACCGGCTCGCTGTGGATGGCCGGGGAGCTGTACGGCAGCGGCTCCTATCCGGTCACCCGGCTGATGGTGCAAGCGCTGCAAGGCGCGTTCACGCTGATGCCCATCATCATCGCGATCTTCTACGCCGGCGAGCTGGTGTGGCGCGACCGCGAGCGGCGCATGCACGAGATCGTGGACGCCACCGCCGCGCCCGACTGGTCGCACCTGGCGCCCAAGATCCTGGCGATCGCGCTGGTGCTCACCGCCAGCGCCCTCGTCGGCGCGGCCACCGGCATCGCCGTGCAGGCGCTCAAGGGCTACACCCGCTTCGACCTGGCCGCCTACGCGCTGTGGTTCGTGCTGCCCACCACGGTGGCCGCGCTGCAGCTGGCGGTGCTGTCGGTGTTCGTGCAGGTGCTGGTACCGCAGAAGTTCATCGGTTGGGGCGTGATGCTGCTGTACATCGTGAGCAGCATCGCGCTGGCCACCGCCGGCTTCGAGCACAACCTCTACAACTACGGCAACACCCCGCCGGTGCCGCTGTCGGACATGAACCGCATGGGCCGCTTCTGGGTGGGCGCCTCGTGGTTCCTGGCCTACTGGAGCGCGTTTGCGCTCGTGCTCGCGGTGCTGGCCCATGCGCTGTGGCGGCGCGGCGCCAACGTGGCACTGAAGCCGCGGCTGAAGCAGTTGCGCCACCGGCTGCGCGGCGGCACGCTGGTGCTGCTGTGCACCGGCGTTGCGGCGTGGCTCGGGCTCGGCGCCTGGATCTTCTACAACACCAACGTCCTCAACACCTACCTGCCGGCCCCTGAGCGCGAAGCCCTGCTGGCACAGCTTGAAAAGGAGCTGCTGCCCTTCGAAAGCCTGCCGCAGCCCAAGATCACCGCGGTCACGCTCGACGTGCAGCTCTACCCGCGCGAGGCGCGCGCCGTCACCAGCGGCCGCTACGAGCTGGAGAACCGCAGCGGACAGCCGATCGACCGGCTGCACGTGAGCTGGTTCAGCGAATGGACCTCCCTCGACTCGCTGCAGCTGCCCGGCGCCACGCTGCACAAGGACTACCCGCAGTACCACTACCGCATCTACCGCCTGCAGCCCGCGCTGCAGCCGGGCGAGAAGCGCACGCTGCAGTTCGCCACCACCGTGCAGCAGCGCGGCTTCGGCAACGGCCCGCCGTTGCAGCGCGTGGTGGACAACGGCAGCTTCCTCGACAACACCGAGTTCGCGCCCGGCATCGGCATGTCGCGCCAGCCGCTGCTGACCGACCGCGCCAAGCGCCGCAAGCATGGCCTGCCGCCCGACCTGCGCCCGCCCAAGCTGGAAGACGACAGCGCGCGCGCCTTCAACGAGTTCCGCCGCGACAGCGACTGGGTCAGCGCCGACATCAGCGTGACCACCGACGCCGACCAGACGCCCATCGCGCCCGGCTACACCGTGAGCGACACGGTGTCCAACGGCCGCCGCACCGTGCGCTTCAAGCCCGACGCGCCCCTGAGCTACTTCTTCTCCATCCAGTCGGGCCGCTACGCGGTGCAGCGCGACAAGTGGAACGAGGTGGACCTGGCGGTCTACTACCACCCCGAGCACGCCTACAACGTGGGCCGCATGATGGAGGCGATGAAGCTGTCGCTGCAGATGTTCAGCGAGCGCTTCTCGCCCTACCAGTTCCGCCAGGCGCGCATCCTGGAGTTCCCGGCGTATGCCGACTTCGCGCAATCGTTCGCCAACACCATCCCGTATTCCGAGAACCTGGGCTTCCTGTTCCGCCACACCGACCCCGAGAAGGTGGACATGGTCACCTACGTCACCGCGCACGAGATCGCGCACCAGTGGTGGGGCCACCAGCTCGTGCCGAGCGCGCAGCAGGGCGCCAGCATGCTGGTGGAAAGCTTCGCGCAGTATTCGGCGCTGCTGGTGATGGAAAAGATGTACGGGCGCGAGCAGGTGCGCCGCTTCACCAAGTACGAGCTCGACCGCTACCTGCGCTCGCGCGGCGGCGAGGTGGTGGAAGAGCTGCCGCTCGCCCGCGTGGAGAACCAGGGCTACATCCACTACCGCAAGGGCACGCTGGCGATGTACTGGCTGCGCGAGGCGCTGGGCGAAGACACGGTGAACCGTGCGATGAAGAAGCTGCTGGCGCAATACGCTTTCAAACCCGCGCCTTATCCCAACACGCGCGACTTCATCGCCTTGCTGCGCGCCGAGGCCGGCACCCAGCACGACCCGCTCATCACCGACCTGCTGGAGAAGATCACGCTGCTGGACGTGAAGGTGAGCGATGCCACGGCCACCAGGCGTACCGATGGCAAGTACGAGGTGACGCTGAAGGTCGAGGCGCGCAAGCTCTATGCCGATGGGCAGGGCAAGGAAACGGAAGCCCCGCTCGACGAGCCGTTCGAAGTGGGCGTGTTCAGCGCAGAGCCGGGCAGCGCCGGGTTCAAGGCCGACGCGGTGCTGCGCTTCGAGCGCCAGCGGGTGAAGACCGGTGCGCAGACCCTCACGCTGGTGGTCGACCGCGAGCCGCGCTTCGCGGGCGTGGACCCGTACAACAAGCGCATCGACCGCAACGGTGACGACAACCTGAAGCCGGTGACGCTTAAATAATGCGGGGCGGGCTCCCCGCCTGCGCATACAGAAATCTGTACACTTCAAGCATCATGAAGACAACGCTTGATCTGAGCGATGCTCTGCTCTCCGAAGCCAAGGCGCTCGCCGCCCGCCAGCACACGACGCTGACACGCGTGATCGAAGAGGGGCTGCGGCTGCGCCTACAAGCCCAGAAAGCCGCATCCAAGGGCCGCCGCCGCACACTGCCAGTCTTCAAGGGCCGCGGCGGGCTCGTGCCCGGAGTTGACCCGCTCAGCAACAAATCAATGTTGCAGGCAGCCGGCGACGAATGACGCCAGATGTCAATGTGCTGGTCGCCGCGTCGCGTGACGACCATCCGCACCACGCGGTGGCACGCGAGTGGCTCGAAACGGCGGTGGATGAGGCCTCCGCCGGTGGCGGGTTGATCTTGTTGCCGATGGTCGTGGCGAGCTTTCTGCGGCTCGCCACGAACACGAAGGTCTTCGTCTCTCCGACACCGACGGAAGACGCGGTCGCGTTCATCGACGCACTGCTGGCGATGCCCGGCGTGCGCATGCCCGAGGTCGGCGGCGAGTGGCCGCGACTGCGCGCGCTGTGTTTGAGCAAGAAGCTTCGCGCGAACAGCCTGCCGGACGCCTGGATTGCCGCAGCGACCCAGCAGCTTGGCGAGCATCTGGTCACCTTTGACGCTGACTTCCGCAAGCTCCTCAAGAGAGCCGAGTTCACGCTGCTCGCCGTATAGGCAGCCTGAAGCGCGTGATGCTGAAGTAGGGCAAAGCGCCAGCCCTAATAGTTGGGATAACTCACTCAAGGGTTCCGCCACTAGCCTTCCAGCCCGTGGCCTCCCTCTTCCGCCGCGAGGCAATCGACCACCAGCGCGATCGCTTTCACGGGGCGATCGTGCTGGCGAGCACATGGTCGTCCACGGCGCTGACGCTGTTCCTCTGCGCAGCCGTGGCCTCGGTGATTCTGTTCGCAGGCCTCTTCGGCTTCGCGCGCAAAGAGGCGGTCAGCGGCGTGCTGGCCCCCGACCGGGGCTTGCTGCGGCTTTCGGCCCCGCAAGCCGGCGTGGTGGCCGACATTCACGTGAGCGACGGCCAGGCGGTACATGCGGGCGATCCGCTGTTCACCATCTCCAGCGCGCAAACCAGCGCCACCGGCGCCACCCAGAGCACGATCAACGAAACGCTGGCCGAACGCATGACGCAGCTGCAGGCAGACCTGCAGCGCCAGAGCATCTCGCCGCCAACTGGCGCGCCGCGCTGAACGCCCAGTCCGCCAGCCTGCGCGCGGCCTTGCAGCAGCAGGATGCCGATCTGCAGGTGCAGCAGGAGCGCCTGCAGATGCTGCGCGACATCGCCCAACGGTTCGCTGACCTGCTCAAGACCGGCACGGTAACCGAGGTCGCGGCCAAGGAAAAGTGGGCTGCGGTGATCGAGCAGCAATCGCGCATTGCCACGCAGCAACACGCCCGGCTGCAGCTGCAGCAACAGGCGCTCGACATCCAGGCGAGCTTGGCCGACCTGCCACTGCAGACGGCCCGTGAAACCTCCCGTCTGAGCCGTGAACTCGCAGAATTGCAGCAGCAACGCGCAGAAAACGAATCCCGCCGACGGCTGGTGGTCCGCGCCGAGCAAAGCGGAACGGTCGTCACCCTCATGGCCCAGTCTGGACAAGCCGTGGCCAGCGGCCAGCCCTTGGCAGAACTGCTGCCCTCCCGCAGCCGGCTGGAGGCCGAACTGCTCGCACCCACCCGCGCCATCGGCCTCGTGCGCCCAGGCACCGAGGTGTTGCTGCGCTACGACGCCTTCCCTTATGAGCGCTTCGGCCAGTTCAAAGGTCGGGTCCGCGACATCTCCCCCACCGCCGTGCCCTCCGGCGCCCTGCTCGAAACCACCCGCTCACCAACGCCGCTGTACCGCATTCGCGTGCAGCTCGAATCCCAGGACGTCATCGCCCAGGGCACACGCCATCGCCTGCGGCCCGGCATGCAAGTCAGCGCCAGCCTGGTGCTGGAGCGGCGCTCCCTTGTCGAGTGGGTACTGGAGCCGCTGCTGGGCTTGACGGGAGGCCCGGGATGAGCCTGTTCCAGGGCCTGCAGCTGGGCCTGGGCCAGCGGTTGCCGGTGTTGTTGCAGACCGAAGCCACCGAATGCGGCCTCGCCTCGGTGGCGATGATCGCCATCTACCACGGCTACCGCACCGACCTGCCCACGCTGCGGTTGCGCTTTGCGATCTCGCGCAAGGGCGCCACCTTCGAAAGCCTGATCCGCATTGCCCGCGCACTCAAGCTCGAAAGCCGTCCGCTGAAGCTGGACGTCGAGAGCCTGCACCACCTGCAGCTTCCGTGCGTGCTGCACTGGGTTCGGGCTCGAACGGGTGCTCATCGTCTGGCTGGCGGCCCACGCCGTGCTGGACAAGAGCTTCACCGCCGGCATGCTGTTCGCGTTCGTGGCGTACCGGGAGCAGTTTTCCACCCGCATTGCGGGCCTGATCGACAAGGCCACCGAGCTGGCCATGCTGCGGCTGCATGGCGAGCGCGTGGCCGACATCGTGATGCACGAGCGCGAGGCCGAGACGCCGCATGAACACGATGAGGTGGATCTGCAGCGCGTGCCGCCGTCGATCGAGCTGCGCGACGTGTCGTTCCGCTACCCGCCCACCGAGCCTTTTGTCTTCGAAAACGTCAGCCTGAAAATCGCCGCCGGCGAATGCGTGGCGATCACCGACGCTTCGGGTGGCGGCAAGACCACCTTGGTCAAGGTGATGCTGGGCCTGCTGAAGCCCTCACAGGGCGAGATCCTGGTCGGCGGCACCCCGGTGCAGCGCCTCGGGCTGACCACCTACCGCCAGATGATCGGCACGGTGATGCAAAGTGACCGGCTGTTCAGCGGCTCGCTGGCCGACAACACCTGCTTCTTCGACCCGATGCCCGACATGGAGCGCATTGAAGCCTGCGCCCGGCTGGCCTCGATCGACAAAGAGATCCTGGACATGCTCAACGAGCGCAACGTGAATGATGCGGTAAAGGCCATGCAGCTCACCCGCGTGCTCGTGGCGCACCGGCCCGAAACGATCGCCATGGCCGACCGGGTGTTGGTGATGGAGCGGGGGCGCCTGGTGCCGCAGGCGGCGGGTGCCATGTCTTGAGCACGAACCGAATGAGGGGCGCTGCCAATCCGCCCCTTGTCTGTGACACCTGATTGGCAGTTGACAGGAGGAATGCTGTGAATTCAGAAGACAAGCAAGTCCCGCCCTCGGCGCCCGCGCAGCCGGAGCGGCTGAGCGAGGAGCAGTGGCGTCAGGTGGCCGGTGGGCCGATGCCGAGCCCAGGAACAGCCCGCGGTGCCCGCACTGCTGAGCGCCTCAGCGAAGAGCAACTGCGCCAAGTGGCCGGCGGGCCAGTGGTATCCCCAATACTGTAGTTCCGCCACCTGAGCCGTCGGGGGAGCACAGTTCCCCCGACTCCAACCGATCGCCCCAAGAGGGCGGCTATTCAGTGGGCAATAGGTAACGCGTTGCCGGGCCCTTGCCCACCTGCACCAGCAGGCCCCGCTCGGCCAGCAGCCCAAGGTGCTTGGACGCAGTGGCCAGGCCCACCGAGCACAACTCGGCATAGATGCTCTTGCTGATCGGCTCGCCGCGCACCAGACGGTCGAGCAAGGCGGCACGGCGTTCGTCCGGCAGCAGGTCGGATGTCGCTTGCCGCCAGTGCGCCGTCACGCGCTGCTCGCGCGTGAGTTCGCGGTTGAAGACCGCCCGCAGTCCGTCGAACTCGTCCGCGAAGGCATCGCCTAGTTGGTGCTTGTGAATGAGCGCAAGTGCCGCCTCGCGCTCCTTGGTCGAGATCGTCAGGTAGGACCGCGCAATCGCGATATGCGCCTTCACGTGCACCTGCGGCTCCAAGGGCAACGCCAACACCGCGCGTTGCCGCTGCACCTCGGCCATCTCGTGGAAGTGCACCGCAAACTCCTGTGGCAGCAGGCGATCGTAGGAGTCGTTATCGCGCGGTCCAAGGATCTCTCGCTTAAGTCCGCGAGTTGCCTCGATCGCCCCCGCGTCCGCGTCCTGCGGCCAGAGGGCAAGAGCGGCTGCAGCATGGGCATCGCCCCGCTGCTCGTCCTCGGGCCGCTCCAGCGCCTGGAAGCGCTTGTAGTAGGCCTCTGCAAGGTTGTAATGCGCGCGTCCCATCAGTAGCCGCAGCTTGGCCGCGGCACTGCGTTCGAGTGCGGAACGGTAGTGCTCGATCGCCTGGTCGTATCGGCCTTGCCAGAAGTAGGTGGCACCCAGGTTCATGTGGGTAGCCGCTAGGGTTTCGGGCTCGATCGCGACCTGGCCCTCCAGCGCCAGCACGCGCTGCGAGTATTCAATCGCGCGGGCAAAGTCCTTTGCGTCCCCGTACAGCAGACTTAGGTTGCTGTAGGTCTTGAGCACCGACTGCTGGTCGCCCATACGCTCGTAGAGATTGAGCGCGCGGTGCTTGTGCTCCAGCGCCGCGCGCAAGTCCCCCGCGCGCCGCCAGTACTCGCCCCAGGCCTGCTCCAGCAACGCCTGAACCTCTGAAGGCAGCGCGCGCATCGCACGCAAGTCTTCCGCCTGATCGAGTACCGGCTTTGCGCGCGGGTCATTGCGGAGCACGTAGATCCAGGCCAGCTTCACCAGCGTGTTCACGTATTCCGCCAGCAGCGGCGCATCCGCCTCGGCAGGGTTGTCCTGCAGACCCGCCCGCCGCAGAAACTCGGCGCTGTCTTGGTAGCAGGAGAACGCGCGGTCCGGGTCGCGCGGCTCATGGAACTTGCCCAGAGCGCCGTA
Organism: Pseudomonadota bacterium; assembly: GCA_040758375.1. Classification (GTDB taxonomy): domain Bacteria; phylum Pseudomonadota; class Gammaproteobacteria; order Burkholderiales; family Burkholderiaceae_C; genus CAMLIZ01. The sequence goes on from JBFLWE010000020.1 coordinate 23,894, forward strand.
CACGATGCCCAGGCGCAACGGATCATCGCCAGCAAGTCGTAGCGTCCGTTCATACGCCTGCTGTTCCCGGTCGTCGTCGCCGCGCACATGCCACAGCGCTGCCACCGCCAGCGCAAGCCGAAACTGCTGCATCTGCACCATCGGCTGGCCCTGCAACGCTTCCAGCAGGGTGTCCGTGGCAACGTCGTTCGCCAGTTCGATGCGTCGTCGTTCAAGCGTAGCCAGGATCTGGTCGATGTCTCCCGCGGCCAGCAGGTGCCAAACTGCTGCGGCTGGTTCGCGCGCCAAGAGGGCGCGCGTGGCCTGCAATCGGTGCCACTCGGCGCGCTGCTCTGGCTGCTCCAGGCCAAGACGCTCGTACACCGACTGCTGCACGAGGCGCCACAGCCCGAGCTGGCCACGCCCGTCCGACGGCGGCTGCAGCAGCACCTCAGCCATCAGCCGTTTGCCCTTGTCGAGGTAACGGTAGAAGGTGCTAGGCCCTACTGACCACAACCCGCACAGGTGATCGGACGCCGATTCGTCGGCCCGCGCCCTGTAGCGGTCGCGGAAATCGGGCACCGCAGCAAAGCCATACTGGCACATCACGGCCAGCATCGGACGCCAGCTGGTGCGCTCGATCCAGCACTCGCGCGGAATGTCCTGCAGGCTGGCCTGCCCATCCGGTCTCAGCCGGGTCACGGCCCACCGAAGCAGCAGTTCCCAAGGCGCGGCCACGCCGGTCCGATCGAGCGCGTCACCTGCAGCCAGCCTAATGGGCCGCAAGAGTTGCTGCTCGAACCTGCGCGTCAGGCGCGGCCGACGGCGCAGCAATTCGGCCAGCGTGCCCGCCTTGTATGCGTTGAGTGCCGCGCCAAGCACCGCTTCGACGACCGCCGGCGCAAGCGCGTGTCCACACGCTAGCTTGGTTTCACCCTGCGACTTAGGGGGTGTGGTGACGTCGCTCTTCAACCATCGTCTCCCGATCGTCTGCGGCGTGGTCCACAGGGGACGCAAATGGCGCCTATGAATGCGACACCGAAAAGCTTAGTGTATGAGGCGTCGTCGGCGCACTCCCCGTCGAGGCACGCCGCCGTAACACTCATTTGCATCGTCCTACTAAGGAGACCTCCGTGCCGTTCCCCACCATCCTTCCCAGTGATACGCGTACCGCGCCGACAGACGCCGTGACACTGGCGGTGTACGCACCCTTCGGCACCGACGAGGTGCTCAGCTCCTATCCTGACGGCAGCTCGCGCGAGCTTGCGCAGCATCCGCTGTTCAAGAGCCTGCTGCAGGTCTGCGAGTGTGGCGTCCACGTGAGTGCGTTGATCGACCTGGCCGGTGACGACACCTACCTGGTTGACCTTCCCGCCGGCCAACCCGCGGCGGTGAAGGTCATCTCGCGCTGGAAGCAGGACATGTCAGCCCCAGCCACGCTGGCCGGCTTCCTGCGCCACGCGCAGGCGACTTGGCCCTCGTCCGCGCTCGTGCTGGCGCTCGAAGGCCACGGTGCTGGCTTCCTCCCTGATATCGACCGCCGCCAGCTGAGCACGCAAAACGTCACCGCGGGCGGCACGATCGAATGGCGTATGTCCGGAGACCATGCCTCCCCCGTGCTGCCGATGGGCTCGCCGCTCCTGCCCATGGGCTCGCCGTTGTTGCCAATGGGCTCACCGCTGCTGCCAGCGAACCACATGCCGATATCCACTGCCGGCCTGGGCATTGCCTTGAAGGACGCCATCGCCCACGGAGCGCCGAAGATCGCGGCACTTCACTTCAACAACTGCTTCAACATGTCGGTCGAGGTGCTGCACACGGTGGCCCCGTATGCCGAGTACGCCACCGGCTACATGAACTACAACTTCTTCACCGCGGGAGCAACCTATCCCGCGGTGTTCGCCCGCCTGCAGCGAGCGGGCAGCGCGAGTGCCGAACAACTGGCCTGCTGGTTCGCCGACGAGAACCGCGCCGCGCTGGCACAGAAGAAGCACCACCCCACCGTCGGGGGGGTGATCCGCCTGTCCCGCATGCACGAGATCGCCGAACGCATCGACGACCTGGCTGACGCCTTGCTGTCCGCACTGCGCACGGCCTCTGCGGGCGCGCGGCCTGCCGTCGTCAGCAAGGTCCGCCACGCCATCCTGAAGGCACAGCAGTACGACACCGACGCACCGATGGAGCTGGAATCCCCGGATCAGCTTACCGACGTCTACAGCCTGGCCGCCGCATTGACGCAGTTCGACTTCGGCCCGCACAAGGTGCATTCGGCTGCACTGGCGCTGCAGAAGGCACTGCAAGGCGTCAAGGCCTATGGCGAGAACGACCACCCCTGGGTCGCCTTCGACCAGCGCTGGAACTTCAGCGCGCCCACATTGGCAATGAACATCTTCCTGCCCGATCCTCTGCTGAGCGGGCTGTGGGACTGGCGCTCGCCCTATTACCTGAATGTGAACCCCGACCCGACGCTACCCCAGGTGCAACCCCGCATCATTGAATTCCTGAAGGTTACTGACTGGGTGGACTTCATCATCGAGTACCACAAGGAAGCCCGCTTCATCGGGCTTCTGCCAGCCGCCATACCCGCGTTCCCGGTGTTCAACGCCGGCTTCGAACCACCCCGCAAGTCAGACGACCCCTGCCACGACGGAGGTTCCAAGGAGGGAGGCAAGGGCACCGCCCGCTGAAAAGCCCGACTGGCCCGGCGACGCCCTTCCCACGCAACCCCTGCTGCGGCCGCAAGGCCCGGCAGGGGTTGTTCTTTATCGTCTCGCCATCGTCCTCCGGCACCGCCCGCACCGCCTTGCATCGCGCGTGGAGATGGGAACGCGCCAGCGCTGCAATGGCCTCCGACACGCCGCTTTCGGCTGCCACCCACACCACGGAGGACATTTCCCATGGCCATCACGATGCAAGGCGCCTGGACCATCCGGGTCAGCGCCAAGAACGCTTCCTTCGCACAGCGCTTCGTCGTCACCGGCGCCGACAGCGGCAACGGCACCTACACCGGCACGGTGGGCACCAGCGTGTTCGTCTCGGGCGCGCAGTGGTCGCTGAACATCCAGCACCAGCCCACGGGGCAGCCCTGGCGCGACTCGGCCCAGCGCATCGGCTTTCCCGGCGTGGCCGGCGGCCTGCTGCGCTTCGAGATCCGCTCCAACGACGCCGGCGCCGACACCGACTACGACGACCTGGTGCTCAGCTGCTCGCTGCCCGCCAGTGCGTCCGACTACGTGCTGTACGGCACGGTGAAAACCTACGCCGGCCTGTGCCTGTTCAACCCCTGCCGCGACGACTACGTGGTGCTCGACCCGCCGTACCACCTGCAGCGGCTGTGCGAGCGCTTCCCGCAGCTGTGCGACGTGCTCGCCAAGCTGTACCCCGAGCGCCTGCGCGTCCCGCCCATCCCGCTGCCCGATCCGCCGCCGGAGCTCACGCCCATCGTCATCCCCACCGGGCTGCCGGTGGTGTCCAACGGGCTGGTGTTCCAGTCGCGCATGGCGCGCGCGCCGCAAGCCGGCGCCAAGCTCGCCGACGACCAGCGCGAGGCCGAGGCCGTGGCGGCGCTGGGGCTGAACGTGCGGCGCACCGCCTTCCGCTCCAGCGCCATGGCCGCCGGCCTGGACAAGCTCTCGCGCCTGGACCTGGAGGCCATTGCCGGCATCCGCGACATCGGCATCCGCTTCCGCTGCAACGTCGAGCGCGCGCCCGGGCTGCTGCTGCGCTTCCAGGAATACGACCGCACCGCCGCCGAGAAGCTCGGCGGCCCCTACAGCGGCGCCGGCGCGCGGCAAGACCTGGGGCTGGCGGTCACCGACGAGCTGGGCAACTACATCTTCCGCTTCAGCCCCTCGCTGGCCGACATCGCCGAAGAGACCGCCGACGTGGCCGCGGGCGAGAGCCTGGCCGCGCAGCTGCGCCCCGACGTGATCGTGCAGGTGGTGGGCACGGGGCTGACCGCCACCTACGAGACCGCGCCCTACAACAACGTGGCCAACCTGCAGCGCATCGACCTGTGCGTGCCCTACGACAAGGCCCACCCCAGCCGCGCCTGCGCAGGCGACCGCGTGATCCAGCGCGTGGGCGACATCGTGCTGCTGCACTCGGCCATCGACGGCACGCCCAACCAGCTCGATGCCGAAGGCCGCATCACCTGCCGCAACGCCAACGCGCCGCAGGTCGATTGCGCCGGCTGGCGCGGTGCGCTGCGCCTGTATGCCTGCTTCGGCCGGCCGGAGGCGGTGCGCTATGCCGTCTTCCACAAGCGCCCCAGCGAGACGACGTGGCACGCGGTCAACGAACCGCATGCGCTGAACTGGATCCCCAACCTCGTGGCCGGCGGCACCTCGGTGGGGCCGAGCGACCAGATGGTCACGCCCAGCGTGCCGCTGGCCGGCGGCCCGGGCCAGCCGGTGCCCACCTATGCCAACCATGAAGGCGACCTCAACTGGATCGAAAACGACCTCAAGCTGATCCTGCACACGGCCCTGTACCGCCCCTGGGACGAGCCGGGGCCCGTGCAGTTCCACATCGAGGCCTACGACAGCGCCGGCAACGCGATCGCGGCCACGGCCGACACGGTCACGCTGTACATCCACAACCGCACCGCCATCGCCGGCCGGCCGCAGAAGGGCGACATCGAGTCCATCACGATGGGCAGCACCACGCTGGGCGACTGCGGCCTGTTCGTGCTGAGCGCGCCCGATGCGCCGCTCACCGTGAAGCACCGCGCGGTCGACCCCGAAGGCTTCCTGCACAGCTGGTCCTTGAGCGTCACGCGCGGCAACCACCATCCGGTGTCAACCGTGGTGGTCGGCGGCGTCACGCCCAAGGCCTTCAACGCCGCCGCCACGCCCTGCGACTTCACCGGCACGCGCGACGAGCCCACGGCCGACGTGAACGACTACGTGCTCACCGAGCTGAAGCCCAACCCCCTGAGCGCCGACGGCCCCCACTGGCTGCCGGCGGGCCACAACTTCTGCGCCTTCGCCTTCACCCTGAGCGCCAGCGACCGCGTCACCGACGGCCGCACGGCCTATCCGCAGGTCGTGTTCTGGCAAGACCTCATCGGGTTGAGCACCGGTGCCTGACGAAAGGAGCCGCTCATGGACGCCTACCTCTCCACCCTGCTCGGCGCGCTGGCCACCTGGCGCGCCACCCACCTGCTGCATGCCGAGCACGGGCCCGGCGGCGTGTTCCAGCGCCTGCGCGGCCTGGCCCACCGCGGCCTGCTGGGCCAGGTGGTGCAGTGCTTCTACTGCCTGAGCCTGTGGGTCTCGGCGCCGATCGCGCTGATGCTCAGCCGCGACTGGTTCGAGCGCCTGCTGCTCTGGCTGGGCCTGTCGGCCGCGGCCATCGGGCTGGAGCGCGTCAACGGCCGCTGGACGCTGCCGGCCGTGGCCAGCTACTTCGAAGACCCGCCGCCCGCCCCAGTCGCCACGCACACGCACGTGGACCTGCCGGTCGGGCACATGGCCGACCCGGCGCCCGACACCGTGCCTTTCATCCAGCAGCGCTGACGCCGGAGGAAACAGCATGTGCAACTGCGGACCTCGCCGCGCCGTGCCGCTGCCCCAGCGGCCGGCCACCGGCCCCCTGGCCCACACGACGCATCCCACCCCGGCACACCTTGCGCCGGCGCGGCCGAAGGCGCTGTTCGAGTACGTGGGCCGCACCGCGCTCACCGTGATCGGCCCCGCCTCGGGCCTGCGCTACCGCTTCGACCGCCCGGGCGCGCGCCTGGCGGTGGACCCGCGCGACCACCAGGCGCTGCAGGCCGTGCCGCTGCTGCGCGCCAGCGCCTGAACCATCCATTCCACGACAGAGGAGGCCCCATGAGCCAGGACCTGATCGACTACAACGAGCTGCCCTGCTGCCCGCAGCTCGACCCCGCGCCGGTATGCGACGTGATCGACTTCCGGCGCCGGCTGGTGTTTCCCACACCGGTGCGCGGCCCCAACGAGCAGCCGGTGAAGGTGGAGGTGATCCTGCACACGCGCTTCACCCGCTGCCCCGGCCCGTTGGCGCTGGGCGAGGTCGCCTACAGCACCACGCTGCTGCCTGGCGAAAAGGTGCGCCTGGCCACCACCGACCGGCGCAGCCGCTTCAGCTTCGACAGCGAAAGCAGGCTCGCCTACCGCAGCGAGCAGCTGAGCGAGGAGCAGTACCGCCTGCGCGCGCTGCGGGCGCTGATGTCCGACGAGAACGTGGTCGACCGCGGCAACTCCCACTACACCGAGCAGGGCAAGTGGGACTTCCATGGCGACGCCTCGGGCAGCATCGGCTTCTTCTCCGCCAGCGCCGACGCCAACGCCAACGGCAGCCACAGCGCCTCGAGCGCCAGCGACTACCTGCGCGAGCACCGCGCGCATGCCGAGATGGCCGACCACCAGAGCGTGGAGGCCACGCGCAAGGCACACAGCGTCAGCATCGGCGAGGTGCAGCAACGCACGCATATCGAAGGCGAAAGCCAGGACCATTTCGAATCGGCCTCGCGCGAGTTCGCCAACCCCAACAAATGCCATGCAGTCACCTTCATGTTCTACCGGCTCAACAAGACCGAGACCATCCGCTTCGAGCTGGTGGCCATCGAGCGGCGCGTGCTCGACCCGGTGGCGCCGATGCCGGTGCCGGCCAATCCGTTCCGTCCGGTGGGCAGCATCGCCACCATTCCGCAGGAACTGCCGGCCACGCACGCCAAGCGCAGCGAAGCGTTGCACCGCGGCATCGAGGCCGACCAGCAGGTGCAGTTGCAGGCGCTCGACCCGCTGCCCGGCGGCGCCCCGCGCGCGCTGCTGGGCAACCGGCTGGTCACCGGCACCGCACTGGCCGCCGCGCTGGGCGAGGCGCAGCCGCTGGCCGACGCGCTGCGCCAGCAGGCCCTGAAATTCGTCGATGCACAGCTGGCGCAGCAGGGCCTGCTCGCCAAGGACGGCAGCGTCTCGCGCGAGCTGCTCGCGCGCGTGAACTACGAGCGCCGCACCAGCGTGCCCACCGCCGGCGTCATCGTGAAGAGCTGCATGGACCAATGCGGCATCTGCGAACCCGAGGTGGAGCGCCTGCACGAGCTCGAACTGCAGCGCCTGGAGCTGCAGAACAAGCTGCTGGCGCGCCAGATCGAGCTGCTGGACAAGCACCGCGACTACCGTTGCTGCCCGGCGGGCGAGGTGCCCACACCCTGAGCACAGCGGCGCGCTGACAGCGCGCGCCGCGCGGCGCTGTCGGTACGGGCCGACACGCACGCAGCTTGCCGGGGAGCCTCACAACGCCCCGGCCATGAGCACGCTGCCCCCCGCCGCCCCCCTGCAAGCCGAGCCCAGCGGGCTCGCCGGCCGGCTGCTGGCGCTGTGGCCGCAGCAGGAGCGTGCCTACGCGGTGCTGTGCCTCGACCCGGCCGGCACCATCGTCGGCGTGTCCGCCGGCACGCCGCTGGTGCTGGGCTGGCAGCCGCAAGAGCTGCTGGGCCGCCCGGCGGCGCTGGTGTTCACCGACGAAGACCTGCAGCGCCGGCTCGACGCGCACGAGCGCGACGTGGCCAGCAGCGTGGGCCATGCCGAGGACGACCGCTGGCACCAGCGCAAGGACGGCACGCGCATCTGGATGTCCGGCGTCATGACCGCCATCCGCGAGCCCGACGGCCGCTGCATCGGCTATGTGAAGGTGCTGCGCGACCGCACCGACCTGCGCGCGCAGATCGAGACGCTGGAGCACCGCGTGTCCGCGCTGCGAGGGGCGCTGGAGCGCAAGGACGCCCAGTTCACGACCCTGGCGCACGAGCTGGCCAACCCCTTGAGCCCGTTGCTGCAGGCCTGCCACCTGCTCAGCCGGGCCGACGAGCAGCAGCGGCCCCGGCTGCTCGAGGTCATCGGCCGCCAGCTGGAAAGCCTGCGCCGACTCATCGGCGACCTGCGCTCCGCGGTGGGCCGCGACGGCGCACCGCCCGAGCTGGCGATCCAGCGCTTCGTGCTGCAGGAGCTGCTGCTGCAGGTCACGCAGGCCTGCATGGGGGAGGCCGTCGCACGCCAGCAGCAGCTGGAGCTGCTGGCCGCCGAAGTGCCGATCTGGATCGACGCCGACCCGGCGCGCCTGCACCAGGTGGTGCTCAACCTGGTGGGCAACGCGATCAAGTACACCCCGGCCGGCGGCCGCGTCTGGATCAAGGCCACGGTGGAAGCCGACGATGCGGTGATCCGCGTCGAGGACACCGGCGTCGGCATCGCCCCCGAGATGCTGCCGCGCATCTTCGACCTCTTCACCCAGGACCCGGACTCGCGCCACCTGTCGCGCGGCGGCCTGGGCGTGGGCCTGGCGGTGGTGAAGAACCTGGTCGACCTGCACGGCGGCACGGTCGAAGTGCGCAGCGACGGCCGCGGCAAGGGCAGCCATTTCGCGGTGCGTCTGCCGCTGCGGCGCAGTGGCGCCGCCGGCGCCTGAGCGCGGCCGCGGTGACTTCCTTCACGCCCGCCGGCACGCGGTATGCCGCGGTCCCTTCAAAGCCTGCGCCGGCCTGCCGATGGAGCGCTCAACGCCCCACGAGAAACAGGACCGCCCGATGCGCCACCGCCACACCGCCGCCGTGCCCACCCACGCCTTGCGCCTGCTGGGCGCGAGCCTGCTGCTGGCCGGCGGCGCGCTTGCCGTGCAACCAGCGCGCGCAGGCCTGTCCCCCTTGAGCGATGTGGAGCTCACGCAGGTGAGCGGCCGCGCGGCGGCGCCGATGCAGCAGCAGAAGACCGAGCAGAACTCGGCGCGCCTGCCGCTGCTGGGCAGCCTGCTCGCGCTGTTCGCGCCCGAGCACCTGCACACCAGCACGCTCGACCGTGCCGCCTTCGAGGCCGCGCTCGCCGCCCACGGCGCACAGCCGCTGCCGCGCCCGCTGTACGACGGCGGCCCGGTCACGCAGATCGTGATCGACGCACCCCCTGTCAGCACCCGCTTCGAAGCCGGCGCGCTGCTGTCCACCTTCGGTGTCGACTACCAGGGCCGCAGCTTCGGCAGCATCAGCATCACCAACCTCGACGCCCGCGGCACGACGCTGTGGGTATGGAAGCCCTGACGCGGCAACCGCGCGCGCGCCGCGCTCCCGCTGCGGCCTGGGCATCCGGCTTGCCGCGGCGCTGCTGCTTCCGATGATTTCGCGGCTCGCCTCCCACGATGCACCTACCGGCCCCGACAGCGCTGCCGCGCTGTGGCGCGTGCCGGCGCTGGTGTTCGCGCTCACGCTGCTGGTCACCGGCTCGATGGCCATGTACCTGCTGCGCGCCATCGAACGCAGCGACGCCGGCAACTTCGCGCACGAAGTGGAGCGCACCGCGCAGGCCATGCAGGAACGGCTGGACCTCACGCTCACGCTGCTGCGCGGTGCCGCCGGCCTGTTCACCGCGACCGAGCACGTGTCGCGCGAGGAGTTCCACCACTACGTGAGCCGCCTGCGCCTGGGCGAGCAGTACCACGGCATCCAGGGCATCGGCTACACCGTGCGGCTCGCACCCGAGGACGTGGCCGCGTTCGAGCAGCAGCAGCGCGACGCCGGGCTGCCGCAGTTCCGCGTCTGGCCCGACACCCCGCGCGACGAGTACCACAGCATCGTCTACCTCGAGCCGCAGGACGCGCGCAACCGGGCCGCCATGGGCTACGACATGTTCACCCACCCGGTGCGCCGCGCGGCGATGGAAGCCGCGCGCGACAGCGGCCGCCCGCGCGCCACCGGCAAGGTGGTCCTGGTGCAGGAAATCCATGAGGACAAGCAGGCCGGCTTCCTGATCTACCTGCCCGTGTACGGCCCCGCGCACGACCCGGGCACCGTGCAGCAGCGCCGCCAGGCCCTGCGCGGCTTCGTCTACAGCCCGCTGCGCGTGGGCGACCTCCTGCGCGGCGTGCGCGGCTCGTCGCTGCAGCACCTGGACTACGCCCTTTACGACGGCGAAACCGCCTCGCCCGGAACGCTGATGCGCCGCACCCACGACGACCCGCGCCGCACGGCGCGCTTTTTGGCACAGCGCACGCTGCAGGTGGCCGGGCGCAGCTGGCGCGTGGAGTTCAGCAGCCGGCCGGAATTCGAGGCCTTGTCGAGCCGGCGCTTCGCGCCCTGGGCCTTTGCCGCGTCGCTGGCCGCCAGCTTGCTGCTGGCCGGCATCACCAGCCTGCAGGTGCGCCGGCGCCACGCGGCCCAACAGCTCGCCCGGGCCGGCGCCCGCAACATTGCGCTGGTGCAGCAGCTGCGCCTGAACGCCCGGCGCAAGGACGAATTCCTCGCGATGCTGGGCCACGAACTGCGCAACCCGCTGGCACCCATCGTCTCTTCGGTCGGCGCGCTCAAGCGCGGCGTGGCCACCGACCGCGCGCAGCGCCTGTACGAGATCATCGAGCGCCAGGCCCGCCAGCTCACCCACCTGGTCAACGACCTGCTGGAAGCCGGCCGCATCACCACCGGCCGCATCATGATCCGCCCGCGCAGCATGGTGATCGACGAAGCCGTGCGCAACGCCACCGAGGCCCTGCAGGTGGAGCTGCAGCGCCGCGGCCAGCGCCTGCAGATCCAGCACCGCGGCACCCCGGCGCCGCTGCAGGCCGACCCCATACGCCTGGCGCAAGTGCTGGGCAACCTGTTGCACAACGCCAGCAAGTTCTCGCCCCACGGCGCCACGCTGGAACTGCACATCGACGAGCGCCCCGACCACCTGGTGCTGCAAGTGGCCGACCCCGGGCGCGGCATGAGCCCCGAGACGCAGGAGCAGGTGTTCGAGCTGTTCATGCAGGGCGACCGCCCGGAAGACATGACCCACGGCGGGCTGGGCATCGGCCTGGCCCTGGTGAAACACCTGGTCGAGCTGCACGGCGGACAGGTCACCGCGCACAGCGAGGGCCGCGGCCGCGGCTCGGTGTTCACGGTCACGCTGCCGCGCGAGCCTGGGCGGGGTGCTCAGGGCTCCCGCTAGCGCGCCGCGCTCCGGACGCGCGTCAGCCGCCGCTGCGGGTGTGGCTGCTGTCGTCGGGCTCCGGCGGCCCCACCTTGAGCAGATTGTTCACACAGGTGATGCCCTCGGTCTGCGCGGCCAGCTTGCCGGCGGTGGCGATCGCCTCGCTGCTCGACACGCCGCCCCACAGCATCGCCACGCCGCCGCTGACCTTGACCTTGACCTTTTCGCGAAACAGCGGCTTGGCGAACTGCAGCTTGGTCGCCAGCTTCATGGTCAAGGCCTCGTCGCGGAAGAAGCTCGGATCGCCCGGCTTGCACTCGGCCGGCGCCTTGGGCTGCGAAGGCGCCGGCTTGCGGCCCGCCGCGAGCACCGGCGCCAGCGCGGTGGCCACGAGCAAGAAGGCCGCAAGGGCGGCATGTCGGTGTTTCATCGAGGTGATCCCAGAACCTGCGCTCACACGTCGATGTTCGCCGCCCTCAACGCGTTGGTTTCGATGAAATCCCGCCGCGGCTCCACCTCGTCGCCCATCAGCATCGTGAACACCCGGTCGGCCTCGATCGCGTCCTCGATCTGCACCTTCAGCAGCCGGCGCACGTTGGGGTCCATCGTGGTCTCCCACAGCTGCCCGGGGTTCATCTCGCCCAGGCCCTTGTAGCGCTGGCGGCCCACGCTGTTCTCGGCCTGGCCCATCAGCCATTGCATCGCGGCGCGGAAGTCGGACACCTTCTGCTCCTTCTGCTTCTCGCCTTCGCCCTTCTTGATCACGGCGTCGGCGCCCAGCAAGCCCTTGAAGGTCTTGCCCGCGGTAGAGAGCACTTCATAGTCGGCGCCGTGCACGAAGTCAGCGGTGATCACGCTGCTCTTGATGTTGCCGTGGTGGCGGCGGCTGATGCGCAGGATGTGCTTGTCCATGCGGCTGTCGAACTCGGCGGCCACCTCGGCGCCGTGCAGTGCGGCCTTGAGCGCCATCGCGCTCGTCTCGGCCTGCTCCAGCGTGTCGAGGTTGATCTCCACGCCAGTGGACAGCACGCGCAGCGCCTCGGCGTCCATCCAGTTCTGCAGCCGCGCGATCACGTTCTCGGCCAGCACGTACTGGCGCGCGAGCTGCTCGAAGGCCTCGCCCTTCAGCACGGCATTGCCCTCGAGGCCGGTGTGCAGCTCGGCATCGGCCAGCGCCACCTTGAGCATGAAGGCGTCGAGCTCGTGCGCGTCTTTCAGGTACTGCTCGTGCTTGCCCTGCTTCACCTTGTACAGCGGCGGCTGCGCGATGTAGATGTGGCCGCGCTCCACCAGCTCGGGCATCTGGCGGTAGAAGAACGTGAGCAGCAGCGTGCGGATGTGCGCGCCGTCCACGTCGGCGTCGGTCATGATGATGATGCGGTGATAGCGCAGCTTGTCGGCGTTGAAGTCTTCAGGGCCGATGCCGGTGCCCAAGGCGGTGATCAAGGTCACGATCTCGTTGCTGGACAGCAGCTTCTCGTAGCGCGCCTTCTCCACATTGAGGATCTTGCCGCGCAACGGCAGGATCGCCTGGAACTTGCGGTCGCGCCCCTGCTTGGCCGAGCCGCCGGCGGAGTCGCCCTCCACGATGTAGATCTCGCACAGCGCAGGATCCTTCTCCTGGCAGTCGGCCAGCTTGCCCGGCAGGCCCAGGCCGTCGAGCACGCCCTTGCGGCGCGTCATCTCGCGGGCCTTGCGCGCGGCCTCGCGCGCCCGCGCGGCCTCGACGATCTTGCCGCAGATGATCTTGGCGTCCAGCGGGTTCTCCAGCAGCCAGTCGGTGAGCTTGCTGGCCACCACGTCTTCCACCGGGCCGCGCACTTCGCTGGAAACCAGCTTGTCTTTCGTCTGGCTGCTGAACTTGGGCTCTGGCACCTTCACGCTCACCACGCAGGCCAGGCCCTCGCGCATGTCGTCGCCGGCGATCTCGACCTTGGCCTTCTTGGCCAGTTCGTTGTCCTCGATGTACTTGTTGATCACGCGCGTCATCGCCGCGCGCAGGCCGGTCAGGTGGGTGCCGCCGTCTCGCTGCGGGATGTTGTTGGTGAAGCAGAGCACGCTCTCGTTGTAGCCGTCGTTCCACTGCATCGCCACTTCGACGCCGATGCTGGTGTTCTGCTCGCTCATCTTGTCGCCGATGGCGTGGAACACGTTGGGGTGCAGCACCCGCTTGCCCTGGTTGATGAACTCGACGAAGCCCTTCACACCGCCGGCATAGGCGAAGTTGTCTTCCTTGGCGTTGCGTTCATCGACCAGCTTGATCTTCACGCCGTTGTTCAGGAAGGACAGCTCGCGCAGCCGCTTGGCCAGCACGTCGTAATGGAAGTCGATGTTGGAGAAGATCTCCTCGTCGGGCAGGAAGTGCACCTCGGTGCCGCGCTTTTCGGTTTCGCCAATGATCTTCATCGGGCTGATGTCGAAACCGTCGCGCTGCTCGATCACGCGGTCCTGCGGCACCCCCTTCTTGAACTCGATGAAGTGCACCTTGCCTTCGCGGCGCACCGTCAGGCGCAGCCACTTGCTCAGTGCGTTGACGCAGCTCACGCCCACGCCGTGCAGGCCGCCCGAGACCTTGTAGCTGTTCTGGTTGAACTTGCCCCCGGCGTGCAGCTCGGTCAGGGCGATCTCGGCGGCCGAGCGCTTGGGCTCGTGCTTGTCGTCCATCTTCACGCCGGTGGGGATGCCGCGGCCGTTGTCCACCACCGAGATCGAGTTGTCGGTGTGGATGGTGACGATGATGTCGTCGCAGAAGCCGGCCAGCGCCTCGTCGATCGAGTTGTCCACCACCTCGAACACCAGGTGGTGCAGGCCGGTGCCGTCGCTCGTGTCGCCGATGTACATGCCGGGCCGCTTGCGCACGGCTTCCAGGCCTTCGAGGATCTGGATGCTGGCCTCGCCATAGGCGCCGTCGCCGGCAGGCAGCGGCACGGGGGCGGAGGCGGGAGCGGTCGGCGGGGGGATTTCTCGGGTCATCGGGGTCTTCTTAAAAGCGCTGAAGCGGGCACGGGGCCCGCTTGGTGAGTCAGTTCTGGCTGAATCCTCAGATTCGCATCGGCATCACGACGTACTTGAAGCCGGCCTGCTCGGGCACGGTGATCAGCGCGCTGGAGTTGGTGTCCTGCAGCTCCACCTTCACCATCTCCTGGCTCATGTTGGCCAGCGCGTCCATCAGGTAGGTCACGTTGAAGCCGATCTCGATGGCGTCGCCGTCGTAGTCGACTTCCAGCTCCTCCTTGGCTTCTTCCTGCTCGGCGTTGCTGGAGGCGATGCGCAGCACGCCGGGCTCGATGTTCAGGCGCACGCCCTTGAACTTCTCGCTGGTGAGGATGGCCGCGCGCTGCAGGCTGGCCAGCAGCGGGGCGCGGCCCAGCGTGACGTGGTTGCGGTGGTTCTTGGGGATCACGCGGTTGTAGTCGGGGAACTTGCCTTCCACCAGTTTGGTCACGAACTCCATGCCCGAGAAGCTGAACTTGGCCTGGTTGCCGGCGAAGCGCATCTCGATGGGGGTGTCCTCGTCCTTCAGCAGGCGCTGCAGCTCCAGCACCGTCTTGCGCGGCAGGATCACCTCCTGCTTGGGGATCTCGACCTCCAGCGTGGCCTGCGCCAGCGCCAGGCGGTGGCCGTCGGTGGCCACCAGCGTGAGCGTCCTGCCCTCGGCGACGAACAGGATGCCGTTGAGGTAGTAGCGGATGTCGTGCACCGCCATCGCAAAGTGCACCTGGTTGATCAGGCCCTTCAGCGTCTTCTGCGGCACGCTGAAAGCCGGACCGAAATCGACCGCCTCGTTGACCAGCGGAAAGTCGTCGGCCGGCAGCGTTTGCAGCGTGAAGCGGCTCTTGCCGCCTTGCAGCGTGAGCTTGTTCTGTGCCGCGGTGAGGGTCACCGTCTGGTCGGCCGGCAGCATGCGCAGGATGTCGATCAGCTTGCGCGCACCCACCGTGGTGGCCAGGTTGCCGGCGTCGCCGCCCAGCTCGGCGCTGGTGCGCACCTGGATCTCCAGGTCGCTGGTGGTGAACTCCACGTTGGCGCCGCTCTTGCGCATCAGCACGTTGGCCAGGATCGGCAGCGTGTGGCGGCGCTCCACGATGCCGGCCACCGCCTGCAGGGCGCCCAGCAATTTTTCCTGCGGAGCTTTCAGAACAATCATGTCTTCCTCTTTAACTGGTCGTTCTAGTAGAGCCCGCCACGGGCTGTGGAGAACGCTATTTTCACCTGATCCGGCAACGGTTTACGACGGCATGAACCCTGTGGGCCGCAGCCCGGTTTGCAGGCTGGGAAAGGAACAACAACTTCAAGAGTGGCGCCCGCCCTGTGGATGACCGGCGACTTGCTCGAAAGTTGTCCCCAACCTTGTTTCTTGACAGAGCACATCCGTTCGTGATTCTGACTGGAGCCCCTCTCGGAGGGGGGCGGAACGAGCGAAAGGTGGGCCCGAAGGGCTGAGGGCATCGCCCTCAGCCCTTGAGCGTCTGCTCGAGAACGTGCAGCTGCTGATTCAGCTCGGTGTTCTTCGTGCGTTCGCTGCCGATCTTGCGCACGGCGTGCAGCACCGTGGTGTGGTCGCGGCCGCCGAACAGCTCGCCGATCTCGGGCAGGCTCTTTTGCGTCAGCTCCTTGGCCAGGTACATCGCGATCTGTCGCGGCCGGGCGATCGAGGCTGGCCGCTTCTTGCTGTACATGTCGGCGATCTTGATCTTGTAGAAGTCGGCCACCGTCTTCTGGATGTTTTCCACCGAGATCTGCCGGTTCTGGATAGACAGCAGGTCTTTCAGCGCCTCGCGCGCCAGCGCGATGTTGATGTCCTTCTGGCTGAAGCGGCTGTAGGCCAGCACCTTGCGCAGCGCGCCTTCGAGCTCGCGCACGTTGGCGCGCACGTTCTTGGCGATGAAGAAGGCCACGTCCTCCGGCATCGGCGTGCCCTCGGCCTCGGCCTTGCGGATCAGGATGGCCACCCGCATCTCCAGCTCCGGCGGCTCGATGGCCACGGTGAGGCCGGCGTCGAAGCGGCTGGTCAGGCGCTCGTCGATGTCCACCAACCCCTTGGGGTAGGTGTCGCTGGTCATGATGATGTGGGCCTTCTTGGCCACCAGCGCCTCGAAGGCGTTGAAGAACTCCTCCTGCGTGCGGTCCTTGCCGGCGAAGAACTGCACGTCGTCGATCAGCAGCAGATCCAGACTGTGGTACTTGGCCTTCAGCTCGTCGAAGGTCTTGCGCTGGTAGTTCTTGACCACATCGGAAATGAACTGCTCGGCATGCAGGTAGAGGATGCGCGCGTCGGGCTTGTCCTTCAGCAGCGCGTTGCCCACGGCATGGATCAGGTGCGTCTTGCCCAGGCCCACGCCGCCGTAGATGAACAGGGGGTTGTACATCTGGCCCGGGGCTCCGGCCACGTGCAGCGCCGCGGTGCGCGCCATCTGGTTGGCGCGGCCGGGCACCAGGGTGTCAAAGGTCAGCCCGGCGTTCAGCCGGTGGCGCGAGGCGGCCGCAGGGGCCGCACCCGAGGGCATGGTGATGCTGCTGTCGTTGGCCGGCGCGCCCGCCAGCGCCGGCGTCGCGCGCTGCAGCACCTGGCCCACGCCGACCGGCTGGGTGGCCTTCAGCGGTGCGCTGTGCATCACCACACCATTGGCGCGCAGCGGCATCTCACGCGCGGGCTCGCGCGGCGCCAGCGCCAGCTCCAGCCGCACCGGCTTGCCGGCCAGCTCGGTCAACACCGACTCGATGCGCGGCGCGTACTGCGTGCGAATCCAGTCCAGCTTGAAGCGGTTGGGCACGCGCACCGACACCACGGCGCCGTCGCTGCCCTCGTCGGTGATGTCGGCCGGCGGCAGCGGGCGGATCCAGGTGTTGAACTGTTGTTCGGGCAGCTCGGCGGCCAAGCGTTCGCAGCCGCGCTGCCAGAGATCTGCGCTCATTGTGGATAGCTTGTTTTGGAGCGGCCGGATTGTACGGGCCCCCTCGTCCGGCCAGCGGTGGTTATCCACAGTTTTCAGACCCGGGTCAATCCCCGCGCAGAGGCTCGGTTTGCGGTGCAAGTCTTTGACCGGAAAGGCACTTTTTGGTGTAATAGTGGGTTTCCCGGACGCACAACCATCATGAAGCGCACCTACCAAGCCTCCAAAGTCCGCCGCGCCCGCACCCACGGTTTTCTGGTCCGCATGAAGACCCGTGGCGGCCGCGCCGTGATCAACGCCCGCCGCGCCAAGGGCCGCAAGCGCCTTTCCGTCTAAGTCGTGCCTGTGGTGGCCGGATGATCGGCCGTCCAGACCCGTCGCCTCGACGCAGCCTCCGTGTCTGCGGCCCCGGTGCGCAAGCTGACGCAGACCGTCGACTTCGAACGCGTGCTCGCCGCGCCCACCCGGGCGCGCAGCCCGCATTTCGCCGTTCATCATTTGGCGGCCGCGCCGCAGCCGCGGCGAGCCGGCGTGCCGGCGCCCGGCTCGCAACCGTCTTCCGGGCCGCTTGTCCTCGAGTTGTCCACGGCTGGTGCACCAGCGCCGGGCGAACCTGTGGATAAGTCTTCTGCACCGGCCTCGTCAGCCCCTGCGGGGTGGTGGCTGGGCACCGTGGTGCCCAAGCGGCACGCCAAGCGTGCCGTGACCCGCGCGCTGCTCAAGCGCCAGATGCGCGTGGCGGTGGAGCGCCACGCGCATCACCTGCCAGCCGGCTTGTGGGTGCTGCGCCTGCGCAGCCCGTTCGACCGCCAGCAGTTCCCCAGTGCCGCGTCCGATGCCTTGCGTGCTGCCGTGCGTGCCGAGCTCGACGCGGTGCTGCAGCGGGCCGCGCGCTAGAGGCGCGCCGCCCTTCGCCGATGAACGCGCCTCAGACGCTGTTCCGCCTGCCGCTGCGACGCTGGCCCCAGCAGGGCTTGATCGGGCTGGTGCGTTTTTACCGCTACTTCCTGAGTCCTTGGCTGGGCAGCGCCTGCCGCTTCGAGCCGACCTGCTCGGCGTATGCGCTGCAGGCCTTGCAGCGCCACGGAGCGGCCGCCGGCAGCGCACTGGCGGCTCGCCGCCTTTTGCGTTGCCATCCCTGGTGCGCTGGCGGGCACGATCCGGTGCCAGCGCAGGCGCCACGCCTATTCACTCGGTGGCAGGCCCACCCTGAAGACACACCTCAGGACGCCGGCCCCGATTCCACAGCTTCTACTTCGACTTCGCCATGAACGACATCCGCCGCACCATGCTGTGGGTCGTGTTCGCCTCGTCCCTGTTGTTTCTCTGGGATGCCTGGAACACGCAGAACGGCCAACCTTCACTCTTCAGCTTCGGCGCGCCGCGGCCGGCAGCCACTGCCGCGTCGGCGGGCCCTGCGGGCCCGGGGGCCAGCGCGCAGCTGCCCACGCCCAGCAGCACGGGGGCGCCCGCCACGATGGCGGCCGCTGCGCCGACGGCCACACCCGCCGCCGCGGCCGCGGGCGAGCCCATCACGGTCACTACCGACCTCTACAAAGCCACGTTCGACACCCGCGGCGGCGACCTGGTGCGGCTGGAGCTGCTGAAGCAGCTGGACGACCTGGATGCGAAGCGCAACGTGGTGCTGTTCGACCGCAGCCCGCAGCGCTTTTACGTGGCGCAGACCGGCCTGGTGTCGGCGGCGGTGCCGCAGCTGCCCAACCACCAGACCCTGATGGTCGCCAAGCCCGGCGAACGCACGCTGCAGCCCGAGGCGAAGCAGCTGCGGCTGGTGTTCGAGTCGCCGGTCGTGGGGGGCGTCAAGCTGGTGAAGACCTACACCTTCGAGCGCGGCCGCCACACGTTGGGCGTGCGCCATGAAGTGCTGAACAGCGGCACCGAGCCGGTCGCGCCGCAGCTGTACGTGCAGCTGATGCGCGACGGCAAGCCGATGCCCAACGAGTCGTCCTTCTACAGCACCTTCACCGGCCCGGCGCTGTACACCGAGGCCAACAAGTACCAGAAGATCGACTTCGCCGACATCGACAAGGGCAAGGTCGACATCCCCAAGAGCGGTGACAGCGGCTGGGTCGCGATGGTGCAGCACTACTTCGCCAGCGCCTGGCTGTTGCCCGAGAAGGTGCAGCGCGAGTTCTACGTGAACAAGGTCGACAACGCGTTCTATGCGATCGGCGAGCTGGTGCCGCTGGGCAGCCTGGCGCCGGGTGCGACGAAGACGCAGGACGCGACGCTGTTCGCCGGGCCGCAGGAAGAGAACGTGCTGGCCGCGCTGGCGCCGGGGCTCGAGCACGTGAAGGACTATGGCATCTTCACCATCCTGGCCAAGCCGCTGTTCTGGCTGCTCGACCAGCTGCACGGCTGGATCGGCAACTGGGGCTGGGCCATCGTGGCGCTGGTGGTGGTGCTGAAGATCGCGTTCTACTGGCTCAACGCGAGCGCCTACCGCTCGATGGCCAAGATGAAGGCGGTGAACCCGCGCATCCAGGAGATGCGCGAGCGCCTGAAGGACAAGCCGCAGCAGATGCAGCAGGAGATGATGCGCATCTACCGCGAGGAGAAGATCAACCCGCTGGGCGGCTGCCTGCCGATCTTCATCCAGATGCCGTTCTTCATTGCGCTGTACTGGGTGCTGCTGTCCAGCGTCGAGATGCGCCACGCGCCCTGGATCGGCTGGATCACCGACCTGTCGGCCAAGGACCCGTACTACATCCTGCCGCTGCTGATGACGGCTTCGACGCTGCTGCAGACCTGGCTCAACCCGGCGCCGGCCGATCCGGTGCAGGCCAAGATGATGTGGATCATGCCGCTGGCCTTCTCGGTGATGTTCTTCGTCTTCCCGTCCGGCCTGGTGCTGTACTGGCTGACCAACAACATCCTGTCGATTGCCCAGCAATGGCTGATCAACCGGCAGCTCGGCGTCAAATAAGCCGCAGCCTTCGCGCTCAACCGAAGCCCGCGGGACGCCGATAACGAGCTCAAGGCAGTGCCGCATCAGCGGTGCTGCCAAACCATGCGGGGCCCGTGGCCTGCAGACTCATCGGCTCTGCCGGGCCGATGATCTGGCCGGCCCGTTGGAGCGCGACCGTGGGCGTCCACGAGGACTCCCCGGCGCTCCGCCCCGCGCCAGCCGACCGCGGCCGGCCAGCGACAATGCGCGCATGCTGCCGCGTCACCAGGACCCGATCGTCGCGATTGCCACGGCCCCCGGCCGGGGCGCGGTGGGCATCGTGCGTGCCTCGGGACGCAACCTGGCGCCGCTGATCGCGGCCGTGTGCGGCCAGCCGCTGAAGCCGCGCCATGCCACCTACCTGGCCTTTGCCGACGCCGCCGGCGAGCCGATCGACCAGGGCTTGGCGATCCACTTTCCGGCACCGCATTCCTACACCGGCGAAGAGGTGCTGGAACTGCAGGCCCACGGCGGGCCGGTGGTGTTGCAACTGCTGCTGGCACGCTGCCTGGAAGCCGGCCGCGGCATCGGCCTGCGTCTGGCGGAGCCGGGCGAGTTCACCGAGCGGGCGTTTCTCAACGACAAGCTCGACCTGGCCCAGGCCGAGGCCGTGAGCGACCTCATCGAGGCCAGCACCGAGGCGGCGGCGCGTTCGGCCAGCCGCTCGCTCAGCGGCGCGTTTTCACAGCAGGTCGAAGGCCTGCGGCAGCAGATCGTCGAGCTGCGCATGCTGGTGGAGGCCACGCTCGACTTTCCGGAGGAAGAGATCGACTTCCTCGAGAAAGCCGATGCGCGCGGCCGCCTTGCGCGGCTGGCGGCCGCGCTGGAGGCGGTGCTCGACCGTGCGCACCAGGGTGCGCTGCTGCGCGAGGGCATCAAGGTCGTGCTCGCCGGCCAGCCCAACGTGGGCAAGAGCTCGCTGCTCAACGCGCTGGCCGGCGCGGAGCTGGCGATCGTGACCCCCATTCCCGGCACCACGCGCGACAAGGTCAGCGAGACCATCCAGGTCGAAGGCGTGCCCTTGC
Organism: Pseudomonadota bacterium; assembly: GCA_040758375.1. GTDB lineage: Bacteria > Pseudomonadota > Gammaproteobacteria > Burkholderiales > Burkholderiaceae_C > CAMLIZ01. The sequence goes on from JBFLWE010000020.1 coordinate 44,679, forward strand.
ACGTGGTGGACACCGCCGGCTTGCGCGAGCACACGCATGACGAGGTGGAGCGCATCGGCATCGCGCGCAGCTGGAGCGAGATCGAAGGCGCCGACGCGGTGATCTTCCTGCACGACCTGACGCGGCAGCACGATGCGGCCTACCGCCAGGGCGACGAGCGCATCGCAGGACGCCTGGGCCTGCAAGGCGGCGCCTGGGCGGCGCACCCGCGCGTGCTGCAGGTGTTCAACAAGGCCGACGCCGCCGACGCCGCCGTGCCGGGCCTGAAGCTCTCCGCGCGCACCGGCGAAGGCCTGCAGGCCCTGCGCCAGGCCTTGCTCGAGCGTGCCGGCTGGCATGCCTCGCCAGAGGGCGTGTTCATTGCCCGCACCCGGCACCTCAAGGCCCTGGAACGCACGCGAGAACACCTGCGCGAAGCGCAGGCGCTGGCTGACAGCCCCGACCCCGCACTGGACCTGCTGGCCGAAGAGCTGCGCCTCGCGCACAACGCGCTGGGCGAAATCACCGGCGCCTTCAGCGCTGACGACCTGCTGGGCGAGATCTTCAGCCGCTTCTGCATCGGCAAGTAGCGCCGGCAGGCACGGGGGCTGCCGGGACTTGGCATCTCCCATGTTCTTCCCGAAGCACGCCATGCCAGACGAAACGGACCCGCGCGCCACCCCCGAGCGCATCGACACCAGCCGCGACCCCGAACTGCGCGCCTGGGCGAAGAAGCTCGATGCCACGCCCGAGCAGATCAAGGAGGCGGTGCAGGCCGTCGGTGATCGAGCGGACGAGGTGGAAGCGCATCTCAAGGGTGTGCGCAGCACCACCAACCGCGAACGCGTGACGCGCAGCAGCGGCGGCAGGGGTTGAAAGGCCCTTGCTGTATCGGAAAGTAAAACCCCGTCGCAAAAGGACGGGCGGCCGGCCGGCTCCGACGGGCGGGGCCGACCCCCCGGGGCTGTGCGGTTGTGGTGCACGAGGGGCCACTCGGATAATGGCTCATCGTTCACCCTTGCCCAGACACCATCGTGCTGCGCGCCTCCCCCATGCCCACGGCCTCCTCCACGGACATCGAGCCGCTGATCCATGCGGTGCAGACGCTCAATGCCGAAGACGCGTTTGCGGTGCGGCTGACGCTCGAGCAATGGCGCACGCTGGGCTCCTATCTCACCCGGCACGAGATCCGCCCCAATGACCTGCTGATCCAGCAGGGCGACCGCGAACGCACCATGTACCTGGTGGAACAGGGCAACCTGCAGGTGTTCGTGAACCGCGGCGCGCCGGGCGCGAACCGTATCGCGATCCTGCGTGCGGGCTCGGTGGTCGGCGAGCCGGCCCTGTTCGGCGACGGTCCGCGCATGGCCAATGTGGAAGCCATGAACAGCTGCGTGGTGTGGGCGCTGCGCGGTCCGCGCATGGAAGAGCTGTCCGCCCGCCTGCCGGCGCTGGCGCTGGAAGTGCTGCGCGCGGCCGGGGCGGTGCTTTCCGCGCGCATGCGCGCCAACATGGAGCGCGGCATCCCGGTTTGCTGAGGCCCCCGGCCGCCAGGGCGGCCGTCCCCCGAGGGCGGGTGATGGCTATTCGTGCAGCAGGCGGGCCTCGGCCAGCGACAGCGGCTCCGGCAGGCCCGAGAGCACCAATGTGTCGCCGGCGCCCAGCGCCGTGTCCTCGTCGGTCGGGATCACCCGACCGTCGGCGCGGCGCAGCGACACCACCTGCACGCCGAGGCCTTGCAGCGCCAACTCATGCAGTCGCCGGCCCAGGGCGGGCGCGCCGGGCGGCAGGTTCACGCTGAGCAGGCGCGCCTGGTCCAGTTCTTCCACCGTGTCGTCGTCGGCGCCGTGGAAGTAGCCGCGCAGCAGCCCGTAGCGCGCGTCGCGCGCCTCGCGCGTGATGCGCAGCACGCGCCGCATCGGCACGCCCACCAGCGCCAGGGCATGGCTGGCCAGCATCAGCGAGCCCTCGATGGCCTCGGGTACCACCTCGGTCGCACCGGCGGCGCGCAGGCGCTCCAGGTCGGTGTCGTCGATCGTGCGCACTACCACCGGTACCGTGGGCGCGTGCTCGCGCACGTGGTGCAGGATCTTCAGCGCCGAGGGCGTGTCGTGGTGGCTGATCACCACGGCGCTGGCGCGCGCCAGGCCGGCGGCCATCAGGCTGGGCAGCTTGGCGGCGTCGCCGAACACCACCTGCTGGCCTGCCGCCGTGGCCTGCCGCACCCGGTCGGGGTCCAGGTCCAGTGCCATGTAGGGGATGTGTTCCGCTTCCAACAGGCGCGCGAGGTTCTGGCCGCTGCGGCCGAAGCCGCAGATGATCACGTGCTTCTCGGTGCGGATGGCCTTCTTCGCGATGCTGGTCAGCGCCACCGACTGCATCAGCCAGTCGGTGGCCGACAGCCGCATGACGATGCGGTTGCTGTACATCACGATGAACGGCGTGGCCAGCATCGACAGCACCATGCTGGCGAGCACCGCGTTCTCCAGCGCCGGCGGCAGCAGCTGCCCTTCGCGTGCCAATGCCAGCAGCACGAAGCCGAACTCGCCGGCCTGCGCGAGGTACAGACCGGTGCGCAAGGCCACGCCCGGCGCGGCGCCGAAGGCACGCGCGAGCAGCGTGACCAGCCCGAACTTGAACAGCACCGGCAGCACAGCCAACAGCAGCACCAGCGGCCATTGCCGCGCCACCACACCCAGGTCGAGCTGCATGCCCACGGTGATGAAGAACAGGCCCAGCAGCACGTCGTGGAACGGCCGGATGTCGGTCTCCACCTGGTGCTTGTATTCGGTTTCGGCGATCAGCATGCCGGCGATGAAGGCGCCCAGCGCCAGCGACAGCCCCGCCAGCTCGGTCAGCCAAGCCAGCCCCAGCGTGACCAGCAGCAGGTTCAGCACGAACAGCTCCTCGCTCTTGCGCCGCGCCACCAGCGTGAGCCACCAGCGCATCACGCGCTGCCCGCCCACCAGCAGCACCGCGAGCAGTGCCGCCGCCTTGATGCCGGCCAGCAGCAGCGCGCGTCCCAGCGCCTGCGGCTCCGACCCCAGCGCGGGTATCAGCACCAGCAGCGGCACCACCGCCAGGTCCTGGAACAGCAGCACGCCCATCACGCGACGGCCGTGTTCGCTGTCGAGCTCCAGCCGCTCGGCCATGAGCTTGACGACGATGGCGGTGCTGCTCATTGCCAGCGCGCCGCCGAGCGCCAGACTGCTCTGCCATGACAGCGGCCAGGCGCGGCCCAGGGCCGCGAAGCCGAACGCGAGCGTCGCGTTGCCCACCAGTGCGGCCAGCATGGTCAGCGCCACCTGGCTCAACCCCAGCCCGAACACCAGCTTGCGCATGCTGCGCAGCTTGGGCAGGTTGAACTCCAGCCCGATCACGAACATCAGGAACACCACGCCGAACTCGGCCAGGTGCCGCATTGCATCGGTGCCCTGTGCCAGGTCGAGCGCGCGCGGGCCGATCGCCACGCCCACCGCCAGATAGCCCAGCATCGGCGGCAGCCGCAACGAGCGACACAACACGACGCCCAGCACCGCGGCGACGAGATACAGCAGCACGAGTTCGAGCGTGGACGTCATGGGATCTCTAGAATCCCACGATCGTAACCAGCCTTCCCCCCGGTGAAACCCAGCACCTCCTTCGACGCGCAGCGCGCGCTGCAGCTCGCGGCCCAGACCTTCGAGATCGAGGCGCAGGCGCTGCTGGGGCTCAGGGCGCGACAGGGTGAAGGCTTCGCCCGCGCGGTGCGCAAGATGCTCGAGTGCGAAGGGCGGGTGGTGGTCACCGGCATCGGCAAGAGCGGGCATGTGGCGCGCAAGATCGCCGCCACGCTGGCCTCCACGGGCACGCCCTCGTTCTTCGTGCATCCCGCCGAGGCCAGCCATGGCGACCTGGGCATGGTGACCGAGGGAGACGTCGTGCTGGCGCTGTCCAATTCCGGCGAGGCCGACGAGCTGGTGTCGCTGCTGCCCGCGCTCAAGCGGCTGGACATCACGCTGATCGCGATGACGGGCCGCCCTGAGTCCACGCTCGCCAGGCATGCCGACATCGTGCTGTCGTGCGCGGTGGACCAGGAAGCGTGTCCACTCAACCTGGCGCCGACGGCCAGCACCACCGCGCAAATGGCCCTGGGCGATGCGCTGGCCGTCGCGCTGCTCGATGCGCGCGGCTTTCGCGAGGAGGACTTCGCGCGTTCGCACCCCGGCGGCGCCTTGGGCCGCAAGCTGCTGACCCACGTGCGCGACCTCATGCGCAGCGGCGACGCGTTGCCGCTGGTGGCGCCCGACACGCCGTTCACCGAGATGATGCACGTGATGACGCGCAAGGGCCTGGGCGTCGCGGTGATCATGCAAGGGGCCCAGGCCGCCGGCATCTTCACCGACGGCGACCTGCGCCGCTTGATCGAGCGCGGCGGCGTCGAACTGCGCACCTTGTGCGCCGGCGAAGTGATGCATGCCAACCCGCGGCGCATCCGCGACGATGCGCTGGCGGTGGAAGCGGCCGAGCTGATGGAGCAGCACCGCATCACGCTGGTGCTGGTGGTGGACGCGGCCGACCAGCTCGTCGGTGCGTTGAGCATCAACGACCTGATGCGCGCCAAGGTGATCTGATGGCCGGCGCAGCGCTGAAACCGGTGTTGCAGTTCCCCCCCGATCTGCTGCTCAAGGCGCAGGGCGCCGGACTGGGCATGAAGGCGGCGATCTTCGACGTGGATGGCGTGCTGACCGACGGCCGCATCTACGTGAACGAGAGCGGCGAGCCCTTCAAGGCGTTCAACACGCTCGACGGCCACGGCCTGAAGCTGCTGGCCAAGGGCGGCATCGTGCCGGTGGTGATCACCGGCCGCGACTCGCCCGGCGTGCGGCGGCGCATGGCCGAGCTGGGACTGGCGGAGGCCCATTTCGGCGTGCACGACAAGCTGGCGCTGGCCACCTCGCTGCTCGCGCGGCTGGGCATCGGCTGGGACACGCTGGCGGTGATCGGCGACGACTGGCCCGACCTGCCGCTGATGCAGCGTGCGGCATTTGCTTGTGCGCCCGCCAATGCGCACGCCGAGGTGAAGGCGGCGGCGCACCATGTCACCGCCGCGGCCGGCGGCGCCGGCGCGGCGCGCGAGTTCTGCGACCTGCTGCTGATGGCCAGCGGCCGCTACGCCGAGCTGCTGCACGGCCACCTGACCACCCTGGACACCAACGTCTGAGCCTGCGGTGATCCTGCCTGCACCCGCTTCCGGCTCCGCAGTGCACGTGCCCTGGTCCTGGCGTGTGCGCGAGCTGGTCTCGGCCTACCTGCCGCTGCTGCTGATGCTGCTGCTGGCCCTGGCCACCTGGTGGCTGGTGAAGAACACGCCCAAGCCGGAGGAGCCGCGCGGGCCGGTGGTGCCGCGCCACGAGCCGGACTACACCATGCAGCGCTTCGCCGTGCAGCGCTTCGCGCCCGACGGCCGGCTGCGCGTGCGTATCGAAGGCGAGCAGCTGCGCCACTACCCCGACACCGACACGGTGGAGATCGACACCGTGCGCGTGCACGCCGTGGGCGAGGACGGGCGCATCACCGAAGCCACCGCGCGCCAGGCGCTGGCCAACGGCGACGCGAGCGAGGTACAGCTGCTGGGCGGCGCCCAGGTGAGCAGCCGCCTGGCCGAGCAAGTGCCGATCGAGTTCGAAGGCGAGTTCCTGCATGCATTCCTGCAGACCGAGCGTTTGCGCTCGCATCTGCCGGTGCAGGTGCGGCAAGGGGCCAACACCGTGCGGGCGCAAGGCCTGGACTACGACAACCTCACGCGCGTGGTGCGGCTGCAAGGGCCGGTGCAGGCGCGCTTTGCGCCGGCCGAGCGGCGCGGGAGATGACCACCCCATGACGGATGCTGCCGCTCCGCTCGTCTTCATCACCGGCGCGTCCAGCGGCATCGGCCAGGCGCTGGCCGAGCGCTTCTATGCCGCCGGCTGGCGCCTGGCCCTGGTGGCGCGGCGCGAGGCCGAACTGCGGGCCTGGGTGGTGGCGCGCGGGCTAGACCCGGCCCGGGTGGCCGTTTATGCGGCCGACGTGCGCGACGTGGCCTCGATCACCGGTGCAGGCCGTGCCTGCCTCGAGCGGCAAGGCCTGCCCGAAGCGGTGATCGCCAACGCCGGCATCAGCATTGGCATGGACACCGCCGAAGCTGCCGACTTGGAGGTGATGCGTGCCACCTTCGAAACCAACAACCTCGGCATGGCGGCCACGTTCCAGCCTTTCGTGCGCGCGATGTGCGAGCGGCGCTCCGGGCGCCTGGTCGGCATCGGCAGCGTGGCAGGCATCCGGGGCCTGCCCGGGCACGGCGCCTACTGCGCCAGCAAAGCGGGGGTGATCAGTTATTGCGAAAGCCTGCGCGGCGAATGCCGGCCCTTCGGGGTGAAGGTGGTCACCATCTCCCCTGGCTACATCGATACGCCGCTCACGCGGCACAACCGCTATTCGATGCCCTTCCTGATGAGCCCGCAGGCGTTTGCCGAACGCGCCTTTCTGGCCATCGAGGCCGGCGTGAGCTATCGCGTGATTCCTTGGCAAATGGGCGTGGCGGCAAAACTCATGCGCATGTTGCCCAATTTCCTGTTTGACCGTTTGTTGGCCGGACGTCCTCGCAAGAGAAGGCAGGAAAACTTTGCGGACAAAAAGTAAAAGGCGGTGGGTTTGCCACCGCCTTGTTCAAACCGGGGCCTGCAGCGGTCCCGATGTAATCATTCAGTAACCGCCGCGGCCACCGCCGCCGCCATTGCGGCCGCCGCTGCCGTAGGGGCTGCGGCCGCCGCCGCCGCCGAAACCACCGCCGCCGCCGCCACCGCCACCGCCACGGCCGCCGTAGCCGCCGCCACCACCGCCGCCGTAGCTGCCGCGGAAGCCGCCGCCACCACCGCCCGGACGCTCTTCACGCGGACGCGCTTCGTTGACCACGATGCTGCGGCCTTCGAGGGCCTGGCCGTTCATGCCGTTGATCGCGGCTTGTGCCTCGGCGTCGGAGCCCATCTCGACGAAGCCGAAGCCCTTGGAGCGGCCGGTGTCGCGGTCCATCATGACCTTGGCGGAGGTCACGGAACCAAACTGCGAAAACGCCTGATGCAGAGAGTCGTCACGCACGCTGTAGGCAAGATTGCCGACGTATAGCTTGTTTCCCATGGGGAAGCCCTTTCAATCACTCAAACTCAAAAAACCATGTGGAGCTTCAACCCAGCGTGAACCATTCAGCGAAGGCGCCGCTTCCAGACATAGGAAGGCGATTATCTAGGCAATTTCCGGGGGGAAGTAAAGCTGTTTCGGCCAAAGTGTTGTTTTGGCAGACCTGGGACAAACCCTCGGGCTTCGTCCAGGGCGCTCCGTATCATCGCTGCCCGTGAACCCTCCGGCCGACGAACGTCCCCTGCACGCCCTGAATCGGGTGCTCGAAAGCCTGGAAGCGGTGCGCAATGGGCGGGCCTTGTACGTGCTGCTCGCGAGTTTTGCGCTCGGCGGGTTGTTGCTCGCGATGGCGCGCGCGGCGCTGCTGCGTGGCGCGCCGGCCTGGGGCGTGCTCGACGCCGGGCTGGCGCTCACGGTCGCCTTCTACGGCGGCAACGCCGCCGGCCTGTTGCTGATGGACCAGGCGCGTGCGCAGCCCTCGCGCGGCGTGGGCCGTGCGGTGCGCGATGCGCTGGGCGGCGCCCACCGGCTGATCGTCGTGCTGTTGGCGGTGGGCCTGGCCGGGCTGGTGCTGGTCGCGGCACTGGCGGGCCTGTTGTGGATCTCGCGCGTACCGGTGCTCGGCACCTGGCTGTTCGGGTTGGTGGTGCCGCTGGGCGTGGTGCTGATCGGGGCGGCCGTGCTCACCACCACCGCGGTGGTGGGCCCGCTGGCCGCGCCCGCCATCTGGAGCGGGCTGAGCGTGCGTGCGACGCTGGCGTTCCTGCAGCGGCAGGTGCGGCAGCGTCTGTTCTTCGCGGCGCTGCTCAACGCGGCGGTGGGCCTGCTGGCCGCGGCGGTGGCGGCGCTGGTGAGCTTTGCGGTGCTCAGTGGGGGCCGGGCGGTGGCGGGCCTGGCGGTGCTGGTCACTGGTGTGGAGCTGCCGCCGCAGCAACTGCTGGCCGGGCTGTTCGGCTTCGGCCTGCGCACGCTGGGGCCCTCGGGCGCGGCGGTGGCGCAGAACCCCTATGGCGCGGCCGCGCTGGTGGGCGGTGGGCTGGTGTTCGCATTGGTGCTGGTGCTGCCGGCAGTGGTGTATTTGCGCGGCACCTGCTCGGTGTTCCTGGCGCTGCAAGAGGCCGACGCGCTGCGCGCCGCGGCGCGCGACGACTGACGAAACGACACGAATGGACCTGCTCAAGCCCCTGATCGCGCTGCTGGCGATCGTCAACCCGATCGGCGTGGTGCCCTTCTTCCTGCACTTCACGCAGAACTTCACCCCCGAGCAGCGCAAGCGCACGGTGCGCGTGAGCGCCTTCGCCGCGTTCACCGTGATCGCGGTCAGCGCGCTCGCGGGCCTGAAGATCATCGAGTTCTTCGGCATCTCGATCGCCTCTTTCCAGGTGGGCGGCGGGACGCTGCTGCTGATGTCGTCGCTGCACATGCTCAACGCGCAGCAGGCCGAGTCGCGCGAGGACGACGTGCACGAGGGCCAGGCCAAGGCCGACGCCGGCGACAGCATCGCGGTGGTGCCGCTGACCATCCCGCTGCTCACCGGGCCCGCGACCATCTCCACGATGGTGATCTATGCCGAGAAGACGCGCAGCGTGTGGGAGCACGGCGTGCTGGTGGGCTATGGCGTGGTGATCGGGCTGGCGACGTTCCTCGCGTTCTCGGCGGCCACGCGCATTGCGCGCGTGCTGGGCAGCACCGGCATCAACGTGATGACGCGGCTGATGGGCCTGATCCTGGCGGCGATGGCGGTCGAGCTGCTGGCCGATGGGTTGACCAAGCTGTTCCCGGTGCTGGCGCAGACCTTCCGCTAGGGCGCGCCGCCCGCCGCGGGCGCCATGTCACCAGAACTGCCAGTTCCCCGTGCTGACCACCCATATGCCGAGCGAGCCGTTGGTCACGGCATGCGCGGCCACCGGCACCCACAGCTTGCCGGTGCGGATGTACAGCCACGCATAGGCCAGGCCGGCGATCACCGCGGCCAGCCACAGCGTGTGGGCCAGCATGAAGACGAAGGTCGACAGCACCACCGCCTTCAGCCCCACGCGGCGCGGCTCCACGCCTTCGAACTGCGGCCGCTCGATCCAGCGCATCAGGAAGGAGCGCCAGAACAGCTCTTCCATCACGGGCACGAGCAGTGCGGCACCGGCCCAGCGCAGCACCACCAGCGGCCAGTCGATGCGGCCTTGGGCATCGAGCGGCTGGAATGGCGCGGTCGGGCTGCCCAGCCGCAGCGCGGGCGCGTCGAGCGAGATCCACAGGCCGAACACCACCAGGCCAACGACGGCGGCCAACGCCAGTTCGCGCGCGTCAGGACGGTTCTGCGCTGCCAGCTCGCCGTATTCATGCCGCCACCACCACAGCAGCGCCCCCACCACCGCCACGCCCACGCCGTAGAGCCAGCGCGGATCGAAGCCCCAGGCGCCGTCGGCCGGGGCGGCGCCGCGCAGCGCGAGCAGCAGCATGAACACGGCAAACGGCGCAATGCGCACCAGCGCACTGCGGCTCAGCGAAGGCAACATCGGGAACGGCGGTGTTGTTGTTCGAGGCGGCGGGCAGTATCGCCGCCGCCTCGTGGGCTGCCGCCCCCCTCAAGCAGAGGGGGTGGCCAGCAGCCGCTGCACGCGCTCGCGCAGGCCCTCGGGCGTGACTTCGGGCGCCGGCACGGCGGGCCCCGCCACCAGCCCCACGCGGCTGAAAAGGCCGCGGCGGAACGGGCGCACCATCGCCCGGCCCTGCTCCACGCGCGAGAAGAACGAGCCCCACAGGTTCTGCAGCGCCAGCGGCACCACCGGCACCGGGCGGCGTTCGAGGATCTTCATCACGCCGCCCTTGAACTGCGCCACCTGCCCGTCGCGCGTGATCGCGCCTTCGGGAAAGATGCCCAGCAGCTCGCCTTCGGCCAGCACGCGGTCCGCGGCTTCGAAAGCGGCGGCATAGGCGGCCGGGTCTTCCTTTTGCGGCGCGATCGGGATGCACTTGGCCAGGCGGAACAGCCAGCCCAGCAGCGGGATGCGGAAGATGCGGTGGTCCATCACGAAGCGGATCGGCCGCGGGCTGGCCGCCATCAGCAGCACCGCATCGACGAAGCTGACGTGGTTGCACACCAGCAGCGCCGCGCCTTCGGTGGGAATGTGCTCTTCGCCGCGCAGGCGGAAGCGGTACACCGTGCGCGTGGCCACGAAGGCGACGAAGCGCAGCAGGTACTCGGGCACCAGCAGGAAGATGTAGCCGGCCACCACGGCGTTGGCCAGCCCGGTGAACAGGAACACCTGCGGCACCGTGAAGCCGCTTTTCAGCAGCACGCCGACGATCAGCGCGCTGGCGATCATGAACAGCGCATTGAGGATGTTGTTGGCCGCGATGATGCGCGCCCGGTGGCTGGCCTGGGCGCGCAGCTGGATCAGCGCATACATCGGCACGCTGTAGATGCCGGCCGACAGCGACAGCAGGAACAGGTCGGCCATCACATGCCAGTGCGCCGGCTGCGCGACGAAGGCGGCCACGCCCTGCACACCCGAGGGCGGCAGCGCGCGCGACGCAAAGTACAGGTCCACCGCGAACACGCTCATGCCGATGGCGCCCAGCGGCACCAGGCCGATCTCGACATGGCGCTTGGACAGCACCTCGCACAGCAGCGAGCCCACGCCGATGCCGACGGAGAACACCACCAGCAGCAGCGAGGCCACCTGCTCGTCGCCGTGCAGCACCTCCTTGGCGAAGGAGGGAAACTGCGACAGGAACACCGCGCCGAAGAACCACATCCACGAGATGCCCAGCAGCGAGCGGAACACCACCACGTTGCCGTGCGCGAGCTTCAGGTTGCGCCAGGTTTCGCTGACCGGGTTCCAGTTGATCGCGAGCTGCGGGTCGGTGGAGGGCGAGCGCGGCACCCATTGCGCCGTGAGGCGGCCGAGCAGGGCCACGGCCAGGCAGCTCACGCCCACGACCTTGGCGCCCAGGCCGGGAATCGCGATCAGCAGCCCGCCCACCACGTTGCCCAGCAGGATGGCCACGAAGGTGCCCATCTCGATCATGCCGTTGCCGCCGGTGAGCTCGCGCTCGTTCAGGTGCTGCGGCAGGTAGGCGTATTTCACCGGGCCGAACAGCGTGGAGTGCAGGCCGAGCAGGAAGATGCACGCCAGCATCGCGGGCACGTGGGTGGTGAACAGGCCAAAGGCCGCCACCGCCATGATGCCCACCTCCAGCCACTTGACCAGCCGCGTCAGCAGTGCCTTGTCGTACTTGTCGGCCAGCTGCCCGCTGGTGGCCGAAAACAGCAGGAAGGGCGCGATGAACACCGCGCCGATCACCAGCCCGGCCAGCGTGGGCGGCATCCAACCCACCTGCAGCTGGTAGGTCACCAGCACCGTGAACGCGAACTTGAACAGGTTGTCGTTGGCCGCGCCGAGGAACTGCGTCCAGAAAAACGGCGCGAAGCGGCGCTGGCCCAGCAGCGCGAACTGGTTGGGGTGGGTCCCGTGCGGCGGCGCACTTTCGTGCGCGGGCGCGGCGGCCGGCAGCGTGGACGACATGCTCTTCTCCTCCGGTCTTGTCGCGGTGGCGCTTTATCGCACGACCTGCGGCTCGCCCGCGAGCCCGGCGCTGCGCACAAACGCGAACACCGAGTCGACCGTCACGGTGTCGATGCGCCCGGCGAAGCGGCGCTCGTTCGGATGGTCGTCGAAGGCCACGTTGGCGGCCGTGAGCCGGGCGCCCAGGCGCTTGAACGTGGGCAGGCGCAAGGTCGTGGGCTGGTAGCCCTTGAAGCGCAGCCAGGCCTGGGCCTGTGCGCGCGAGCGGGCCGCGTCCTCCAGCGCGAAGGCCAGTGTCTCCAGCGCCCACTGGTTGCTCTGCTGGTAGCGCTGGGCCCAGGGGTAGGCCACCATGCTGTAGGCCGGCGTGTGCAGCGTGGCCGCGCGCAGGTTGTCGCGCAGCAGCGGCAGCAGCGCCTGCTGCACCGCCGGCTCGGGCACCACGAGGGCCGCCTCGTAGCGCCAGGGCTTATCCATGAAGAAGTCGGCCAGGCCCTGCCGGTACAGCGCGGCGTGGTCGGTGCCACAGTGGTTGAGCTTGTGCACGATGCGCCAGGCGCCGGCCGGCCGCTCGCGGTAGGCATAGCCCAGGTGGGAGTAGCGCAGTCCGTAGGCGCTCAGGTCCTGCCCCGCGCGCGCGATCAGCACCACCTCGGCGCCGCTGGTGTCCAGCGCCTGGGCGGTGCGGTGCGCGAGGTTCAGCGCCTGCGTGATGTCGGCGGCGCCGGGCTTGTGCGGCTCGCAGGCCTGGCCGGCGTGCGCCGCCGCGGCCGACAGCAACACGGCGATGGCGAAGACCGGGCGCTTCATCGCGTGATCCGTTCGTTGTAGACCAGCGAGGCGCCGATCTCGTTGGGCACGAAGGCGATCACTTCGCCGGCGGCCGACAGCAGCCAGCCGGTGGACAGCACCGTGCAGGTGACCAGCGCACCGGCGGCGACCGACGCCCCGGCCGCGGCGTGCCCGGCAAACTGCAGTACGAAACGCGCACCGTCCGAAGCGCGCTCCAGCACCCACGCCGTGCCTTCCGCGCTGGCCTGCACCGTCACCACCGTGAGCGCGACGGTACCCGACAACAGCATCACCGGGCCCGCTACCGACACCGCGACCGGCACGGCCACCGACAGGGCCGAGGCGGCACTGGCATCCGAAGGCCCGTGGGCCCGTGCCGCCGGCGCGGCCAGCAAGGCGGCGGCCAGCGCGGCGCCGCAGAGTCTCATCGACAGCTTTTTCATCATGTGCTCCTTCATTGGGTGGCTTCGACGGCGTCACGGCGACCGGCCAGGCGGGCTTCGAGCAGGTCGGCGTCGTGCGCGTCGCGCAGCGTCTTGGCCAGGGTGAACACGGTGGAGATCAGGAACAGCCACGACACCAGCAGATAGGCCTTCCACACCGGCTGGATGCCCATGCGCCACAGGCCCCAGCCCGTCAGGCCCATCGCGAAGGCGAAGCCGCACCACACCACCAGGCCCCACATCGGCGTGTCCACGCGGCCGCGCTCGTTGTCGCGCACGTATTTCGACAGCGCGAAGGCGGTGGACAGGCAGAACACATAGCCCATCACCATGAAGGCGCGGTCGAGGTCGTCGCCCGGCAGCCAGGCCAGCCCGATCGCGCACAGGCTGGCGGCCAGCCCGAAGGAGATCCACACCTGGAGCCGCCAGGCCCTGGTGTCGCGCCGAACCGCCGTTGTCGTCTGCATCGAAACCCTCGTCGGGCTGTTGAACATGGCGCGCATGCTGCGCGCCTGGCAGCGCTCCACGGGCCGCGCGATGCAAGGGCTTCAACCGCTGGCGCGATCGGTATCGTGCGGCGATACTCGCCCGCGCCATGAGCACCACCGCAGACCTCATCACCGCCCTCAAGGCCGAGCTCAAGCGCGCCGGCCTCACCTATGCCGACCTCGCGCGCGAGCTGGGCATGGCCGAATCCAGCATCAAGCGCGTGTTCGCCAAGGGCGACATGCCGCTGTCGCGCATCGACGAGGTGCTGCGCGTGCTGAAGATGGACTTCGCCGAGCTGGCGCGCAAGGTGGCCGACGCCCAGCCGCTGAAACTGCGGCGCGAGCTCACGCTGGAGCAGGAGAAGGCGGTGATCGCCGACCGCAAGCTGCTGCTGATGGCGATCTGCTGCCTGAGCCAGTGGACGCTGGAGCAGGTGGTGGACACCTACCGCCTGAGCGAGCCGGAGGCGATCAAGTACCTGGCCCAGCTCGACCGGCTGGGCATCATCGAACTCAAGCCGCTGAACCGCTACAGCCTCAAGGTGGCCAAGACCTTCCGCTGGCGTCCGCATGGCCCGGTGATGCAGTACTTCCGCGAGCACGTGGTGCAGGACTATTTTTCCGGCGGCTTCGACGGCGAGGGCGAGATGCTGATGCTGGTGCACGGCCAGATCGGCCGCAGCCTGGCGATGCAGTTCAACGAGCGCCTGGCGCGCGTGGCGCAGGACTTCGCGCAACAGCACCTGGCGGACCAGAAGCTGCCGGCCGACCAGAAGCGCCCGTTCACGCTGCTGCTGGGCATGCGCTCGTGGCTGTTCGCGGCCTTCCGCGACTTGAAGCGCGATGCGCTGAGCCCGTTGCCGGCGCGCTAGACCTCGCCTTGGTGCTCGCCGAGTGTCGGGGCGCGATGCCGTATGGCACCCGGCGTCGCGCTCAGCTTCGGCACGATGCCCGGCACCTGCACCGTGAGCCCGTCGGCGCTGGTCACCTGCTCGATCATCTGGCGCGCGCGGTAGTGCGGATCTTCAGCGATGTCCTTCACCGTGTAGATGCGTCCCACCGGCACGCTGGCCGCCTGCAGCGCGCGCACCACCTCGGCCACCGGCCGCTGCACCGTCCAGGCGGTGATCGCGGCGTCGATCTCGTCCACCCGCGGCACGCGCTGGGCGTTGCTGGCCAGGCCGGGGTCGCCGGCCAGGTCCTCGCGGCCGATGGCCTGCATCAGGCGCTTGAAGATCGAGTCGCCGTTGCCGCCGATGACCACCTGGCCGTCGGCGCAGCGGTAGGCGTTCGACGGCGCGATGCCGGGCAGCGCCGAACCGGCCGGCTCGCGCACCACGCCGAAGGCGCTGTACTCGGGCAGCAGGCTTTCCATGCAGTTGAACACCGCTTCGTACAGCGCCACGTCCACCACCTGGCCGCGGCCCTTGGGCGCATCGGCGCTGATGCTCTTGGTGCGCGCCTGCAAGGCCATCAGCACCCCGACCACGCCGTGCAGCGCCGCCAGCGTGTCGCCGATGCTCACGCCGCAGCGCACCGGCACGCGGCCCGGCTCGCCGGTCAGGTGGCGCAGGCCGCCCATGGCCTCGGCCACGACCGCGAAACCCGGCAGGTCCTTGTAGGGCCCGGTCTGTCCGTAGCCGCTGATGCGCAGCATGATGAGCCCGGGGTTGTCGGCGCTCAGGCGCTCGTAGCCCAGGCCCCACTTCTCCATCGTGCCGGGCTTGAAGTTCTCGATCAGCACGTCGGCCTCGGCGGCCAGCGCGCGCACCGCCGCGCGGCCTTCGTCGGTGCGCAGGTCGAGCACCACGCTCTTCTTGTTGCGGCTTTGCACCTGCCACCACACGCTGGTGCCGTTGTGCAGCAGGCGCCACTGGCGCAGCGGGTCGCCGTCGGGCGGTTCGACCTTGATCACCTCGGCGCCGAAGTCGCCCAGCGTCTTGCCGGCGAAGGGGCCGGCGATCAGCTGCCCCAGCTCCAGCACCTTCAGGCCGGCCAGCGGCCCGGGGTTCTCGCTCATTGAGCCCCCTTGGCGCTACGCGCCGTCCCCCGCGGGCCACGAAGGGGCCCGCTTCGCGGTCCCTTGGGGAGCGAGCGCCTTCGGAGCGGCCGTGCGGCGCTCATCGCGCCCGATGCTCCAGCACGAAGTTGGCCCCGTCGTGCTGGCCCAGCACGTCGGTCAGCCAGGGCAGCGTGTCCTTCAGCTGCCCGTGCAGCCGATGAGGCGGGTTGATGACGAACATGCTGCTGCCCACCAGCCCGAAGCCGCGCTCGTCGGCCTGGGCCACCGAGAGCCGCGCATGCAGCCAGCCCTTGGGCGCGGCCTCGGCCGCGGTCTGCAGCCGGTGCGGCAGCTGCGCCGCCTCCACCAGCTGCACCTGCGGCACCCACACCAGCACCAGCCCTTCGGCGAAGCGCTGCTGCGCCTCGCGCACCGCGGCCAGCACCTTGGCGTAGTCGGTCTTCAGCTCGTACGAGGGGTCGATCAGCACCACGCCGCGGCGCGAGGGCGGCGGCAGCTCGGCCTTCAGCGCCGCGAAGCCATCGCTCATGCTCACCTGCGTGTGCGGCCGCTTGCCGAGGAACGACTCGAGGATGCGGTAGTCGGTGGGGTGCAGCTCGTACAGGCGCAGGCGGTCGGCCGGGCGCAACAGCATCTGCGCCAGCGCCGGCGAACCGGGGTATTGCTCCAGCGCGCCGCCGCCGTTGAACTCGCGCACCCGCTGCACGTAGTCGGCCACCGGGCCGGGCAGGTCGTCGCGTCCCCACAGGCGGCCGATGCCGTCCTCGTACTCGTGTTTCTTGTTCGCGTAGCGGCCCTGCAGCGAGTAGCCGCCGGCGCCCGCATGGGTGTCGATCAGCGTGTACGGCTTGTCTTTCTCGCCCATGTGGCGCAGCACCTGCGTCAGCACCAGGTGCTTGAGCACGTCGGCGTGGTTGCCGGCATGGAAGGCGTGTCGGTAGGCGAGCATCCCGGGACTGTAGCCGCTCGGACCTGCACAGCGCGGCTGCGCCGGCGCACGCCGGGGCCTTGGCGCGGCGCCGTAACCTCGCGGGCATGTCAGATCGGTTTGTCCCGGCCTCGCGTCGCGCGCTGCGCATCGCCGGCACGCTGGCCCTGGCCGCAGCGGCCGGCTGGGTTTGTGAAGCGCTGCGCGTGCCCCTGCCCTGGATGATCGGCCCGCTGCTGGCCACCGCACTGTGCGGCGTGAGCGGCCTGCCGGTGGACGCCGCCGGCCCCCTGCGCAACGCGGGCCAGTGGGCCATCGGCACGGCGCTCGGCCTGTACTTCACGCCCGAGGTGCTGCAGCAGATCCTGCGGCTGGCGCCGGCGCTCGCGGCCGGCATCGCCTGGGCTTTGCTGCTCGGCTACGGCTTCTACCGGCTGCTCGCGACGGTGTCGCAGGCCCGGTCCGCGCCTGAGCGGGCCACGGCCTACTTCGCAGCCGCGATCGGCGGCGCCTCCGAGATGGCGGTGCTGGGCGAGCGCAGCGGCGGGCGCACCGATCGCATCGCGGCCGCACATTCGCTGCGCGTGCTGATCGTCGTCGTGAGCATTCCCTTCGCCTACCAGTGGGCCGGGCTGCGCGGTGCCGACGTCGCGTTGCCGGCCGCGCAGGCCGTGCAGCCGCTAGGGCTGGCGCTGCTGGTCGGCCTCACGGTCGCCGGCGCGCTGGCGTTGCGGCGGCTGCGCCTGCCCAACCCCTGGGTGCTGGGTGCGCTGGCCGTGGCGCTGGCCCTCACCGGCAGCGGCCTGGCGCTGTCGGCCTTGCCGAAGGCGGTGACCAACCTTGGCCAGCTGTTCATCGGCGTGGCGCTGGGCACGCGCTTCACGCCGGAGTTCGTGCACACGGCGCCGCGCTGGCTGGGCGCGGTGGCGCTGGGCACGCTGGGGATGATCGGGCTGTCGGCGGGTTTCGCCTGGTCGCTGGCGCAGCTGGCGGGCCTGCACTGGGCCACGGTGCTGCTGGGCACTTCGCCGGGTGGCATTGCCGAGATGTGCATCACGGCCAAGGTGCTGCAGCTCGGCGTGCCGGTGGTCACGGCCTTCCACGTGACCCGCTACGTGGCGGTGCTGCTGCTCACCGCGCCGCTGTACCGCTGGATCGAGCGCCGCGCGGCGGCGGCGCCCGTCACGTGATGCGGTGCGCCTTGGCCCGGAACAGCTCGGCGATCCCCACCTCGCGCGGCCCGGGCACCAGCGTGAAGCGCTCGCCGGCGCTCAGGGAACCCGGCGTCTTGACCGCCAGGTAAAAGCCGCAATAGCCCGACTGCGCCATCATCTTCGCCGCCTTGTTGAAGCCCATCGCGGCGTTGAACTTGAAGCAGGGAAAGCGCGGCTCGCTCACCACCAGCTCGCAGCCGGCAAAGCGCAGCAGGTCGCCCACCCAGACCTGGCTCTCCAGCAGCCCGCGCAGGCTGAGGTTTTCGCCGATGGCGCCGGGCGCCAGCGCTTCGTCCCAGCCGGCGGCGCCGGCCTGGGCGCGCAGCGTCTGCCACACCGGGTAGTGCTCCAGCGGGTACGCGTATACCGCCTTGCTCAGCCCGCCGTGCACTGACAAGTCGGCCTGCTCGTCGCCGGCCAGGCCCAGCGGCTGCACCTCGAGCGCGCCGTGCACCGGCCGCTTGCCGATGGCCGTCATCACCGGGCGGCCGCCGATCATGCGCGCCTCGGCGCGCGCCACGTTCAGGCTGGCCAGGGTGCCGCCTGCTGGGGTAAGTGAAGGCATGCACACGAGCTTACAGGCTCGCTGCGTCGGGGTGCCGAGGGCGGTCTTGCGTCTGCGCTGCCCGGCACCATCTGCCCAGCACGGCGGCCTGCGGCCGCGCTGGAGGCCTGCGATGTGGAAACGGCTGACCCTGTGGTGGACCCTGCTGCGCGGTGACGCGCTGCGGCTGTGGTTCGCGCTGCGCCATCCGGCCGCGCCGCTGTGGCTGAAGCTGGGCACGGCGCTGATCGTGCTGTACCTGGTGTCACCGGTCGACCTGATCCCCGACGCGCTGCCGCTGGTCGGCGTGGTGGACGACCTGGTGCTGGTGCCGCTGGCGATCCGCTTCCTGCTCAAGCGCCTGCCGCCCGAGGTGGCCGAAGCCGCCGCGCGCCGCGCCGCGCGTCGCTGAGCCGAAGCGCCTGCACAATGCACCGCCGAGGCAGCGGACAAGGAACTTCGGTGATGCGGCAAGCGGTTGTGGGGGTGCTGGTGGTCCTGTGGCTGGCGGTGCTCGCAGGGCCTGCCGGCGCGCAGGAGCTGCGCCGCAATCCCTTTGGCGACCCGTTCTTGCGCATCACCAGCGGCCTGGCAGCCTGTCCGGCGCCCGAGGAGCCGGTCTTCACCGAAGAAGAGTTCCGCGCCGAGGCGCACGACCGCTCGCAGCGCGGCGTGAGCTGCTGGATGGCCGGGCGCTGCCGCCTGCACAACGCCTATCTCTACGACCAGGAGATCGTGCCGCGCGTCGAGAAGGCGCTGCAGGCCGACGGCCGGTTCGGTGCCGGCACCAGCGTGTGGGCGCTGGGGCAGCGGCGCTACGTGTGGCTCAAGGGCTGCGTGCAGTCGGCCGGGCAGGCGGCCGAGATCGAACGCATCGTGCGGCTGCTCGACGATGTGGAAGGCGTGCACAACCAGCTGATGGTGGGCACCGAGGGCCCGCCGCCCTACCGCGTGGCGCGCTGACACCACGCAGGCGCAGCACCCGGACTCATTCCCCTCCCGACGGTCAAAAGACCTTTGCATCCCGCCATTCCGGATTTGCATGACCCCCCGGAATCCGGCGGTTACCAGCCCATTACACTGGAATGACAATGGTTTTGCGCCCCTCTACGTGGTAGCCGAGGGTTCAGGCGCGGAAACTGCCGTGTAACTTTCGGCTCTCTCCCGATTCGGCGTCGGGCGGCATTGGGCGAGCCCCGCGGACCCTTCTTTCACCGGGCCGCGAGGTTCGCCCAATCCCGCTTTAACGACTTAGATGATTGGAGCTGCCATGAACCGTCCCGTGATGGAAGGCTTGCGCTTGAACGTGCCGGCCTACGTCAAACACGCCAGGCTGGTGGCCTGGGTGGCCGAGATCGCCGCGCTCACCGAGGCCGCCGAGGTCTACTGGTGCGACGGCAGCCAGGCCGAATACGACCGGCTGTGCGCCGAGCTGGTGAAAAAGGGCACGTTCAAGAAGCTCAACCCCGAGCTGCGACCCAACAGCTACCTCGCCTGCAGCGACCCCGGCGACGTGGCGCGTGTGGAAGACCGCACCTTCATCTGCAGCCAGCGCAAGGAAGACGCCGGCCCCACCAACAACTGGATGGCCCCGGCCGAAATGCGCGCGCTGCTGCAGACCGGCGAGAAGGCGCTGTTCCGCGGCTGCATGCGCGGCCGCACGCTGTATGTGGTGCCGTTCTCGATGGGCCCGATCGGATCTCCCATCTCGCACATCGGGGTCGAGCTCTCCGACAGCGCCTACGTCGCGGTGAACATGCGCATCATGACCCGCATGGGCAAGGCGGCGCTGGAAGCGCTGGGCCCCGACGGCGACTTCGTGCCGGCGGTGCACACCGTGGGCGCGCCGCTCGAGCCCGGCCAGAAAGACGCCACCTGGCCCTGCAACAAGACCAAGTACATCGTTCACTACCCCGAGACGCGCGAGATCTGGAGCTACGGCTCCGGCTACGGCGGCAACGCGCTGCTGGGCAAGAAATGTTTCGCGCTGCGCATCGCTTCCACGATGGGCCGCGACCAGGGCTGGCTGGCCGAGCACATGCTGATCCTGGGTGTGACCGACCCCCGGGGCAAGAAGCACCACGTGGCCGCGGCCTTCCCCAGCGCCTGCGGCAAGACCAACTTCGCGATGCTGATCCCGCCGCAGGGCTTCGAAGGCTGGAAGGTCACGACCATCGGCGACGACATCGCCTGGATCAAGCCGGCGGCCGACGGGCGCCTGTACGCGATCAACCCCGAGGCGGGCTACTTCGGCGTGGCCCCGGGCACCAACTACAAGACGAATCCCAACTGCATGGATTCGTTGAAGCGCGACGTGATCTTCACCAACGTCGCCCTCACCGACGACGGCGACGTGTGGTGGGAAGGCATGACCGACACCCCGCCCGCGCACCTGATCGACTGGCAGGGCAAGGACTGGACGCCGCAGATCGCCAAGGACACCGGCGCGAAGGCCGCGCATCCCAACGCCCGCTTCACGGTCGCGGCCACCAACAACCCGGTGCTCGACCCCGAGTGGGACAACCCCCAGGGCGTGGCGATCGACGCCTTCATCTTCGGCGGCCGCCGCTCCACCACCGTGCCGCTGGTCAGCCAGGCGCGCAACTGGGTCGAAGGCGTGTACATGGCCGCGACCATGGGTTCCGAAACCACCGCCGCGGCCGCCGGCCAGCAGGGCGTGGTGCGCCGCGACCCGTTCGCGATGCTGCCCTTCATGGGCTACAACATGAGCGAGTACTTCCAGCACTGGCTCAACCTGGGCGCGCGCCTGGAGGCCGAAGGCGCCAAGCTGCCGGCGATCTTCTGCGTCAACTGGTTCCGCAAGGGCGCCGACGGCAAGTTCGTCTGGCCCGGCTACGGCGAGAACATGCGCGTGCTGCGCTGGATGCTCGAGCGCGTGGAGGGCGTGGCCGAAGGCGAGGCCCATGTGTTCGGCATCAGCCCGCGTTACGAAGACCTGTGCTGGGAAGGCCTGGACTTCAGCCGCGAGCAGTTCCAGTCGGTGATCGGCATCGACAAGCAGGCCTGGCTGCACGAGATGGAGCTGCACGGCGAGCTGTTCGCCCAGCTGGCCTACAAGCTGCCCACCGAGCTGGCGCTGCGCAAGCAGGAGATCCAGCAGCAGCTGATGGCCCACCCCCGCAGCGCCTGACGGCGCCTCCCCTCAAGGGCGCGCCACCGGCGAAGCCGGCTCCGCGGTGTCCGCGTGAAGGCGCCTGGGCCGCTGAGACAATGCGGCGATGACGCTAGACCTGAACGACCAAGAGCTGGACGAGCTGGACCAGCTGCTCGCCGATGCGCCGGCACCGCTGGACCCGCTGGACCTGGTGATGCTCGATGGCTACCTGTGCGGCGTGCTGGTGCAGCCGCGCCTGGTGCCTCGGGACGAATGGCTGCCGCCGGTGTTCGACCTCGAAGGCCGGCCGCTGCCCGACGATGCCGACCCCGCCTGGCGCGCCCGCTGCACCGAGCTGATCGAGCGCCGCCATGCCGCACTCAACCGCACGCTGGCCGAGGACGGCTGGTTCGACCCCATCGTGCACGAGTCGCCCGAGCTGGCGACCGATAGCGCGAGCGCCGACGTGCTGCGCGAGCTGCCCGAGGCGTCGCGGCCGCTGTTCGCCTGGGCGGCCGGCTTCCAGTACGCCACGACGGTGTTTCCGGAGCTGCTGTCGCAAGCCGACGAGCCGGTGGCCGCGGCGCTGGACCAGGTGTTGCGCCACCTGCCGCCCGAGGACGACGAGGACCGCAAGCTGCTGCAGGCGCTCGAGGCCGTGCATCCGCTGCGCAGCGTGGACGACGCGGTCGAAACCCTGGTGCTGGCGGTGGCCGACCTCTGGGAGGCCACGCGCGAGGCCCGCTACCGCGTGGCGCCGGTGCGGCGTGACCAACCCAAGGTAGGCCGCAACGATCCCTGCCCCTGCGGCAGCGGCAAGAAGTACAAGCAGTGCCACGGCGCCTGAGCGCGGTCGCCGGGAGTGCCTCGTCGTGCGTCTTCAGCTGCTGTCCGACCTGCACCTGGAGACCGAGCGTTTCGACCCCGAGCCGGCGCCGGGCGCCGAGCTGCTCGTGCTGGCCGGCGACATCGACAACACCTGGCAGTCGCTGGCGCGCTTTGCCGGCTGGCCCGTGCCGGTGGTCCTGGTCGCGGGCAACCACGAGTTCGACGGCCGCGAGCTCGACCAGGCCTGGCCCGCCTTGCGCGAGCGCTGCGAGGCGCTGGGCCTGCGCCTGCTCGAGTGCGAGACGGCGCTGTTCACCGATGTGCAGGGTCGCCGCATCCGCTTTGCCGGCACCGTGCGCTGGACCGATTTCGATGCCTTCGGCCCGGGTCGGCGTGAACGTGCGCTGCGCGCCGGCGCCTATTTCCAGAAGGTGATGCGCGCCACCCGCGGCGGCCGGCCCTTCGACGCCTCCGCGGTGCGCCAGGAGGGCCTGCGCTGCCGCGACTGGCTGGCGCGCACGCTGGCCGAGCCGGCCCACGGCCGCTGGGACGCCACCGTGGTGGTGACGCATTTCGCGCCCAGCCTGCGCAGCGCCGACCCGCGCTATGGCGTGCAGCAAAGCGGCACCGCCAGCTTCTGCAACGCCGACGACGCGCTGCTGCCGGGTGCCGACCTCTGGCTGCACGGCCACCTGCATTGCCGGCACGACTATGTGGTGTCGCACGGCAATGGCCGGGCGACGCGCGTGGTGAGCCAGGCGCGTGGCCTGGCGGCCAAGGGCGAGACCGAGGGCTTCGAGCCGATGAAGCTGCTGGAGGTGTGAGCGGCTGTCAGGCCCTGCGCCACCAGCGCGCCAGCCAACCGTCGTGGGGGCTGCCGGGCGCAGCCGACGGCGCGGCGGGCTCGGCCGGATGCGGCACGCCGCCTTCCATGCTGAGGTCCAGGCCGAAGGCGGTGCCGTAGTCGGCCGGATCGTCGGCGTGCGACGGCGACCAGGCCCGTTTCCAACGAGCGAACAGGGCAGCGGAGGATCGGTCGTCGCGCATCGCAGCCTCCTGAAAAACGGCCATCGGACCCAGCGTGTCTGCAGTGTGTATCGACACTGTCCGGCGCTGCAGTAGGAAATGGACACAACTCCGGGCGCTGTTTCCGCCATCTGTTCACGTCCTCGCCGTGCATGATGCAAGGCTGGCACCGCAGCCGTGGCGCGTGGGCAACGCTCCCTACTTTGTTGGATGTCCGCACCGCGCACCGCCGGCTACGCTTGCCGACTTCCCCCGATATGCGTCGCATCACACTTCAAGCCCTGACCTGGGGCACGGTCGCCGCTGCCGTGAGCAGCGCCCTCTGGCTGGCTGCCTCCGAGCCCCGATGGGCCGAGGACCGCAAGGTCGCCAAGGCGCCCGCGTTCCCGCTGCCGGTGGGCGTGGCATCGCCGGTGGCCGCCCGGGCAGACCGCCCTGCGGTTGCGCCTCAGCCGCGCGAGCCTTTGTCCCGCTGAGACTTCGCCCGAGGCGCGCCGCCGGCCCGAGCGCGTTGGGGCGCGAGTGCCTGCCGCGCGCCGGCCGCCAGGGCCATGCCCACCCGATCGAGCAGGGCCAGCCGCGGTGAAGGCGAATCCGAGGGTGCGTCGACCTGCCACTGGTGCCAGTACAGCGCCACCGGCAGCTGCACTTCCGGGTGCAGCGCCTGCAGGCGGCCCGCGCGCAGTGCCTCTCGCGCCTGCAGCTCGGGCACCACGCCGATGCCCCAGCCCATTTCCGCCGCCCGCAGGTAGGCCTCGCTGGCCGGTACATAGCGCGCGCGCAGCCGTGGCCCACGCACGCCGAAGGCGCGGCTCACCCATTGCGTCTGCATGTCGTCCTTGCGGTTGAACACCAGAAAAGGCAGCTGCGCGAAGTTGGCGCGCGTCAGGCCCTGCGGCAGCCAGCGCTCGACGAAGCCCGGGCTGGCCACGGCCGTGTAGTGCATCACGCCCAGCGGCATCACGCGGCAGCCACGCAGCGCTTCGCGCACCGTGCTCACGCAACCCAGCACCGCGCCCTGGCGCAGCCACTCGTGCGTGAAGTCCTGGTCGTCCACCACCAGCTCGAAGCCGTAGCCGCGGTCCAGGCCCTGCTGCACCAGGCCGTCCAGCGCCGGCGGCACCCAGGTGGCCAGGCTGTCGGCGTTGACCGCGATCGACAGGCGCTCGTCGCCGGCCAGGCCTTCGCCCAGCTCGCGCGCCAGGTCCGCGCGCATCGCGTGCCACTGGCGCGCGTAGCGCAGGAGCACCTTGCCGGGGTCGGTGAGGCGCAGCGGGCGCGAACGCACCACCAGCGGCGCGCCCACGGCCGCCTCCAGCGCCCGCAGGCGCTGCGACACGGCCGACTGCGTGACGGCCAGGCGCTGCGCCGCGCGCTCGAAGCTGACCTCGTCGGCCAGCGCGGCCAGGCAGTCCAGGCTGGCCGGGTCCAGTTCTTTCATAAGCACCGCTAATGAAGCCGTAAATCGATGAATGAATGTTTATTGTGCGGCCGGCCCTGCCCACAATCCAGCCCACCCATGGATGCGAACGCTGCCTTCGCCCAGGGCTGGCTCATGATGGCCGGCCTGATCGTCGCCATCGGCGCGCAGAACGCGCTGGTGCTGCGCCAGGGGCTGGCGCGCTCGCATGTGGCGTCGGTGGTGCTGTTCTGCACCGTGTCCGACTGGCTGCTGGTGGCCGCCGGGGTGTTCGGGCTGGGCGCGCTGCTGGCGCAGTCGCCGCTGCTGCTGCAGCTGATGC